>JAFGJV010000048.1 GCA_016928955.1 Spirochaetales bacterium
GTCGCCGTGCGGGTGGTACTTCATGCACGAGCCGACGATGTTGGCGACCTTGTGGAACTTGCCGTCGTCCGCCTCGAACAGGGTGTGGAGTATGCGCCGCTGGACGGGCTTGAGGCCGTCGTCCAGATCCGGTATGGCGCGGTCCTTGATCACGTAGCTGGCATAGTAGAGAAAATTGTCCCTGAAGAGCTTCTTGACGTAAGCCATCCTATCACCTTGTTTTCAGTAGTGGCGGCGAGACGGGCCTGAAGGCCCGGCCCTTACAGATCGTTGACCAGGTTCTCCATAATGAAGCCCCGGCGCTCCGGGGTGTTCTTGCCCATGTAAAAGCCCAGGATCTCGGGAACCGTCTTGAGCGTCTGCACGTCAACCGTGACCAGGCGCATGTCGTCGCCTATGAACTGGCCGAATTCTTTGGGGCTGATCTCTCCAAGGCCCTTGAACCGCGTCACCTCGGCGTTCGATCCGAGGCGGGTCGCCGTGTCGTCCCGCTCCCTAGCGCTGTAGCAATACACGGTTTCCTTCTTGGTACGCACGCGGAATATGGGCGTCTCCAGAATGAACACGCGCCCCTGGGTGACCAGCTCCTCGAAAAATGTCAGGAAAAACGTAAGCAGGAGTATGCGTATGTGGAAACCGTCGTAGTCGGCGTCCGTGGCAATGACGATGCGTCCGTAGCGCAGGCCTTCGATGTCGTTCTCGATGCCGAGGGCCATCATCATGTTGTACAGCTCCTCGTTTTTGTATATGGCCGTGCGCTTCATGCCGTACATGTTCTCAACCTTGCCGCGCAGGCTGAAGATGGCCTGGGTGTACACGTCCCGCGCAGACACCATGGAGCCGGACGCCGACTGGCCCTCGGTCAGGAAGATGGTGGAGTGCTCGCCGTCGCCCCCGTCGTCCAGGTGGAGCTTGCAGTCCTTCAGGTTGGGTATCTTAAGCTCGATTTTCTTGGCGGCCTCCCGGGCCTCCTTCTTCACGATGTTGAGTTCGGTCCTGAGCTTCTCGTTATGGGCTATCTTGTCCTGGAGGCGCTTGGCCGCCGTGGGGTTGCGCCTGAGATACTCGTCAACGCCGCGCTTCACTTCCTGGAGTATCCAGGGCTTGATGTCGCCATTCCCCAGCTTGTTCTTGGTCTGGCTCTCAAACATGGGATTCTTGAGCTTGACCGCCACCGCCGCGGCTATGCCCTCGCGCACGTCCTCGCCCCGGTAGGACGCCTGGAAAAATTCGTTGACCGCCTTGAGAAAGCCCTCCCTGAAGGCGGACAGGTGGGTGCCGCCGTCCGACGTGAACTGGCCGTTGACGAACGAGAAATACTCCTCGCCGTAGTTGTTGGTGTGGGTGAAGGAGAATTCCATCTTGTCGCCGCGCCAGTAGCCGGCGTCGTACAGCACGTCGTCGCCCGTTTCGTCCTTAAGCAGGTCCAGAAGGCCGTTCTCGCTACGGAATTCCTGCCCGTTCAGGTCCAGGGTCAGTCCCGAATTCAGGTAGGCGTAGTGGCGCATGCGTTTTTCAACAAACTCCATGTTGTACGCAAACTCGCCGAAAATATCGGGGTCGGGCGTGAACTCCACGAGGGTGCCGTCCGGCTCCCTGCCCGCCGCTCCTTCCTTTTTTCCGAGCAGCTGTCCGCGCTCGAACCTGGCCTCAAAAAAACGGCCTTCCCGGTAGGACACCACGCGGAAGCTGGACGACAATGCGTTGACGGCCTTGGTGCCCACCCCGTTGAGGCCCACGGAAAACTGGAACACGTCGTCATTGTACTTGGCGCCGGTATTGATCACCGACACGCACTCAACCACCTTGCCCAGGGGTATGCCCCGGCCACGGTCTCGGACGCTGACCACGCCGTCCTTCAGGGCCACGGTGATGCGCTTGCCGTAGCCCATGATGAATTCGTCCACGGCGTTGTCCACCACTTCCTTAAGAAGGATGTATATGCCGTCATCCGGGTTGGCGCCGGAGCCCAGGCGCCCGATATACATGCCGGTGCGGAGCCGTATGTGCTCGAGGGATGAGAGTGTCTTGATCTTGGATTCGTCGTATTGATGCGAGCCCGTTCGTGCCATGCCGGCGACTATAGCACGCGCGGGCCCCCGTTGAAAAGTTCGGCCTCCGGGCAGACGCTAGCCGCGTTCCATGGCCGCCAGCTCGGCCGCCAGCTCAGCCGCCAGACGGGCGTTGTTCTTGACCAGGGCTATGTTGGACTCAAGGCTGTCTCCCCCGGTCAGGTCCTTGACGCGGGCCAAGAGGAAGGGCGTGACGTCCTTGCCACGCACGCCCGTAGCCTCCGCCTCGGCCACGGCGCGGTCTATGGCCTCGTTGATCACCGCGGGCGCCATCTCGTTGGCGTTGGGTATGGGATTGGCTATCACGGCCCCGCCGGGGAATCCGAGCCGCCTTTTGGCGAACAGCATGGCGGCTATCGCCTTTGCGTCGTCCATGCGGGCCGGGGCAGGTACGCCCGAGCTGGAGGTGTAGAAGGCCGGAAACTCGTCCCATCGGTACACAAGCACCGGCACGCCCTTGGTCTCCAGGTATTCCAGGGTCTTGGGTATGTCCAGGATGCTCTTTGCCCCGGCGCACACCACGGCAACGTCCGTGCGCGCCAGCTCGTCCAGGTCGGCGGAAACGTCCATGGTGCGCTCCGCGCCACGGTGCACGCCGCCTATGCCCCCGGTGGCAAAAACGCGTATATTGGCCATAGCCGCTATGATCATGGTTCCGGCCACCGTGGTTGCACCGTCCGCACCCCCGGCCACTATGCCCGGCAGGTCGCGGCGGCTGACCTTGGCCACGGCGTGGCCAGCCTCGCCAAGGCGGCGTATGTCTGCCTCTGTCAGGCCGGCCTTGAGCCTGCCTCCCAGTATGGCTATGGTCGCGGGCACAGCGCCGTTGTCCCGTATCACCGCCTCGACCTCGAGCGCCGTATCCGCGTTGCGGGGATAGGGCATGCCGTGGGAAATGATGGTCGACTCGAGGGCTACCACGGGCCGGCCGGCCTTCAAGGCCTGGGCAACCTCGGGCGCGATGTCAAGATAGTCGTTCACTATGTGCTCCTTTCGACGCTTCCTCCAAGACGGCCGCGCTGACGCCCGCGCGTACGGGCTCCGGCGACGCCGCGCACAGGGCGGCCGCCGTTATGGCAAGCACCGCCGCTTTTTCCGCTGTATACCCCAGGGCCGCTGACCACGCAAGGGCGGCTCCCGCCGCGTCACCGGCTCCGGACACGTTGACGACCGGCATGTCCGGCGGCAGCGCCCTGCCCTCTCCTTCCGGCGACGACCAGGCCAGCCCGCCGGGCCCGAGGCTCACGAACACGGCGCCCGTGCCCCGTTTCCGGATTTCCCGGGCGGCGGCCAGGGCTTCTGCAAGGCCACCTGGCTGAAAGCCGGCCAGGGCCGCGGCCTCCGCTCGGTTGGGCTTCAGCATGGCCAGATGAGGCAAGGCGGAGAGCGCCCTGGGAGCCTTGGCCACCGACACCGGGTCCAGGATCACCGGCTTGTCCCGCCAGCGCGCTGCCGCCGCTGCCAGGGTGTCGGCCGGCAGGTTGGCGTCCAGGACCAAGGCGTCCGCCTCATCGCCGGCCGTGGCCAGTCGCAACAGTTCATCGGGACCGAACCGGTCTATGGCGTCCATGTCGGCCACGGCGCCCACCAGGGTACCGTCGGCGTCCAAGAGGCAGAGATAGCGGCAGCTCGGCAGCCCGGATACGGCAAGCGACCGCGAGCAATCCACGCAGCGGGCGGCGCAGTCTGCTTTCAGCATGGCCGCTTCGTCGTCGTCCCCAAAGACGCTGACCAGGCTCACGCGAGCGCCGAGGCCAGCCAGGTTGGCGGCCAGGTTGCGACCCACCCCGCCCGCCGCTACGCCCACCGAGCCGGGATTGGAGTCACCCGCCCGGTACGCAGACGCGCACCGCGCCTGTATGTCCACGTTGATCCCGCCGTACACGGCAATGCGCGGCGTCGTGCCGTCCATCCTACCTCCAAGCGGGGGCCCGCCTTGCCCTCCGGGCCCGCCTTCATTACAGTATAGCCGGGCGGACGCCGTTGCCAAGCCGCGCCCGACCCTTCACAGGATGTTGAAAAGCCGATGGCGGCTTTTTTAACAGCCTGCTAGAAACGCCGCCGCACCCCGTTGGGTTCCTGGCAGGCGGCGCGGAGAAACCGGAAACGGCTTTCCCGCACTTCAACGACCGTTTTCCGGCGAGGCCACGCGTGGATCAGATATTCGACCGTCTGGGCAGGCTGCTTAAATCCTTTGTTACCCCGGATGAAGACGACCAGCCCTTCTCCGAGCCCGGCCGCGGACGCTCGGGCGACCCCTTCCTGGACGATGCCATGGACGAGCTGGACGCCTTCCTGGAAGACGACCGTGAAAAAGCCGAGCGACTGCGCGCCCAGCGCGACGCACGCGCCCGGGCCGAGGAAGAGCTCAGGGCCAGGAACCGCCCCCACTCGGGACCGCCCAAACGCCTCCTGGACGCGTACGCCGCCTTGGGCCTATCGCACGGCGCCGATTTTGCCTCGGTCAAGGCAGCCTACAAGCGCCTTCTCAAGGCGCACCACCCGGACAGGCACGGCCATGACCCTGCCGCCCTCAAGAAAGCCACGGAAACCAGCGCGCGCATCAACGACGCGTACCGGACCATAGAAACATGGATAGAGAAAGGCCGCCTGGATGACTGACAGGCTACTGGGAACCTCTTGTTTTGCTCGTACCCTGCGCCGGCATGGGAACAAAGCCCTCAAGGGCATAGCTGGCGTTGCCGATAAATGTAAAGAACGTATATCGGGAGGGGGCTCGACATGAACCAGAATCCGTTAGCCGCGTACCGCGAAACCCGCGTCAAGACCGCGAGTCCTGGCCAGCTGGTCGTCATGCTCTACGAGGAAGCGGTCAAACAGTGCGACCGCGCCGTGGAACTCCTTTCCAAGGGCCCCAAACCGGCCGATATCGAGCGCTGCGGGACGATCATACTCCATGTCCAAGACATCATCACCGAGCTGATGGCCAGCCTGGACTTTGAGGCAGGCGGCCAGCTTGCCCACGACCTTTTCTCCCTGTATGTGTATTTCAACCGCGAGCTCATGGAAGCCAACATCGCCAAGGACGCCTCCCGGGTCCGCTCAATCCGCGACCTCCTGGACGAGCTCCGGGGCGCATGGGCCGTGGCAGCCACCCAGGCCCAGGGCTCCGAACGGGTCCAGGGCGTCAACATAGCCGGATAGCCCCCATGGCGCGGACGCTTCCGAAAGCCGAGCTGGACGAACGGGTAGCCGTCCTTAAACGCTTCCGCGAGCTTCTGGCCCGGCAACGGGACAAGTTCCAGGCCTATCTCGAGCTCCTGGACCGCCAGAAAAGCGATATAGAACGCGACGACGTGGACGCCCTGGTGGCCCATGTCGAGCTCGAGCAGGGCATAGTCGCGGAGCTGTACTCCGTGCAGAAGGTCATAGACCCCCTTGAGGACATGTACCGCGTCGCCTACGCGGGGGCAGAGCCCGAGGGCATCACCGAGCTCAAGGGCACCCTGGACACCCTCAAGGAAGAAGTCGCCGCCCGCAACGCCGAGAACCGCTCCCTCCTCCGCCAGCGCATGGACATGCTCAGGCACAAGATCATGTCCATCAGCAATCCATACACCAAAAAAAAGAGCGTATACGCCGACCAGCCCGAACCCACCGCCTTGGACATCAAGGGCTGACCCCCAGCCATAAGCCAGCGCGTAAACGCTTGCCCCCGCACCGCCATGAGGCTATGCTGGGCGCATGGAAGCCCTGTACCTATTGGACGCGTACGGTATCATCTACCGATCGTATTACGCCTTCATTTCCCGTCCCTTGCGGAGCCCGTCGGGGCGCAACGTGTCGGCTGTATTCGGATTTTTCCGTTCCCTGTTCCAGCTGTGGGACCAGTTCAAGCCAGGGGCCCTGGCAGCCGTGTTCGACTCCCGCGTGCCCACGTTCCGCCACGCCATGTACGACGCGTACAAGGCAACCAGGCAGAAAACGCCCGAGGACCTCCACGAGCAGGTCCCGCTGGTGGAAGAAGCCCTGAAGCTTCTCGGGGTGAGCGTCCTGCGCGAGGACGGCTTTGAGGCGGACGACCTTATAGCCGCCCTGGCCGAGCGTTGCAGGGCCGAAGGGCGGCCGTGCTATATCGTGTCGGGCGACAAGGACCTTCTCCAGCTGGTCGGCGGACCGGTCAAGGCCCTGCGGCCGGACAGGGACCAGGGCTTTCTGGTCCTGGGCGAGGCCGAGGTACACGCCGAGTGGGGAGTGCCGCCCCAGCGCATCCTGGACTACCTGTCCCTGACCGGAGACGCGTCGGACAACGTACCCGGCGTCCCGGGCGTGGGCGACAAGACGGCGCTCAAGCTCCTTGGCGAGTTCGGGTCCTTTGACGCCATCTGGGAGCGCCTGGACGAGGTCAAGCCGGACAGTCTGAAAAAGAAACTGGAAGCCGGCAAGGAAAGCGCCCATCTATCCCGCCGCCTGATAACGCTGGCGGCGGACGCCCCCCTGCCCCAGCCCGGCGTTTCCTGGCTGGAAGTGGCAGCCCTGGACAGGGACGCGGCCAGCGCCGTGTTCATGCGCGAGGGCATGAGGAGCCTGGCCACGCGCAAGGCTGCGGACGGCCTCTTGGTGCCGCCGCCCGGGGCCAGGGAGGCGGCAGGGCCCCGGGCGGCGCAGGCACAGCCTGTGTCCCAGGAACTCTTCCCGGCTCCCGCCCTGCCCCCTGAATTTTCCCGCCCCGGCTCCTGGGAGGCCGTAACCGATCCCGACAGGTTGCGCGACTGGGTCAAACGCGCGCGCAAGGCCGGGACCTTCGCGTTCGACTGCGAGACGGACAGCCTGGACGAGATGCGCGCCCTGCCCGTGGGTTTCTCCCTGGCCGTGGAACCCTGCTCGGCCTGCTACGTGCCCCTGTCGTCCCCGGACGCCGAGTGTCTGTCAGCGGACGACGCCCGAGCCATAGTGGCCCCTCTGCTTGGCGATCCTGCGCTGTGCATGGTCGGCCAGAACCTCAAATTCGACACGCATGTTATGGAAAACTGGGGCTGCGCTGTCCGATGCAAACCCTGGGACACCATGATAGCCGCCTGGCTTATAGACCCCGAGCGCGATTCCCTCAAGCTGGAAGCCCTGGCCCAGGGCTGGTTGGGCTTTGCCGGCACCAGTTACGTGGATGTCGTGCCCAAGGGCTCCGTGTTCTCGTCGGTAGCGCTTGATAAGGCCGCCGCGTACGCCGCCGAGGACGCTGACCTTGCCCTCAGGCTGAAGTCCGTGTTGGAGCCGGAACTGGAGCGCCGAGGACTCTCGTCACTGATGACCGACCTGGAAATGCCCGTGCTTGGCCTTCTATCGCGCATGGAACGGGAAGGCATACTCCTGGACAGAACCACGCTCGCCGCCCAGGGCGCGGAACTGGAAAAGGACCTGGCCGCTGTGCAGACCGAGGCGTGGAAGCTGGTTGGCCACGAGTTCAATCTGAATTCGCCCAAGCAGCTGCAGGACGTGCTCTTTGTGGAGCGCAAGCTGGAATCCGGGAAAAAGACCAAAACAGGCTACAGCACGGACATATCCGTGCTCGAGGACCTTGCCAGGGACGACCCCGTGCCCGCACTGATACTCCGTCACCGGGGTCTCCAGAAACTCAAGAGCACCTATGTGGACGCCCTCCTGGCCATTACGGGGGACGATCCTCGCGTGCGCACCCACTACGTGCAGACCGGCACGGCCACTGGCCGTCTGTCCAGCCGAGACCCCAATCTCCAGAACATACCGGTGCGCGAGGAGGAAGGCCGCCGCATACGCAAGGCCTTCGTTGCGGCTCCGGGCAAGGTTCTCATATCTGCCGACTATTCCCAGATAGAGCTCGTGGTCTTTGCCCATCTGTCAGGCGACGAGGAACTGCGCAAAGCGTTCATCGAGGGCGCGGATATACACCGGCGCACGGCCGCCCTGATCCTGGGCAAGCCCGAGGACCAGGTGAGCCAATCCGAGCGTCGCGCCGCCAAAACCATCAACTTTGGCGTGATATACGGCATGGGCGCCTTCCGCCTGGCGCAGGAGCTGGGCATCAGCCGCTCCGACGCATCCAAATTCATAGACGCGTATTTTGCCCGCTACTCTGGCGTGGCAGCCTTCGTGCGCGACACCGTGGAAACGGCCAAACGCAACGGCTACGTGTCGACCATACTGGGCAGGCGCCGGCCGGTTCGCGGCATAGACTCGCGCAACGCGAACGAGCGCCAGGCGGCCGAACGGGTAGCCGTCAACAGCCCGATCCAGGGCTCGGCGGCCGATATAATGAAGTTGGCCATGCTCAGCGTGGACGACGCCCTGCGCTTACGCTTCCCCGACGCACGCCTCCTCCTGCAGGTGCACGACGAGCTGATCATCGAGGCGCCCGCATCCCAGGCCGGTGCCGTCAGCGCGGCCGTGTCCGAGGCCATGGCGTCGGCATACGCCCTGTCGGTGCCTCTGCGCGTGGGCGTGGAAACGGCGGACAGCTGGGGAGCCATGCATTGATCGTCGGACTGACTGGAGGGTACTGCACGGGCAAAAGCGAGCTGGCCGCCCTCCTGGCCGAGCGCGGCTGGATCAACGTTGAGATGGACGCCATGGGCCACCGGGCCCTGGAAAACCGCCTGGACCAGGTTGAAAGCCTCCTGGGCCGCGCCCTGCGCCTGCCGGACGGCCACCCCGACCGCAAGGCCATAGGAACCCTGGTCTTTTCGGACGCGGCCCTGCTTGAGCGCTACGAGGCCATCATCCACCCCGAGATGGTGCGCCTGTGCGACAGGGCTATAGACCAGGCTCTGGGCGCCGACGGCTCAGGCCGGGTGCTGGTCAACGCGGCCCTTCTGTACCGCCTGCCCCAAGTGGGCCGTTGCGAGCTGGTCCTGGAGGTACGGGCTCCTCTGCTCCTTCGCCTGCGCCGGAGCGCCCGGAGGGACGGACTGTCCGTATGGGCTGCGCTCAGGCGCATAGCCTCCCAGCGCAAGCTGTGGAAGCTCGGCCGCCGTCTGGGCAAAAAACGGCGGATTGTGCGGAACGCAGGCAGCCGCGCCGAGCTTGAGCGCCAGGCCCGCGCCATCCTGGACACTCGGCCCTAACTGCTCGCCGCCTGCCTGCCGATAATTGAGGTGGCGAGCGCGCTTTGGACAGGCGACGCGGCGCCGGGAGGGGGCTTTTCATGCCGCTTGAGACCAGAAAGGTCCTGTG
This sequence comes from Spirochaetales bacterium, assembly GCA_016928955.1. Classification (GTDB taxonomy): domain Bacteria; phylum Spirochaetota; class Spirochaetia; order Treponematales; family UBA12059; genus JAFGJV01. The sequence goes on from JAFGJV010000048.1 coordinate 9,240, forward strand.
GACCGTCGTATCGATAGCCATTGTGCTGGTTGTGGCGTCCGGCATAGCCGTGGTGGCCTTCCTGCCCAAAGACCAGACGGCCCAGGCTCCGGCCTTCATAGCTGGCAGCGCTCCGCCCCGTACCACGTCCCCTGCGGTCTATATGGCCCAGAACGAGCCGGCACCCGTACCCAGCGGGACCGAGCCGGCCGCCCCCGTCATCAGCATCACCACGGTACCGTACGGGGAAAAGCCCAGCCCCGAGGTTCTGTCCGGCACGGTTACGACCACGACCAGCGCCCCGGCTGCCGCATCCGCCACTCCGTCCGGAACCTCATACACGCCCGCGCCTCCTGTTCCGTCCGGCGCCACCTCGACCAAACCAACGAGTCCCTCTACCACGGTCAAGCCGGCATCAAAACCCGCCGTGGCTACGAGCGCCCCAAAGACGGTCACGGTGACCGAATACTGGATACAGGCTGCCAGTTTCTCGAGCCGTTCGCGGGCGGAGGATTTCCAGCGCGACCTGGCGGCCAGAAGCCTTGCGTCGATCATCACCATGAAGGACGTAGACGGGGTCACCTGGTACCGCATACGCATCGGCCCCTACGGCACCAAAAGCGAGGCTGATGGCTGGTTAGGCAAGGTCCGCGCCCTGCCCGGCTGCGACGAGGCATACGTGTCCATGCAAAGCGCCCAGCGCTAAACTGATAGCCCTATCGAGCGCACCCCTTCCCTGGCGGCCTTTCCTTTGGTACTTTAATCCTGGCTCGGGGAGGCCTGCGGCATGGACAGCGATCGCTTCAGAGGTTTCAATTACGCCAAGGCCAACCTGTTCCTGGTCGGCCTCATCGTGCTCATGCTGGTGGCGGCCGTGCTCAAGCTGGCCCAGCCGGTCGTGCTGGCCCTGGTCGTGTCGGTGCTGCTGGCCTTTGTGCTTGAGCCCCTGATTGCCGTGTTCGAGCGGCTCAAAGTGCCGCGCGTGCTGTCCATCATCATCGTGTTCCTGCTCATCAGCGTGGGCCTGGTCGTTATCGGCGCCATATTGGCCGGCAGCATCAGCACCATAGCCACGCTGTACCCCAAGTACGAGGAACGCTTCACGGAAATATACCAGCGCGTGGCCTCTGTTCTGTCCCTGCCCTACGACGAGCACCGATCCCTGTTCCAGAACCTGTGGGACCAGCTCGGCGTCAGGCAGAAGGTTCAGTCCTGGGCCTTGTCCCTGTCCCAGTCGTCTGCCGCCTTCCTGGGCGACACGGCCATGGTCCTCCTCCTCACCGTGTTCCTGCTCCTTGAAATAGGCCACATGCGTACCCGTGTTGAGACGGCCTTTGCGGGCAAAATGTCCGGCCGCATCCAGGCCATCATAGCCGACGTGGTCAAGCAGGTTGCCCGCTACATGAGCATCAAGTTCCTGTCCAGCATGGTCACCGGCGTGCTGGTCGGCATACTGCTGGCCATCATCGGCGTCGACTTTGCCATCGTATGGGGCGTGCTGTCGTTCATCCTAAATTTCATACCGGCCATAGGATCCGTCGTGGCCGGCGGCGGTGTGACGCTCTTTGCCCTGGTGCAATTCTACCCCGACCCCGGCCCCATCATTGGCGCCTTTCTTGTTGTCACCGGCGTCAACATGGTAATAGGCAACTTTGTGGAACCGAGGGTGCAGGGCGAAAACCTTGGGCTGTCGCCTTTTGTCATCATCCTGTCCCTGATGGCTTGGGGCTGGCTCTGGGGCTTTGCCGGCATGGTCCTGGCCGTGCCCATGACCGTGATCGTCAAGATCGTGTGCGAGAACGTGCCCATCCTGGAGCCCGTGTCCGTCATGCTCGGTTCGTTCAAGGCTGCCAAGCTCAAGGAAAATCCGGAAACGCCCCCTTCGCCGGACATGCTCTAGCAAGCATCCCCGCCCGGGCGTCTTTTATTTACTCAACAGCTTGTGATGGTTTTCGAAAAAGAAGCCCCGGGCTCTTAGGCCCCGGGGCTTTGCCGTCTTATCCGCAGTTTGCAGGGAGCGGGTCGCCCGAACGGCTCCCGCCCCTTCTTTACAGGATGTGCTTGAGCACGAAGAACGCGCCTACCACCCAGGTAACCACGGATATCTCCTTGATCTTTCCGGTGATGGCCTTGAGGAAGATGTAGGACAGGATACCGAACACCAGGCCTTCTGCGATGCTGTAGGTCAGCGGCATGAACAGCATGGTGATGAAGGCGGGGATGGCCTCGGTGAAGTCGGAGAGGTCAATGTCCTTGACCGGGCTCAGCATGAACAAGCCAACCAGAATGAGGGCCGGAGCGGTGGCCGCTCCGGGTACCAGGAGGAAGAGCGGCGAGAAAAGCAGGGCCAGGCCGAACAGCACCGAGGTGGTGACGGCGGTAAGGCCGGTGCGGCCGCCGTCCGCCACGCCCGAGGCGCTTTCAATGTACGACGTGACGGTGGAGGTACCGAGGGCGGCGCCCGCCACGGTGCCCACGGCGTCGGACAGAAGGGCCTGTTTGACGCGGGGGATCTCGCCGTTCTTGTTAATGAGACCGGCCTGCGTGGTGACGCCTACCAGGGTGCCTATGGTGTCAAAAATATCGACGAACAGGAACGTGAAGAACACGATGAAGAAATCAAGCGTCAGCACCTTGTCGAACTGGAACTGGAAGAACAGGGGCGCGTCGGGCAGCTTGAACGGGGTCCAGCCTTTGGGAATTGAGGTGACGCCAAAGGGAATTCCGATAAGGGTCGTGGCCACTATGCCTATGAGCAGGGCGCCTTTTACCTTGAAGGCCAGAAGCACGCCGGTCAGCACGAGGCCTATGAGAGCCACAAGGACCTTGCCGTCGCCCATGGAACCGAGGCCGACCAGGGTTGCGTCGTTGTTCACAACGATTCCCGCGTTCTGGAGGCCTATGAAGGCTATGAACAGGCCTATGCCCACGGATACGGCCCGCTTGATGTTGGCCGGGATGGATTTGATGATGGCTTCCCTGATATTGAACAGGGACATCAGGATGAAGACGATACCTTCCAGGAACACTGCGGTCAGGGCGAGCTGCCAGGGGTAGCCCATCCCGAGCACCACGGTGAAGGCAAAGAAGGCGTTCAGGCCCATGCCCGGTGCCAACGCTATGGGCAGATTGGCCACCAAGCCCATCATCAACGTGGCAATCAGCGAAGCCAGGGCCGTGGCGGTGAACACGGCTCCCGCCGGCATGCCGGCGGCGGACAGAATTCCGGGGTTGACGGCCAGAATGTAGGCCATGGTCATGAAGGTCGTTATGCCCGCCATGATTTCCGTGCGCACATTGGTGTTATGCGCTTTTAGCTGGAAAAGTTTTTCCACCGTTCAGCCTCCTCGCGTTGATGCTTATCCGCCCATACCAGGCGTCGCGCACGGCTCCGAAGGTCCGCCGCAAGCATTCGTATCCAGACGAGCCTACGCCCTGCCCGTCCAACACGCAAGCTTTTTTTAGCGGGAACACAATTACTTGTGTCGCGCTTGGGGCCCAGCAACGTAAACTGCGGGAATTTCTCTTTTTTGGACGATTTTTATTTGACAAAGCAGGGAACCCTGCTACAATCTTCCCTACCCCTACTGGTCAGGCGGCGCACAAGCTTTGTGCGCACCCGAACCCGTAGCCAGGCTCCGTCCATGCTGAAATCAGACTATATCGCCGTAGCGCGGGGGCGTACTCCCGCGGACCTCAACCTTACCCACTGCCGCGTCGTGGACTTTTTCCGCGGCCGCGTTTTGGATGAAGCCACGGTATCGGTGTACAGGGGCTACGTGGTCGGCGTGAACGACGGCCTCAAGGCGGCCGAGACCAGGGATCTAGGCGGGGCCTATCTCTGCCCGGGCCTGGTTGACGCCCATGTTCATATAGAATCCAGTCTCCTGTCGCCGGCCGAATTCGCCCGCCTGGTGGTGCCCCGCGGCACGCTGTCCGTTGTGGCCGATCCCCACGAGATAGCCAACGTGCAGGGGTACGACGGCATCATGTGGATGCTCAGGGCCTCGGAAGGCCTTCCACTTGACTGCTACTTCATGGCCCCGTCCTGCGTCCCGGCCACGGGCTTTGACACGGCGGGGGCCGAGCTGTACGCGTCGGACCTGGCGCCCTTCGCACGGGAGGAACGAGTCCTTGGCCTTGGCGAGGTGATGAACTACCCCGGTGTCCTGTCGGGCGACCCCCGCGTGCTGGACAAGATGTCCTTGTTCTGGGAAGCGGGAAAGGCCATAGACGGCCACGCGCCGGGCTTGTCCGGCCGCGACCTGTCCGCCTATGTGATGGCCGGCATCCGCAGCGACCACGAGGCCACCACCCCGGAAGAGGCTCTTGAGAAACTCGGCAAAGGCGTATGGATCATGGCGCGCTTCGGATCCGGCGCCCGGGACCTGGAAAACCTAATTCCAGCCATGACGCCGGATACCTGCCGCCGCATGATGCTGTGCACTGACGACCGCCACCCCAACGACATAGCCGGCGAGGGGCATATAGACGCGGCCGTGCGCTCCCTGGTGGCCGGCGGCGTACCCTGGATGGACGCCCTCCGCATGGCCTGCCACAACCCGTCCCTGTACTACGGACTCAGGCGGCGCGGAGCCATAGCTCCCGGCTACAAGGCCGACTTCATCACCTTCTCCGACCCTGCCGATTTCCGCGTGTCCGCCGCGTACCGGGCAGGCGCCTTGGTCGCGGCCAACGGCTCGCCCACGGATGGCTTTGAGGCCTTCGGCGCCGAGCGCCGCCTGGCACCGGCCGTGCGCGACTCGGTCAACATCAAGTGGCTGGAGGAAAAGGATTTCCGCATTCCGGACGAGGGCGGAGCTGTCCGCGTCATAGAGGCGCGGGCCAATTCCATAGTCACAGCCGCTTCCGAGGCCAGGCCCCTGGTAGACAACGGCCTCTGCCTGGCTGATACAAGCAGGGACCTGCTCAAGATATTCGTCATCGAGCGCCATACCGGCTCGGGCTCCATAGGCAAGGGCTTCATACGAGGCCTGGGCCTCAAGAAGGGCGCCGTGGGCTCCACTGTCAGCCACGACTCGCACAACATGATCATTGCCGGTGTGGACGACGCGTCCATATTCAAGGCTGCCCGCCGCCTGAACGCCATGAAGGGCGGCTTTGTTGTCACCGATGGCGACGACGTGGTGGCCGAGCTCGCCCTTCCGGTTGCCGGGCTCATGAGCGACCGCCCAGCATCCGAAGTCCTTGCCGCCCTGGACGGCTTTGAGCGCTATTTCAAGGAGCAGGGCGTACACGGGGACTCCCCCCTTACCCTGTTGTCCTTTATGGCCTTACCGGTGATACCCAGCCTCAAGATCACCGACAAGGGCCTTGTGGACGTGGATCGGTTCGAGATGGTACCGCTGTTCAAGGGATCTTGATCCGTTCCGGCCGGATCCGGCGGCGCCCCCGGAAACCCGCCCCCTGTCCCGACACAATCCAGATCCCCAAGAATGCAGCTTCCGTTGCGCGGAGGCTCCGCCGGCTCTACACTGTAGGTAGCCCATATAGTCGCGCCGCGGGCACCTCGTCCCCATCCCGTTCATACACGCCCGCCTCCCGCGCGAGCACTACCAGGGTTTTGAAATACTTGAAGCATTTCAACACCCTGCTTAAGGAATCGCCATGAAACGCGTCATACGCTTCAGGCTCAACGAACGCCTGTACGAAGAGGAAATCGGCTCGGAACAGCCCGCCCTGGACTGGATACGCAAGACAGCTGGCCTGACCGGCACCAAGGAAGGCTGCCGGGAAGGCGACTGCGGCGCCTGCCTGGTACTGCTCGGCGGCCGCGGCATGGATGGCCGGCCTGAGTGGAAAGCCGTCACGTCTTGCACGCTGGGCATGGGCGAGCTGGACGGACGCCACCTGGTGACCATCGAGGGCCTGGCATCCGGCGGCCTCACGCCGGTCATGGAGGCCATGCTTGACGAGGGTGCCAGCCAGTGCGGGTTCTGCTCGCCCGGCTTCATCATAGCCCTTACGGGTTTCCTGGTGTCCGGCCAGGCCATAGACCCGGTGTCCGCCATGGCGTCCGTGGAAGGCAATTTGTGCCGCTGTACCGGCTACGGCTCCATCCGCCGTGCCGCGTCCATACTGGCCAGGGACTTTGCGGACCTGCCCGCGGGGCTTGAGCGGCGCCTGCCCGAGCTAGCGCGGCGACACGTTCTCCCGGCCGCCCTTGCCCAGCTCATGCTTGAGCCGCCCGAACCGGCCGGTTCCCAGGGCGCGGCCTTTGCGGCCATACACCCCGAGGATCCTTCGCTTGTGGACCTGGGCGGCGGCACGGACTGGTACGTACGCAACCCTGATCCCGACCCCGACCTGGCCCCCCGCTTCTCAGACCAGGCCCCCGGAGCCCGGTCCATACGCGCCGGCGGCAGCGCCGAGCGCCCCGTGCTTGAGCTTGGCTCAGCGGTGACCGTGGACGACTTCTTTGCCTCGCCGCTGGTCCGGAACCTGGCTCCCGGCATCGAGCGCTTTGCCGCGGACATGGCCAGTCCCCCGATTAGGGCACGCGCCACCCTGGCGGGCAATATCGTCAACGCGTCGCCCATAGCAGACCTCACATCCATGCTCCTGGCCCTGGGAGCCCGCCTGGTCCTGGAAGGCGGCCCGGACGGGGAGCGCCTCCTGGAATTGTCGGACTTTTTCCTGGGCTACAAGAAAACGGATATCCGCGACGGGGAGCGCGTGCGTGGCATCCTGATACCCGCGTCGCCCCTCCGCTTCAACTTTGAGAAGGCGGCAAAACGAGCGCGCCTGGACATAGCCACGGTCAACACGGCCATGGCCGTGACGCTCGCCCCGGACGGCGGCATAGCGTCGGTCAGGGCGTCGGCCGGCGGCGTGGCTCCGGTGCCCCTGCGCATGGTGGCGCTGGAAAACGCCATGGTCGGCAAACAGCCGTCCGCCGCCCTCGCGCGGGAAGCCGGCAAGCTGGCCTACGACTGCGGCTCGCCCATAGGTGACGTGCGTGGATCGGCCGGCTACCGGCGCCGCCTCATGGAGCGGCTTACCTGGGCCCACTTCATCCGGCTGTGGCCGGAGCTTGGCCTGGAAAAGGAGCTCCTGGCATGAAGCGCAATCCCGAATCCGTGCTCAACGTTCTTGGCAAGACCCAATACCTGGACGACCTGCCGGAAAACGCCGGCATGCTCCATGCCGCCGTGGTGCTGTCGCCGTCCGCCCATGGCCGTTTTTCGGGCCTGGACACCGCGGCGGCTCTGGCCATGGATTCCTCCGTACGCGTGGTGGTGGCGGCAGACATACCCGGCCAGAACGAGCTTGGCACGGCCGTGTTCGACGAGCCGCTCCTGGCCGCCGGCGAATGGCACTACCACGGCCAGGTGCTGGCCCTGGTCCTGGCGTCCAGCCGCTCGCTGGCCAGGAAAGCGGCGGCCCGCGTGGCCGTCCAGGGGGCCGAACAGCTGCCCGCGGTGACCGACCCGAGGGAGGCGGCCGCCCGGGGAAACATCATACTCAGCCCCCGCACCCAGCGTTCCGGCGACGTGGATACCGCCTTCTTGGCCTGCGACGTGGTGGTATCCGGCCGCGTGGAGTCGGGCGGACAGGAACACGTGTACCTGGAGACCCAGGGAGCCATAGCCTGGCCGGACGATTCTGGCGGCGTGCGCCTTTTGTCGGGAACCCAGTCCCCGTCCGGTGTGCAGAAGATCGTGGCCCGCGTCCTTGGCCTGCCCATGAACCTGGTCGAGGTGGAAACCAGGCGCTTGGGCGGCGCGTTCGGCGGCAAGGAGGACCAGGCAACGGGCTGGGCGGCCCTGGCTGCCCTCGGCGCCGTGGTCAGCGGCCGGCCGGTCAAGATCAACCTCAACCGCCGCGACGACATGGTCGCCACGGGCAAACGCCATCCCTATTCGTCGGACTTCCGCATAGGCCTGAAAAAGGACGGAACCATCTTGGCCTTTGAGGCGGATTTCTACCAGAACTCGGGCGCGGCCACAGACCTGTCGCCAGCCATCATCCCGCGCACCCTCTTCCACGCGGCCGGCGCCTACCACATACCCAATGTCCGCGTGACGGGCACCATGTGCCGCACCAACCTGATTCCCTTCACGGCCTTCAGGGGCTTTGGCGGGCCCCAGGGCTTCTTCGTGATAGAGAGCGCCATAGACGCCGCGGCCAGGGCCCTGGGCATTGAGCCCGCCGACATACAGCGCCGCAACCTGCTGTCCGATGGCGACGAGTTCCACTACGGCATGGTCGCGGAGGATCCACGCGCCAAGGAGACCATGGAGCGCTGCCTGGCCAAGGCAGACTGGAACAAGCTCAGGGCAGACATACGCGACTTCAACGCGGCTCACGCCGGGCTGAAACGCGGGGCGGCCGCAACGCCCGTGTGCTTTGGCATCAGCTTTACCAAGATCATGATGAACCAGGGAGGGGCCCTGGTCCATATATACAATGACGGCTCCGTGGGCGTGAGCACGGGCGCCGTCGAGATGGGCCAGGGAGTTGGCCGCAAAATAGCCCTCGTCGTGGCCGATGCCCTGGGCATACCCGATTCCAAGGTCAAGATAGAGACCACCCGCACGGTCACCGTGGCCAACACCATGCCCACGGCGGCCAGCACCGGAACGGACATAAACGCCATGGCCGCCAAGATAGCCTGCGACCAGCTCCGCGCCCGCCTGGACGCGCTGGCCAAGGACAGACCCGGCCTGGACTTTGTCCAACTGGTAGCCCTGGCCCACGAACAGCGGGTGGACCTGTCGGCCCACGCCTTCTACGCCACGCCCGGCCTCCACTATGACCTGGCAACCGAGAAGGGCAAACCCTTCCACTACCACGTATACGGATGCGCCGTGGTTACCGCCACGCTGGACGTGCTCAGGGGCACATACCAGTTCGACGACGCGTTCATTGTTCACGATATAGCCCACTCCATAGACCCGGTGATAGATCGTGGCCAGGTGGAAGGAGCTTTTGCCCAGGGCCTGGGCTGGGCAGCCCTGGAGGAACTGGCCTTTGGAGCCGACGGTCGCCTGCTTGCCAACACCCTGTCCACCTACAAACTGCCTGACGCTCATTTCATGCCGCGCATGGACGTGGAATTCCTCGAGCGGCCCAATCCCGGCACCGTGGCCAACTCCAAGGCCGTGGGCGAGCCGCCCCTGATGTACGGCATAGCCGGCTACTTTGCCGTGCTGGACGCCCTGAAAGCCGTCCATCCGGACAAACCCGCCTTCTATGACCTTCCCATGACCCCTGAGAAGGCCCTGCGCTTCCTGAGCGAGGAGGACAGCCCATGATCGTGCGAAACGCCCTGTGCGCTCTGCCCGGCAGGCAGGAACTGGTCAAAACCGACCTTGCCGTATCGGACGACTCCGGCCGAATCCGGGAGCTTGGGCTGGGCATCCAGCCAGCGACCGGCGAGGCTGTCCTTGACGCTGAAGGCCTTGAGCTCTACCCCGGCGCCATAGATCCCCACGTCCACTTTGACGAACCCGGCTTTACCACCAGGGAAGACTTCTACCATGGCTCCATGGCCGCCGCCCGGGGCGGGGTCACCACGGTCATAGACATGCCGTGCACATCCCAGCCCCCGGTCACCACGCTGGACAACCTGAAGGCCAAGCTCGAGGTGATAAGCGAGCGCAGCGTGGTGGACTTTGCCCTGTACGGGGGCGTGTCCGGGAACCGCGTTGAGCAGGCCCTGGCCATCGATATGGAAGCCCTTGCGCCCTATGTCGTCGGGTTCAAATGCTACTTCGTGTCCGGCATGGATACCTTCACGGCTGTAGACCACTACAGCTTTGGCCTGGCCGCGCGCAAGGCAGCCGAGCTGGGCAGGCCGCTCCTCCTCCACTCCGAGGACGCTGGCATTGTGGGTCCGGCCACCAAAGCGGTCAAGGAACGTCTCCAGGAAGATGACCGGGAGGCTGATTGGGCCGACTATGTGGCGTCCAGGCCAGAATCCGCGGAACTGGTGGCCGCGGCCTCGGCGCTTGCCCTGGCCCGCGGGCGAGAGGGCACCCTCCACGTGGTCCACGTGGGCACGGCCGAGGCGGCCGAGCTTCTTGCCGCCGGTGGCGCGAGCGCGGAAACCTGCCCCCACTATCTGGCTTTTTCCGTGGATGATTTTGCGGACAAAGGCTCGTCCCTGAAAACCGCGCCGCCGGTCAAGGCCAGGGGCCAGGCCGCCCGTCTGTGGAAACTGCTGGCGGACGGGGTGATAGCCTTTGTCACCAGCGACCACGCCCCCTGCACCCTGGCCGAGAAGAACACAGGATCGGTGTGGAACGATTACGGCGGCATCCCTGGCACGGGCACACTCTTCCCCTACCTCTACTCTGAAGGCTACAAGGCCGGACGCCTTTCCCTGCCGGCCTTCCTCAGGGCCACGGGCGCCGGGGCGGCCCAACGCTACGGCCTGTCTGGCCGCAAAGGATCGCTGGAGGTCGGCAAGGACGCCGACTTTGTCCTTGTGGATCCCGCCGGCGGCTACGTTATCAGCGGCGCGGCCCTCCTCAGCAAGGGCACCGTCACGCCTTTTGAAGGCATGAGCCTGCGCGGCTCCATCAAGGCTACCTTCGTGCGCGGCAGGCCCGTGTGGCTGGCTAATTCCGCGCCGGAGGCATGGCATCTGGCTGGTAGTTTGGCTGACCACGCGCACAAGGATACGCACGCGGCTGACGGCTCTATCGTCGCCGAACCTGGATACGGAAACCACATACTCTGGGGGTATAGGTGAGCAAGATCATGAGAGCCCTGCCCATGCGCGAGCTTTTGTCGCGCGTGGCGGGCGAATGGGCTGCCAAGCGGAGCGCCTTCGACATACCGGAGGAGAGCGTCCGCAGGGTCCTCGCGCTGGAAGCGTCGTCGCCCGGCTTCCAATTCAACGGGCTCCGCGTGGCCCTGCCCGTGGGCCCGGCTGCCGGTCCGCACACGCAGATAGCGCCCAACCTGGTGGCAGGCTGGCTGGCCGGCTCGCGCGTGTTCGAGCTCAAGACCGTGCAGGTCAACGACAGCCTGGACATAGACAAGCCGTGCATAGACGCCCTGGACGAGGGCCACAACGTGGAATGGTCCACCGAGCTCAGCCTGGAGGAGGCGCGCGCGGAGTACCTGCGCGGCTGGATAGCCATACACCTGCTCCGGGCCGCACTGTCGTCGCCCGAGGCAGAGCCGGGTCCCGTGGCCTTCAACATGTCCGTGGGCTACACCCTGGACGGCATCAAGAGCGAGCGCATGGACGCGTTCATAGAAGGCATGCGCTCCCCCGGTGGCACGGCGACGTGGCGGGAAGCCATGGACGACGCCAGAGCCGCGGTGGACGGCCAGCGCTTCAGCGCTGCCTTTGGTCCCGACGGAGCCAAGCGAGCGCGCGATGCCCTGGACGCCATGCCCGACCAGCCCGTCCACTCGGTCACCCTGTCCACCATGCACGGCTGCCCGCCGGACGAAATCGAGCGCATAGGCGCGTACCTGATCAAGGATAAGGGCTTTGACACCTTCATCAAGCTCAATCCCACCCTGCTTGGCTACGACGAGGCGCGCTCGATCCTGGACCGTACCGGCTGGGAGCGGGTACGCATCACCCGGCCCAACTTTGAGCACGACCTTCAGTTTGACGCCGCCCTTGCCCTGATAGCGTCCCTGGAAAAGGCCGCGGCCGACTCGGGACTGCGCTTTGGTATCAAGCTGTCCAATACCCTGGCCAACGTCAACGACGGAACCCGGCTACCCGGTGGCGAGCGCTACATGTCCGGCCGCGCCCTGTTCCCCCTGACCACCCGCCTGGCAGCCCGCCTGGCAAGGGCCCTGAGCCGGCCGCCCCTGTTCAGCTACTGCGGCGGCGTGTCTGCCGGCAATGTTGGCGCCTCCCTTGACGCGGGCCTCGGGCCCCTGACCGTGGCCACGGACATACTGAAGCCCGGCGGCTACCTCCGCCTTGAGCCCATGGCCAGGGAGGCAGTGGCCGCCCTCAAGCGCGGCGTGCCCAAAGCGCCCGACCCGGACAAATTGGATGCCCTGGCCGCATCCGCCTTGTCCATGCCCGAGTACCGGGGCGACTACAAAAAAGGACGCGCGCGTATAGCCCGGACCCTGCCCCTCTCCGACTGCTTTGCCGCGCCCTGCGTGGAAGCCTGTCCGGCCAACCAGAAGGCTCCCGCCTACATCAAAACCCTGGGCAAAGGCGACGCCAAAGGCGCCTTGGCCATCATCCTTGAGGACAATCCCCTGCCGCGCGTTACCGGTGTCCTGTGCGACCACCAGTGCATGCCGGTCTGCTCCCGGGTCGACTATGAAGGCCCCGTGAACATACGCGCCATGAAACTGGCCAGCGCCCGCAGGGCTGAATTGGCCGCTCGCCCGGCTCCGCGTGTCAGCGGCAAGGGCAAGGCGGCCGTGGTCGGCGCCGGGCCCGCCGGCCTGGCATGCGCCCATTTCCTGGCCCTGGACGGCTACCCGGTCACCGTGTTCGACACGGCGCCCGGCCCCGGCGGCGTGCCGGCCAACGTGATACCGGCCTTCCGCATCGACCCGTCGGACATAGCCGCCGACGTGGACAGGATCCAGGCCCTGGGCGCTGAGTTCCGCTTCGGCTGGGACGGCGGCATCGACATGGATGCCTTGAAACAGGACGGCTACACAAGTTTCGTGGTGGCCACCGGGGCGCCCGTGCCCCGTGCCCTGGACCTCAAGGGCGCTGGCATACCCGTGGTCGATGCGCTTGAGTTCCTGGAAGCCGCCCATGTTTCCGCCCGTGGAGGCAAGCCGGGTCCCTGGGACGGCGTCCGCGCCGTTGCCGTGGTCGGCGGCGGCAACACGGCCATGGACGCCGCACGGGTGGCAGCCCGCCTGCCCGGCTCGCCGTCAGTCAGTATCCTGTACCGCCGCACCCTGGCGGAGATGCCGGCCGACCGCGAGGAGTTCGAGGCGGCCCTGGCGGACGGCGTCAAATATCGCGAACTGTCCCTGCCGGAAACTGCCGAGGCGGCCGCGGGAGGGGACTTGCCCACGCTGACCGTGCGCGAGATGGAACTCGGGGCGCCGGACTCGTCTGGCCGGCGAGCTCCCGTTCAGAGCGACAGGACCACGCGCATGCCCTGCGAGCTCCTGGTGGCCGCGGTTGGCGAAAGCCCCGATTCGCGGCTCCTGTCGTCGCTGGGCGTGGCCGTGGAATCGTCCGGCCGACCCGTCGTCGACCAGCGCACCATGCTGAGCGGGGCGCAGGGCGTCTTTGTTGTGGGCGACGCTCGCCGGGGCCCGGCCAGCATCATAGCGGCTGAGGCGGACGGCAAGAAGGCTGCGCACGCCATCCTCCGTATAGCGGGCATCGAACCGTCCGGCATGGACCTGCGGCCCGGTCCCATCGACCGGGAAGCCCTGTCCCGCCGAGGAGAGATCATAGCGCCGGCGGCATCGGACGGCGAGCTGGACGACGAAGGCGTCAGCCGGGAAGCGTCGCGCTGCCTGTCCTGCGGTTCGGCCTGCCTGCGCTGCGTGGAAGTCTGCCCGAACCGGGCCAATCTGGCCCTGCCCGTTGACGTGCACGCTGGCGGCCCCTTTACGCAGGCCCTGCAGATCCTCCATATCGACGAACTCTGCAACGAGTGCGGCAACTGCGGCTTCTTCTGCCCGTACGACGGCGAGCCCTTTACGGGCAAGCCGACGCTGTTCCGCGACGAAACGACTCTGCGCGCCAGCGGCAACGCCGGGTTTGCCTTCCTTGGCGCCGGACCCGAACCGGAGCTGGCGCTCAGATCGGAACCCGGCCGCCGCGACGACGTGGTCGTCCTTCCCTATTCCGCGTGGAGCCGCACGGCCGACGCAGAGAACGCAGGCCTCATAGCCATGGCCCGTACCGTCCTGGCCGAACACGACTACCTGCTGCCCGGAGGCCGCCCATGATCGTCATAGAGAACGCCCGCGTGCTCAACCTGAGCCCCTCGTCTCTGTCCGGCCCCGTGGACATAGCCGTGGATGGTTCGACCATCGCGGCCGTCGGCCAGGGCCTGGCCGCAAAATACCCGGAGGCCGAGCGCCACCGGGCGGACGGCATCGTGAGCCCTGGCCTGGTGTGCTCGCACAACCATTTCTACTCGGCCCTGGCCCGCGGACTCATGGTAGCCGTGCAACCGAGCAAGGACTTTGCCCAACAGTTGAAGCACCTGTGGTGGCGCCTGGACAGGGCCCTGGATCCGGACATAGTACGCGCGTCTGGACTGGTTGGCGCAGCGGAAGCCGCGCGCTGGGGCGTTACGTCGGTGGTCGACCACCACGCCAGCCCGGAGTTCATAGACGGGTCCCTGGACGTCCTGGCCGAGGGTTTCAAAACCGTGGGCCTGCGCGGCGTCCTGTGCTACGAGACCACGGACCGAAATGGCATGGATGGTGCCCGAGCCGGCGTCCGCGAGAACCTGCGCTGGGCCAAGGCCGTGGACGACGCCCGCGCTGCCGGCCAGGAGCCCCTCATGGAGGCCATGATAGGCGCCCACGCCCCCTTCACGGTGGGTGACGATACGCTGTCAAGCCTGTCGGACGCCGTGAGAGCAAGCGGCAGGGGTATACACATCCACGTGGCCGAGGACAAATACGACGCCGTGCACAGCCGCCATGAACACGGCCTTGACATAGCCGTACGGCTGGACAGGGCAGGCGTACTGGGACCTGCGTCCCTCCTGGTCCACGGCCTGTACCTCACCGACAGCGAGGTTGACCTGATCAACGAGCGCGACGCCTTCCTGGCGCACAACGCCCAGTCCAACATGAACAACGCCGTGGGCTACAACGCCCTCCTGCCGAAGTACCGCAACGCCGTGCTGGGCACGGACGGCATAGGCTCGGACATGCTGGCTGCGGCCAACTGGGCGTACTTCAAGCACCGGGACTCGGGCGGCCAACTCTGGATGGACGCCTTCCTGGGCATGCTCCAGAACGGCAACCGCCTCCTGGAGCGCTGCTTCCCCGGCAAACGTTTTGGCAGGGTGGAGCCGGGCTACCAGGCCGACCTGGCCTTCTGGGATTACGACCCGCCCACGCCCCTCGTGGACGGGAACGTGGCCGGCCACGCGGCCTTCGGATTGTCGTCGGGCTTTGTGTCCGGCACCATGGTGGGGGGAAAATTCGTCTTCAAGAACAGACACGCAACGTTCGACTACGCCGCGGCCATGGCCGCGGGCCGGGAGCAGACGGTACGGCTGTGGAAACGCATGGAGGAAAGGGTATGAGCATTCAGAACGGCAAGGACATCAGGGCACGGGCCGAAGCACTCAGGGACTGGACGGCCAAAAACCTGTCAGACATCATCAAGGTGCCGGCCATGAGCAACAAGGAAAAGGAGCGCATCCACTTCCTCAAGGCCATGTGCGAGAAGGCCGGCTTTGACGAGGTCCGCATAGACGGGCTTGGAAACCTGCTGGCGCGCGTCGGCAACGGGCCCAAAAAGCTGGTCATAGACGCGCACATAGACACGGTTGGCATAGGCGACCGCGCCCAGTGGAAGAAGGACCCCTTCTCCGGCGACATAGAGAACGGCCTGGTCCACGGCCGGGGCACCAGCGACCAGACCGGCGGCGCAGCCGCCATGATCACCGCCGGCCGCATGCTCAAGGAAATGGGCTACTCAGGCCAGTACTCCGTGTGGTTCGCCTTCACCATCATTGAGGAGGACTGCGACGGTCTCTGCTGGAAATACCTGATCGAGGAGGAGGGCTTCAGGCCGGACTTCTTCGTGTCCACCGAGCCCACCAGCCTCAGGCTGTACCGCGGCCACCGCGGCCGCATGGAAATGGAAGTCCACCTCAAGGGAGTGTCCTGTCACGGCTCTGCGCCCGAGCGCGGGGTATCGGCCGCGTACAAGGCCGCCCGGGCGGCCCTGGCCATGGAGGCCCTGAACGACGCCCTCAAGCCGGATGACGACAATTTCCTGGGCAAGGGCACCGTGGTTGTGTCCAAGATCGACGTCCACGGTCCCAGCCAGTGCGCCGTGCCGGACCAGGCCATGCTGTACCTGGACCGCCGCCTGACCTGGGGCGAGACCAAGGACCTGGCCATCCAGCAGGTCAAGGACGCCATCAAGGCGGCCGGCGTGGACGAGGTCGAGGTGGTCATGCCCGAGTACGCCATACCCAGCTGGACCGGCAAGGATTACCGGCAGGAGCTGTATTTCCCCACCTGGAAATTCCCCGCCGACCATCCCTTCGTCAAGGCAGGCGTGTCAGCCCACGAGTCCGTCTTCGGTCAGGCTCCGGTGGTGGACAAGTGGACCTTCAGCACCAACGCGGTGGCCGTGGCCGGCAGGCACGGCATACCGAGCATAGGTTTTGGCCCCGGCGACGAGAACCAGGCCCACGCGCCCAACGAGATCACCCGCGTGGACGACCTCTGGAAGGCAGCCGCTTTCTACGCCGCCCTGCCCTACGTGATGGACGAGGCCAGCCTGTGAAAGCGCACCGCGGAGACTCGGCCACGCAGAGGGTGTGCGGAAAAGACGGGGTGGGACAAAGCTCATGAAGTGGTACTACGAGTGCTCTGAGTGCGGCAAGCGCTATGACATAGAGCCGGGACGCTATCTCTGCGACGCGTGCGCGCGGGCGCAGGAAGCGGACCGCCCACTCAGGGGCATCCTGGAATGCCGCTGGGACGGCCAGTGGGACGGCCCGCAAGACGGCGTGCCCCTGCCCGTGGCCCGTGAACATTTCCCAGCCCTGCCCGTGGGCGACACGCCCCTGTGGGCGCCCGAGCGCCTGAGGGCGGAAACGGGCTTTCAGCGGCTGTGGCTCAAGGACGACACCTGCGAACCGTCCGGTTCCTTCAAGGACCGGGCGTCCTTGCTGGTGGCCGCCTTCGCGCGGGAGCGGGGCATCAGAGAGATAGCCCTGGCCAGCACAGGCAACGCGGCGTCCAGCATGGCGGCCGTGGGCGCCGCGGCGGGCCTGCGCGTCACCGTGTTCCTGCCCAAGAAGGCCCCCGTGGCCAAACGCGTGCAAGTGCTCCAGTACGGGGCCGAACTGCGCGAGGTTGACGGCACCTACGACCGCGCCTTTGACCAGTCGCTGGCCTACAGCTCGGCCTCCGGCGTCCTGTCCCGGAACACGGCGTACAATCCCCTGACCATAGAGGGCAAAAAGACGGCGTCCTTCGAGATGGCCGCCCAGCTTGGCCGAGCTCTGTCCCCCGCGGCGCCCGCCGGATACTGTCAGGTACCCGACCACGTGTTCGTGCCCGTCGGAGACGGCGTCATCCTGGCCGGGGTGTACAAGGGCTTTGAGGACCTTAAGCGGCTCGGCCGCATAGACCGCATGCCAACCGTGTGGGCCTGCCAGGCTGAGGGATCCAGCGCCATAGCGCGGGCCCTTGAAGCCGGCGCTTTCCAGGCACCTGTGCCAAGCGACACCGTGGCCGATTCCATATCGGTGGACGTGCCCAGGAACGGCGCGCACGCCCTGGGCAAGCTCCAGAAACACGGCGGCCGGGCCGTGGTGGTGACGGACGCCGAAATACTGGCCGGCCAGCAAGAACTGGCCTCGGGCTCGGGTCTCTTTGCCGAACCCAGCTCTGCCGCTGCGTGGGCCGGCTTCCGGAAGGCAGCTCCCGGCCTGGACAAAAACGAAAGGGTTGTCGTCATGGTCACCGGCTCGGGACTCAAGGACATAGCCGGCGCCATGAAAGGACTCGGACTGTGAGATGCATAGCGCGGAGGCACGGAGCGCCACGTCTCCGAGCCGCAGCGGTTGAGATTTCCATAGGAACCCTCTAAAAAACATTAGTTTTAGAGGCTTACCGTGGCATACTTCGCGTTTTCGAACGAAAACGCAGGGAACCTTCAAGAACCACCGGTTTTAGAGGTTCTCTATAGAGGCTCTTTCAAAAGTCGGACGAGTTTTGAAAGAGCTCCATATTGAGACGTGATTTGCGTAGCGGTTGCGAAACATGCAAACGACCGCGAGCAATCGCAAAGCCAATTTCAGAAGTAACAGACTTTTGGAATTGGCTCTATACGCTTAGCCTAAGGAGCATAGACATGATC
The DNA here is from genome assembly GCA_016928955.1 of Spirochaetales bacterium. GTDB lineage: Bacteria > Spirochaetota > Spirochaetia > Treponematales > UBA12059 > JAFGJV01. The sequence goes on from JAFGJV010000048.1 coordinate 27,223, forward strand.
GATTTACGGATTGACGAGAAAGCCCGCAGGAAGAACATCGAGCGCTGCAAGCAGAACAACATCATACTGCCCACCTACGAGCAGATGCGCGACCCGTCCAAGGTGCCCCAGTCCGTCAAGGACGAGCTCAAGAACATAGGACTCTGGGACGTCCACAGCCGCAACCTGTTCCGCGTCACCTGGAAAAACGAACCAACGGAAAAAGGCGGCCAATTCGGCGGGGTCAACTACTTTGAGCTTCCGCGCCAGCTCACCGGCACCAAGGCTCGGATAGCCGGCGTGGTGGGCAAATGGTTCCCCACGGGCGCCCACAAGGTTGGCGCCACCTACTCCTGCCTGGTGTCCGAACTGATTACGGGCCGCTTTGACCCCACCACCAAAAAAGCCGTATGGCCGAGCACCGGCAACTATTGCCGCGGCGGCGCGTACGTATCCCGGCTCCTCACCTGCCCGTCTGTGGCCATCCTGCCGGCAGAGATGTCCAAGGAGCGCTTCGAGTGGCTCAAGACCATGGCCGACGAGGTGATAGCCACCCCCGGCTGCGAGTCCAACGTGTGGGAAATCTTCGTCAAATGCATTGAAATAGAGTCCAACCAGCCCGACGCTGTCATCTTTAACCAGTTCGACCAGCTGCCCAACCACCTGTGGCACTACACCGTCACCGGTCCGGCCCTGGAAGAAGTGTACAAGGCCATGGCGACCAAGGGCGAGCATCTGGCCCTGACCATGTACTCGTCGGGCTCGGCGGGCACCCTGGGCGCGGGCAGTTACCTCAAGGAACGGTACAACGGCCACCGCGTCGGCGCCGGCGAAGCCCTGCAGTGCCCCACCATCCTGGAAAACGGCTTTGGCGGCCACCGCATAGAGGGCATAGGCGACAAGCACATCCCCTGGATCCACAACCTTCGCGACACCGACCACGCCGTGGCCGTTGACGACGAGATAACCATCCGCCTGCTCCGCCTGTTCAACGAACCCGCCGGCCGGGCTGTGCTAGTTGAAGCCGGCGTCCCCCAGGAGACGGTGGACCAGCTCGACCTCCTGGGCATATCCGGCATTGGCAATCTGGTGGCCACCATCAAGGCGGCCAAGTTCTACGAGCTCAGGGACGACGACATTGCCCTGACCGTGTTCACCGATTCACTCCAGCTGTACGGATCGCGGCTCAGGGAGCTGACCGCCGAGCGCGGCCCCTACACCCAGCGCCAGGCCGACAAGGACCTTGACCTGCTCCAGAACCTGTCCGTGGACCACGTGCTGGACATGGGCCATATTGAGCGCCGCCGCGTCCACCAGCTCAAGTACTACACCTGGATCGAGCAGATGGGCAAAAGCCTGGACGAGCTCAACGAGCAGTGGGACAATTACCGCCAGTACTGGGGCAAACTCCATGACCAGGTCGACACCATCGACCAGATGATCAAGGACTTCAATGCGGAGGTTCTCAAGTGATAGTGCTCAAGGACTGCTTCAGGGTGGTCCGGCCCCGCTACGGGGCGGGCAAGGCCGCCGGCTCCAGCACCGACGACCTTGCCGGTGTTGACGTACTCCTGGACGGAAACCGCATCGTCCGCATAGCCAAGGGCATAGACGCCCCGGCCGGCTGCGAGGTTGTGGACGCGTCCAGGCACGTGGTCATGCCGGGCCTTGTGAACACGCACCACCATTTCTACCAGACGCTTACGCGCAACGTGCCGGCCGTCCAGGACGCCAAGCTGTTCAAATGGCTGGTGTACCTGTATGAGGTATGGAAGGGCGTGGACGAGGAGGCGGTGTACTGGTCCAGCATGCTCGCCCTGGCCGAGTTGGCCAAGACGGGCTGCACCCTGTCCACCGACCACCACTATCTCTATCCCCAGGGCTTCAAGGACGACCTGCCCGGCCTCCAGTTCAAGGCCGCAGCGGACATCGGTCTCCGCTTTGCCCCCACGCGCGGTTCCATGTCGCGTTCCAAAAAGGACGGCGGCCTGCCCCCGGACAGCGTTGTCCAGGACGAGGACACTATCCTGGCCCAGAGCGAGGCTGCCCTGCGCGCATACCACGACCCGGCGCCGGACGCCATGCGCAAGCTGGCCCTTGCGCCGTGTTCGCCCTTCTCCGTGTCCGAGCAGAGCATGAAGGACGCCGCCGCCCTGGCCCGCCGCTACGGCGCCCGGCTCCACACGCACCTGGCCGAAACCAAGGACGAGGACGAGTTCTGCGTCAAGATGTACGGCCGCCGTCCGCTCAAGGTCATGGAGGACTGCGACTTTATCGGGCCGGACGTGTGGTACGCCCACGGTATACATTTCAACGACGACGAGCTCAAACTGCTGGCTGAAACCAAGACCGGCGTTGCCCACTGCCCGTCCAGCAACATGCGGCTGGGTTCCGGCATATGCCGCGTGCGCGAAATGCTGGACCTCGGCATACCCGTGGGCCTGGCCGTTGACGGCTCGGCCTCCAACGACGCGTCGGATATGCTGGGCGAGGCCAGGCAGGCCCTGCTCCTTCAGCGGGTGCGCTACGGCTCGGCAGGCATCACCGCCCGCGAGGTCCTGGGCCTGGCCACCCAGGGCGGAGCCCGCATCCTGGGCTACGATGAGGCCGGCCGCATGGAGGAAGGCGCCCTGGCCGACCTTGCCCTGTTTGACGTCATGAAACTGGAGTACGCGGGGGCCCTGTCCGACCCGGCTGCCGCCCTGCTCTTTTCGGGGTACAATCACGGCGTGGATCACCTGATTGTCAATGGTCGTTTTGTCGTCCGGAATTCACGCCTTGTGGGCGCGGATGAGGAGCGCATACGCGACGAGGCCAATCGCTGCGCCAAGCGCCTCCTCCAGAAAGCGGGGGTACAGGCTGAATGGTAAACGAATATGTTAGACCGGCTTCCCTTGAGGAAGCCCTGGAGCTCATGGAGGACGACGGCAGCGTGGCCTCCGCTGGCGGCACCTTCCTCTTGACCGGCTACGAGGTCGGCCGCGGACGGGACATGGACTGCATGATAGACGTGCTCCAGCTCCTGCCCTCAGGCGTCACCCGGAGCGGCAACGAGCTGTCCATAGGCTCGGGCACCACCTTCCAGGCCCTCATAGACTCCAAGGACGCGCCTGCGTGCCTGAAGGCGGCCGCCCTGTCCATGGCCAACCGCAACACCCGGAACCGGGCGACCGTGGGCGGCAACCTGGGGGCAAACAAGGCATGCGCAAGCCTTCCGCCCATACTCCTGGCCCTCGGCGCCAAGGTCGAGTTCAAAGCCCGGGCGTCCGCTCCCCTGACCCTGGACCTGGACAAGTGGCTGGCCGCCCCTGAAGGCCTTGTGCTTCGCGTGATCGTGCCCATGGCTCCAGGTACCCTGGCGGCTGCGGGCAGGGCCAGCCGCACGGCCTGCGACCTGGCCACGGCCACCGTGGGAGTGTCCTACCGACTTGAGAACGGCGTCATCCGGGGGCTCCGCGTCGCCTTGGGCGGCTTTAGCCCCCACGCCCGCCTGTTCCCGGACCTGGCCGCGCTGTTCGAGGGCACGGCCCTGCCGCCCAAGGCCGACATCGAACGCGTCGCCAAACCCCTGCTTACGGCCATATCCGACCACCGGGGAAGCGCCGACTACAAGAAACAGCGAGGCGCGGTCATCCTGGCGGACGCCATGCACGCGGCGGAGGCCCTGTCATGAAAACGACCTTTACCCTGAACGAGAAACCGGTAAGCTGGAATTCGGAACCCGGACAGACCCTCCTGGACGCCCTCCGCGCCCACGGCATCGTGTCCGTACGCAACGGCTGCGACGGCGAGGGTTCATGCGGCCTGTGCGCCGTCCTCATGGACGGAAAACAGGTCAATTCGTGCCAGATCCTCCTCCCCCAGGTGGAAGGCCGTAACATATACACGGTCGACTACTTTGGCAAGAACCGGTCCTTGTCCATAGTCCAGCGGGCCCTCATAGACGCCGCCTGCGTCCAGTGCGGCTACTGCACGCCCGCGGTGGTCCTTGCCCTTCACGAGCTGCTTGCCCGCTCCCCCGACCCCAGCGAACCCGAGGTCAAGGACGCCCTGTCCGGCACCCTGTGCCGCTGCACGGGCTACGAGCAGTTCTTCAACGCGGCCCGTATAGCCAGCAAGCGCCTACGCGACCCGTCCTACTCGGAAGCCGCGTCCGAGCAGTTCCGTCCCGACCTCCGCCACGTGGGCAAGGACAGGGACAAGGTCGACGCGGTGGCCCTGGCCAGGGGCGAGCGAGCCTTTGTGGAGGACCGCGTGGCCGCCGACGCCTGTCACCTGTTCGTGCTCGGCAGTCCCCACGCCCACGCGTACATAAAGAGCGTGGACATCAGCAAGGCCGAAGCCATGCCCGGCGTGGTCAAGGTGCTGTGCAAGGACAACTGCCCGGACCTGGTGTACACCACGGCCGGCCAGGGTTTCCCGGAACCCAGCCCCCACGACCAGCGCATGTTCCCGCGCAAGGCCCGTTTTGTCGGCGACCGCGTGGCCGCCGTCCTGGCCGAGACGCCCGAACAGGCCAAGGCCGCCCTGTCGGCCATCACCGTTGAGTACGATGTCCTGGAGCCCGTCCTGTCCATAGCCCAGGCCAAGGCCAAAGGCGCCCCGATAGTCCACCACGGCGACGTTTCGTACGTGGTCGGCGACCCGCCAGAGGGCAGTTCCGTCAAGGGTGACGGCCGTGACGACCCCATCCTGTACCAGTTCCCCCTGCACGCCGACCCGCACCGCAACCTGGCCGCCAGCGTTTCCGACGGCATAGGCGACATGGACAAGGGTTTTGCCGAGGCGGACGTGGTCATAGAGCGCACGTACGTGGGCAACCGCGTGCAGTGCACGCCCATGGAACCCCATGTGGTATACGCCCGCATGGACGGCGGACGCCTGATACTCCACGCGTCCACCCAGGTGCCCTGGCACGTCCGGCGCATCGTGTCGCGAGCCATAGGCGTGAGCGAGAACAAGGTCCGCGTGGTCAAGGAACGCGTGGGCGGCGGTTTCGGCGCCAAGCAGGACATCGTCGTGGAGGACCTGGCCGGCTACCTGGCCTGGACCACCGGACGCGACGTGTTCTACCGCTACAACAGGGAAGAGGAATTCGCCGCCAGCCGCACCAGGCACGGCATGGAGATCACGGTCAAGCTGGGAGCAAAAAAAGACGGCACCCTGACCGCCGTGCTCATGCAGCTGGACGCCGACACCGGCCCCTACGGCCAGCACTGCCTGACCGTGCCCATGAACGCCATATCCAAGAGCCTGCCCCTGGTGCTGTGCGACAACGCCAGGTTTGAGGTCAGAAGCTGGTATACCAACCTGTCGCCCGCCGGCGCCTATCAGGGTTACGGCGCGCCCAAAGGCTCCTTTGCCCTCCAGACGGCCTTGGCCGAGCTGGCCGCCGAGCTTGGCATGGACCAGCTGGACCTGATAGAGAAGAACCGCGTCCGCTCGGGCAGCCGCATCGAGATACTGCGCTCCCTGGGCGAGGGCAGGCCCGGCCAGCCGGTTACCCTGGGCGAATGCGGCCTGGGCGAGATGATCAGGCGCGGCAGGGTCAACCTCGAGTGGGACAAGCCCAAGCCAAAGGCCAGCGCCGATGGCTGGAAGGTCGGGCGCGGCGGCGTCATCATACAGCAGGGCTCGGGCCTTCCCGGCCTGGACGCTGCCAACGCCGAGCTCAGGCTCCTGTCGGACGGTACCCTCCTCATGCTGTCGGGCGGCGCCGACCTGGGTACGGGCCTTGATACGGTCACGGCCAAGGCTGCCGCCGAGATACTCGGCCTGGACATGGAAGACGTGAGCGTCGTATCGGGCGACACGGACACCACGCCCTTTGACAAGGGCGCGTACGCCAGCTCGGGCACCTACTTCTCAGGCAACGCCGCCGTCAAGGCGGCCCTGGACCTCAAGGCCAAGTGCATTTCCGTGGCCGCGGGCATCCTGGGCGAACCGGAGAGCGACCTTGCCATCGTCCCGCGCGGCATCATACGCGGCAAGCGCGGCGAGATCACCCTGGCCAAGCTGGCCCACCTGTCCATCCAGGGCGAGGGCCACCACGAACTGGTCGGCTTTGGCAACTTCAAGACCGAGCACGCCGCCTTCCCCTATGGCGCCCATTTTGCCCAGGTTGAGGTGAACGAGCGCTCGGGAGAGGTACGCATCACCCGTTACCATGCGTACCAGGACTGCGGCACGCCCATCAACCCCGCCCTGGCCATGGGCCAGATATACGGCGGCGTCATGAAAGCCGTCGGCCACTCCCTCTACGAGGAACTCCTGTTCGACAACAAGGGCCGGCCCCTGAACACCAATTTCCTGGACTACAAGATACCGAGCGTGTTCGAGGTGCCTGACGACTTCCACGTGGAGCTGGTGCCCGTGGCCGACGAGGAAGGCCCCTTTGGCGGCAAGAGCGTTTCCGAGATTTCGCTCAACGGATCGGCCCCGGCCATAGCCATAGCCATCCACGACGCCGTTGGCGTATGGATGCGCGAATGGCCCTTCACCCCCGAGCGCATCCTCAAGGCAATGGGGAAGTTATAAATGCAGCCACGGAGCCACGGAGCTAGGGGAAAAACAAGAGATGTGAAGGATTCACGGCGCACGCCTTTTCCCTCGCTTCTTGTCTCTTCCCCTGCGTCTCGGTGTCTCTGTGGTTTTTTGTGAAGTTGTTTTCGCTGATTACTCATGGAGGTTACTGATGAGCGTTAATGAGATTAAAGCCCTGATCGACAGGCTGGCCGCCAAGAAGATCGGGATGTACCACAAGGACTTTCTCCTGACCTGGGAGAAGACCCGCGACGAGATAGACGCCACCTTCCTGGTGGCCGACATCCTGCGCGGCATGCGCGACGCCAACGTGAGCCCGCGCGTGTGGCACTCCGGCATAGCCGTGTCCAACTTCCGCGACAATTCCACCCGCACTCGTTTTTCCTACGCCAGCGCCTGCGACCTTCTGGGCCTGTACGTCCAGGACCTGGACGAGGGCAAGAGCCAGATAGCCCACGGCGAGACCGTGCGCGAGACGGCCGCCATGATCAGCTTCCTCACCGAGGCCATAGGCATACGAGACGACATGTACCTGGGAGAGGGCGACCGCTACCAGCGCGAGGTCGGCTCAGCCCTGGACGCGGCCGTGGCTTCCGGCGTGCTCCCGGACCGGCCCACCGTGGTCAACCTCCAGAGCGACATCGACCACCCTACCCAGGCCATGGCCGACTTCCTCCACCTGGCCCACCACTTCGGCGGCATCGGCAAGCTCAAGGGCAAGAAAATCGCCATGACCTGGGCGTACTCTCCGTCCTACGGCAAGCCCCTGTCCGTGCCCCAGGGCATCATAGGCCTGGCCAGCCGCTTTGGCATGGACATCACCCTGGCCCACCCCGAAGGCTACGACCTCATACCGGACGTGGTTGCCCTGTCCAAGAAACAGGCGGCGGAGTCCGGCGGCTCCTTCACGCACGTCAATTCCATGGACGATGCCTTCAAGGGCGCGGACATCGTCTATCCCAAGAGCTGGGCACCCTTTGACGTCATGCAAAAGCGCGTGCCCCTGCTCAAGGCCGGCGACCAGGCTGGGCTCAAGGACCTGGAAAAAACCTGCCTTGCCAACAACGCGCGCTTCCAGGACTGGGAGTGCACGGAAGAAAAAATGAAACTGACCAAGGACGGCAAGGCCCTGTACATGCACTGTCTGCCCGCCGACATCACCGGCGTGTCCTGCAAGGCTGGAGAGGTGGCCGCCAGCGTCTTTGAGCGCTACCGCGACGACACCTACCGCGAGGCCGGTTTCAAGCCGTACATCATAGCCGCCATGATTCTGCTCGGAAAGCGCAAGGACCCGGCGGCTACCCTGCGCGCCCTCCTGGAAAAGGGCCACCAGCGCGAGACCCTATAGTTTGTCCGGGAGAGGAACCCTCGCGGTTCCCCTCCCGGCCCCTTCCTTCCGCTCTGTCCGTGCCGCCACAACAAGCGCTGGCGCTGGCCTACCCAAGGCACTATGCTGGGAACATGCCCCTTGCTCCCGCTAGCCACGGCACCCCCAAACACGGCGCGCGCGCCGCCCTGACTCCCCTTCTTTCCCAGAGGAGCGTCCTGCCCCTTGCCCTGGTCCTTGCCGCCCTGGCCACCCTGCTCGTGGTTGGCTACACCTCGCTGGAGACGGGCAGGCAGGCCGTGCTGCGCGACCAGGAAGCCAGTATGGCAGAGCTGTGCGAGAGCCTTGCCCACTCCGTCGAGCGTCTGTGGCTGGAGCCCCATGCGGCCGCCCTGGAGCGGCTCGCCGCCAGCCCGGTGCTCCGCCGCCGTATTTCCGGCTCCGCCGGCCAGGATGAGCTCTTTGCCGAGTGGGCCGCCGCCATGAACGTCCTTCCGGACGTGTATTTCATCTACTACGGCCTGGAAGACGGGTCCATTGAGCATTATCCGCCCCTTGACCTGCCTCCGGGTTTTGATCCGCGCCTGCGGCCCTGGTACGCGGAAGGAAAAGCGTCCGTATCTGCGGCGTGGACGAACCCGTACGCCGAGATCATCACCGGGGAGTCAGTGTCCAGCGCCGTGCGGTCCCTGGCCAACGACGCGGGGGCCGTGGTCGGCGTGTTCTCCATGGACGTTACCCTGTCGGGCATCCAGGACATACTCCGCCGCCTGTCCCTGCCCTTCGGGGGCGCGTGCTACCTCATGCAGGCCAACGGCGCCCTGCTCGCCTCGTCCGATGCCGAAGCGTCCCAGTTGTCCAGGATCGTCCAGCTCTGCGTTCAGCAGCCTCAGGCCGACGCGTCGCATGTCCATGAGGGCGTGTACGTCACGATATCCGGCGCTCTTTCCAACGGCTGGCGCCTGGCCCTGGCCGCCCCCCAGCGGTCCCTGGGCGCGTCGCTGGATCCCATCCGCAGCCTTGTGTCTCTGTCCCTGATAGCCTTTGCAGCGTGCTCCGTGGCCGCCATCGTCGTCATGGGCGTCCTTACGGAAAAACGCACAGCGCGCCTGTCGGCCTATTTCGACGCCATGGCCGACCCGTCCGCCCCCCTGCGCACCCTGTTCACCGGCTCAGATGAGTACGCCGCCCTCAACGCGCGCTTTAACGACGCGGTCTCGCGTGCCCGGGCATCTGAGGCCGACCGGCTTGAGAAGGAACGCGTGTACCGCCGCCTGTTCGAAAACGCCCCCATAGGTTTTTTCGTCACCGGCGTGGACGGCTGCATTTCGTATTTCAACCAACGGCTCGGTAAGCTGCTGGATTACACGCCCGAGCAGGCGGCAGCTCTTAAGAACGTCAGCATAATATACGCGAATCCCGCGGACCGCGCTCGCATGCTGTCCGTCCTGAAGGCTACGGGCACGGTCACCGATTTCCACGTGCGCTTGAAGACACGGCTCGGCCACGTGGTATGGACGTCCATGAACGCCGTGCCCATCGACCTGCCGGAGGGAGGCAAGGGACTGGCCGGCTTCATCACGGACATCAGCGGCCTGGTGAGCGAACGCGACAGGCAGGCAGTCCTCGCCGCCACCGATCCCCTCACCGGCCTGGCCAACCGACGCTCGCTTGAGAGCGCCCTTGCCGCCTGCATCCGGTCAGCCACGGGTTCCTGCGCCCTCATCCTCCTTGACCTGGACGGGTTCAAGGAACTGAACGACACCCTGGGCCACGAGGCAGGCGACGCCGCCCTCAGGACCTTTGCCGCCCTGGTCAAGGGTGTCCTCAGAAAAAACGACCTCTTGGTCCGTTACGGTGGCGACGAGTTTGTTGTTCTGTTGCCGGAAGCCGGCCCGAAACAGGCCAGGGACGCCGCGGCCCGCATCTCGGAAGCCCTGGCGGGCGCCCGCGTGCACGGCTACGACGCGCCCATGCCCGGCGTCAGCTCCGGCTTGGTCACCTGGAAAGCCGGGCAGCGGCTGCCCGAGGACGTGCTTAAGCTGGCTGACAAGCGCTTGTATACGACCAAACGGTCGCGCAAAAAGGACTCGCCGTAGGTTCCGCGCCCTCTGGCGCGCTATACTCAACAAGACGAGCGCTGGGCCAAACGTGGCCCGAGCAGGCGGCCTGACACAGGCCCGGGAGGAATGACATGATGCGAGGAAGTAAGGCTCTGTTTCTGGCCGCCATCGCGTGTGCCGGCGTGCTGGCATCAGCCCAGGAAGCGCTTGCGCCGAGCTCCAGGGTAGCCAAGGTAACCGTGTATTCCGACCGCGCCTTGGTTACGCGCCAGGCCGAGCTGGCCCTCCCCAAGGGCGAGTCGACCGTGCTGTTCTCGAATCTGCCGGCCGCCCTTGACCCGTCCAGCGTGCAGGTAAGCGGTACGGGCGCTTTCACCCTCAGGGACGTCCGCGTGGCGTCGCGCCAGCTCAGCCGGGACGTGTCTGCCCAGCTCAAGGCCCTGGAGGACGAAAAACGCCGCCAGGAAGCCATGCTGGGCGCCGTCAACGACAGCATAAAGGAGGCCGAAGCCGAGCGCCTGTTCCTGGCCGAGATGGTCAAGCGGCTGACGTCTAACGCCGGCGACTCGGAAGCCCTGCCCATGGACACGGCCGCGTGGGCCAAGATGCTGGACTTCCAGCGCTCCCGCAACGAGGCCATCAACGCCGACCTCCGCGAAGCCCGCGCCAAACTGCCCGCCATACAGGCCGAGATAGACCGCCTGGCCAGGGAAATACGCGCCCTGGGTTCCGGCGTTCGGCTGTCGGTATACGAAGTGGAACTGGTCCTGGACGCGGCCTCGGCAGCCAAGGCGTCGATCGAGCTGTCCTACCTGGTGGCCGGCCCGTCGTGGCGGCCTGACTACGTGCTGCGCGCAAACTCGGCGGACGGGTCCTTGAGCGTGCAGTACCGGGCCCTGGTCCGCCAGAACACGGGAGAGGACTGGACCAACGCGGCCATGCAGCTGTCCACGGCCAGACCCCAGACAGGCGGTAGCCTTCCCGAACTGTATCCGTGGTACGTGGACGTGTACCAGCCCCGGGTCCTAAGCAAGTCATCAGCGTCCAGAGGGGCTGAAGAGGCTCCCGCGCCGGCCGCCGCGGCGTATATGGACCTGTACGCAGAGCAGGAGTCCGCCGAACCCCCAATGGAAACGGCCACAGCCAGGGCGGACAGCGGCGCCACCGCGGTGCTGTTCTCCATAGCGGGAACCACCACCCTGGCGTCTGACAACAAGGAACGCACGCTGACCGTGGCCATGCTCAACCTGAGCGCCGCCTACTCATGGGCCGCCGTTCCAAAATTGTCGCCCTACGCCTATTACCGTGCCGATGTGACCAACGGTTCCGACTATCCCTTCCTGGCCGGGCCCACCCATGTGTACGTGGACGGTTCGTACGTTGCCGACGCGGACATGCCCGCGGTGCCCACGGGCGGGTCCTTCCGCTGCGACCTGGGCATAGACGAGGCTGTCAGCGTGGAGCGCGAGCTGGTGAAAAAATTTGACGAGACCACAGGCCTGGTGTCCAAGAAGAGCAAGACCACCTGGGAATACAAGCTGACCGTCAAGAACGGCAATCGTCGGGACGTGGTCGTGGAGCTGTCCGACCAGCTGCCCGTGTCCGTCAACGAGCAGATTGTCATCAAGCTGCTCGCGCCCGCCTACACCAAGGACACGGACACGCTCACCAGGGACGAGCGCGGCATCTTCACTTGGAAACTGTCCCTGGCGCCCGGCAAGGAAAGCTCGGTCACCTTGTCCTTCAGCGCCGAGTACCCAAAGGACGTGGAGGTCACCGGACTGGAGTAGCCGGGGGATTTTTTCACCGAACGGCAAGCGCCCGGGCCCTCTGGCCCGGGCTTTTTTTTCTCTTGGCAATTTTGGACGTTCCCGCATGGTTTTCTTGACCGCTATACATCTGTATAGTAGTATGGGGTCGGGAAGGCCGCTCAGCATCTGGCTCCATTCCGCCTTCCACCGGGGGCTGCATGGACCTGGCAGGCAAAATATCCATACTGGCTGACGCGGCCAAGTACGACGCGTCCTGCTCAACCTCGGGCAGCGCCCGGTCCAACAAGGGCGGCGTGGGCAATGCGGCCGTGGGCGGCATCTGCCACGCATGGTCCGCTGACGGGCGCTGCGTTGCCCTCCTCAAGGTGCTCTTGTCAAACGCCTGCGCGTACGATTGCGCCTACTGCGTGAACCGGCGCTCCAACGACGTTCCCCGCACGGGCTTTGAGCCTGAGGAACTGGTGCGGCTGGTCATGGATTTCTACCGGCGCAACTACATAGAGGGCGCCCTGCTGTCGTCTGGCGTGATCGGCTGTCCGGACGCCACCATGGAACGGCTCATAGCGGTGGCAAAAACCCTCCGGGTACGCGAGCGCTTCAACGGTTACCTGCATCTCAAGGCCATACCGGGAGCGTCTGAGCGCCTCGTGCTTGAGGCCGCGCGCTGGGCGGACCGCCTGTCCGTCAACATAGAGCTACCCAGCGCGGCCAGCCTCAGGGCCGTGGCTTCCGACAAGACCCCAGCGGCCATTTTTGGTCCCATGCGCGTTTTGGCCAGGGCAGGCGGCTTTGAGCCCCGCCGCCTGCCGGCCACATCGGCCCAGCCCGCCGTCCCGCTGCAAGACTCGCCGGCTGAAACGCCCGTTTCCTTCCACTCCCAGCTTCCGGCCGTATCGCACGCAGTACGGGATATCCGTCCCATGGAAGGCGGGGCCGACCTGCCGGCCCGGGCATCCGTCATGGACGCGCGGGCATTGCGGCGGAGGGATCCCGGCGCCGCCGTCCTGCCAGCCGGCCAGACCACGCAAATGGTCGTAGGAGCCAGCCCGGAAAGCGACCTCCACATACTGACCCTGGCGGAAAACCTCTACCTGGCCTATGACGTCAGGCGCGTGTATTATTCCGCGTTCGTGCCCACCGGCGGGGATTCACGCGTGCCCGCGCTGGCCGGCCCTCCCTTGGTGCGGGAGCATCGTTTATACCAGGCTGACTGGCTGTTCCGTTTTTACGGATACTCGGCGGCCGAGGTCCTGGATCCCCTCCATCCCAACCTGGATCCATCCATTGATCCCAAGGCCGCGTGGGCTCTCAGGCATTTGGAACGCTTTCCCGTGGACGCGAATACCGCCGACTACCGGGAACTGCTGCGCGTGCCCGGCATAGGACCGCGGAGCGCATCACGGATAGTGCGGGCCCGCAGGCTGGCCCGGCTTTCGCCCTCTGCCCTGAAAGGCCTGGGTGTCGTCATGAAGCGTGCCCGGTGGTTTGTCAGCTGCTCGGGCACCATGGCCGTGGACGCGGGACGGGTGCTGGACAGACCCGACGCGCTTGCGTCGTTGTTGCGGGACGGCGCAGACACCCTGCTCGAACCCCTCCAGCTGGAGTTCGCGTTTTGAGCGATACGGGCCGGGGCCAGCCAGACGCGGTCCTTTTGCATGACGGGAGCTTTTCCTGTTTTCTGTGCGCGGTGGCGGAATGCCTCAACGCGGCCATGGCCGGCGGACGGCCACCGGCAGTGCGGTCGGCCGGTGGACCAGCTGGACTCTTTGAAAATCCCGTGCCGGTTGCCCGGGACGACGCCAGGGCGGCGGTCCTGTGGAAACGACTCTGCTCCAGGGCCGGGGACGCGAGCATGCGGCTCGTGTTTGAGGCCTTCTGTTCCGACAGGCCGGGCGCTGACAGCTCAGCCGCCGTGGCCGTATGCAGGCTGTGGCGGGAAGGCCCCCGGGCCCTGTCCGACCTGGCCGCGGCCGACATGCTGGAGCTAGAGAAAGCCTCGGCCCGCTCGAGGGCTGAAGCCCATCTGATAAGCGGGCTGGTCCGTTTTTCGGAGCTGGCGGACGGTTCCTGGTACGCGTCCGTACGGCCGTCCTGCGACGTCCTGCCGCTCATAGGCGACCACTTCTCGGCCCGCTTCCCGGACGCGCTCTGGGCCATCCATGACCTGGGTAGGGGCAGCGCCCTCGTCCACGAGGCGGGCGCGCCGTGGGTCCTGGCCCGGTCTTTCTCGTTTACCGCCGAGGAGGAGGCCCAGGCTAGTGGAGGCGTGCCGCCCTACTCGGCCGCCGAGCGTGAGCTCAGGCACGCATGGTCCCGGTACTTTGACGCCGTGGCGATCCAAGAACGCAGCAACCCTCGGCTCCAGGCCGGACACATGCCAAAACGCTACTGGGCTGACCTCCCCGAGATGAACGATGCCCCGGAAGGGAGTCAGTAGCTCAGGTCCCAGCCCCGGGCCAGCCCGGTACGCTTGAGCTCGCCCGCAAAGCGCTCCAGGCCTCTTCTGTCCATGGTCCTGAATTCCGCGTATTGCCGCGCGACGCCGTCCTGGCCCATGACGAACTCCACGACCAGGGCTTCCGGCAACAGCGTGATGGTGTCGGCGCCCACGGTAAAGCCCATGTTAAGACGCCGGCGCTGGAACGGCTCGGCGGTCTTGATATCCACCGGCTCCAGGGCGGTAATGGTGTAACGGCCGGGTTTCAAGCCGGAAATGAGGACGTAGTCGGTATTGGTTCTCAGCTCGGCGTATTGCCCGTCTGAATAGTGTATCCGGTAGGCCGTATCCCAGACGGATCCCTTGCCGTTTTCCACCGTTACCTTTATGGCCAGGACCCCGGTGCCGTCCTGAATCAGGGGCGACGTGGCGCAGGACCCTACCAGCACGGCCAGCACAGCCAGCATGACTGCGCCGATAAGCTCGCTTGTGTGCAGGTTTTTTTTCTGTGACGCTCGCATTGTTGTCATTCCTCCAGATTTCCGCCGAGCAGGGCAGTCACCGTTGGCCGGTCGGCGGGAGCCCACACCAGGGAACCAAGGGCCGTCCTGGGCAGCCACAGCATGGCCGCGTGCTCGCGCGGCACGGGCTGGCCCCCTGCCAGGCGGCACGGCAGGGTCAGGAGCCTGACCTGGCGCTCGCCCGAGTCCCAGACCACATCCTCAAGGGGTGGGCCAACGACACGGATTTCGCAGGAAAACTCTTCCCGCATTTCCCGCTCCAGGGCTTCGGCCGGCGACTCGCCTGGCTCCACCTTGCCACCCGGAAATTCCCATACCAGGGGCTGGGACATGAGCTCAGACCTCAGGGCGCAGAGCACGCCCCGCTCGTCTTCCAGGACGGCTCCGACCACGGTGATGATTGGCTTCACGGCGCCATACCTTAGCACGGAGGGCGCCAGGGGGCAAGGAAAAGAGTCTGCACGCAATATGGACGTTCAGCTGTCCGTGCCGGCCTTCCGGAGGGCCTCGTCCAGCTCTACCACGGTAAAGGGCTTGTCCACCAAGGCGCAGCCGCCCGTTCCGGGCAGGTCGCACAGGTTGTCCTCATGGAAGCCGCTGGCCAGGACGATGGGCATATCGCCACGCACCCGGCGTATGGCCGCAGCCACTTCGTCGCCCCTCATGTCGCGGAGCCTGAGATCCAGCACGGCGGCCTTGAACGTGTCCTGCCTGGCCATGAACAGGCTCAGCGCCTCCATGCCTGAAGAAGCCACGGCCGTGTCGTAACCCAGGGTCCGGGCCACGGCCTCCGCTATCTCGCGGGGTATGTCGTCGTCGTCTGCTATGAGCACAAGCCCATGGCGGCTGGCCGGCTTTTGAGCCTCCATGACCCCACCTCCTGAGTCTTTTGACAGGGGCAGATACACCAGGAATTCCGAACCCAGATCCACGTCGGAGCGGATACGCACAAAACCGCCGTGCTGGCTGGCTATGGCGTGCACCATGGCCAGGCCAAGGCCGCTGGACGATTCCCCCGGCTTGGTCGTGTAGAAGGGGTCGAAAATCCTTCTCTGAATATGCCGAGGTATGCCCACGCCCTCGTCCTTTATGGAAATCTCGCAGTAGTCGATGTCAACCGCCGCCGCGTTGACAGCCAGGAAGGAGCGGTCGGGCCGGAAACGCCTGAGGCCCAGTCGCAGGTTCCCACCCCATTTGTGGCCCGCCGGCCGCATCACGGTCATGGCGTGTTCGGCGTTGACCACCAGGTTGAGTATGAGCTGTTCCACCTGGCCCACTGAACCGAGCACCGTGAGCGCGGGCATGGCCGATTCCAGGCGGACCCGCACGGAACTGTCCACGGAGCGCTCGGCAAAATCCGCTACCCTGGCCAGGGCCTCGTCCACCCTGAACGGCGCGGACTCGGGGGCGCGCTTGCGCGTGAGGGTCAGAAGGCGTTTGACCGACGACGACGCCCTGTTGGCGGAGCGCTCGATGATCTCCAGCTCGCGCGTCAGCTCTGTCACGTTTACCTGGGCGCCGCCCTCCATGCGCTGCCGTATCAGGGACATGGCGCCCACAATGCCGGCCAGGGTATTGTTGAAGTCGTGGGCTATGCCGCCCGACAGGGCGCCCACGGCCTCCATTTTCTGGGCGTGGTCCAGGTGCCTGATCCTCTCGATGTTCTCCGCGGCTATGCGACGCTCGTCCGTCAGGTCGCGGGCTATCAGGGCCAGGATGACGCCTTCCGTGGTGGGGATGGGTGACACGTCCGTCTGCAGTATGCGGTGCGACCCGTCCCTTCTGACTATCTCAACGTCGCTCTGCCGGTGGCTCCAGTCATCGTACTTGCCGGCCAGGATAGCCTGGAAGCGCTCAGGCAGGAGTTCCGGTCGCTCGCGCCCCAGCGGCCACAGCGACAGAATCAAATCCCAGTAGTACGACCCTTCGGCCTCGTCGCGCGGCACTCCGGTGATGGCGGCCATTGCGTCGTTCCACTGCGCTATGTGACCCATGGTATCCGTAAGCACGATGCCGTCCATGGACCTGTTCACGAATTCGTCCAGCACGAGGGACGAATCGGCAAGGCGGCGCTCCACGCACGCGCGCTCGTTTTCCGCCCTCAGGTCGGCCGCCGTAATGACGGTGCCCGGGCCCCAGCCCTTGTACACGCGCCTCAGCTTGACGCTGACCGGGATGCGCCGCTTGCCCAGTACAGAAAGGCTTTCACCTTGGTCTTCCGTTTCCTGAGCTTTATCCAACACCATGGAGGACAGGTCGGGGGGCAGGAAGGCGCTCACGTGCGAGCCCCTGGCCCCCTCCAGGGTCATGCCGAGGGCGGCGAGGGCGCTGGAGTTTGCCCATACGAGCCGCCCGCCCGAATCCAGGTAGATGACAAAGCCGGCCATCTGCTCGAGCACTGCGACTGCTTCGCGCGCAGGCAGGACGGAGGAAAAACCGTAGCGGTCCATGGCCAGATTGAGGCCCAGGGATATGATGACAATCCACAAGATAGCCAGGTTCGGAAACTCTATGCCCAGCACCAGAAAGACACTGTCGGTGACAAAGCCGAGAAGCCCGGCGGACAGGAAAGACGCTCCTATGATGGCAAAGCGCTTTCGGCTGCGGAGCTCGGCGCTCCTGGCGCTGGCCCGGAAGGACAGCACGACCGCAGCCAGAACATAGGAAAAATAATGGACCACAAAGGCGTAATAGACGGCATTGGTCCTGACGGCAAGCATCCAGTATCCGGCCCTATGCACTGACGGCGCTATCACCTGCCCGGGTATGGCAAGCGACAGCGCCACGGCTGGCGCGTACAGGAGCGTGAGAGCCGGCAGCTTCCAGCGGCTGTCCATCAGCGCCTGTCCGGTGACTCGCAGGGTAAAATGAAGTATCAGGGGCGGGAAAAAGCAAAAGGTCCAGGAAAAGAATCTGTACAGGGATGTGGCCGCGGGCTCTTCCTGGGCCATGTACCAGAGACTGGCGCCGAAAGCCCATATGGCAAAGACCAGATTGAAGACCACGGCTATCCGGTTGGCCCTGGATTCCGGGTCGAGCGACCACACCCTCCACGCGCTGTACAGGAACACGGCCACGGCTACCAGGGCAAGGCGGGACAGCCATACAGTGGCAAAGGTTTGTGTCATGCTCGTGTATCCATACTGCTCGTTCCCGCCCGGGATAGCGTTGGCGTGTCCGACTGGCCCCAGCGGGGTACGTTCCTCGTGCAAAGGACAATCCGCCCGAGCGGTCTAAGAGTAACCCACGCCGGGCGAATACCGCAAGTGCAAGTCCGTACGCACCTGCTCGGACGCTACTCAGACACATAGCGGGCAAACGCCAGCCGCTGGGCGCGCCGGAAGTTATTTATTTTTTACTGGACCTATTCGGCAAATAATTCGAATTCATTTGACCGCTATCGATTTCGGACGTATAAGAGACACACCGAGGCCCTTTCCGAACGCTTTTGTGTTTTTGTAGGGCCTCGTGCCATCAACAGTGGAGGGTATCTATGAAACGTTCAATGTGGGTATGCGTGGCTGTTGTCCTGGCCCTGCTTGCCGGCTGTAGCCAACCGCTTGGGGCGCCCGCGGGGCTGGGCGAGCCTGATCCGTCCCTTGCGCCTGAAGGCTTGGCCATGGGCATGGGGGCCGTCGACACAAGCTCCCGGGGGACCTTGTCGCCTGAGGCCGTGGAAGCCAGGGCCCTGGGGTATGTGGCCGGCATAGACGTCAGCTACTACCAAGGCGCCATAGACTGGAAGGCAGTGTACGCCGCCGGCAAGCGTTTTGCCTTCGCGCGCGTCAGTTACGGCACGAACACCGTGGACTCGCGCTTTGCGGCCAACTGGCCGGCCATGAAAGCCGCAGGCATCATCCGCGGCGCGTACCAGTTCTTCAGGCCGAGCCAGGACGCCGCCGCCCAGGCCAATCTTTTCCTGTCCAAGCTCGGCAAGCTCGAGGCCGGAGACCTGCCCGCCGTCATAGACGTGGAGGTGACCGAAGGCGTGGCCGGCTCGGTCATTGTGTCCAAGGTCAGAACCTGGGTGAACATCGTGAAAGCCGCCACCGGCAAGATGCCCATCATATACACTTCACCTGGTTTCTGGAATTCGTTGCCAGGCACGTCAGTGCTGTCCGACTGCACGCTCTGGGTGGCCCACTGGGGAGTATCCAGCCCCAGCCTGCCGTCCGCGTGGTCGTCCTGGAAATTCTGGCAGTATTCAGACTCGGGTTCCGTGTCCGGCATATCCGGGGCCGTTGACCTGGACTGGTTCAACGGCGACCTGACCGCCCTCAAGCTGTTCGCGTCCACCAAGGTGGCCGTGTACGAGGCGCCCTTTACGCGTAGTCTCAGACTTGCTAGCCCGATTATGACCGGGCGCGACGTGACGCTCCTGCAGACCCTGCTCAACGACTGGGCCAAGGCCACTGGCCGCGCCCCTATAGCCGCAGACGGAGTCTTTGGAAACGGCACCTCATCCCTGGTTAAAACCTTCCAGGGCGCCCGCGGCCTGCTAGCCGACGGCATCGCCGGACCGGCCACCCAGGCGGAACTGGTCCGCGTGTTCACGTCCCTGACCACGTATTACACGCCGTACACCCGCACCCTGAGGCGAACCAGCCCGACCATGTACGGCAATGACGTGAAGGCTTTCCAGACAGCGTACAACGTGTGGGCGCGCCTTAAGGGCCAACCCACGCTCGTGGTGGACGGATACTTTGGCCTTGCGTCCGAAAACGCGGCCTTACGGTTCCAGGGCGCCGAGACACGACTGCTCGGAGCGCCTGACGGCATAGCCGGAAAGATGACGCAACGCTTGTTGTTCGTGAGGAGCTGGAAGTAAAACAAAGAAAGCTGACGCCTCCTGTCCAGAATCGGCGGCTTGTGCCGCCGAATGGACGGGAGACGGTCAGCCGTTCACGGGAGCCGGCACCTGTCTCAGCTCAAAGGTCACGCCGTACAGCTCTGACAGGCGGCCGGGCTCGAGCGTCGCCGCGGTCGGACCGTGCGATAATAGGCGCCCAGCCTTGATGAGGGCCGCGTCGTCCGCGGAGGCGAGGGCAAAATACAAATCATGTGTGGACACGAGGACGCCCTTGCCGGCCCGAGCCATGTCCCTGACCACTGCTCCAACAGCGGCCACGTGCGCCGGATCCAGCATGTCGGTCGGCTCGTCCAGGATTACCCAGGCTGAATCCTGGACCAGGGCGCGGGCAAGCCTGACCAGTTGCAGTTCCCCGCCGGACAGAGCCGTGATGCGCTTTTTGGCAAAAGCGCCCATACCGACGCTGTCCAGGGCCCTGAGCGCCAACTCCCTCTCTCGTCCGCCCGGAACTCCAAGGTACGGCAGGTGGGGGGCCCGGCCAAAGGTCACGTACTCGCAGCAGGTGAAGGAAAACGCCAGGCGCTCCGATTGCGGCAGGAAAGCCGCCCGGCCCTCCCTGCTCACGGTTCCCGAACAGGGTTTGAGCCAGCCTGCCGCCATACCCAGGGCCGTGGATTTTCCGGAACCGTTCGGTCCAAGCAAGGCCAGCACCCTGCCGGGCAACGCGCGCAGGCTGAGGCCGTCCACGGCCAGGCGCGGCTCTCCCTTGTAGCGGTAGCTGGCGTTTGCGAATTCTATCATGGCTACCCCCGCTCCACGCGCACGCGCCTGCCCAGGAGCAGGAACACGAAGGCGCCCGTGCCCAGGAAAGCCGTTACCACGCCCAGGGGCAGCTCGCCCGGGAAAAGCCCGCGGGCCACGGCGTCGGCAAGCACCACAAAACCGGCGCCCAGTATCGCGGAGCCAGGCACGGTGGGCGACGAGTCGGTGCCCAGTGCCAGCCTGGCGGCATGCGGGACGATGAGACCCACCCAGGAAACGGCGCCCGCCATGGCGCTGACCGCTGCCACGCCCAGGGCTGCCGCCGCCAGGGCCAGGCCGCGTTCCAACGAAGGCCGCGCTCCCAGCGTCGACGCGGTGGCTTCGTCCAGGGACAGGATGGCCAGGCGGAACCTGGTGAGCGACAAGTAGGCAACGGCCACCAGAGCCGGCGCGCTCGCCATGCCCAAGGTCGCCCAGGTGGCTCCGGACAGGCCTCCCATCATCCAGTAGCTGATTTCCGGTAATTCTTTGCGGGGATCGGCGCCGTATTTGATCAAGGCCACGGCCGCTGAGAACAGGGCCGACACGGCTATTCCGGACAGGACCAGGCGCAAGACGGCGCCGCCAAAGCGTATGCGGGCGGCCAGGAACACAGACAGCGCCAAGGCCAGCACGGCGCCGGCAAAGGCCGAGCCAAACAAGCCCAAGGAGCCAAAACCCAAAACCAAGGCAAGCGCCGCTCCGAACGACGCGCCCTGGCTGACGCCAAGGAAACCGGCGTCCACCAAGGGGTTGGCGAATATCAGCTGGAAGGCGCACCCCGCGGCGCCCAGGGTCGCGCCCAGCAGCAGGGCCGCCAGCACGCGCGGCAGGCGTATGAGCAGGACCACGTTCCTTGCCATGGCATCCGACGCCAGGTCGGCGGGATCCATGAATCCCGGCTGCGGGTAGCGGCCAAAAAGCAGGGCTCCAAAAGCTAGCGCGGCAAGGGCCAGCAAGGCCAGGACCAAACGCCGCCCGGGCCGCGCGGCCGCTCTCATCTCCAGTCGCCCGCCATGCGCGGAAGGATCACAGCGTTGAACGAATCGTCGTCCAGATCGTAAAAGAGCCTATAAAAACGCCTGGCCTCGGGCTCCAGCCCCGGTGAGCGGCCGGGATACAGCACCTTGGACAGCCACAGAAGTCCCAGGCCCCAGCGCGTGTCCGGTTGGTCCCAGGAGTAGAAATCCTGTGGAAAGCCGTACACCTTACCGGCTTTGAGTGCCGACAGCGCGGAAAAGCGTGCGTCGCCCTTCATGGCTGGCACCAGGGTGCCGGCGTTCTGTTTGTAGGATATGAGGATGACGATGTCGGGGTTCCACGCCAGGACCTGCTCGGGGCTTACGGCCGCCCAGCCTGAGCCGGGATTGGCGCCCTTCCATACGGGCGCGCCGCCGGCCATTTCCACAAGGACGGTCTGCATCCAGGTGTCTGGCGGCACCTCGTAGGCCGAGCCTTTTGCCTGCATGACCAGAACCCTGGGCACCTTGACGCCCGCCTTTTTTGCGCCGGCTACCGCGCTTGACACCCGCGCAACCACGTCCTTGTAGTAGGCCACCAGGCCTGCGGCCCGCTCTTCCTCACCGAACACGGAACCCAGCGTCTGTATGTCTGCGTAATAGTCGTCCGGAGTTTCCAGGTTGAGGTAGAGCGTCGGCACGCCCAGGGCATCCAGACCCGAGCCCAGGCTGGAGCGCATGGTTTCCTTGAGTATCACCAGGTCCGGTTGCAGGGCTGCGTACGACTCGGCGCTTGCCGACCTGTCCAGGCTGGGTTTGTCCAGAAAGCCCGGATCCACGGCGTTCAGGAAACTGCCCAGGCCTTGGTCCGTGCCCGCCACCGACACCACGCTGGCCCGGGCTGAAGGAAACGCGTACACGGCGTCCGCCACCATGGTTACCGCCCTGCCGCCCAGCACGACGCGGGACGGGTTTTTGGGGAAGGAAGCTGTCCCGCCCGTGCCCTGGGCCGTAACGAAAGAAAAGGCCGCGACAAGCGCGGCTACTACTGCGAACCATCTGATTTTCATAGATGGATGATAGCACGAACCCCATACGGCATCAAGATGAAGGGAAATCGCGTACAGCGATCTCATACTCCTCCGGCGTGTCCATGTCGACGAGGATGCCCGGATCGTCCACGTCCACGCTGGTCCAGCCCAGGGCCTGCAGGGCGTCCTTGAGCCGCTCGGACAGGTTTCTGTGCTCCAGCAGTGGGATGAAACCGTAGGGTATCCATACAGGGTGGCCAAGCCGTCCGCCAAAGGCCGGGAAAACCGCGCTGGCCGAGCTTACTTCCTGCCGCCCTGCCGCGTCCAGCACGGCCGTAAACGCCTTCACCGGTACCAGCGGCATGTCCGCCGGGCACACAAGGAATCCGCCTGCATCGGGAAGCAGATCCAAGGCGACCCTCGCTCCCGCCAGGGCGGACGACGCCATGCCGCGTTCCCAGCCTGGATGGCTCTGGAACAGGAGTCCGGGCATGCCGGACAGGGATGCTTCCAGCTCGGCAGCCCGATAGCCGGTCACCACGAGGGGAAGGCAGCCTGCCGCGCGCGCGGTGGCGGCTACCTGGGCGCACAGCGTCGTAGGCCCTCCCTTTCCCTTCCAGGGCAACAAGGGCTTGAAGGGCTCCCGCCCGTTGGCCGACATGCGGCTTCCGCGTCCTGCGGCCGGGATCACGCACACGGAGCGCGCTATGATATCCATGTGGGGAGTATTCCCGGCGCCGCCCCAGGGGGTCAAGCGCCGCCTTTCCCCGGAACGGCGTTTTTCGTATACTGATAGTGGGATGGACCTTAGCGTTTGGCGCTCGGCCATCCCTATCCGGGCCCTGCGGGGCATGCAAGGCGGTGCGCGTGGCTACGACCCTGGCTGTGCTGGAATCTTACCTCCTGGAGGAAGGCCTCAAATATTCCGTGCACGAGGACTATATACGCACCAGCTTTGCCACGGACCTGTACCGTGACCAGGAAGGCGACCCGTCCGTGTTCATAGCCGCCCGGCTGGACGAGGACGGGGAGTATTTCAAGCTGATGGCACCCAACCTGTACGCCTACCCTCCGGACGGGCCCAACCGGGCAGACGTGTTCAGGGTGCTCCTGGGCGTATGCTGGCGCTCCAAGCTGATCAAATACGAGTACGACGAGCGCGACGGCGAGATCCGCGCCATCATAGAATTTCCCCTTGAGGACGGCACCTTGACCAAGCGCCAGTTCCTGCGTTGCCTGAACGGACTGGTGCAGATCGTGGACGAGTACCATCCGGCCATAGCCAGCGCCATGTCCGGCGGGCCAGGCTCCCTGGACATGGCAGAGGACGTGTCCGACAGCCTCCGGCGGGCCGAGCGCCTGTACAAACTGGCCGGTGTCGAGCGGCCCCGGGTGTCGCCCCGGGACCTGCTCCTGGAGGAATGACCATGTCCCGCTACGACCGCTACTCGGACAGCGCCCTTGGCGTGCTCATCAAGTCGCAGGACATAGCCCTCCGCGCCGAGAGGGAGGAAACCCAGTCCGCGGACCTAGCCGCCGCCCTGCTCCTGGCAGCCCTCCCCGACATCGTGGCCATAGCCAAGCGCAACCACGCCTATGTGGACGACTCCAAGCTCAAGACCCTGAACGAGCGGATAGAGGCGGCCCCCAGGCGCGAGGCCGACGGGCCGGTCAAGATATCGCCAGAGTTCCGCGTCATCCTGGATTCGGCAGAGGCCCTTGCCGGAGACGCCAAGGTTGAGCCCCTGCACCTGATAGAAGCGGCGTGGCCGGCCATCAAGGACGATATCACGGCCTTCCTGCGCCCGGAAGCGGCGCCCGTGCTCCGCCTGTCGCCTGACGAGGTCAGCCTCTATGAAACCGGCGAAACCGACCGGGCCGAGGCGGACGCCGCTCGGATACTGGCCCGCTTTGGCCAGGAACTGACGGCGCAGGACGCCGAGCACCTGGTATTCGGGCGCGAGAAGGAGATAGACGCCCTGGCGTCGGCCCTGCTCAAATACTGGAAGCCCAATCCCCTCCTGGTGGGCGAGTCGGGGGTCGGCAAGACCGCCTTGGTGCACGGCCTGGCGCAGAGAATCAAGCTCGGCGCTGTGCCTCACAATTTGAAACGCGCGCGGATTTTCGAGCTCCGGGTGTCCGAACTCCTGGCCGGCACTACCCTGCACGGCGCCCTTGAGGAAAACGTCAACCAGGTGGTTGAGGCGGCCGAGCTTTTGCCCGACGCGTTTCTGTTCATTGACGAGTTCCACCAGGTGGTACCCGCCTTTGCCAACAACCCCATATCAGAGATCCTCAAACCGGCCCTGTCGTCCGGCAGGATACGCTGCATAGGCGCCACGACCAGTTCCGACTACGCCCGCTACCTGGAAAAGGACGCGGCCTTGCTCAGGCGCTTCCAGACCATCCTGGTCAAGGAGCCCGACAAGGCCACCGTCAGGGCCATCCTGGAGGGCGTTGCCCCGGTCCTGGAGCGTCATTTCTCCCTGGCCATACCTGCCACCCTGTTGGACCGTGCCCTGGAAATTTCGCGGCGCTACCTGCCCATGCGCCGCTACCCCGACAAGGCCCTGGACACCCTGGACAGGGCTTGCTCCCGGGCGGCATTTTCCGCCGAGCCTGTCCTGACCGAGGCCCGTCTCATGGACGCTGTCAGGGACATAGCCAACGTGGTGGCCGATCCCGGCCTGGATTCGCATAGCGGCCTGCCCGGACTGGAAGAAGCCATCCGGAGGGACATCAAGGGACAGGACGACGCCGTGCGCCTGGTGGCGGAGGCCGTCCGCGTATCCAAGATGCGCCTGGGACTCCACGAAGGCAGGCCCGAGGGAGCGTTCCTGCTTACGGGTCCGACCGGCGTGGGCAAAACGGCCCTGGCCATCAGCCTTGCCCGGGCCCTATCCGGCCGTGAGGACGCCATCTTCCGCATAGACATGAGCGAGTTCTCCGACGGACACACCGCGGCAAGGCTCCTGGGAGCCCCGCCGGGCTACGTGGGTTACGACGATTCGCCCCTGTTGTCGCGAGCCGTGGACACCTGTTCCGGCGGCGTGCTCCTCTTGGACGAGCTGGAAAAGGCCCATCCCCAGGTGCACCGCGTGTTCCTCCAGATACTGGACGCTGGCCGCGCCACGGACTCATCTGGGCGCGTTCTGTCCTTCTCGTCCATCACCATCGTGGCCACCTGCAACGTTGGCAGCGAGGCGGCTCCTCCGGTTGGCTTTGGCCAGGACGAACTGCCCGGCAGGACGGGTGCGCCTTTGGCCGCGCTCAAACGCGCGTTCCCCGTCGAGCTCCTCAATCGTTTCGACGCCATCGTCCCGTTCCGCAGCCTGGACCACAACGACGCCATGGCCATACTGAAGGACGGCATAGTGGCCAAGGCCAACGCCACGCTCCTGGAAGAGTACGGCGTGGCGCTCGAGCTGTCCGAGGAAGCCGCGCGCCTGATTTTGGGCGAGGGTTTCTCCCGCGAGTTCGGTGCGCGTCACCTCCAGCGGGCGTACCGCTCCCTTGTTGCAACTCCCCTGTCGCGCGCCATCGCGGGTTTGGCCGGTGCGGGCACGATAGACGTTGTGGTCGAGGGAGGCGCTCTGTGCTTCCGGCCTCGAACCAGCCCTGGCTCTGATACCGTTGGCGACGCCTGAGCCCGAGTCCCGTACGCGGTCCCGTCTGGCGGCCTGTGCGTTTTCCCTGATTGCCTAAGGCCCTCGGCGGCCGTATACTTCCAGAATGTTGTTCCGCGACAGGCCGGACGGCGTCCGCGTCAGGCATGACACCCACATGTCCGCCATGCTCCCCTACGTGATGCGCTCGCGCTCGTCGGCCACCGTGTACTTTTCCCGGAACGTGGACGTTGAAGCCGCCCTGTCCTACATACACAGAATGAACGCCGAGCAACCGGGCGCCCGCTACAGCCTGTTCGGCATACTGCTTTCCGCCGCGGTGCGCGTGTTCGCCCTCAAGCCCAGGCTCAACCGCTTCGTGTCGCGGCGCGGGGTGTACCAGCGCAGCGAACTGTGCTTCTCCTTCATCGTCAAGCAGTCGCTCACGGAGGAGGCACCCGAGCGCTCGGCCAAGGTCTGGTTCGAGCCGGAGGACACCCTGTCCACCGTGATTGCCAAGACGAACCAGGCCATTGATTCCATCCGGTCCATAGACCAGACGCCCGACGAGAAGGAGATGAGCTTTGTCGGTTCCATCCCCGGCATGCGCGCCTTCTCCACATTCATCTTCCGTTTGCTCGACTCGTGGAACATAGCCCCGCGCGGCATGATCAAGTCCGACCCCCTGTACGCGTCGGCGTACTTTGCCAACCTGGGCAGCATAGGCCTGGAAACGCCCTACCACCACCTGTACGAATGGGGCACGGCCAGCCTGTTCGTGGCCATGGGCACCATCACCCGAGGCGGCAACGGCAGGCGCCAGGTCAACATAAAAATATCCCTGGACGAACGCATAGCCGACGGCATCTACTTCGCGCACGCGGCCGGCCTCATGGCCAGGTTCATGAGAAAGCCGGAGGAACTGGAAATGCCGCTGGACGACATGAAACGGGGCGGGATTCTGGACACGGAGCCCGCCGGAGCCGAATGACATCCGTGTCGGCCCGTGCCCGCCCCCGATCTTTGGCAAGACTGCCGCCGCGATTGAGGAGGAGCCATGGACAAGCATATCGTTGAGGAAGTGCCAGAATTTTACAGGATCATTACCCTGGAACCCTTCCGCAAAACGGAAGGCGTGCGCTTTGACCTTGTGCCCATGGACCTGCTGCCCCGGATAGACGGCATAGACAGGGTCATCCACGATAAAGACGCCCTGTCCCCAGGCCCCGTTGGCGGCGTGGAGCGCCCCTGGTACCTGCACCAGTCCCAGGAGGATAACCTGATAGTCCTCCACGGCGTCAGGACCGTGGACATATACACGCTGAAACACCGCAGGGTGGAAACCTTCGTGGTGGAGCCTGAACGCGTGCTTAAAAACGGCACACTTGTCTACGATGGCCCCGCCATGCTGGTGTGGCCCTGCAACGTGTTCCACCGCATACGCTCGGGCGAGCGCGGGTCCGCGTCGCTCAATTTTGCCGTGCGCCATCCCGGCTTTGACATCCGCACGAATTTCAGCGTGTACAGGCTGGACACGGACACGGGAGACTATTCGGTGATCCGCGCTGGCCACCTGGACCAGAACTGAGAGCTCGCTGATTGCCGCCCCCGGGCAAGGCGCCCGGGGGACAAAACGTTCAGGCGACAGTCCTCAGAACGCGCTGACGTTCAGCCTTCCACCCGTCAGGCATTTGCCAGAGAGCGAGGCCGTGGGAACGACGGCAGCCAGTATGGCCGCCTTGATCTGCGCGGCTGTTGCCTCAGGATGCGTGGCCGCGTACAGGGCAACGCCGCCGGTCACGTGCGGCGTGGCCATGGACGTGCCGGAATACGACGCGTAGCTGGACGAGCGGCCGTTCTTACTTGGCACAGTGGAATACACGGCCGAGCCTGGCGCGCCCAGGTCCACGCGGGTGGCGCCGTAGTTCGAGTAGCTGGCCAGGAGGCCGGCGGAGTCTATGGCCGCCACGGATATGATGTTGGCGTTCGGGTAGCCGGCAGGATAGCTGATGGTGGCGTCTATGTTGAGGCTCTCGTTGCCGGCGGCCGCCACGAACAGGATGTCAGCGGCGTTGGCGCGCTCGATGGCGTCCTGCAGGAGTTGCGAGAAGGCCCCCCCGCCCCAGGAATTGTTGGTGGCCGGCAAGCGCAGTCCGTGCCGCAGCTTAAGGTCGGTAAGGTAGTCAACGGCCCTGATGGCGTTCTCGGTGGTGCCGCCTGTTGAGCCGAGGAACTTGGCCGTGATGATGCGCACGTTCCAGGCTACGCCTGCCACGCCGATACCGTTCCCGCCGATGGCGCCGATGGTGCCGGACACGTGCGTGCCGTGGTCGTCGGAGCCGCCGTCATAGGTGCTGTTGTTGTTCGCGGCAAAATCCCAGCCGTGGATGTCGTCCACATAGCCGTTTCCGTCGTTGTCGACGCCGTCCACGGGATCGTAGGGGTTGGTCCATATCTGCCCCGCCAGGTCCGTGTGGCTGTACATGGCGCCTTCGTCGATCACGCCGATGTGTATCGTCGTCGATCCGGTGTTGCCCCTGGCCCAGGCCTCGCCAGCCTGGCTTCCGTACTGGTTGGCCGGGGTGGTGGCGTCGCCATACATACCCCACAGCTGGCCGGACGTGTAATAAGGGTCGTTGGATACGGCGGCGTGCTTGTATACGTAATTCGGCTCGACGATCTCGATTCCAGGCTGGCCCCTGAGCTTGCCAAGCGCCTCAACCACGGACAGCCGCGTCCGCACCACGTAGAAGCCTTCGTTTTGTCCTAGGCGTTCCATGGCCATGGTCTGGACGGAACGCTGTACAGACGCATAGGCAGCCCCCAAGGCCCGCCCCCGGGCTTCCGGAGTGGACCCCGGAGCGAATTTGACCAAAAGCTCGCCGGCCACGCAGTCTCCTTCTGGAAGGCTCTCCACGACAAGCCGGACATCGGCGTCCGCAGTCGCTTCCGGAATGGCTCCGGGGGCGAGCACGGCGTTGTCGCACGACACGACCGTCACGAACGTGATGAGGATCAGCGCGTACACGATTTTCTTCATGGCATCCCTCTACACAGGTTGGCTTGCGCGGCAACCAGGGCCGCGCGTATTCAGTAAGCCATACCTCTGCAGAGCGGAAGGAGTTGCGGGATTTCCCGCCGAATGAAAATTATATAACAGAATTGGCGGACTGGGACCGTCCCAGGTGCGCCATACTACATCATGGCAAAGGCCAGGGCGACGAGGGCGGCGCCGAGCGCCACAACGGCTACAATCCACATGAACACGGGTACGGGCGGCGCGGGCTCCTTGGGCGCCCGTATCTCCGGCGTCGCGAAGGAACCGGGGGCGTTGAAATCACCCGAGTGCCCGCACACGGGGCACCCGGTCCTGAAACGCTCGGGGTCGCCTGAGAACCCGCACTTCGGGCACAGCACGGACGTGAATATGCGCCCGCAGTCTGGGCAGACCTTTGTGTCCCTGCCCACCTCGGCCCCGCAGTGCTGGCAGTAATAACGGGGCTGGTTCCTGGCTTTCAGGCGCTTTCCTTTGCCTTTGCCGCGTCCTTTGCAGCGGTGCCGCCAGAAGACGTATCGGCAGGGGGCGCCGCGGGACTTGACGGAGCCTTTGTGTCCTTGCCTGCGGCGCTGTTTTTGCCCTTGGAATCGTTCACGTAGAATCCGGACCCCTTGAAGATGACCCCTGAGCCGCCGAATATCAGGCGCCGGACTTCCTTCCCGCACTCCGGGCAGGTTTTTATGGGCTCGTCGGACATGTTCTGAAATACCTCAAAGCTGTGTCCGCAGGAACGGCACTCGTATTCATAGGTAGGCATATCCACCTCGCGCTGCGTTCGTATGTGATGTTTGCTCGGTCGTACGGGCGATCATCCATGACCGGAGGGCTCAAGGCCCGCCTATCCGGGAATCACGACCAATATAACGAAAAGCCAGGCGTTTCGTAAAGGCCGCCCGCTGGCCCTGGCTGCCTTGAATCCTTTTGACGGCGGCCGTCCCGGCGCGCACCACCGCGCTACATTTTTCTTCAAAACAAACGGTACACTTGCCCGTGCGCCCCGCATGCGCTAGTCTCCAAAGCGAGCCAGGCCGCATGGCCGGCGCAGCACAGCCTGCAAGGAGGTCCGCATGATCAACTATTCGTACCGGTCGGCCGGATGCCTGGCTGTCTGTCGCGGGCTCTCCCGCTTCTGACCGCCTCCCGCTTACCGTACACCCCTCCATTACTATGAGCGCCCGTTCGCGGATCTAGGTCCGGTCGGGCATCCACCGTGCGCGCCGGCATACAGCGCCTCGAAACGCTTACCGTGTTTCGATCGTCTGCCAGAGCCGGGCGCCAGGACAGGGCGGCCAGCTGCCGTCCGGAAACCCGCCAGCGGCGGGGAGCATTCTATGCGTATATCGATACACTGCGGAGGACAGGCTCGTATGGCCGACACAGGAGCGGCCATAGCCTGGGAACAATTCTACCAAGGGGTATTCGCCGCGCTCGGAGCGCGGGCGACCCTTGTCATGGCCGGTGCCCAGTCGGGGCCGGCAGGCGCGCGCGGCACGCATGAAGCCGGCGCGCCGGACGGAAGGCACGGCGGCGCCCAGGGCGTTCACGCGGGGCGCCGCCTCGGCAAAGCGGCATGAACGGTCAGGCAACCGGTCAAGGTTGACCTGGATACCGGCGCGGTTTAGGCTGTGAGCATGAAATGGGAAAACGGTCGCAGAAGCGACAATGTTGAAGACCGGCGCTCTTCCCGGGGAACCGTCGGCAAGGTGGCCGGCGGCGCCATAGTCGTCGCCATACTGGCCTTCGTACTGACGGGCGACCCGAGCGCCCTCCTGAACGGCCTCCTGGGCGGCTCGGGAGGCGTGGAAACCACCCAGGAAGCATCCAGCCCCGAGCAGGACCGCCTTGCGGACATGTGCTCGGTGGTGCTGGCGGACACGGAGGACACCTGGCACAGGCTGTTCGCCGCCATGGGCCTGACCTACGAGGAGCCGGGTCTGGTCATATACTCGGGCTACACAGAGTCGGCGTGCGGCGCGGCCGACTCGTCCACCGGGCCGTTCTACTGCTCGGGCGACAAAAAGGTGTACATAGACCTGGTGTTCTACCGGGAGCTGGAATCTCGCTTTGGGGCTCCGGGCGATTTTGCCCAGGCATACGTGATAGCCCACGAGGTGGGACACCACGTGCAGAAGCTCCTTGGAGACCTGGACAAGGTGCACCGCCTGATGGCCTCAAGCTCCCAGGAAGAAGCCAACGAGCTGTCGGTACGGCTCGAGCTTCAGGCTGATTTCTACGCCGGTATATGGGCGCACTACGCGGACAAGTCCAGGGGGCTGCTGGAGCGCGGCGATCTTGAGGAGGCGCTCGGAGCCGCGGCCGCCGTGGGCGACGACAGCATCCAGAAGCGCTCGCAGGGCTACGTGGAGCCTGATACCTTTACCCACGGGACCAGCGCCCAGCGCCTGGCCGCCTTCAAGCTGGGCTACGAAACAGGCGACCCAAGCGCCCTGACCTTGTTCTGAGCGCGCCGGTCACGGCGGGCGGCCGAGCGCTCAGGCCGTCCGCCGCACGCGCGTCGTCGCTTTATCTCTTGGTCAAACCGCCCAGATATTCCTCTATGAATTCCCGGGGCGACAGCTCCCGGTTGAGTATGCGGTACACGCCCTTGCATATGGGCATGGGAATTTTCCGCGCCGCGGCTATCTTGCGCACGAACATGCTGGCCGGGGCTCCCTCCGGCAGGTAGCCCAGCTCGCCTATGCGCTTCATGAGGTCGTCCGCATCCTTGAAGGGCTCAAGGACGTTCTTCTCGACAATCTCCCTGCCAAAGCGCCGGTTGCGTCCGTGCACTGAGCGGCAGGTCACGTCCAGGTCGCCCACGCCGGCTATGGACGTGAAGGTCTCTGGGTGCGTGGCCCCCAGGGCCTGCCCAAAGCTCTGTATCTCGTTCAGGCCGGCGGCCAGGAGCAGGGACTCCGCGTTGTCGCCGAACACCTCCGACTGGGCCTTGAGGGCGTCCATCATGCCAAAGGCTATGGCGACGATGTTCTTGACGGCTCCGCACACCTGCACGCCCACAACGTCCAGGGACGGGAAGACGAACAGCGACTTGGACTGCAGAAGCTCCCGCGCTCGTATGGCGTTCCTGCCGTTTGAGGACGCCGCCGCCAGGCCGGTGATCAGCCCCCTGGACACCTCCTCTGCGTGGCTCGGCCCGGACACGTATACCAGGGCGCCCCGGTAAAAGCCCGGCAGGTAGTCCTCCAGGGTCTCGACAATCAGGCGCGGTCCGCGCTCTGTCTCGATAAAGCCCTTGGTCAGGACGACGATGAGCGAGCGGCCCTCCATGATGTTCGGCGCGGTCAGAATGCGCTTGACCGTGCCCAGAAGGTAGGGCGATGGCACGGCCAGTACCAGGGCGTCCTTGTCCGTGGCCGCCGCCAGGGGATCGGCGGTGGCAACAAGCGCGTCTGGCAGGCGCACGCCGGGCAGATAAAGCTCGTTGACATGCCGCTGGTTGATGGCCTCGACGGTGGCCGGCTCAAGGGCCCACAGGCATACGTCATGGCCGTTTTCCGCCAGGGACTTGGCCACTGCCGTGCCCCAGGCGCCCGCGCCTATCACGCCTACCTTCTGGGGCCTGCGCCGGCCAAAGCTCGGCAAGGACGGAAGGCGCCAGCGTTTGGGCGGCTTGTCCGGGTCGACCACCGCGTTAGGCATGGGCTTGCTCCACAAGGCGCTCGAACTCGGCCACCTGGTCGGCGAACACCTTGACGCCAGAACGCCAGAAATCGGGGGTTTCTATGTTGAAGCCCGCCGAACGGCACACGTCAACGGCGTTTGCCCTGCCTGTCTGCACCAGAAGGGTGCGGTACGCTTCTGCAAAGGCTGGTCCCTCGCTCCGGTAGCGGGCGTACAGGCCAAGGCCAAAGAGCTGGCCAAAGGCGTAGGGGAAGTTGTAGAAGGCCAGCTCCGGCCGGTAATAGTGACTCTTGACCGCCCACATATACTGGTGCAGGGCGTCCGGGTCCAAGCCGTCGCCATAGGTCCTCTTCTGGGCGTCAAGCATGAGCTGGCTGAATTCGTCCGGCGACAGTTCGCCTTTGGTCCTGCGCTCGAACACGGCACGCTCAAAGTAGAAACGGGACAGGATATCGACCAGCACCTGGCAGCCGTCCTGGAGGCGGGATTCCAGGAGCCCCAGCCGCTCGTCGCCCGTGGCCTTTGAGAAAGCGTCCTCGAACACGATGGTCTCGGCAAAGATGCTGGCCGTTTCGGCCAGGGTCATGGGATATTGAGTCAGGGCGTAGGGTTGGTCTTTCAAGGTCCATGCGTGGTAGGCATGCCCCAGTTCATGGGCCACGGTGGTGAGCGACGAGAAACTGCCTTCAAAATTGCACAGGACGCGGGCCATGCGCGCGCGCGGGAAGTCTATGCAGTACGCTCCCCCGACCTTGCCTTCCCTCGGCTCTGCGTCTATCCACGACTGCTTGAAAGCCATGGCGGCAAAATCGCCCATATCCTTGGAGAAGGCGGTGAACTTCTCCACCACAAAGGCCTTGGTCTCGTCCCAGGTAAACGTGCGGTCGGACGCTCCCACCGGCGCGAACAGGTCGTAAAAAGCGCAGGACGGCAACTTCAGGAGCCGCGCCTTGGCCTTGAGGTAGCGCCTCCATACCGGCAGGGATTCCTCTATGGCCAGAATCAGGGAATCCAGCGTTGCGCGGCTGATGCGGGCCTGGGCGGCTGCCTTGTCCAGGGCCCCGTCCCAAGCGCGGCGCTTGTCCAGGCTTATGGACCAGCCCTTGACGCCGTTGAGCGACGCGGCCAGGGGTGTCTCCACGCCTTTCCACGCGTCGAGCTCCAGGCGGTAGGCTTTTTCCCTCACTGCACGGTCCGGATCGAACGCCATGGACCGTAGCTGCACCAGGGTCTTGCGCTCGCCGGTGGCTGGATCCCAAACGGCGCCGGTTATGCTGGAAACGCTCTCCTGGAGGCGTTCCCAGGCGTCGCCGCCGGAACGCGCCAGGTCAGCGGCCAGGTCCTCAAGCTCGGGCGCCATCTGCTTGGTCTGCCAAAAGAGCGCTTCCTCGATGATGAAGCGGTAGTCCGCCAGGTCGGGCTGGGAAGCCACCAGCTTGAGTACCTCGTCGCGCCGCGCGGCCAGGGAATTTTTCATGGCCACGGAGGCACGCTTGAGCGGCAGGGACAGCTCTTCCACGGCGTTGAGCTCGGCCATGGCCTTGTCGTCCCGCGTGTTTGTGGAATAGTTGGAATAGGCGTACGCGCCCAGGGTCTCGGCCAGGGAGCCGGCCGTGTTCTGTATGTCCAAAACCGAGCGCAGCCAGGCCAGGGTGTCGGCTCCGGGCTCCGAGCAGAGCTTCTCGGCGTCGGCGGCCAGCCGGGCAAGCTCGGCCTTGGCGTCGCGGTACTCGGCCGAGTCAAACGAGGGGAAAATGGGACTCAGGTCCCAGCGGGGAAGCGTTTCAGAGCCACTCATCGTTGCCGTCCTTCCATGGTTGGATGTCTTCGTTCGAGAAAAACAAGGCTATTTCCCTGGCCGCGCTGGCCGGCGAGTCGGATGCGTGTATCAGGTTTCTCTGGGTACGGCAGCCAAAGTCGCCGCGTATGGTGCCCGCCGGGGCTTCTGCCGGAGCCGTGGGCCCCGCCAGGGAGCGCAGGGCTCCTATGGCGTTTTCTCCCTCCACGACCAGGGCCAGTACGGGCCCGCTGGTCATGTAGTCGATCAGGCCGGCGTAAAAGGGCTTGCCCAGATGCTCGGCGTAATGGCGCTCGGCCAGGCCCCTGTCTATGGTCATCATTTTGGCCGCCACAACGCGGAGGCCCTTGCGTTCCACGCGCGACAGTATCTCGCCCACCAGGCGGCGCTGGAGCGCTCCCGGCTTGATCATGGAAAATGTGCGCTCAACGGACACTGACGGTCCCTCCCTGTGCGGCTCGCCGGACATGGCCGGCCTTGCCGGTATATGCTTAAAGCCCATACTACCCGAACGTAGAAGCCGGGGCAACGCCCCGGGGCGCTTGTACCGCTTTCCAGGGCGTGCTAGCCTTGGGGCGTGAACGTAGAATTCCACTATTACGCCATACACGCCCTGGCCCTTGAGGCCGGCTTTGACGCTGACACGGCCAGGATCATGGCCTCAGCCTCCCAATACGTCGACACGTCGACCACGGCCCTGGCGTTCGACGCTCCACAAGGCCGGGTGGACGTGGCCGTGACCCAGAATTACGTGTTCTGGGACGACTCGGTGCGGCGAGACATCTACCTGCCCTTCCACTTCCTGCCTGGAGAGCCCCAGGTCAGCTCTGCCCTGCGCAAGGACGGCGCGTCCAACCCATACGCGGTCACGGCAAACAGCACCCTGGCAAAGGAGCTGCTGGTGGGCGCCTTCAGGGACAAGGATCCGTACATAATGGGCGTGGCCCTCCACGCCTTTGCCGACACCTGGGCCCACCAGAACTTTGCCGCGCAATCGGCGTCCTGGAACGAGCTGGACTCGGGCATGTCCGCCCTGGGCCTACCGGCTGCAGGCCACCTGCACGCCCTGTCCGCTCCGGACGAGCCGGACAGGACCTGGACGGACAGCCGCCTTGTGCCCGCCGAGCGGACCGTGGTCAACACGCGGCGTTTCGCCGACGCGGCGCGGAAGATTTTCCGTTACTTCAGGGTATTCCTGGGCAAGCCCTTTGACGACGACGACTTGGTTGTCGAGCGCCTGGCGTCCATCTGGGCGGATCCGTCCAGGGACGGGCGCCTGGCCGAGTACTGCATACGCTACGACCTTGGCCCCTGGGACGCCCAGTCGTGGCGCCTGGCGGCCGGCGCGCCTCCTGACCGCTCCCCGCTTGCGGGGGTGCGCCACTACGACAAGCTGGCATGGGCCAAGGCCGAGCTGGCCCGCGCCCTGCGAGGCGGCCTGAAAGCCATACCCGTGTCGTCGTCCTTGTACCAAAGCGAGCTCTATCAGTGGCACCAAGCCGCCACGGAGTACCGCCTAAGGGCCCAGGCGGCCCTGGCCAAACGGGGGCTGTTGTGAACACCCGTGCGCGCGCGGCGGGTCCGCTGTTCCTGCTCCTGGCGCTCGCGTCCTGCGCGTCCGGCCCGTCCCTGCCCTCGGACGCCGAGCCCGAACGCCTCCTGCCAGCTGGCGCCCTGGCCTACGCCAAGCTGGACCGCGAGCTGTTCAGGGCGGCCGCAGCCGCTCTTGGCGGCCCCGACGCCGCGCGTTCGGCCAAGGCCCTTGTGGACCGCACGGACACCGTGTGGGTGGCCGTGAGCGCTCAGTCGTCTGGCGATCCCGGCCTGCTAGCCGTGGCCAGGGGACGCTATCCCTCCGCTGGTTCCTTGGCTTTGGCCCTGCGTTCGGGCTGGCACAGGGACGGCCTATCGTGGGCGCAGGACTCGGGTCCCTTCCGCGTTGCGTCCGCCGGCACCAAGGCCCTGGCCTTTGGCACGGTGGCCCTGGACGGCGTCCTGAGCGCGATCACGATGCCCGGGCCCCATCCCATTCCGGACGATTGGCGCGCCGCCTGGGACGCGGACGTGGCCGTGTTCGTGCCCCGGCCCCTGGCCAGTCTTGCCGGTTCCCTGGGCATGGATCCGGACGCGGCGCCCCTGGAGGCGGCCATGGTCGCGGCCAGGCAGGACGGAGACGCCTACCGCGCGGAGCTGGTGTTCGGTTTCGCCGACGAGCGTTCGGCCAGGATATTCGCGCCCCTGTGCAGGCTCATCCTCTACGGGGCCGCGCACAGCCTGTGGTCGCCCCGGGCCAATGACATACTGTCAGCGGCCGAGTGGACCGTAGCAGGCCGGCGGGTCACGGCGCATGATTTCAGCCTGGATGCCGCCGAACTGGCCGCCTTCCTCACAGCCCTGCAATAAAGTCGGCCACGGCCATGACCAGCGCGCCTGACACGTTGTAGCTCGGGTCGCTGAAGGCGGCGTTGTTGACAGCCACGTCGGCGGATACTTCCTTGAGCACATGGTTCATGCCGGGGACTAGCACCGTTTCCGCCCGCGGGGCTGCCTCCGTCAGGGCGGAAAAATCGGCTACCGTGGCCTGCAGGTCCATGTCGCCCTGTATGATGACCAGGCGGCCCGTGTAGGCCGGCAGCAGGGCTTCCAGGTCGTAGCGGAAAGCCTCGATCAGGTAGGGTTGCAGCGACGGGCGCAAGGCCGACGCGTAAAAGGGCGCAACGTCCCGCACGGTGCGTCCGGCCAGCAGTTCGGCCACAATGGCCTGGCCTTCAGCCCGTTGTTCCTCGGGCGCCTGGGCCACGGCGTCCTGTATGGCGTCCAGCGGGCTGTCCGCCGACGCGCAGGCAACCAGGAGACCGGCGGCCGTGGTCTTGCCCGCGGCGGCGGCCGCGACCAGGGCACCGTCGTTCAGGCCGAACAGCCACACGGAGGAAAAGCGCCGGTCGGCCGCCATGGTCGCCGTAACGTCCACAAGGTCGGATACCCAGGCGTCAAAGGACAATTCGCTTTCCGTGGATACCTGCCAGGTAGCCAGGCCGCTTCCCCGCTTGTCGTAGCGGTACGACGCCACGCCCTCGGCGGCCAGTTTTGCGGCCAGCTGGGCAAGGGCGTCGTGCCGGCCCGCCAGGTTGTAGTTGTTGCCGTTCCTGTCCGCCACGCCGAGTCCGGCATGGAGTATCACCAGGGGTACGGGCCCCCCGGTATTTTCAGGCAGGGTCAGGGTGCCCGGAAGAACGCGGCCGTCTCGCGCGCGCATGTCCAGAACCGACGCGGGATCGGCCTGGAACGACGAGCGTATCATCATCAGGGTTCCGCCGGCGTCGCCCTGCCTGAAACTTCCCTTTATGGCGCTTCCGTCGGGCTTGAGGCTCATGCTGAACACGCCGCCCCCAAAGCGCCAGTAGACCTCGAGATCGGCTCCCGCGAACGTTATGGTCGCGCTTGGGTACCCAAAAAGGTTTTCCGTTGGCAGGTCCAGCAAGGCCCCGTTCTGTCCCACCGTCAGGCCGAAGGGCAGAGCGCCCTCAGTCAGGGTCATGGCGCCTTCCCAGCGCCCCAGCCACTGGCTTTGCGCAAAGGCCTGGGGGACTGCAAGGGTAAGGGTCGCTATAAGGCAGAGTGTACGAGCGTTTCGCGGCTTCATAGGGCCGTAGTATAGCCGAAGATAGGCGCTCCGTCGCCCTTTCTTGCGTTTCCTGGCCCAGAGGCGCCATACTGGCTGTCTGCGGGGTTTGTAGGCAACCGCAGCCTACCTTAAGACACCATGGAGGGAAAATGACCGCTTTGGCGCTGTCCGCGTGTGTCGTCCTTGCGCTTTCTGCGCTCATGCTGGCCCGCGCCCTTGCGGCGGGCGCGCCCCCGCCCGCGGGCACCCTGGATCCGGGCGCTTTGGACACGTGGGCAGGGGCAGAGAACCGGCTTTCGGCTCTGGTCAGGATACCCACGGTATCCCGCTTTGATCCGGCGGACGAGGACGCGTCAGCCTTTAGCCGCTTCACGTCCGAGCTGTCCATGCTGTACCCACTGGCTCACGGCCGCCTTCTGGCCGCCAACGCGGGTGACCGGGCCATAGTGCTCGAGTGGCCGGGTAGCGACGGCTCGCTTGCGCCGGTCATCCTCACGGCCCACTTTGACGTGGTGCCCCCAGGCGAACGCTCGCGCTGGGACCGCGACCCCTTTGGCGGCGCCGTGGAAAACGGCTACGTGCACGGGCGCGGCACCCAGGACATAAAAATCACCCTGTGCGCGGCCATGGAAGCGGCCGAACGCCTGCTGGCCGATGGCTTTGTGCCCAAACGGACCATCTTCCTGGCCTTTGGGGGCGACGAGGAGGTGGGCGGTGTACGCGGGGCAGCCCGCATAGCGGACTATCTGGCCGGCCGCGGCATCAAGGCGTCCTTCCTGCTGGACGAGGGCGGCTTTGTGGCAGACGGTTTCCTGGGCTTTGCCGACCGGCCCCTGGCCCTGGTAGGCATAAGCGAAAAAGGCTACATGGACGTGGCGCTTGAGGCGGACGGAGCCGGAGGCCACGCGTCCATGCCGCCGCGGCATACGGCTGCCGGCGTGGTGTCCAAAGCGGTCGCCGCCATTGAGGCCCGGCCCTTCAAGGGGGTGGTGTCATACACGCTGGCGGGCTTCCTGCGCGCCCTTGTGCCCTACTCGCCGTTCATATACCGGCTTTTGTTCGGCAACCTGTGGCTGACCGCGCCCCTGGTCAAACGCGCCCTGGCCCGCTCCCCAGAGACCAATGCCCTGGTTCGCACCACGGCCGCGGCCACCATGCTGTCCGGCTCAGACAAGGAAAACGTGCTGCCGGACAAGGCTCGGGCCGTACTCAACGTGCGCATCCTGCCCGGCTCAAGCGTTTCGGAAGCACTCGGACGGCTTGAACGGCTGGCCAGACGGGCCGGAGCCAGGGCCATCCTGGCCCACGACGGCCACGTCAACGATCCCTTGCCGGAATCGCCTGTGGACCACGAGGGCTTTGCGGCCATATCGCGCGCCATTGCCGACAGCCACCCGGAAGCCGGCACCATACCCTTCATGTTCACGGCGGGCACCGACACCAAGCATTACCGGAACGTAGCCCAGGCCCTGTACCGTTTCGCGCCCATACGCCAGGACCGAGCCGACCTTGCCGGCGTCCACGGCGCCAACGAGCGTATTTCAGTGGATAACGTCCGGAGGGCCTGCCTTTTTTACTGCTCTCTGATGCGTGGTCTGTAGACGGGGCCCTGGCCGACCCGAAGGGCGCTGCAGGTACCCGCGGATTATATCCTGCCTGTCTACGGAACATTCCGCAGCTTCAGGAATCACTGGCCTGCCAAGTCCAGGGTGGCGGGAAACGACAGACCCCCGGAAACAGCCGCCCTGGACCGGAACCATTCAAAGCGCTCGGCCAGGGCGGCCAGAAAGGGACAGGCGCCGGGCCCTGCTGGCCACCGGACATAGAGGTAGTATCCGGCCGGGGCGCGAAGCACGAACGATGCTCCGTCGCCGGGCGAGTACGCCGTCCAGCCCGCGCCCAGGCCAGGGCACGGCACCCGCAAGAAACCATCGGGGAGCATCACGGGATCGGGGCCGTACCACACCTCGGCCAGGGCATCCGCGCCGGGCACGGCATAGGTGGCGCCCAGGCCCGGCAGCGAGTTGCGCTCCAGAAAGGGCAGGCCCTTCACGGCCTCGGCGCCGCTCATCAGCACGGCCGTGCCCGGAGGGGCTTGTATCGTCAGGCTATCCGCGGTCGGCTGAGGGCCGGAGCCTACCCCGCCCGCGTCTGTCGACACATCGTCGTCGAGGGCGCGGCAGGACACCAGCATGGCGAGCGTCGCCAAAACCGCGGATACCCTGGGCTTCATTCCACCGTCACGCTTTTTGCAAGGTTCCGCGGCTGGTCCACGTCTCGCGCAAGCTCAAGCGCTATGAAATAGGCCAGAAGCTGGAGCGGCACAACCATCAGGAAGGGCTGGAAACGGGAATCTACCGCGGGTATGGGTATGTACTCGTCGGCTATGGCCATCACCTCGGCGTCGCCCTGTTCCGCCACCGCTATGACGGGGCCGCCCCTGGCCTTGATCTCCTTCATGTTGCTGATGGTCTTTTCCCGCAGGTGGTCGTTGGGCACCAGGAACACGCTGGGCGTGTCGGGGCTGACCAGGGCTATGGGCCCGTGCTTGATCTCGCCGGCGGCGTAGCCCTCTGCGTGCACGTAGGAAATTTCCTTGAGCTTGAGGGCGCCTTCCAGGGCTATGGGATACAGCAGCCCCCGGCCAAGGAAGAGGAAATCCTGGGCCTTGGAGTAGCGCTTGGCTATGGCCTGCACGTGGTCGCGCTGGCCCAGGGTATCCCTGACCAGGCCGGGCACGGCCTTCAGCTGTTCAAGATAGCGCGTCCCCTCGTGGTGGGGCATGTCGTGCATGCGGGCAAAGCTCAACGCAAGGAGGTAGAAGGCCGCCAGCTGGCTGGTGAAGGCCTTGGTGGACGCCACCGCTATCTCGGGACCCGAGTGTACGTACACCCCGCCGTCGCTCTCCCTCGGAATGGTCGACCCCACAACGTTGCATATACCCAGCACCGTGCCGCCCCTGCGCTGGATTTCGCGCATGGCGTAGAGCGTGTCGGCCGTCTCGCCGGACTGCGACACGGCAAAGTACAGGCTGGACGGCTCGACCACGGGATTCCGGTAGCGGAGTTCGCTGGCCAGCTCGGCCGCGGCTGGTATCCTGGCCACCGTCTCGAACAGGTGGCAGCCCACAAGGCCGGCGTGCCAGCTTGTGCCCGCCGCTATGACCCGTATGCGCTCAACGGCGTGGAGCTCCTTCTTGCTCAGGTTGAGGCCTCCGAGCTTGGCGCAGCCGTACTCGCCGTCCAGTCGGCCGGACAGGGCCCTGGCTATGGACTCGGGTTGCTCGAATATCTCCTTCTCCATGTAGCAGGAGAAGCCTTCCTTCTCTATGGCGTCCAGCTCCCAGGCCACGTGGTCTATCCGTGGATCAATGGGCCGGTCCTCCGCGTCGCTCACGCGGAATTCGTGCGGAAGCATGCTGACCACTTCGCCGTCGTTCAGGTAGACCACGCGTTTTGTATGGGCAAGCATGGCCGTCACGTCGCTGGCCAGAAGCATCTCGCCGTCGCCCACGCCCAGGACCAGGGGGCTGCCGTTGCGCGCGCCCACGATGCGGCCCGGTTCGTCCGCGTGCACGCAGGCTATGCCGTAGGTGCCCTTGAGGTGGCCGAGCGACGCCTTGAGGGCTGCTTCCAGGTCGCCCTCGTAGTTGTAGGCTATCAGGTGGGCTATCGCCTCGCTGTCCGTCTCGCTCCGGAAAACCGCGCCTTCCTTCTCCAGCATCTCCTTGAGCGACAGGTAGTTCTCTATAATGCCATTGTGGACCACCGCCAGTTTGCCCGAGTT
This sequence comes from Spirochaetales bacterium, assembly GCA_016928955.1. Taxonomy (GTDB): domain Bacteria; phylum Spirochaetota; class Spirochaetia; order Treponematales; family UBA12059; genus JAFGJV01. The sequence continues at coordinate 68,980 of JAFGJV010000048.1, forward strand.
GTCCGTGTGGGGATGCGCGTTGACGTCCGACACGCCGCCGTGGGTGGCCCAGCGCGTGTGGCCTATCCCGCAGTGGCCGGGAAGGTCCTTGGGCACTTCCTGCCTGAGGGCGGCTATCTTGCCTTTTTTCTTGATGACGACCAGGGGAGCTCCGGTCTGGGGCTCGTCCGCCTGCACGGCTATGCCGGCCGAGTCGTAGCCTCTGTACTCCAGACGCTTGAGGCCTTCCACCAGGATACGGGAAGCCTGCCTTGGGCCTGTGTAGCCCACGATTCCGCACATAGAACTGTCCTTTCCTGCCGCGTTCCAGCCGCGCCGGTAGCGCCTCAGGACCGATTCCCAAAGGCATCCGGCGCCGGAAGACGGCGTCGTCGCGGGGCCGCATCTGTGGCGGCCGCGCGCTGACAAGAAAGGTAGCCCGCAAAGCAGGCACCGTCAAGGCAAGCCACGGCTACCCCGGCTTTAATACGGCCCGCCTTGCCCTCCGTGGCGCGCGCGGTCCATACTTGGCACATGGATCGTAGCGCCTTTGTCCGCTTTCACCTTGAGCGCGTAGACAGCACCATGGACGAGGCCCGCAGGCTTTCCGGAGGCGTGCCGTTCGGCTCCGTGCGCGCGGATGCACAGCACAAGGGCAGGGGCCGCCTTCCCGGACGCGTGTGGCTGGGCGAAGCCGGGCTGGACCTGGCCTTCACCGCGTGGCTGCCCGCGGACAGTTTTGGCTCTGCCCCGCCGCCCCTCCTAGCCGGCCTGGCCGTGCTCGACGCCCTTGTGGCATGGGCCGGCGATGCTGGCTGCGCTTTCCCCGCCGGACCGTGGATCAAGTGGCCGAACGATATACTCGGAGGGCGCGGCAAGCTGGCCGGCATACTCTGCGAAGCGTCCGGCGGCGTCCTGTATGTCGGCATCGGAGTGAACCTGGCCGGCCGCCCGGACGCTCGCGGCTTCCGGACGCCCGCGTCGTCGGTACGGAATGAGACGGGCCGGGATCCCGGTCCTGAATGCCTGGAAACAGCCATCCTGGGCCGGCTTGCGTACCTGGTGGAAAACCGAAGTGACTGGCTCGGCCGCGTCAACGGCGCCCTGGCCTACCGCGGGCAGAGCGTGTCCTTCATGCCCGGCCTGGGAAACGGCGCGCCGGTCGCCGGAACCCTGAGCGGCGTGGACGAACGCGGCCATATCGTCATAGCCACGGACAGGGGGCCAGAGGCCCACGCGTCAGGGGAGCTGGACACGGCCCGCCCCATCTGTCATTGACGGCGGCCCCCGGTCATAGTAAGGTAAACTGGATATGGCCAGGAACGACGCACCAACGGCGCGCGGCGAAGAAAGCCCAGGCGGCTTTTTCCAGCGCATCCTCGGCATGTTCGGCATGGGTGACCCTGATGCCGACAAAAAGCGCCTCATCAAGCAGCTGGGCAAGGACCTGGCCCATTCGCGCTACCGCTTCTACCGGCCCAAAACCGGCGAGGTGCTGACCGGCCTGGCCCGGTTTTTTTACGAGACCTACAAAACCGTGGCCCCTGCCCAGGTGCTCCTGACCAACGCGGCGCAGAGCGGTGTTCTCAAGTCCTTTGTCATAGAGAGTTTCCTCACCAAGGACCAGCGCGCCCTTGCCGAGCGCCTGACGGACGCGTACCTGAACACCAAGGCCGCCACCATGTCGGTCAAGGACCTCCAGGAGCTGGTCAAGCAGGACATGATCTCGTTCTTCTCCGTCTTCGACGCGGAGAAAACCAGCCAGATAGACGGCGCCTACTCCACGCTCCTGTCCTTCATCAACTTCATCAACTTTGACTACTTCTTCCTGCTCAAGAAATTCGACTCAAACATAACCGAGCGCAGCTTTACCTACGTGCCCAAATTCGACGCCATAGCGGGCGACTACGTGGCCGACGACATCCACGACTTCCTGGAGGTGTTCCTGCCCCTCAATCTGGAGGCTGACTGGAAACGCATCTTCACGGCCCTCAAGGAATACCGCAACATGGACGTTATCCAGGTTGACGCCTGGCTAAAGCTCATACCCGCCCTCAAAGACGTCAGGGCCAACGGCGTGCTCGAGCAGATCGTCCGCCACGTCAAGAAAGACCCCATGGCCACCGTTTCGCCCCGGGCCACTGGCGAGCGCATCGTCGAGCCCTTCATCGACAAGCTCAAGAACCAGACCACCATCCTGCTCCAGAAAATAGTGCAGGAGCGTCGCTCCAACAAAATAGAGGAGCTTTCAAAGGCCGTGTTCGGCACGTCCGTGGTGGTCAGGCTCAAGAACTACACGGACAAGGCCAACGTGGTGTTCGCCAAGAAGATGCTCGGGGGCTACACCCAGACCGCGAGCCTGAACTACCTCAAGGCATACCTGATCGACTACTTCAAGAAGGACGTGCGCGAGCTGGTGGACATACTGCTCATCCGCGGGCAATGGTCTGCCAACGTCCAGTCCCAGCAGCTGTCGGACGGGTACCACGCCCTTTTGGACGTGTCCGACGCCATCATCCAGTTCGACGACTCCCTGGCTGACGACGGCGACCAGGGCATGCGCCTGCGGAACGCCCTCATGAAGAGCGACAGGGACAAGGACCAGCTCAAATACGTGCGCCAGATCCTCAAGGACATCAACGACAAGGCCCTGGCCCTGGTCAACAAGTCGGCCCTGAACATGATAGCCGTGGGTCGCCACATCAAGGGCCTCTTGGACGACCTGTCCAAGCCGCACCACGAGATACTGCTCAATTGGAAAGAAGTGGAAAACGCGTCGGCCGCCCCGATGAAGAGCGCCCTGGCAGACAACTACCGCAAGATCTATTACATGGTACAGCTCTTGCAGTATTATGTGAAAGCCGACAAGGAATAAACCGCGCGCGCCACGTGCGGCCCGCGAGTTTGGCCACGCCGGGTGCCACGGGCTCCGGCGCGTACGACGTCCCCGGCACAACGATTCAACAGGAAGTCAACCGCATGAAATTGGTGCTTGCAGCTTTCAAGCCTCACGCCCTTGCCGTGTTCGCGGTCATTGGGCTGGTCCTGGCCAGGGCCATGAGCGAACTGGCCCTGCCCCGCGTGCTCGGCCTGATCGTGGACAAGGGCATAGCCCTGGGTGACACAGCATACATCCTGCGCATGGGTGCCATCATGCTGGGGGTAAACCTGGTGGGCATGGTCTGCGCCTTCGGGTCTGCCTACCTGAGCGCCAGGGTGGCCACCGACGTGGGCTCCAGCATACGCCGGAACCTGTTCCGGCGCGTCACGTCGTTCAGCCCCTCTGACATGGACGCCTTCGGAGCGTCCAGCCTGATCACCCGGGTGACCAACGACGTTGGGCAGGTGCAGAACCTGTCCATGATGTCGCTCAGGCTCATGGTCATGGCGCCCCTCATGATGGTCGGCGGCATAGTCATGGCGCTGAGCCAGGACCTCAGGCTGTCGTCCGTCCTCATCGTTGCCCTGCCCCTCCTGGCCGTTATGGTGGCCGTCTTCGGGCGCGTCAGCATGCCATTGTTCAGCTCCATGCAGGAACGCACGGACGGCCTGGCCCGCGTGGTGCGCGAGAACCTGTCCGGGCTCAGGGTGATACGCGCCTTCAACCGTCGACAGCGGGAGGAAACCCGCTTTGCCAAGGCCAACGCCGACCTTGCCGAGCTGGGCATACGGGCCGGGCGACTCATGGGCCTGCTTATGCCTCTCATGTCGCTCCTGCTCAACGTGGCCGTGGTAGCCGTGCTGTGGATGGGCGCCATACGGGTAAACGCTGGCACCGTCCAGGTTGGCTCGCTCCTGGCCTTCACGCAGTACCTCAGCCAGATTCTTTTTTCCCTCCTCATGATATCCATGCTGTTCGTCATGATACCCAGGGCCGCAGTATCCGTTCGCCGCATCAACGAGGTGATGGAACGCCAGCCCGGGATCAGGGACGACGAAAGCGCCTGCGCCCTGCCCGCGGGCCGCGACATCGTGTTCTCCGGCGTAAGCATGCGCTACCACGGCGCCGAGGAGCCAGCCCTTCTGGACGTGAGCTTTTCCTGCGAACCGGGGGAATTCGTGGCCATCATTGGAAGCACCGGCGCCGGGAAATCCACCGTGCTGTCCCTCATCATGAGGTTCCACGAGGCGGAAACAGGGTCCATAAGCCTCGGCGGCGTGGATATCCGGAAACTGCCCCAGTCAGGACTCCGTTCGCTGATCGGCTACGTGCCGCAGAAAACCTTCCTGTTCTCCGGCACGGTGGCGTCAAACGTTGGCTACGGAGGCCGGCAGGACCAGGTGGCAGATGCGCTGGACGTGGCCCAGGCCAGGGAGTTCGTGGACCAGCTGGACGGAGCTACAGAAGCAGTCGTCGAGCGCGGTGGAACCAATCTTTCCGGCGGCCAGCGCCAGCGCCTGGCCATTGCGCGGGCCCTCGCCCGGCGTCCGGACATATACCTTTTGGACGACTCGTTCTCCGCGCTGGACGCGCGCACGGAGAGCAGGCTGCGAGCAGCCTTCAAAGCCAGGGCCGCGGGCAGCGTGGTGATCATGGCAACGCAGAGGGTACGAAGCGCCATGCACGCGGACAAGGTGATCGTGCTGGACGAAGGACGTGTCGTGGGCATCGGCACCCACGAGGAACTCACGGCGTCCAATCCTGTGTACCGTGAGCTGGCTGGAACCCAGAACGAGGAGGCCCGCCATGGCGCGTGAACACGTCGGTCCGCAGGACCGCCAGCGGAACGCCCCTGAGGCGGCCGGGAGACACGGGGCCTTTGGCGGCAGGCGGGGCATGGGAGCCGGGCCCGGAGCGGCTCTGGCGGCCCCCGTGGAAAAAGCCAAAGACGCCCGCGGCACCCTACGCCGCCTGGCCCATTTTCTCAAGCCCCGGGCGGGAACCTTCCTTGCCCTGATACCCCTGAGCGCCATGGCGTCCGTATTCGGCATAGCCGCGCCGCGCGTGATGGCCCTGGCCGTGGACGAGCTGTTCCGCGCCGCCACCGGAGGAGCCGGTCAGGCAGGCGTGAACCTGAGCCTGGTAGCGCTGGTACTGGCCTCCCTGGCGGGCTTGTACCTGCTTGGCGCCCTGTTCCAGTACCTGGTCGCCTTTATCATGGCCGGCCTGTCCCAGGCCACCACCCGCGACCTCCGCAACCGCGTGATGGCCAAGCTCCACAAACTGCCCATAGGCTGGTTCGACAGACACAGCCGAGGGGATGTCCTTTCCAGGGTGACCAACGATCTGGACACCGTGGCCAGCACGCTCCAGCAAGGCCTTGCCGAGCTTCTGGGCGCTTCGGTGTCCATGATAGGCGTGCTGGTCATGATGCTGATCATGAGCCCGGCCATGACGGCTATCACCGTGCTGGTGCTGCCCCTGAGCATCCTGGTGACGCGGGCCATAACCACCCGCTCCCGCCCGCATTTCATGCGCCAGCAGAAGCACCTGGGCGAGATCAACGGCCACGCCGAGGAAATGATATCCGGCCACAGCGTGATCAAGGCCTACGGCGGGGAAGCCGGATCAATCGAGCGCTTTGAGGAGCTGGACAACCAGCTCAGGGACGCAGGGCTCAAGGCCAACTTCATTTCCGGCCTCATCATGCCGCTCATGCACGTGGTGAACAACATAGGCTACATCATGGTGGCGGTGGCAGGCGGCGCCATGGCAAGCACGGGCGCCCTGAGCATAGGCGGCATCCAGGCGTTCATACAGTACGCCAAGCAGTTCGGCCAGCCCATCGTGCAGATATCCCAGATCATCAACATAATCCAGTCCACCCTGGCCGCCGCCGAGCGCGTGTTCGAGATCCTGGACGAACCCGAGGAAAGGCCCGACCCCGAACGTCCGGCCTTCCCTGAGCAGCTGCGCGGGGAAGTGCGCATACGGGACCTCTGCTTCTCGTACGATCCCGGGCAGAACCTCATGAAGCACCTGAACGTGCTGGTGCAGCCTGGCCGCTCGGCCGCCATCGTAGGACCCACGGGCGCCGGCAAGACCACCCTGGTAAACCTGCTCATGCGCTTTTACGAGCTGGACGGCGGGTCCATCCTGGTAGACGACGTGGACATAGCGGACATGGGACGCGAACGCCTGCGCTCCGTGTTCGGCATGGTCCTGCAGGATACCTGGCTGTTCCGCGGCAGCATCCGCGACAACATAGCCTACGGCAAGGACGGGGCAACCGACAACGAGGTCATACAGGCGGCCACGGCCGCCCAGGCCGACCATTTCATACGCACCCTGCCGGAAGGCTACGACACCCTCTTAAACGAGGAAGGCTCCAACCTGTCCGAGGGCCAGCGCCAGCTCGTGACCATAGCGCGCGCCTTCCTGGCCGATCCCGCCATACTCATCCTGGACGAGGCTACCAGCAGCGTGGACACGCGCACTGAGGTGCACATACAGAAAGCCATGCGGGAAATCCTCAAGGGGCGGACCAGCTTCATCATAGCCCACAGGCTGTCCACCATACGCGACGCCGACGTCATCCTGGTCATGGACAAAGGCGCCATCGTGGAGACCGGCACCCACGAGGAGCTCCTGGAGGCAGGCGGCTTCTACGACAGCCTGTACCGCAGCCAGTTTGCCTGACGCGACGGCCGCGGCTACCGGGCGGCGTCCTTGTCGTCTATGAACGCCTCAACCTGCGGCCTGAGGCGTTCGCCCACCCTGCAGCGTATGATGGACGCCTGGCCGTCGTGGTCCTCGGACAGGACGGCTCCCTGGCTGTACAGCAGGGACACCAGGTCGTAGCGCTCGGGCGGCACGCGCAGGGTCAGTTCGCCGCGCTCGCCCTCTATGGCGTCGACAATGGCCGAACGGAGCTCGTCTAGGCCCTCGCCGGTAGGCACGGACGTGAACACGGCCCGCTCGTGGCGCACCGCCAGGAAATTCATGACATTGCGGTCGGGCAGCTTGTCTATCTTGTTGTAGACCACGACCGACTTGGACAGGTCCGCGCCTATGCTGGACAGCACCTCGCAGGTGGTTTTCCAGTGCTTGTCGGACTCCGGGTCGGACGCGTCCAGCACGTGGACCAGGAGGTCCGCGCCGGCCGCTTCCTCGAGCGTCGCCTTGAACGCCTCCACCAGGCCATGCGGCAGATTGCGGACAAAGCCAACCGTGTCCGTAAGAAGCACCGGCCCGTGCTTGCCCTCCAGCCGCCTGGTCGTGGGGTCCAGGGTGGCAAAGAGCTTGTCCTCCGCCAGCACCTGGGCCCTGGACAGGGCGTTGAGCAGGGACGACTTGCCGGCGTTGGTGTAGCCGACGATGGCCGCCCTCGGCAGGGTCAGCCGTTCGCGCCTCCTGCGCTGGGTGTCGCGGCTTTTACGCACGTCCTTGAGCTCTTCCTTGATGTCGCGGATGCGTTCGGATATGGCCCGCCTGTCCAGCTCTATCTTCTGCTCGCCGGAGCCCTTGGTGCCGTAGCGGCCGCCGCGCTGGCGGTGCAGGTCCTCGTACGAGTGCGTAAGGCGCGGCAGGGCGTACTGAAGGCGCGCCAGCTCAACCTGGAGGGACGCCTCGCGCGTGTGGGCCCGGCCGGCAAAGATCTTGATGATCAGTTCCGAACGGTCATACACGGACAGGCCGGACAGCTTCTCCCAGTTTCTCTGCTGGACGGGCGACAAAGGCGTGTCGAAGATGATTGAGTCCGCGTCAGCCGCCTTGGCCGCCTGCGTAATTTCGTCGGCCTTGCCTGAACCCAAAAGCAGCGCCGCCGTCCGCTCGCGCAGGGGCACGACCATGCTGCCGACCACTTCTATGCCCTGGGTGTCGGCCAGGCTGGCCAGTTCTCGGATGAGACTGTCGGCCTCGGGCGCCTGTACGGTCTGGTCGCGCACACCGACCAGGAAGGCCCGCTCCGGGCGGGCAGCCGTTTCATGCATTTCACTCACAGTAGGGATGATACCCGCCAGGCTCCCCGTGGTCGAGGGGCCAGCTCGCTTGGAAGCGACTTGTACCCTTAAAAACCCCCTTTGATTGCCCAGGAAAGCCCGGAGGTGGTACAATGGGCCGTCCCAAAAGGAGGGATATCCATGTCTCTTTCGTTGAGCGATATAGGCAAAGCCGTCCTTGAAACCGAGTATGCCGTGCGCGGCCCCATCGTCGCCCGGGCCCAGGAGCTGGAGCGGTCCGGCAAGCGTATTGTGTACTGCAATATCGGCAATCCCCAGGCCCTTGGCCAGAAGCCCCTGTCCTGGGTGCGCCGCATCCTTGCCCTGTCTGAGTTTCCCGCCCTGGCCCAGCTGGCTCCCGGCGCTTTTCCCGCAGACGCGGTCGAGGAGGCCCACCGCCTGATTGAGGGCAGCAAGCACGGACTGGGCGCCTATTCCGAAAGCAAGGGCGTCCGCTTCATACGGGAAGCCGTGGCCCAGTTCATCCGCGAGCGCGACGGCATAGACGCCGATCCCGATTCCATATACCTGACCGACGGGGCGTCCAAGGGCGTCCAGGCGGCGCTGCGCATGCTCATATCCGGGCCCCAGGACGGCATCATGGTGCCCATACCCCAGTACCCCCTCTACTCCGCCACCATCACCCTGTACGAGGGCAAGCAGGTCAACTACTACCTGGACGAGCACAACGGCTGGAAGCTGTCGCGCCAGATGCTGGAGGAGTCCATAGCCGAGGCCAAGCGCTTTGGCGTCAGGGTCAAGGGCCTGGTGGTCATCAACCCCGGCAACCCCACGGGCTCCGTGCTGGACGCGGACAACATAGCCATGATCGTGGACTTTGCCCGGGAACACGGACTGACCATCCTGGCCGACGAGGTGTACCAGGAAAACGTGTACAGGCAGGGCGAGCGCTTTGTGTCCTTTGCCAAGGTGATGCACGACAAGGGCGAGACCGATGTGTCCCTGTTCAGCTTCCATTCCACCAGCAAGGGCTTTTTGGGCGAGTGCGGCCACCGCGGCGGCTATTTCGAGATACGGAACATCCCGGCGGACGTGTCCGCCCAGCTGCTCAAGCTGCAGTCCGTGAGCCTGTGCGCGAGCCTGCCCGGCCAGGTGACCGTGTACTGCATGGTGCGCCCGCCCAAGCCCGGCAGCCCGAGTCACGACGAGTACGCGCGCGAGCGGGACGGCATCCTGGGCGAGCTCAAAAAGCGGGCGCGCCTGGTGGCCGACGGCCTCAACTCCATACCCGGCGTGGCCTGCAACGAGGTGGCCGGCGCGATGTACGCCTTCCCGCGCATCGAACTGCCCGCGGGCAAGACTGACTCGGAGTGGTGCATGGCCCTCCTTGAGGCTGAAGGCATCTGCGTGGTGCCCGGCTCAGGGTTCGGCCAGATACCCGGCACGGCCCATTTCCGCACGACCATACTGCCGCCCACGGACCAATTGGCCGATGTGGTGGACAAGATAGCCCGTTTCCACGCGTCGTACCGCTGACGCGCAAGGAGCCTACAAGGAGCACGTTTATGGAATACAGAGCAAGCCACATCCTGGTCAAAGACAGGACCCTGGCCCAGGACCTGGTGCGCAGGGCCAAGCAGGGCGCAGACTTTGCCAGCCTGGCGCGGGAGCATTCCACCTGTCCGTCAAAATCGTCGGGCGGCGACCTGGGCTGGTTCGGCCCAGGCAAGATGGTCCAGCCTTTTGAGTACGCCTGCAAGAACCTGGGCGTAGGCTCCATTTCAGACGTGGTGCAGACCCAGTTCGGCTACCACGTGATCAAACTCACCGGCAAGCGGGACTGACCGAAACCCCTGCGGCCCGCGTACCCGCGTCCACCTTTTAAGGAGACCAGCATGAACGGACAGGCCAGATGGTTTGCCAGCGACAACAACGCGTCCATCCATCCCAGGATACTGTCCGCCATCCAGGCGGCCAATGGCGGCCATGCCATAGGCTATGGCGACGACCGTATCACCCGGGAGGCCGAGGCCGCGGTGGCGGACATCTTTGGCCCCGGCAGCGTGGTGCGCTTTGCGGTCAACGGAACGGGCGCCAACGTGTACGCCCTGTCCTGCCTGGCGGGCCACGGCGACGCTGTGTTCTGCTCGGACTGCGCCCACATCCTGGTAGACGAGACGGGCGCGCCGGCGGCCATGGTCGGGGCCCAGCTGGTTCCGCTTCAGTCCAGGCACGGCAAGCTGGACGCGAGCGCGGTGGCCGCCGCCATAGACCTGTACGGCGATATGCACAAGCCGCGCCCGCGCGTTCTGTCCCTCAGCCAGCCTACGGAACTGGGCACCGTGTACACGCCGGCCGAGCTGGCCGAGCTCTGTGCCCTGGCCCACGATCACGGCCTGGCCGTGCACGTGGACGGAGCCCGGCTCGCCAACGCGGCGGCCGCCCTGAACACAGGTCCAGCGGAAGCCGCCGGCGACGCAGACGCCGTGTGCTTTGGCGGCACCAAAAACGGACTGATGTTCGGAGAGGCCGTGGTCTTCCCCAATCGGCCCGGCCGCGCCTTGCCCGATACCGCCCGCCTGCGGAAAACGTCCGGCCAGCTGGCCAGCAAAATGCGCTTCCTCTCGGCCCAGTTCCTGGAGTACGCCAAGGACGATCTGTGGCTGGAAAACTCCCGGGCCGCCAACGCCATGGCCGCCCGCCTTGCCCAAGGTGTACGCCGCCTGGGACTCAGGCTCCTTGCTCCGGTTGACACCAACGCTGTGTTTGCCTTCGCGCCCAAAGCGGTGGTGGAAGAACTGCGCGAGCGCGCCTTCTTCTATGACTGGGAAGACGGGGCCGTCCGCTGGATGGCCAGCTGGGACACCACGGAAGCGGACGTGGATACCTTCCTGGCGGCGCTCGAAGCCAGCCTCAAGGCCCATGAAAGCGACGCTCCCGAACGGACGCCCGCCATGGATGCCGAGCTGGAGCGACGCCTGACAGCGGGTCGGGCCTTCCTCAAAGCCGGCTGGCACGACGTGGAACGCTTTCCCAGCGACCAGATGCTGGGCCTGGCCGCCCCGCCCCTGCGCGCGCCGGTGCCTGAAGGCGCGACCATCGTCGCACTGCCCGACCCCCAGGCATCCGGCCTGGGCGCAAAGGCTTTCTCAGCCGTGACGGCGTCGCGCAGAAGCCGCCGGAAATTTTCCCAGGTCCCGCTGTCTCTGGCCGAGCTGTCCTTCCTCCTCTGGGCGACAGCCGGCGTGCGCGACCGTGAAGCCGCAAGCAAGCCCGGGGCCAAATTCGCCTTCCGTACGGTACCTTCGGGCGGCTGCAGGCATCCTTTGGACCTGCTCGTGTACGCGCGAGCCGTGGACGGCCTTCCGCCGGGGCTGTACCGCTTCCTGCCGGAGAGCCACGCGCTGGCTCTCCTGAAAGCCTCGTCTCCCCTCGGCCACACGGGCTTTAGCCTGGACGCAGAGTTCGACGCGGCCCTCCTTGGCCAGCTGTGGAACTGTGCGGCCCTGTTCGTCTGGAACGCCCTGCCCTACCGGGCGGAGTGGCGCTACACCGTGGCGGGCGCCAAGCTGTGCGCCCTAGACGCAGGACACGCCTGCCAGGCCCTGTACGGGGCCTGCGAGGCCTTGGGCCTGGGTACCTGCGCCATTGGCGCCTACGACCAGGAACTCATGGATACGGCCACCGGGGCCGACGGAACGGACGAATTCACCATCTACGCCGCGCCGGTAGGCCGGCCCCGGGAGGACTAAGATGCCAGCCCAGGTGTTTTTCATGGACGCGCGCTCGCGCTCGGGCGGCTCAAGCTCGTTGGCCAAAATCAAGGCCCTGCTCAAGCGGGTTGCCGAGGCTGAACCGGGTGCCCTCAGGAAGGGCGAGCTCTGCGCCATAAAGATTCACTTTGGCGAATTGGGCAACGACGCCTATATGAGTCCCGTGCTGGCCCGTGCGGCCGCTGACTTGGCCTTGGAAGCAGGCGCCAAGCCCTTTTTTACCGACACCAATACCCTGTACACGGGTTCCCGCTCCAACGCGGTGGACCACCTGAACACGGCCATAGCCCACGGTTTTGTGCCTGAGGTGTGCGGAGCTCCCGTGGTCATAGCGGACGGCCTGACCAGCGAGAACTGGCGCGAGGTGCCCCTGCCCGACGCGTGCACTCGCTTCAGGTCGGCCAAGATAGCCGGTGGCATCCTTGAGGCCGACTGCATGATCGTCCTGTCCCACTTCAAGGGCCACGAGATGGCCGGCTTTGGCGGCGCCGTCAAGAACCTGGCCATGGGTTGCGCCCCCTGGCTCGGCAAGCGCGAACAGCACAGCGTGAAATTCCGCGTCAAGGAGGGTCGCTGCGTGGCCTGCGGCCGTTGCGTGCCCGTGTGCCCGTCCGGCGCCATCACGCGGCCGGGTGACGGCAAGGCTGTCATCGACCAGGAGCTGTGCATAGGCTGCGGCGAGTGCCTGGCCTACTGCGCGCCCAAGGCCATTGTCATGGACTGGGACGTGGCCCTGCCTGAATTCACCGAGAAGATGACCGAGTACGCCCTGGGCGCCCTGCACGGAAAAAAAGACCGCGTGCTGTACCTCAGCGTTTTGTCGGCGATATCGCCGCTTTGCGACTGCACGCCCTGGTCAGACGCGCCCATAGTCCCCGACCTCGGCTTCCTTGCGTCCACCGATCCCGTGGCCATAGACCAGGCCGCCCTGGACCTGGTCAACGCGGCTCCCGTGCGTCCAGGCTCGGCCCTGGACGGCAAGGCCGGCCCGGGCGACGATAAATTCAAGGCCCTCCACCCCAACACCGCCGGGGATATCCAGCTGTCTCACGGCCAGGCCATAGGGCTGGGATCCAGGGACTACGAGCTCGTGCGCCTCTGATAGGCCCGCCTGCACTAGCCCCCGGAAGACTTTCTGAGAAAAACGGCCCGCCCCGTGCATCGGGGCGGGCCGTCGCTTTTGCTGGAAACCTTTTATGGGCACCTCTAAAAACGGCAGTTTTTAGAGGCGCCTTAGTGTCAGTTTCGGACGACCATCACCTTGCGGATCTCGTCCATGCCCGGCGCCACCACGCGTATGAAGTATACGCCGCGCGCCACCGGCCGTCCTCCGTCGTTGCGGCCGTCCCAGCTGACCGTGTAGTCCCCGGGAGCCTGGCGGCCGCGCTGGAGCACGGTCACCACGTCGCCGTCCAGGGTGAACACGGCTATGGTCACCGGGCCCTCCTCGTCCAGCACGTAGTTGAGCCGCGTGCGCTCGCCCGTGGTCGGGTCTATCACGTTGTTCAAAATGGTCACGCCGCCGCGCTGGGTCTTGAGATCGCGTATGTCAAAGCTGAAGGGCCGCACCAGCCTGTACCATTCGGCAGGCAGGGCCGCGGCACCCGCCTGCATGTCCAGGCGACCCGCGTAGAGATCCGTGGGTGTACCCGACAGCCTGAACCAGAAGTCCAGCGTGGCCCTGTCATGGATCTCAGGATGGTCTGCGTCAAAGCTGTTGCCCCAGAGCCCGCCGCCGTCGTCCGTGCATGCCTGGGTGTACACGCCGCCTGAGGGGAAGGCCAGGTTAGGATAGGCGGCCAGCCCCGAGAAGTCCACCTCCAGGTATTCGGGCAGCCATATTCCGGGCACGGCGCTCACGTAGCGCTCGTCAACGTTGGAGTCGAAGAACATGGTCGGGCTTACCGCGACGAGCACCGGATTCAGCCTGGACTGCATGACGATGTCCTGGTCGCGCAGCCATTGGGTGCCGTCAAAGGCACGAACAAGGCCCACCGTCACGTTTGCGCTCTCGGCCGGGCTCAGGGGTTCGAAGGTGCTCACATCTCCCGGCAGGTAGCCCGAGTCCTTGGCCCATATCGGCCACACGAACCACGAGTCCGGGTTGGCCGCGCTCCACGAGCCTGGGTCCGCGCTCGGCTGGACGGACACCAGGAGGTCTGACACGCGGTGGGTATTCTTTGACCCACGGCCCAGGGTGAAGGCCGGACGGTCCAACGGCAAGGTCGGTGGCGCTGGCGGATACTGAGAATAATCCACGCTGGGGTCTGAGGTATACCCTGTAATCGGCGGCCAGGTTGGTGGATCCGGCCCGATTATCTGACTATTGTACGCCACATCCCAGAACGGGGGCTCTCCGAGATCTTCCGATGAAGCGACTACCGTCATTGTGGACATACCCGCCATCAAGTCGGCCATAGCATACGTCCCATAGTCGGCCACGGCCTCTATGGTCCCAGAAGCGGTTCCGGACACCGAAAGAAAGCCCGTAGCGCCCATAAAGTCGGCAAGGTCTATGGGGCCAGTCCTGCCGCTTTTGGCCACGGGTTCTGAGAAATGCACGAAGGTGCCATCGTTTTGCGGCACGGTAAGCGTATAGCCGATTATCGGCCACGCTCCATCACCGGGAGTCATCCAGTCCGACCCTCCGGTTCTGGACAGCGTACCCACGAATTTCTGTTCGGGGACATCCATAAGGGACGTGTTCGCAACAATGTGCCAATCAGGCAGCACCCCGGTGTCCAGATACGGCTTCTCAACGAGGTGTATATAGAAGGTCGTGGGATTGACCAACGATGGGCAGGAATAACCGTTGTCACCGACATTCGTATCAACCTCATACCCGGCCACCTCGGCCAGGAATCCGGAAAAGTCTGCGTTCACAGGTCCTTCCGTGGTTACGCGTATCCTGTCCAGCTTGCCGTCATAATCCGAGTCTTCCGTGTAGCTGTACACGGAGTAGAGATAATCAAGCCACTTGAAGCAGAAATGCACGTTGTAGGGAGTTGCGTGAACGTCCGGCGGCACCGACACCGGATACGCGCGGGCATTTGAATAGAACACATCCACATACTGCATATCGAAGGTGGTCGGACCGGGCATGAACTCGAAGAACCAGAACAACGCGTCCTCAGCCGGAGCCAGGGGCGGATTCGAAGGATCTGCCCCCGGTGTCATCCTGTTCAAGGTGATTTGTGTGGCCGCTCCCCAGGCCGTGCCCCTGACTCTGAAAATGCCGCCCGATACGATACGCTGGGTCATGGCGTTTTCAAACAGAATGGTTGTACCGGGTTTTGAGCAGTGGAATACGAACCACGAGTTGTTCCCGTAGATGTATATAGTCGACAAAGTTGGATCAAAGGTTACAGTCCCGCTCCGGGCGATGAAACCGGTATGGCCAACGTCGTTGCGCCATTCGTTGTTGATGACAAGGTTGGTAGCGGTCAGCCCATAATCCAGAACTCCCGTGAGCACGTGCAAGCTGTTCATTACGGTAACGTCGCCGGCCAGGGTATGGACCCCCGCGCCCGAACCTGCTATGCGCAGGTTGCGGTAGGTGCCGCCCGAGAAGCCGGTGGTGAACACCTGGCTGGCTGGATCGCTACCGTAGTACTCGACCACGCCGGCCGCCGTGTCAAAGGCGGTGAAGGCGTGCGTGGCCTGGGTGCCGGTCAGGCGCAGGACCGAGCTGTCGTCGGTCAAATCGAGCGTGGCAATGGTGAAATTGGAGTCGCTGAGGTCCAGGGTCTCTCCCGCGCCGACCGCGGCCGTACCCGTTATGCCCAAACTACCCAAGCCGCTGTCCAGGGTAAGGGTCGTGACCACGGACAGGTCGTCCAGGCTCATGTCGTTGCCCGCCGCTCCGCCCGTACGCACCACGCCCCTGAACTGATTGAAGCCCGTCACGTTGGATATGAGCCCGCCCTGGAAGAGAAAGTCGTCCAGGTCACCGTCGCCAAGATTGACGTTGCCCGTGTTGGCAAACGTGACGGGCGAAACCACATCACAGCCGCCGTTCATGGTAACGGCGTATGCGCCGCCCCCGAATATCAGGCCGCTCAGGTCCACAAAGCCGGAGAACGTAACATTGCCCGTGGCCGCGCCATCCTGAAGGGTCAGGGTGCTTGCCGCTGATTCGGCCACGCCGCCGTCGAACACGATGGTCCCAGCGCCTGCCAGCAAGGCGGCCGACGTTCCCACGGTGGCGTTGCCGTGGTAGCTCTGGGCGCCGCTCGTGGTGATGTCCGCGTTGATGGCTACAAGGCCGTCCACGCTGAGGGTGGTGATGGCGCTCGCGTTTCCGTCAAAACGAGCGTCCGCCGTGGTCACGGTCAGAGCCGAGCTGGATCCGGTCAGGGTGCCGCCAAAGCGCACCACGCTGCCGGCGTTGGCCGTGAATACGGCGTTGGAAGCCAGGGTAACCGGGCCAAGGTAGTCCTGGTTGCCGGTGGTGGTCACGACCACAGCGCTATCCGTGAACGCCACGTCGCCCGTGGCCGACAGAGCCGAGAGGCCGCTGACGTCATCAGGGAAGGTGATCTGCCCGTTGGCCCCGCCCCCGTCCGCGCTCGCGTCCAGGACCAGGGAAGAGGCCCCGCCCACGGTGGACGCAAAGCTGACGGCTCCGGCCGCCGCTGTTCCTGCGGCCGCGTCGGTGTCCACAGCGGCGTCTGCCGTCAGGGTCACCGGCCGCCTGAAATACACGGCTCCGCCGTTGGTCGCCGCCACCGTGCCCGCGTATGACAGGGTGATGCCGACCAAGGGATTGAGGTCTATGTCCATGCCGGCAGCGCCGGCCGTGGACAGAGGTCCGGCCACCACGATGCCGCCAGCGGCGCTCGCCGCGGTGATGGATCCGGTGGCAAGACACGCGTTCAGGGTGTAGCCGTCTGCGTCGTTGATGCTGAGTACGGCCGAGCTCGGCACGTTGACGCTTGAGAGCGCGTTGGTCGCGCGGTCCAGGATAGCGTCGCCAAGGCCGGCTGTTATGGTAAGGAGCCCACCGAGCGCCAGGTCTCCGCTCTGCGTTATGTCGTGGGTGGCGCCGCCGCCGCCCTGTATGGTCGCCCAGGCGGTACTGGACAGTGCAGACAGCGTAAAGCCGCTGGCGTCCAGCCAGGCCAAGGTGCCCGCCCGCGCCAGGGTACCGCCGGCATCCAGGGTCCGGAGTGACAGGACGGAAGCGTCGTTTGCCAAAGCGCCCAGTTCAATATTGGCTCCCGTGGCGTGCAGGGTGGCGATGTCCACCGTGCCGTCCGGAACGCTTGCGCTCTGGGTCTGGCTGACCGTCCCGGCGGCCCGCAAAGTCAGGGCGTTGGCTCCCGTTATGGACACGCCGTTTGTGCCGGCCACCGAACCCAGGTCCAAAGGCCCGTTTACGCTCAGGCTAACCGGCCCCGTGACCGCGGCGGCCAGAGTGGCCGCGGCGTTGGCCTGGGTCAGGGCAAAGCTGCCCGTGCCAGACAATCTGAGGCCGCCAGGGGCCGTGAACGCCGTGCTCTGGGTTGCGCCGCCTCCGCTTATGGACAGGTAGCCCGAGCCCCCGGCGACCAGGGCGGCGTTCAGGGCAACGCCACCGGCGCCGGAAAGGGATATATCCGCCGCTCCCGGCCCCGTGGTACCCGACGCTCCGCTTACCGTGAGGATGCCGGCCGCCGTGGACAGGGTCAAGGTTCCGCCTGCGAATCCGTTGTTGGCCGTAACGCCCAGGGCGCCGGCGTTGGCGTACACGATGTTTCCCGACGACGCGCCGTTTGTCAGCACGGCCGCTCCGGCCGAGTTTGCCGGATTGCCCAGGCTGATGCCGTCGTTGGCGCTGACCGTTAGGGTTCCGGCGCCAGCGTTGACCGATAGCGCGCCCGCACCTACAACAGCCGCCGTCGTTTCCAGGGTCAGGCTGGAGCCGGCAACGGATAGGTTGTTGGCCAGGTTGATGCCGCCTGAAGTGGTCCGCAGGATCACCGGCCCGCTTGCGTTGGTCAGGGTAGCGATGCCGTCCGTCTGGATGGCGCCTGCGTGCGTAGGCCTTCCGATGGTCAGGGTGCCTACCGTGCTTATGGTGTCCAGCTCTGCGTCGGACAGGCCCAGGCTCCCTGCCAGGGCTCCCGCGCCCAGGCTGACCGGCCTCGCAAGGTCGTTCGGATAGATGGCCACTGCCGTGGCCGCCGTGATGCTGGTGGCCACGGCAAAATTCATGGTGTCTGCCGCCAGGGTCACGGAACCAGCGCCTGACGATATGGTGCCTGCCGTGTGCGCGAGGGTGCCACCGGCGTCCGTTACGGTCAGGGTTACGGAGCTCCCGCCGCTTACGTCGTGGCCAAGGCCGAGTCCAGATGTGGACCTGAGGTCCAGCACGGTACCCGCGCTGATGGTGCCGGCCGTCGCCGCGCTTCCGGCGTTGGACAGCCAGAAGCCGCCCGTGCTCGCCGCGCCGGCAAGATTGGCCGCCTGGGTAAGGATCGGGGCTGACGCGTCGCCCACGATGGTGGTGCCGCCGGCGGAGCCCAGGTTCACGGTGCCCGCTATCAAGGTACCAGCGCCCGCCGTCTGCTCGGTGATGGTGCCCGTGGCGTTCAGGGCTATGGAACCCGCCGGCCCTACGTCCAGGTCCCCGGCTATGATGATGTTGCCGCTTGAGTCGACGCGGAGGGCCCCTCCGGCCCACTGGCTCAGGGCCGGGTTGGCCCCGCCCAGGGTGACGGCGGCCGTGGACAGGAAGAGATCGCCGCTCGTGGTATTGGTGGCGGACAGGGTTCCGCCAACCGTGCCTATGGCAACGGAAGCGGCTGGTATGACGCCTATGCCCGACACTGCCTCAAGACTCAGGGATCCGGTCGCGGACAGGGTGCCCGCAACGCATGTAATCGAAGCGCCAGTCGCCAGGATGAGGTTGCCGGTTCTCGTGACCGGTCCTTCCACCACGATGCCGCCCGTCTGCGACGCGTCGCCCACGGTCAGATTTCCCGTGGTTGTGACAACATCCAGTTCAGGGTCGCCAAGCAGCAGGCCGCCAATGCCCCCGCCCAGGCGGATGACCGTCGCGGCGTTCTGCGGACGCAGCGTCACGTTTCCTGCCCCGGCCGTTATCGCCGCGGCAAGGTTCATGTCGTCCGCCACCAACAGGATGGTGGCCGTATTGGCCCCGCCCCCGTTCCCCAGGGCTCCGGCTACGGTGAGCAACTCTCCAAGGCCGCTTGCCGTCAGGCTGATGTCGCCGTTGGCCGTGCTCACGCCGCCCGCGGCCACGCTGATACTGCCCGTGCTTTCCGTCACGGTGAACAGGCCGCCGGTCACGGAGTTCGAGCCTGAAAGACCCAGGGTGTTGGCCGCTCCCACGCTGGATGCATAGACAACGTCGCCCGTGGCGCCAGCGCCGCCGTTCGTAAGGCCGGCGCTCAGAACCATATTGGCACCGGACAAATTGATGCCGTCATTGGCGCTGACCGTGAGCGCTGTCCCGCCTATCACGCCCGCTCCCGCCACCGCGTCCGCGGCTGTAAGCGACACGGTGCCTCCGGTCACGGCATGGCCTATGTTCAGGTTTGTTCCCGCCTGCAGGGTCACAGACGCGCTGGACGACAGCGCGGCGGCCGTGCTCAGCGAGTCGCCGGAATACAGGTCCAGGATGCCGGCTCCGGTGTTTATTACCACGGCCGGCAGGGTCAGCAGGTCGGACACGTGCACCCACAGGGGAGCGTCCGCCGCCATGTTAGGCGCGGAAAGGCTTAAATTCCCGGTATGCGTGACGTAGGCTCCGGCCAAGGCCGAAGCCTGGCCCAGGTTGAGCGTGGTTGTAGACACGCCCGGGTTGGACGCCAGGGAGTTCAAGGGCGAGCCCAGGGCGCCTACCACACCGAAACTGCCGGCCTGGGTTTGGAGGTTGAGGATGTCCGACACCACGCTACCTATGCCGCCTATCGCTCCGGCCCCCAGGGTGTCCAGGCTGACCGTTCCGGCTCCCGAGTTGACCAAGCCGGATACGGTGATGGCGCCAGTATTGCGTATGGTTACCGTGCCGCCCGAGTACTGGCTGATGTTGCTGACGGTCAGCGGCGCTGCCGTGTTATAAAGTTCAATGGCTCCTGACGCGGTATTGGTCGCCGTAAACGAGCCAACCGTATTGGCCTGGGTCAAGGCTGCTCCGCCCACGGATGTGACAGTCAGGCCCGCGGCGCTTACGACCCCGGACTGGCTGATGGGCCCGTCAGCGTTGACGGTCAGGGTGCCCGTGATGACGGACGCGTCCAGGATGATACCGGATGCGTCAATGACGCTGGCATTGGTGCCTGAGCTTATTATGAAGGTGCCAAAGTCGCTGGTGGCCACGTCCAGGACCAGGGACTGGGCGGCGGGCAGGGCAAAGCTGGCAGTGCCGGGCACGGTTAGGATTCCCATGTCGGTGGCCGTGCCGGATGTCATGGCCACGCTCAGGTCCGCGACCAAGGTGATGCTCGGCAGGGCCAGGGCCGTGCCGCCGCCAAGACTCAGGGAGCCCAGGGGGTCAAGGGAGCCGATAGCCGCGCCCAGGCTGAGAGTGCCCGTGCCCGCGTACAGAAAGAGCGACTCCGTCACGCCGCCGGCCGTCCCGTCTATGGTGGCCGCGGCGCCAAAGCTGAGGTTTCCGGCGCCGGCGCCCGTGCTGACCGTGGGGCTTGCCGTCTCGGCCAGGACCACCGGGCGCTGGAACTCTATGAGGCCGGCGTTGGTGCCCACGTTGGCGCCCAGCCTGACGGGAGCCCGGAGCGAAAGGCTCCGGCCGGCGTCCGTGTTGGTGAAAGCGCTGTCTATGCGTATAAGGCCGGGCGTGGCGTCGTCGCCCTCTATGATCAGGTTGGGCACGGCCGTATTGACGGCCGCCGCCAGGGTGATGGCGCCTGTAAATCCGTCAGCGCCCAGGGTGACCGACGCAAAGCCCGTGCCCAGTATGGTTAGGAGCTCAGCGCTGGTCAGGTCCAGGGAGCCAGGTCCCGCGTCCGCTGCGGCTCCCAGGTTGATAGGCTGGGTGGCCGTGACCGGGCGGAGGGTCAGGGTGCCCGTGCCGTACACGGAAGCCGCTACTCCCGCCGTCAGGTTGATCTCGTCCGCGCTGACCGTAAGCGACAGGGCGCCCACGTTGAAGCGGCCGAGCGCAATCGTCGAGCCTGACAGACCTATAAGCTCGGTGGCGGCCCCGAGGCTCATGCCCCCGGCCAGGGAGGTGGACGCTGAAAGACCGCCCGAGAAGCTGCTGGTCCCCGAAAAGCTGAGCGCCGCGGCTCCTGACAGGGTAAGGACGCCTAGGTTTGCCGTGGCCGCCTGGGTGACCGCGTTCACGGCCAGGGTGCCGGCGCCGCTGGCGGCCACGCCCAGGCCGGCCGCGCGTATCTTGGCCAGATCGGCGTTGGACAGGGTGCAGGCAGCTACCGCCGTACCAAGGCCCACCGTGGTCCCGGCAGGTGCATGGATGGACAGCGTGTTGGCGCCCGCGTCTATGGCGTACAGGTCCGCCGAGCTGAGAACGACATCCGCCGCGGTAATGATGGTCGGGACGGCGCAGGACGCGTGGCCCGCGCTGACGGTCAGGGTGCCCGCCACGCCGGTATCCGCGCCCAGGGCCAGGGTGCCGCCGGCCAGGCTCAGGTTGAAGTAATCCGTAACGCCGTAGTCAAAGACCGCGCCAGAGCCTGCCGTGGCGTAGCGGAAGGTACCTGTGTTGGTGTCCTGGGTGCCTATGGTGTGCGTGGTCTGCTCGCCGCTCAGGGCCACGATGCCGTCGTTGACCAGCGTCGCTATGTCAAAGTTATTGCCGCCCAGATCCAGGGTTTGGTTCGCGCCCAACGTGAGGACGCCGCTTACGTTCAGGGCTCCGGACACGGTGGTGGTATCCGTGCCGCCGGATACGGACAGGTTGTTAAAGGTCTGGCCTCCCGTGGACACGGCCTGGCCGACCGTGCCGTTCAGGGCCATGGTGCCCGTGCTGGTCAGGGTACCCGTGATGGTCAGGGTCCCGCCCACGGTCACCGTTCCAGAGCTTGCCAAGGTGCCTTCCAGGGTCAGGTTGCCCGTTACCGTAACCGCGTAGGCGTTTGCCGTGAGCGTGGCGCCCGGCTCAACGCTCAGCGCCGACAGGGTGGCCGGGATAGCGTTCAGGATGGGCTGGTAGGTGGCCGGCCGTATGACCACGCGGGATCCCGCGGGGGGCACGGCTCCCAGGCTCCAGTTGGCAGCCGTGAACCAGTTGGTCTCGTTGCCGGCGGTTCCACCCAGCCATTTGTACGCGCTGGTATCGGTAACCGTGATGATCTTGTCGTCGGATACCGCGTAGTTGCTGCCCGAGTCAAAGGACAGGGTGAGGCGCCCCGAGCCCTCGGCCGTGGTGGTGTTCACCTGGAGGCCGCTGATGGTCAGCGTGTCGCCCGCCGCCACGTTCGGAGGCGTGTTGAGGTTGACGTAAAGGACCGTGTTTCCCGACTCGTAAGCCGTGGACGCTACCCGGGCCGCCATGGCCCCGCCATAAGTGGGCGTGATCGCGGCGTTGAATGTAAGGCCCAGGCCTGCGGGCAGTTTGACGCGAATGTCCCCGGTGCCAGTGATGGAACCAGCCCCCACCTGGGTGACGGTCAGCTGGTTCAAGGCCACGTTACTCTGGGCTATGTTGATAGTCTGGCTGGCGGACATGGACAGGGTGGGAGCCGCGCCCGCGGAGAACAGGGTTTGGACCGTGCCGTTGGCCACCGCGTTGGGAAGGTCGTCGTCCAGGGCGGATGTCCCCGCGGCCCCGTCGGTTTCCACGCTGACGGTCACGAGTTCGGCCACGGCGTCCGTCAGGTTGAAGCTGACCATGCCGTCCGAATTGGTGGTGAGTATGGCGCCGGCCCCCGCCGCGCCGCCATTGATCCGGCCCGAGCCCGAGGGATCCACCCAGAGGTCGATCACATAGGGCACGGGATTGCCCGACGCGTCCACCACCTGGGCCGTGATGCTCTCCGTATCCACGCCGTCTGACAGGGCCACGCCGTCCTGCCCGCCCACGACCACGTGGTCGGCCGCCGCCGGCGTGTACGGATAGGAATAGGTCCTGTACACCTGGGCATCCGGCACGGCGGGAGTTGTGGCGCCCGATGTATCGTCATCCGCCCCGTTCCACCAGAAATAGGCTTCAGACGTGTTGATATAGGCCGGTGTGTTCTTGTTGTTGTATACCGCCCGCCAGGTGCCCCCGTCCTGGCCGGCCGGGATCAGGATGCCGTTGTTCTTGTATTCCTGGGTTCCGCTGAAGTAGGAGCTGGGCGGTCCAGCCGGCATGGTGACCTGGAGCGTACCGACCTTGTTGTACAGCCAGCCTTCCAGCAGGATGCCATTGTCGGTTCCCACGCAGTCGAAGTCCCAGTTTGAGTATTCCAGGTACTTGCCCTCGTCCCCGGCGGGTATGAAGGGGTAGAATTCGTAGTCCACGTCGCCCCAGAGGGCCACGTTCCAGCTGTAGGAGAAGGTGCGCACGCCGCTCACGCCAGACGGCGAGACGCCGGCGGTGCCGTTGTAGGATATGTCTACCTGGTAGGAGTTCTTATCAACGCCCGTGTTAGCTACGGCCACGATCTTGAAATAATACTTGTTGCCTATATGCTCGCCCTGGGAAGGGAGAACCCCGGAAAAGTAGCGCCAACCGGCATAGTTGAGATTGGTAGCATCGATCTGGGCCAGGATGGTCCCTGTGGTGGCCTCTCCCAGATCGGCGAACGAAAGCCGCCTTGACGTTGGGTCACTCAGCGTGCCCGAGCCGCCTATCAGGTAAAAGGTCGTTGTTCCCGTTCCACCGGCATCAGGCGCCGTATTGCTGTTTCTGGAATCGTTCACGCCGAAATACAGCGTGTCGTTGACGCTGTCCGGCACCTCGAAAAAACTCACGTTGTATATGTCGAAGCCGCCGAGCGCCGTGTCATAGCTGATGCTGAGCCAGGCGTTGGGATTGGCGGGCATGCGGCTGGTCTGGGCCACTGCGGGTGCGGCCAGAAGGCAGAGAACGAGGGCGCTGAAAGCTATCATCTTGCATCGTGTCATGTGGTCGGCTCCCTTGGCTCTCTACTATTATAGCCACAGGATGGCGTACTTCCAATCAGGATGGTGGCGCTTTTACTTGAAGAAACGCTAAAGTGAATTATAGTTAACTCTATGGAATCGCTGAGGCGCTTCATATCCAAGGTTGCCGCAGGGGCGCTCATTTTGGGCATAGTAGGCTGTGAGAGTCCGCAGGACCCTATTCTGGAAGAGCTGTACGTTCAATTCTCGCTGGACGGAACAGCTATTGACCTCAGGGCCGGTCCCGAGGGCAGCGCGGAACAGAGTTCGGGCGGCACCGTGACCGTGCTGGGAACTCCATGCGCCTATGAGCAAGACGGCTCTATCGTCATAGAGGCATCCCTTTCCATCTATGCCTATTCCCAATCCTTTATATCCGGGGAAGGAAAGCTGTACCTGGAGATACCGGGCTTAAGCATCGGAAGCTACACGCTCAACAGCACAAGCGCGGGAAACGTTGTCTGGGACTGGCCGAACATGATTGTAAGCGGGGAAACATGGCATATCGACCTGGAACTGACTTCCTTCGGCCCCCCGGGTGGCACGGCGGAAGGCAGTTTTTCAGGGGCCTTGACCACTGATGGTACCAATACCTACGCCGTGACGGATGGCGTCTTCCGCGTCCGTGTCTATCCCGAACTGGCCCCCGGCTCATGATTGTAGCGTGTTGAGCATTTTAGGCTTGACAAGGTGTCATTTTCTGTCATTTATATATGGATTACAGAATATCCGTTCAGCACGATAGGCGACCCGCCTGAAAGGATTCTCAATGTACCGTTTGCCCGTATACACGCTTCGCGAGCTTGTCGTCAACAGCCCGGCACACTACGGGCACCGTCCCTGCGTGGGCTGGGTTGGCGGGGAAGGCACCAGCTACGCGTCCTTTGGCATGGCTGCCCTGGCTTTGGCAAAGCGGTTGCGCGACGAGGGGCTCAAGCCGGGCGACCGCGTGGCCATCCTGTCCGAGAACCGGCCTGAGTGGGGCGTGGCGTACCTGGCCGTGACGGCCGCGGGCCTGGTGGCCGTGCCCATACTGACGGACTTTACCCAGGACCAGGTAAGGAACATCGTCACCCACGCCGGTTGCGAAGCGGCCATCGTGTCCGACAAGCTCAAGGCAAAGCTGGGCCACACGGCCAAGCGCGTCTTACCCATGGAAGGCCTTGTGAACAACCTGCCGGTCCCGCCCGCGTCGCCTGCGGAGCTCACGGCTCTCCTGGCCAAGGCCTTCCCGGCCCTGCCCGAGGACCAGCTGGCCGTCATCATATACACATCCGGTACCACGGGCACGTCCAAGGGCGTCATGCTCAGCCACAAGAACCTGGTGTGGGACGCCTGGGCCACGCGCTCCATCATCATACTCAGGCGCAACGACCGGCTCTTATCGGTGCTTCCCCTGGCTCACACCTACGAGTGCACCATTGGCTTCATAGGCCCGTTCATGCAGGGCTGTTCCATGTGGTACCTGGACCGGCCGCCCACGGCCTCCGTGCTGGTACCGGCCATGGAAACCGTGCGCCCCACGGTGATGTGCACCGTGCCCCTGATCATCGAGAAAACCTACCGGCTCAGCGTCAAGCCAGCACTGGAGAAAATAGGCCTCTATAAAAGCCCGCTCTTCCGCAAACTGCTCATCAGGGTGGCGGGCAAGAAGCTGTACAAGACCTTTGGCGGACGGCTCAGGTTCTTTGGCGTGGGAGGCGCCGGCCTTGCCGCCGACGTTGAGCAGTTCCTAATCGACGCCCGCTTCCCCTACGCCATAGGCTACGGCCTGACGGAGACAGCGCCCCTGATCGCGGGCTGCGCGCCCTTCCGGACCGCCCTCCGCTCCACGGGCCCCGCGCTCAAGGGCGTGGATCTGCGCATAGCCGACCCGGACCCTGCCACCGGAGACGGCGAGATCCAGGCGCGCGGGCCCAACGTGATGGCCGGCTACTACAAGGACCCCGAGCGGACCAAGGAAGTGTTCACGGAGGACGGCTGGTTCCGCACCGGCGACCTTGGCCACTTTGACAAGCGCGGGCGCCTGTACATACGCGGCAGGCTCAAGGCCATGATCCTGGGTGCGTCCGGCGAGAACATCTACCCCGAGGAAATAGAGTCGCTTCTCAACGCCCACGAGATGGTGGCGGAATCTGTGGTATATGGCGACGACAAAGGCCTGGCGGCTTTGGTACACCTGAAGCCGGACATTATCGAGAAGATAGAGGCAGCCGTGCAGGATCGCCTTGAGGACCTGGGCGACATGCTTGAGGGCATACGCAAGGAAGTCAACGCCAAGCTGTCGTCGTTCAGCAGGATACACAAGGTGCACATCCAGAAGGAACCGTTCGAAAAGACGCCCAGCCAGAAGATCAAACGCTTCCTCTATCCGCACAAGGGCGACGAACAGAAAAAACCCTGATGCTGCGCGGCGCCGGCCCTTTGCGGGCCGGCGCCCCACATCCTGCCAACAGTCTGCTAGAGCATGCCCAAGGCCTTGAGGATACCCGGCACCCGTTCCACCTGGGACGGGAACAGGTCTGCAGGCACGTTCTGGCCGCCCGCCTTGGCAAACACCTGGTGCCGGGCACAGTTCGAGCTGTCGCCCAGGCAATAGTTCTTCTTCATCAGGTTGGCCGTGGCCGGCTTTTCGGCCATCGTGTCGTTGAAGAAGGCGCATTTTGCCAAACATTCGCATTCCGCCATGGCATCCTCCTACGTTATGAGCATACGCCGAGCATAGCTCATCGAGCCGGCGGCCGCAAATGTGTGGGGGAAGCGGTATTAGGGACGGCCCTACTCGCGGCTAGCCGCGGGCTATGCGGCCAAAAACCGACAGGCTCACGCAACGCTCTCGGCAGGCGTCGGTGGGCAGGCTATCCAGCTCCAGGTCCAGAAGTCTCCTGGCCTCAGCAAGGTAGTCGTCGCGGTCTTCCCAGCGAAGCTCCGCTACCGCGGCCTGGCCATCCTTTTCAGCTCGCTCCATGTCGGCGCCCGATTCCAGGAGTATCCACGCAAAATACATCCAGCGTGCCGTGACCGCGCGATCCCGGTACACGGGAGCCCCGAGTATGGGCGACGCGTCCCTCACAAAGAAGGCGAACTCGTCGCGGTCGCCGTCCAGGAAGGCCAGCTCCGCCAGGGTCACCTCGGCCGAGAACATGGCGCTGTAGTTGCCGCACAGGGCGGCCGTCTCCAGGGCCGCCTGGGCTGTGGCCCTGGCTTCCTTGCGCTGTCCCGCCAGGAGCCGCGCCCAGGCGAGGAGGGCGCCGGTATGCGCCCGTTCGCCCAGGTTGCGCGCCTGGGCCAGGTGGTAGTCGGCGGACGCCAGGGAGCGCGACGACAATTCGTCGTCACCCGACAGCCTGTAGGCAAGCCCCAGGGCCGCGTAATAGCCCACGGCCAGCTCGGCCTCAAAGCCGCAGAACAGCGATCCCGCGTTCTCCATGCCGAGCACGTCGTCTATGCTGAAATCCCGGAGGCTCTCGGCTATGGCGTGGGCCCGGCGCTTGCACACCTCGTCCTCGTCGCCCTGGCTCTCGGCCAAGGCTATGAGGCGGCCGTTCCAGAGCACGGCGTCCGCGTGCTCGCCCTTCATTTCCGTCCAGGTGACCATGGCGCTGGCATAGAACGTCTCGCCGCGCCCGTCCGAGCGGTCGATGCGCTCAAGCACGGCGCGGGCCTCGTCAAACTCGTTGAGGCCCAGGTAGCAGAAAGACAGGAAGTAGCGCGCATTGGACGCGCCCCGCTCGTTGCCCGCGCCTTCGTAGGCGTCCAGGGCCTTGCGGCCGTACAGCACCGCCGAACGGTAATCCATGTCCATGTAGTAGGTGGTCATGAACAGGTGGTAGCACCGGGCCAGATAGAAGCGCTTGCGGGCGCGCAGGGCCAGGCGGTACATGCGTTGCACGATGTCCCCAAGGCCATCGTACACGCGGTTGTTGAAGTAGGTGGCGTACTTGATGAAGTGTAGCTCGATGAGCTCTCCGAGCCGCTCGGGCGGGCAATGGTCGATCAGGGTTTGCACGACATCGGCGCCCTGCAACGGCAGGGCCGGGCGCTCGTCCACCAGAAAGGCGCGGGCTGCCGACCAGTTCTCCGCAGCCGCCAGATGGTAGAACACGTCTACCGGTTTCTTGTCGTCGCGCAGGAGCTCTGCCGCTATGGAGTGCAGGACCCGCCGGTTGTGGATGAGGAGCGACGAGTATACGGCGTCTTTCACGATGCCGTGCTTGAAGGTCCACGCGCCCTCCGCTCCCCGCGTGAGCACCCGCTCGTCAACCAGGCGGGCAAGGCGCTCGGGTACCGCGGCAGGATCGCCGCCGGTGCGCCTGCACAGCTCGGCAGCGAAGGCGTCCGTAAACGGGAAGCGCAGCACGGACAGCTGTTGGGCCAGGGCGCGGTCGTCGGGGTCCAGGCGGTCCAGGGCTGCCAATATGGTGGTCTGTATGCTCTCAGGCACCGTGCTGGCGTCCCGGCTGGACAGGACCAGCTTGACGTACTCCTCGATGAAGAGGGGATAACCCTGGGCCCGGTCCACGATCAGGCGAATGGCGTCCTCATTCAGGTTTTCGGAACCCAGGGCGCGGGCCAGGGCCGCCGCGTCGTCGTCGCCCAAGGGCTCAAGGACCACCCGAGTTTCGGCGCCGAATACCGCCGCCGCGCTCTCGTGGGCCATCCTGTCGCACAGCACCACGAAGGGCCGCTGTTGGGCCCGCGCAAAATACCCGCGGAAAAACTCCAGGCTACGCTCGTCCGTGGCCCGAGCGTTGTCCACAAAGACCACGTCGGGGTAACGGTCGCCGTCGGACGCGAGCATGGCGTCGTATAGGGCGGCAACCGCGGCGGCAAAGCGGCTCTCCCCCGCGGGACGCTCGCTGGGCTTCCACAGACCGTAGGCGTCACGCAGGAATTCCTCCGCCAGCCCGGCGTGTTCACGGGCCGCCGCCGAGAATTCCTCAAAGCTGGCGTCCGAGCGCACGTCCAGAAAATCAGCCGCCGCGTGCAGGAGGGCGGAATAGTCGGAATTGCCAAAGCTGGACGGATTGACGGCCAGGAACGTGGCGCGGAAATCCGGAAAGCCCTTGAGCCTGGCCCAGAATTCGGCCACCAGGCGGGTCTTTCCTATGCCGCCGTCGCCCACAATGTACACGCCGCGGCTCTCACCCCGCATGTGCCGCACGTATTCCGTGGTCAGGAGCTCCAAGGGCTCCTTGCGGTCCACAAAGGGCGTGGTATAGTCGAACATGGCCTTGCGGCGCGCCAGGGCCTGGTACGCAAGGACGCGCTCCTCCTTGCCCTTGAGCGACAGGCTCTGGGCATCGGAAAACACGAACAGTTTGTCGCAACTGTCCCGCACGGCCTGCGACACCAAGACGCCGTTCGGTGGCGCCGAGCTCTGCAGGCGAGACGCCACCGCCAGCGTATGGCCGGTCACCACGTCAAAGCTGCCCCGTTTGCCGGTGGCCACAAGGCCGGAATGTATGCCCGTGCGGAACTGTATGCCGTCCGGGAAATCGCTCCCCGTCTTCCTCAGGGCGGCGTAGAATTCCAGGGCTGAATCTATGGCGCGGGCCGCGTCGTCCTCATGTATCTCGGGCAGGCCGAACACGGCAACCATGGCGTCGCCTATGTATTTTTCCACATAGCCGCCGTGCTTGCGCACGATGCCCTCAAAACGCGAGAACACCCTGGTCATCAGGGTGTCCATCTCCTCGGGGTCCGAGCGTTCCGACAGGGCGGTAAACCCCTTCATGTCGGAAAACAGTACCGTGACCGTACGCCGCTCGCCCTCCTTGAGCGCCATGCCATCCGGCGAGAACGAGAGCGCTGGCAGGTCCGGTCCGTGGTCGTCTTGGTCGCTCATCCGTATAGGTTAATCCCTGGGTGGGCGCTTGGCAACAGAACCTTTTCCGGCTTGGCGACGCCTGGTCCTCCGCCGCCCGGGGAAGACCGCCGGGTCGTACCGTTACGTCGGCGCACAAAAAAAGGCGGCCGTCCAAGCGGCCGCCTTCCTCACAGAGCGGGCCCTTGGCATGCCGGAACCCGATCCTGCGCTCGTCCCTTTAGGAGGGGAACTTCAATACGTCACCACGCGCGGCAGGGCCTTGGCCTGCTTTACCCAGTCCTCAACGCGGGACAGGCTGGGGAGCTGGCGTACCAGCTTCTTTTTGTCGTTCGTGGCCTTCATGGCCTCTGCCAAATTAGCCGCCTTGCGTCCGGCCAGCTCCACCACGGTGTCCACGCCCGCCTCCTCAAGGAGATCGGCGTACTCGGAGCCCACGCCCTTGATGCGGTACAGGTCGCAGTGGTTGACCCACTCAAGGATCAGCTTGTCAGAAAGCCCCGTGTCCTTGGCTATCTTTTTCCGGCCGTCGGGCTTGGCACCCTTGGCCAAAAGGTCGTTGGTCCCGCGCACGCCCGCTTTTTTCAGCGTGTCGGCGTACTTCTTGCCGATGCCCTCAATGTCCTCAAGCTTGGCCATGTGATTCGTCCCCTCGCGTATAATGATGCGGCAACACCCGGTTCCCGTCGAGCCGTCCGCCTGGAGGCGGCCACCCCGTTATTAAATACTATAAGCCCCATCCAGCCGTACGTCAATTTTAGGCGCATGCATGCCGTGCACTACCCACCCCTCCACGGTATCCGGGCGCCGCGCCTGGGCCCTTCCCGCGCTTGCCACGCGCATCCATTCATAGTAACATTGCGCCGCGGCCGCCATTCGGGCTCAATCCGTTATCCGGCTTCCAGTTTTTTCACACTACCCGCCGTCCGGCATCGCAGCCAGACTCATCGAGACCGCCTGTCCCCTGGAAGCCGCGTGGAACGTTTGCCGTTCATGCACGCAGCGTGCGAGGCTGAGAGCGCGTCCTTTTTTTTGAGCCCGAAAATCCCCCCTGGCCGCGTGATCGGTGGTTTTAAGCCCATGAAGATAGGAATAGGTTTCGTAACTGGCCGCGTAGGCTTCAGGCATCTCTTCAAGACCTACGTCAACAACTGGAACGAACACGGCTTTCTCCGTGATGAGGACGCCCATCTTCACCTGTTTGTCGCCTACGACCTCTCGTATTCAGGCACCACCCGCGCGGATTACAGCCGCGTGGATCCCGCCCTCGCGGCCAGGCTGGACAGCCTCTCGTACTTCGGCACCACGGCCATACGCGACGAGCGGAGGATGCTGGTCAACCACGGCGTGCTGAGCGCGGAAGAGTCCGAGCTACTGTTCGGAGAAGGCTACGGAAAAAAGAGGAACGCCGTCGTATGGCACGCCATCAAAGCCGGTATGGACAGGCTTCTGTTCATCGATGATGACGAGTATCCGCTTGCGGCCGTTCGCGGCGACCCCATCAGCTGGCACGGCCAGTCCATCCTCAGCTGCCATCTTAAGGCGTCTGAACACGCGGATATCACGCACGGCAGGCATTGCGGGTACGTGTCGCCCATACCCAGGATCGGCTTTGACCGGCGGCTTACGGAAACAATGTTCGCCGAATTCATAGAGGCCCTGTCAAACGACATCGTCACCTGGGACAAGACCCGCCGGATCGTCCTTGAGGACGGCGGGGTCACCTACGCCGACGAATCCGTTATCAGGTCGGGCGTGACCGAAGAGGTACCCCTGGTAAAGGGCATGAAATTCATCAGCGGCGCGAACCTCTGCCTCAACCTCAGGCGCGGTGGCGGCGACGCGCCCTTCTTCAACCCGCCGGAAGCCAGAGGAGAGGACACCTTTCTTTCCACCTGCCTCGCGGACAAAAAAGTCGTGCGCGTCCCAGCGTACACCTTCCATGACGCGTACCTCCGTTACCAGACGCTTCTCCACGGCGTTCTGCCGCGTTCCCTGTCAGCCGTTGAGGCGGACGATACCCGCATCGTCAAGCGTTTCGCCAAGGCCGCCCTGGGCTGGACGCGCTACAAGCCCCTGCTCACCTGGGTAAGCGACCCCGGGCGCTACCAGGAAACCATCGAGTTCATGGAAGCCACGTTCACCAAGCTCGCGCCCGTCCTGCACGCGCGTTTCGGGTTGCCGGAATTCTCCCGCCTGGTCCCCGAGCTCAAGCGCTTCTCCAGACGCGTCCAGGAACACGCCGACATGTTCGAGCGCACCAAGGAAGCGTGGAACAAGGCGCTTGCCTGGGCCAAATCCCAGCGCCCGTAGGAAAGGTCAGCAGCGCATCTTTATGCGCCTCCATGAATAAGCGCTCCGTCTTGACCGCATTCCCCGCCCGTGCTATACCCGAAAAACCCCGGACAAGCCGGGCGAGCCGACGGCCATGCCGTCGCAGCCAAAAGGAGGACATCCGCCATGCCCGTCAACCTCAAAGGACGCAGTTTCCTTACCCTCAAGGATTTTACCACCGAGGAAATCCGTTACCTTCTGGACCTGTCGCACGAACTGAAGGCCAAGAAGCGCTCAGGCATACGGGGCGACCTCCTTGACCGCCGCAACATCGTGCTCATTTTCGACAAGGCCAGCACCCGCACCCGCTGCGCCTTTGAGACAGCCTGCTGGGACGAGGGCGGCAACGTCACCTTCCTGACCAACAGCCAGATGGGCAAGAAGGAATCCGTGGAGGACACCGCCAAGGTGCTCGGCCGCATGTACGACGGCATCCAGTACCGCGGCTTCTCCCAGAAGCTCGTTGAGGATCTGGCCAAGTACTCGGGCGTGCCCGTGTGGAACGGCCTGACCGACGACGACCACCCCACGCAGATCCTCGCGGACCTGTTGACCATTGAGGAGCATGTAGCCAAGCCCCTCTCCAAGGTCAAGATGGTCTACTGCGGTGACGCCCGCAACAACATGGGCAACGCCCTGATGATCGGCAGCGCCAAGATGGGCATGCACTTCGTCGCCCTGGCCCCCAAGGAGCTCTGGCCCAATGAACAGCTCACGGCCGAGATGAAAAAGGTAGCCGCGGCCACGGGCGGCACGATCGAGTTCTTCGACATCTCCCAGAAGGACGCCGCGCTCAAAGGTGCCGACGTGCTGTACACCGATGTGTGGGTATCCATGGGCGAGGAAGCCAAGTTCGCCGAGCGCATCGCCCAGCTTAAGGACTACCGCGTCACCATGGACTTCATCAAGCGCACGGGCAACCCCGACTGCGTGTTCCTCCACTGCCTGCCCGCCTTCCACGACCAGGAAACCGAGGTCGGCCGCCAGGTGGGCAAGGATCACGGCGTTCTTGAGCAGGAAGTGAGCGACGAGGTGTTCCGCAGCCGCCACAGCGTGGTGTTCGACGAGGCCGAAAACAGGCTGCATACCATCAAGGCCGTTATGGTAGCCACCATCGGAAGGCAGTAAAACAGGTTCCTGGAAGCGCGGAGAGGGAGGCACGAGAGCCCATCCTTCGCACGACACCATGCAGACAAACAGGCCGCCCCCTTAGGGGGCCACTGAAAAAGACCGCGAAGTTGTGCAAGAGCATGACTTCGCGGTTTTCTTTTGGAAGCGCTTCGGTCGGAGGTGATGGAA
>JAFGJV010000049.1 GCA_016928955.1 Spirochaetales bacterium
GGCACCGGCAAGACCGCCGCCTTTGCCCTGCCCACCATACAGCGCCTGTCGCAGTCTCCAAAGCCCAAGGCCAAGCGCTCGGCGCGGGCTTTGGTCGTGGCTCCCACCCGGGAGCTGGCCATGCAGATAGACGCCAGCTTTGCCGCCTACGGACGCCACGCCAGCGTGACGCGAGCGTGCGTGTACGGCGGCGTGGGCAAGGTACCCCAGCTCAAGGCCCTGGAACGGGGCGTTGACGTGCTGGTGGCCACGCCGGGCCGCCTTTTGGACCTGGTGGGCGATAGGGGCGTGGACCTGTCATCCGTAGAGATTGCCGTCCTGGACGAGGCGGACCGCATGCTGGACATGGGCTTTATCCACGACATACGGCGTGTCATGGCCCTCCTGCCGCGCGACAGGCAGACCCTCTTGTTTTCCGCCACCATGCCCCCCGAGATAGAGGCCCTGGCCAGGGGCTTCCTCCGAGATCCGGCCAGGGTGTCCATAGACCCAGAGAAGCCCGCGGTCGAGGCCATCGAGCAGAGCCTGTACTACGTGGACAAGGCCGACAAGCGCGACCTTTTGGCCCACCTGATACGCGAGCGGGCCGTTGCCAGGGCCGTGGTGTTCAGCCGCACCAAGCACGGGGCGGACCGTATAGCCAAGGGCTTGCACGCCGTGGGCATACCCGCAGGCGTCATCCACGCCAACAAGGGACAGGGCAACCGCACCAAGACCATGGACGCTTTCCGTTCCGGCTCCACGCCCATCCTGGTGGCCACCGACATAGCCGCCCGCGGCATAGACGTGGACGACATCACCCACGTGTTCAATTTTGACCAGCCCACTGAACCAGAGACCTACGTGCACAGGATAGGCCGCACGGCCAGGGCAGGCGCCAGCGGTTCGGCCATATCCTTCTGTGACCCTGAGGAGAAGAAGTTCCTCAAGCAGGTCGAGAAGCTCCTTGGCCGGTCCATACCCGTGGTGCACGAGCACCCCTACGCCCGCGGCCAGCGCGCGGACAGGTCCGGGCCGGCCGAACGCGCGGAACAGGCCGAGCGATTGCCGGGCGCGCGCTCTGACCGTGGCCGCAGGCGCCAGGGATCCCCGCGGCCCCAGGGAGGCGCCCGCCAGGACAGGCACAACGCTTCGGGCAGGCCCGGTCCCGCCGGACGGAAGCCCCAGGAGCGGGCGGGGCGCCCTTCTACCCAGGAAGCGCGCGGACCCGTCCGTCCGTCCGTCCCTCCCGCGCCGGCCAGGGCGGCCCGTCCCCAGCGGACTGAAAGCGCGGAACGCCCCACCCGGGACCTGCGCTCGGCCATAGACGAGTTGACCGGCCGCAGTTCCATGCGCTGAGCGCTGAGCTGGTTTTCCGGCACGCACGCATAAAAAAGGCCCCTAAAAACCCTCTGGTTTTTAGGGGCCCTTCTTATATCTGCCGGGGACGAGACTTGAACTCGCACGCGCCTTACGGCACAAGGGATTTTAAGTCCCTGGTGTCTACCATTCCACCACCCCGGCGCGCGGCCATCATGCCGCAGGGCGGGGCACGGCGTCAAGCTTGCCGCCTGCCGCGTGGCGACTTGCCGAGTGGCAGGCGAGCCGCTATAGTGTGACGCGGACGCAGTTACCACGGGAGTTGCCGGATGCATACGGTTCTGGTTATAGACGACGAGTGGAGCATCAGAGAAATCACCGGCCTCATGCTGGAAAAGGCAGGGTTCCGGGCCCTGAGCGCGGGTACCGCCGACGAGGGCCTGGATCTTATAGACGCCGAGGCTGTGGACGTGGTGCTCATTGACGTGGTCTTGCCGGGCAAGAACGGCCTGGAGCTTGCCCTGGAGATTAACCAGCGCAAGCCCGGGGTTCCCATCGTGCTCATGTCTGGCCGCATATCCACCGACTCGGATTCAATCCAGAACTTTACCGGACACTTTGGGATAGCCTCGTCCCTGGCCAAACCCTTCACCAGCGACCAGCTACTGCTGTCCATAAGGCACGCCCTGGCCGAGTCGCGGGCGTAACAGACGCCCGGGCGCGCCCGGCCGCGCGCCGCGGGAATTCGGGCAGCCGGCCGCGAGCGTCGTCCTTTTTTGCCGTTCCCCATGTTGCGAGCCTTCTCGCCACCTGCCATACTGGCCATGGAGGGTGACATGACGCAACACGAGCAGAAAATCCTGGTCCTGAACAGCGGTAGTTCGTCGCTCAAATATGAAGTTTTCCTCATGCCCCGGCGGGTAAGCCTGGGCAAGGGCTCGGTCGAGCGCATAGGGGAGGCCAGGGGCAGCCTCAGACAGGCCGGCCCACGCGGAGAGCTGGCGCTCGACGCTGTCTTCCATGACCACGCGGCCGCCATGAAGGCCGTGGGCACTGCCCTGGTCGATCCGGAAAACGGCATCCTGGCCACCATAGACGAAATCGGCGCGGTGGGGCACCGCGTGGTCCACGGCGGCGAGCAGTTTGCCCGCTCGGTTATCATAGACGACGCCGTGTTGGCGGCCATAGAGGCCAACGTCGAGCTGGCGCCCCTCCACAATCCGGCCAACCTGATGGGCATACGCCAGGCGGAGGCCCTGCTCCCCGGCGTGCCGCAGGTGGCCGTCTTTGACACGGCGTTCCACCAGACCATGCAGCCCACCGCCTATCTGTACGGCCTCCCGCGCGAGCTGTATGACAAGTACCGTATCCGACGCTATGGTTTCCACGGCACCAGCCACCGCTTTGTGGCCGGACGCGCCCTTGAGATCCTGGGGCGTCGGCCCGAGAACAGCAACCTGATTACCTGCCACCTGGGGAACGGCGCGTCCATCACCGCCATAGAGGCCGGCCGCTCCGTGGACACGTCCATGGGCTTTACCCCGCTTGAGGGCCTGATGATGGGCACGCGCTCAGGGGACTTTGACCCGGCCATACTGGGCTACCTTGTGGACCGCGGCTACACGGTCAAGGACCTGGTGTCCATGATCAACAAGAAGAGCGGCCTCCTCGGGCTGTCCGGCATATCCAACGACCTCCGCGACCTGGAGGCAGCTGCCGAACGGGGCCTGACCAACGCCACGGAGGCGCTGGACGTGTACGCCCACCGCGTGCGCAAGTACATAGGCGCGTACATGGCCAACCTGGTCAAGGTGGACGCCCTGGTGTTCACCGGCGGCGTTGGACAGCACGGCGTGCGCATGAGGGAACGAATTTGCCACCGGCTGGAGAACATAGGCATTGTGATGGACTACAAGGCCAATGAATCGAACGGCAACCATGAGGGCCTGGTGTCTCAGCCGTACTCGCCCACGGCCATCCTGGTCATACCCACCAACGAGGAGCTTCAGATAGCCATGGACGCGTTCGAGCTTCTCAATCCCGGCCACGTTGGCCCGAGGCGCCGCAGGACCGACGTCAATATCTGACAGACTATAGGAGGCTCCATGTCCATCTTTGCCCGGGCCTGGTACCGACTGTACCAGGCGGCCATGTATCTGGGTTCCTACGCGTTTGATTTCTCGCCGCCGGAACTGCTTTCAGGGTCTGGTTCCATCAAGCGCCTGCCGGCCTTCATCACGTCCAAGGGTTACAACCGGGTGCTGGTTGTGACCGACCAGGGCCTTGCCAAGCTCGGCCTGCCAGGCGCTCTACTCGCGGCCCTGGCCGAGGAAGGCCTGTCCTACGCCCTGTATGACGGCACCCAGCCCAATCCCACCATACCGAACATAGAGGAAGCTTTGGACCTGTACAGGCGCGAGTCCTGCCAGGCCATTGTTGCCTTTGGGGGCGGGTCGCCCATGGACTGCGCCAAGGGCGTGGCCGTGCGCGCGGCCAATCCCCGCAAGCGCATCCAGGACCTGCGCGGCACCCTGAAGGTCGGCAGGAGGCCCGTGCCGGTATTCGCCGTGCCCACCACGGCGGGAACAGGTTCCGAAACCACGGTGGCGGCGGTTATCACCGATCCCGCCACCCATGAAAAGTACGCGGTCAACGATCCCAAGCTGATCCCGCCCTACGCCGTGCTGGACCCCGAGCTGACGCTTGGCCTGCCGCCGGGCATCACCGGCACCACGGGCATGGACGCCCTCACGCACGCGGTTGAGGCGTATATCGGCAGGAGCAACACGAGGATTACTCGGGCCGCTGCCGAGGAGGCGGTCAGCCTGATTTTTGGCTACCTGGAACGGGCCTACAAAAACGGTTCAGACCTTGAGGCCAGGGAGCGCATGCTGATGGCCGCCCACAAGGCCGGCATAGCCTTTACGCGGGCCTACGTGGGCTACGTTCACGCCATAGCCCATCAGCTGGGAGGCCTGTACGGCATGGCGCACGGCCTGGCCAACGCCATCATCCTGCCGCACGTGCTCCGGGCATTCGGCCCGGTCGTGGACCGGCCTTTGGCCAGGCTGGCCCGCCTGGTACGCCTGGCAACAGACGCCGAGGGCGACCACGCGTCGGCCACGCGTTTTATAGAAGCAATAGAGGCCATGAACAAGCGCATGGGCATACCGGCGGGCATTCCGGATATCAAGGATGCCGACGTGGACCTGATCGTCAGCCGCGCCTTCAGGGAGGCGCATCCCTTGTATCCGGTGCCGCGGTTCTTTTCCAGGGACGAGTGCGCGGCGCTCGTGCGGGCGCTGAAGGCCGCGGGCAACTGACCGGCGCTACGCCCGGCCAGCCGCGCCAGTGGACGGCGTTCCGGCGCGCAGGGCGCGGGAGAAGGCGCGGCAGTCGGCGATGGAGCGCTCAAGCGGCGTGGACGGAGCGTAGCCGAGTTCGCGCGCCGCCTTGCCGCTTGAGAACGCATTGACAAGGCTGCCCGACAGGGCCATGGCCGCGCCCAGTCCCAGGTACGGAACCAGGGTCTCGGCCAGGCCCGAGGCGGCCATGGCCAGCCAGCGGGGCAGGACCCGGGTTTTGCCCCAGCGGACGCTACGCCCGTCTGTATCCGCGGCCACGCGGGCCACCAGGTCCATAAAAGCTGCGTAGCTGAGCACCGAGCGGTCGCCCCCGGCCAGGATATAGCCCTGGCCGACGCGGCCGCGCTCCAGTGCCGCCATGACGCCGGCGGCAAAATCCCTGGCATCCATGAACGAGCTGACCCCGGGGTAGGTGAGCCCGAGACGGCCTTCCCACACGCCGTCCACCAGGCGGCTGATGGCGTGGTTGACGTCGCCGGGCCCAACGGCCGTGCCGGGGTAGACCGTGAGCGCCGGCAGACCCCGCTCGCGGACGTACCGGCGCGACAGCTCGAGGGCGGCCAGCTTGGAATCGTAGTACGCCAGGCGCGAGCGGCCGATGAACGAATAGTCGCCCGAGGCGGACGCGTCGACCGCTTTCAGGGCATCATCCGCGGACCGGAACATGATGGGGCTGGCCGCGTGGTACGGCTCGGCCGAGTCCTCGGTCAGCGGGGCGCCATTTGGCGACGGACCCAGGGCGTTGACGCTGGACAAGTCTACGAGCTTCTTGACGCCCAGCACCAAGCCCGCCTCGTACACGTTCATGGAGCCCAGCACGTTGATGTCCCATACGCGTCGCCTGGCCTTCTTCCGGAAGTCAACGGCGCCGGCGGCGTGTATGATGGCGTCGCAGCCGGCAAAGGCCCGCGCCACGCTGTCCCGGTCCATGATGTCCAGCCGCACCATTTTGACGCGACCAGGGTCGATCAGGGGATGGGCCGTGGTGCGCGACGCTCCTGCGACCACCTGGTGGCCGGCCGCGAGCGCGGCGACCGTTATGTTGGCTCCCAGAAATCCGAACGCTCCGCTCACTCCCACGCGCATGGTGGTACCTCCGCTTGATCATGGCCGGCAATCACGGCCCTCCGCGGTCTATAGAAGCGGAGCGCGCACGCTTGCGTCAAGCGGCCGTTCCCCGAACGAATACCGTGTGCTACAGTACGGTCATGCGGCACGCCTCCGGAAACAAGGGCACACAGATCATAGCTCTGATCGGCCTTCCGGCCAGCGGAAAAACCACGGTGGGGAAACTCCTGGCCAGCAGGCTGGGCGTGCCCTTTGTGGATCTGGACGACGCCATCAGCGCGGCCGCCGGCATGAGTCCGGGCGGATTGATACGCGCCCGGGGCGAGGCCGCCTTCCGCCAGCTGGAAAGCCGGGCGCTTGCGGCCGCCTGCGCAGGTCCCGCGTGCGTTGTGGCCACGGGCGGAGGTTGTGTGGAAACGGCGGCCAACAGGGCCGTGCTCGGGGAGCGCGCCACCACGGTGTGGCTGCGCGTCGGCCCGGACGAGGCCGCGAGCCGGGCGGCCGGCGGCGACCGTCCTTTGCTGGAAGGTGACGCGAGCGCGCGCATGCGCGAGCTTCTGGCGCGGAGGGAAAGCCTGTACCGCGGCTGCGCGGATGTGGTGGTGGACACGGAAGGGCGCGCGCCGGATAGCGTCGCGGAGCTGGCGTATGACGCTGTGCGTTGAGCCGGGGCGGCTCGAGGGCAGCCTGGTCGTCCCCCCGTCAAAGAGCGCCATGATCAGGGCGGTTGCCTGCGCCCTCATGGCCGACGGCGAGTCCGCCATCGAAAACCCCAGCCGCTCCGCCGACGCGCGTGCCGCCCTGGGGATAGCCGCGGCCCTGGGCGCGTCGGTGGACCAGGCCGGAGACGGGGAGCCGGTGGTGATACGAGGGCATGCCCTGCGTACCGCGCCCTCAGGTCGCATCACGCTCAACTGCGGCGAGTCCGCCCTGTGCCTCCGCATGTTCAGCGCCATTGCGGCGCTCCTGCCCGTTCCGGTGGAGCTCCGGGCTGAAGGTTCCCTGGCCAAGCGCACTGTGTCCATGGTTGAGGATGGCCTGAGGGGCGCCGGCGTTGAGTGCCAAACGGCGGCTGGACGCCCACCGGTCACGGTTCGCGGCCCCCTGAAGGCGACGAGCCTGACGGCGGACGGCTCGGCCAGCTCCCAGGCGGCCAGCGGGCTCCTTTTGGCCCTGCCCCTGGCCGGCGGCTCGGAACTAGTTGTAGAGCGTCCGGCCAGCGGCGGCTACCTGGACCTGAGCGCCCACATCATGGCGGCTTTTGGCGTACAGGTCCACCGTTTTGACGACGCTGGTCCGCGGGCTGTCTTTACCCTGTCAGGGGCGCGGATGTACCGGCCTGGCAGATACGTTGTTGAGGGCGACTGGAGTTCGGCCGCCGCCATGGCAGCCGCCGTGGCCGTGAGCGGCGGCTGCGCGGAATTCCGCGGCCTGGATCCCGGCTCCAGCCAGCCGGACAAGGCCGTGCAGGACGCGCTCAGGCTTGCGGGCGCAGGTGTCAGCTGGACAGCGGACGGCCGCCTTGTGGTGGACGGGAGCCGGGCTCTCCATGGCTTTGAATTCGATGTTGGTGCTTGTCCCGACCTGGCCCCGCCCCTGGTTGCCCTGGCGTCATGCTGCCAAGGCACGAGCGTGCTCAAGGGCGCGTCCCGGCTCTCCGGTAAGGAAAGCGACCGGGCATCTGCGCTGGCACTTGAGTTCGGAAAGCTCGGCGTGGACGTCCGGCAGGACGGAGACCTTCTGTGCGTACGCGGCCTTGGCCCGCGCGGCCATCCCCTGGCGGCCACCGTGTGGTCCCATGGCGACCACCGTGTGGCAATGGCCGTGTCGGCGCTGGCCACGCGGGCCAAGGGACCCGTATACCTGCGCGGCGCCGAGTGCGTGGACAAGTCGTGGCCGGGCTTCTTTCGCGGCCTGGCATCCCTCAGGACGAGCTGACGGGACGCCGGAGCCGCGTCCAGCCAAGCTTATACGGGCGCGGTGGGTAGAGGGGGCCGCGCCTCACGCCGTTTAGGGGTCAGGAGGCGTTGAGGCTCTCCGTTCCCGTATCCTGCGCCCCGGTCGCCGTTCCGCTGTGGGCCATACGGTACGCGATGAGCCCCATGGCCACGTAAGCTATGGTTTTGGGGATCATGAGGAGCCCCAGGGCCGGCGCCACGGAGGCGAACAGGATCACCGGCAGATAGAAGGCGTAGGAAGCCAGCATGGATAGCCCGATGCCCGTCCAGAACTTATCCCCTTTCCGCTTTCCGTCCCGGAGGAATACGATGGCCAGCCACAGTCCCGCGATGATAAGCGGCAGATTGCGGATCAGGCCCATGATCTGTGGCGGTTGAGGACTCTCCCATCCGTTTCCCGGTAACGCCATCAGCACCAGCCTCAGGCACAAAAGCGACTGGATTATCCAATACCACGCGCCCGAGCGGCCATTCCGCTTCCTGGCCGCGTCGGCCAAGACCATATAGAAAACCGTCATCGTATAGGCGGTGGCCATCATGCCTATCCCCACCCAACTTGCCTCGACCCCGTTGATGAACGCGACGCATCGCTCCGGGCCGAGGACGGCCTGGGCGACCCTGGCGCCGACATGGAAGCTGTCTCCGGCGGCCAGAAGGGCAAACGCTGCGGCAAATCGGGCCGCAAGGCGCGAGATCAGGCCCTTGGCCTTTGGCGAAGCCTTGGCAAGCAGGCCGACTAGGATCCAGACGGTGGCCAGGTAGGCGACGTTAAAGACGCTTTCAGCTATCATGGATGGTAAAGAATTCATTGGACCTCCACAATGCACTCTTTGGTGCAATAATGCACTGAAGAGTGCATGTAATACGTAATTATGTCAAGAGCCGGGGAGCGCTTATGGACGAGTTGGATGAAGGCCTGCAAGAGGCAAGACGCCGAAAACAGCGCCAGGGCATAATCCGCGCGGCCGCATCATTGTTCATCGAGCGCGGCCCCAGGGCGGTCACCATGGATGAGGTGGCGGCTGAGGCGGGGGTTGCCCGCAGGACGATTTTTAACTACTACCAGGGCAAGGAAGGGCTGCTCTACGATGTCGCGGCCCCAGTGCTGAACGACGCCACGGATTTGGCCTTTGAGCTGGCCAAACGGGGGGGCGATGGATATGCCCCATGCTCTCTTGAGGACATAGCGGCCTTGTGCCTAAAGC
The DNA here is from genome assembly GCA_016928955.1 of Spirochaetales bacterium. Classification (GTDB taxonomy): domain Bacteria; phylum Spirochaetota; class Spirochaetia; order Treponematales; family UBA12059; genus JAFGJV01. Next base: position 8,896 of record JAFGJV010000049.1, read on the forward strand.
TCTGGAAGCTCCATGGCCGTTCGCTTTCACTCATATACACTATTGGCCTTGAAAGCTCGGAACGGCTGGCGGCCCTTCACGCAGGTTTCCTGGGGGCTTTCAGAAAGCTCATGGAATCCAGCGAGCTGGGGACAAAAGCCGATCTGGATGTGTTCCGGGCAGGACGAATCTTGTACCGCTGCTTTGTGCCCCTGCTCCTTGCCCTTGAAGGGGCCGACGATATGGACCGGCGCTTTGTTGACGCGTTATGCGGCATGGTCAGAAAAGGCGCGATCCGGAGTCTGGCGCTTACGGAGAACAGGGAGGGAAACCAATGAGTCTGTTAGAACTGCTGGGGCCGAAAAAAACTGAGAACCTGGGTACCCTGGAACTGGATAAAAATAACAAGCCCGCCCCGATGACAGGCGGCCGGTTAGCCAAATTCCTGCTTGCCTTGGCGCTCTTGGCGGCGGCGCTGGTGGCGATCTATTCCAGCTCGCGCAAGGGGCTCCTGTACCTGGGCCTGGGAGCCTATCTGGTCGCGTCGTATTTTATCAAGGCCAAGCCCAACACCTCCGATCTGGGCATGCTGGGCGGGCTCGTGGACCATCCCTTCAAGTACACCGACGACGTGAACCGCGCCCTCTTGTTTCTCAAGATAGCCTTGGCGCCGGGGAAATTCGTGAGCCGGTCCATCGTGGACGGGTTTCGAGCCGGGCGCGGGAGGCGTGGGGCCCCGGAAAATCCGTCCTGAAAGAGGGTATGCTGGCTCGTGCGCCGGCGTCACGACCGCGGCGGCCGCAGCCTGTTCGCCGAGCCTTCCCGTTCCAGGAGCCTGAGTTTCCTCCACAAGCCGCCGCCGTAGCCGCCCAAGCTCCCGTCGGTGGTGATCACCCTGTGGCAGGGTATGAGTATGGCTATACGGTTCATGCCGTTGGCCGTCCCGACCGCACGTTCCGCCCCGGTGGCTCCTATCTCCGCGGCCAGCTGGGCGTAGCTCCGCGTCTCCCCGTAGGGTATATGCAAAAGGCCTTCCCACACGCGGCGCTGGAAGTCCGTTCCGGGATAGTCCAGGGGAAGGTTGAAGGTCGAGCGCCTGCCTTCGAAATACTCCGATAGTTGCGAGCGGAGCCGTGCGATCAAGGGGCTGTCCCCGGGGAGGAGAGGCTTCCCCAGGCGCGATGAGAGCGTACGCAGCTGGGCCTCCATCATCCGCCGGTCGGTGAACTCGAGCAGGCAGATGGCCGTGTCCGTGGCGCCGGCTACCATGGGTCCCAAGGGGCTGTCCAACCAAGCCAGGCGCACGAAATCCTCGCCCTTGGCAGCACCGGGCGGCAGGCCGGCCGCCCTGGAAAAGGCGTCCCGAAAGGCCGAGTGCGATTCCCAGCCGTGGTCGAACACCGCGTCGTCTATGCCCGAGCCGTCCTTGATAGATCGGAACGCCTCACCCAGCCGGCGGGCCCGGCTATAGGCCTGGAAGGTCATCCCGTAATTGCGGAGGAACCAGCGGCGGGCTGTGGCCGGATCGATCCCCTCGGCGGAAAGCTCCGCGTCGCGTATCCGCCTTGAGGGATCCGACTCCACGCGGTCGACGAGCTTGCATACCCAGGCAGGTGCCGCGTATGGGGGCGGGACGGCGCCGCCCGGTCCATCCAAGGGCCGGCAGCGCGCGCACGGTCGGAAGCCGGCGAAGAGAGCTTCCCGCGCGGATGAAAAGTACTCAAGATGCTCGGGCTTGGCCTTGCGGGCGGGGCAGGAGGGGCGGCAGAAGATGCCGGTTGTCGTGACCGCCGCGTAGAACAGGCCGTCGTAGGAACCGTCGCGCTCCATGAACGCCCGCTCCATTTCGGCCTTATCCAGCACCGGGACATCCGGCTTATCGGAACGAGGTGTGGCTTTCATGGGCCTACGGTACGACGATTCGGGCGATTCTTCCACCGGAAAATGAACAGCGAATTCCCGCTCTTCCTCGCATGCGCTCGACACAGTGCTAGGGGGATATTCCCTCGAGCGGCGGATAAGCGCCGCTCTCACCCCTGCGCTCCTCTGGAGTCTCGGAGCGCATGGTAGCGCGTTTCACGCGCCTGCGGGGGGAAGGGCATTGATGGCCCGCCGGACGGCGGGCACGCAACAAATCCTATCAGCCCGTGATAAAAAAATGAGGCGCCCCAAAGGACGCCTCATTTTTATCGGGCTGAGAGGATTTGAACCTCCGACATCTTGGTCCCGAACCAAGCGCGCTAGCCCCTGCGCTACAGCCCGTGGGGACACGCCATAATAATGGCGTATCTTCAATAAAAAATCCCGCGCGGGGCGGGATTCGGGAGCGACGGGGCTTGAACCCGCGATCTCCGGCTTGACAGGCCGGCGCGATAACCAGCTTCGCTACGCCCCCAGCGTCATCGCTGACGAGCGGCACTATACCGGGAGTGCCCGGCTTGTGTCAATACCTTGGGCCTCTACGTGGCGGTTTTTTGCCGGATCTCTGGGATGGCGGGCTGCCTGAAGAGCCGGCGGGGCGGGGTGCCTGGCCGTCGGTCGGTTCATGGATAGGCACGGGCGCCCCGCGCAGCACCACGGCGCCTGATTTTGGGTCGCGTTCGCCCCGTGCGCCTGGAAGGGCCCCGTCCAGCCTGAGCAGGGTGCCGGAGGGGTAGTCTGCCAGGGCGCCGCGGACCAGGGTGTAACCGGACGACGAGCATGCATAGCGGCCACGGCTGCCGTCCGACAGCCGGAAGGAATCCGAGATGACGCGGACAGCGTGGCGCGCGGGCTCGGCGGCGGTTCGGGGCGACGCGTACAGGTAGGACGCCACCAGCCTGTCCTTGGGGAGGCCCACGGACGACGAGAACGCGGACAGCCGGTCCGGAGCAGCGGTGTCGGGGATCACAAAGTGGCACCAGGGAGCCTTGATCCTGCCCCTGGACGTAACCACCTTGCCCAGTGCGGCAGTCTCGGCTCCGTCAACTCGGAACGCGGACGACAGGAAGGCCCCGGGCATGGGGCAGGCGCGGGCGTGGGTGCAGGGAGCCAGTATGGAGCCGCCGCCCAGCAGGCATGCTTCCCGCAGGGCCGCGAGCATGGCGCCCGTTCGCGGGTCCCCTGGCTCAACCAGGAGTATTCGGCCGGCTTCGTCCGTGCGCGCCGCCAGTTCCTCGAACAGGCCGGCCGCGCGCTCGTCCAGGCGGCCTTTGGCCTTCCAGAAGCTTTCATTGAAGACGTTGGCCGCGCATACCAGGCTGAAGGTCTCGTTTTCGGAGCGCTCGAAGGGGAAAATGCCCTTACGGGTTTCCAGCGACCAGGCCAGACCGCCTCGGGAGCCAGGCTGGGCGGCGCGGAGGGCCAGGCCGCCCAGGAAGGCACTGCCCAGTTCCAGAACGCGCTTGACCCTGTCTGCGCACACCAGGGTCAGGGGGCGCTCGCGGAGCTCGGGGCGGGCTATCCAGAGGGCTATGGGCAGGGTTAAGGGGCCAGAGCCAAGGTCCAGCACCCGGGAGCCCGGCGCCAGGTCCAGTTCAAGGCCGGCCAGAAGGGGTACCAGCCTGACGACGTTCCAGGGCAGGAAGTACCGGAGGTAGGCGGCCAGCATGGCCGGTTCTCCTATGTAGTCCGCCTGGCGCTCGGAGCGTTCGCTGGTGAGTTCCCGCCATAATTCCAGGACGTCCCGCCTGAGATCCTGTCGGCGGCCGGCTGGCAGGGGGGCGGCTTCTTCTATGACGTCCATGAGCACGGACACCAGGTGTCTGGCGTCATCCGGGGCGCCAAAACCGGATGAAGACAGGACCCTCAGGCTGGGCGGAGCGGGGGGCTGGCTGTGAGCCGTGTCGGTGGCGCGGCGGCCTATGGACGGCTCGCCCAGGCGGGTGGGACGGCCTCTGTGCGGGGGCCGCTCTCGGTGGTGGGAACTCATACCCTGACTATCGCATGTACGGCGTCCGCGGGCAAGCGCGAGGGATCGGAGCGGGTAGCCCGGAGCCCGCGAGGACTACCCGCGCAGAGCCCGGTCCGCGGCCGAACGGCCGCGGACGCGCCCACAACGATATGAGGGATCAGTCCAGGCGGGGGACGACCTTGTCGGACTGCCCGGACAACATGGCTCGCCAGGGCAAGCCCTGGCGGCGCGGAAGGGCGGGGCTTCCGTGATTGGCCGCCGGGGCTTTGACGCCCAGGTTCACCCGATGGGGATCAGTCCAGGCTCAGGACGACCTTGCCGGACTGCCCGGACAACATGGCGTCAAAGCCCTTCTGGAAATCGTCGAACGAGAAGCGGTGGGTGATGACGGGAGCTATGTCCAGGCCGGACATCAGCATGGTCTGCATCTTGTACCAGGTTTCAAAGATCTCCCGGCCGTAGATGCCTTTGAGGAAGAGGCCCTTGAAGATGACCTTTTCCCAGTCTATGCCTGCGCCGTTGGGCAGGATGCCAAGGAGGGCTATGCGGCCGCCGTTGTACATGTTGTCCAGCATCTGCTCAAAGGCCTGGGGACTGCCGGACATTTCCAGGCCCACGTCAAAGCCGCCGACCATGCCCAGCTCGTTTTTCATGACGTCTTCCAGGCGTTCCTTGGACACGTTGACGGCCCGGGTGGCGCCAAGCTTCCTGGCCAGGTCCAGACGGTACTCGTTGACGTCCGTGATCACCACGTTGCGGGCGCCTACATGGCGGGCGATGGCGGCGGCCATGCAGCCAATGGGGCCGGCTCCCGTGATGATGACGTCCTCTCCCACCATGTCAAAGGACAGGGCGGTGTGGGTGGCGTTGCCGTACGGATCAAAGATTGATGCTACGTCGTCCGGGATGGAGTCGTGGACGTGCCATGCGTTGCTGGCGGGCACGGACACATACTCGGCAAAGCAGCCGTCGCGGTTGACGCCTATGCCCCGGGTGTTGGGGCAGAGATGCCGCTTGCCGGCCCTGCAGGCGCGGCATACGCCGCAGACTATGTGGCCCTCGGCCGACACGCGCTCGCCCACGCGGTAGCCCTGGACGGCCCGGCCCATCTCCACGATCTCGCCCACGAACTCGTGGCCTATGGTCATGGGGGTTTTAATGGTGCGCTGGGACCACGCGTCCCATTTGTAGATGTGGATGTCGGTGCCGCAGATGGCGGTTTTCTTGACCTTGATGAGCAGGTCCGTGTCGCCGATGGTGGGCAGGGGAACGTCTTCCATCCAGAGACCGACCTCGGGAGCTTTCTTGACCAGGGCTTTCATGGGGACTCCTTTTTCCGGCCGCTCCATACGGGGGAGCGCCAGAGCAAGTATAGCGCCGCCGTGGCGTCCGTGGAAGATAGAACCCGATGAAGATCAACCGGAGCAGGTGGTGACAAAGCCGGCAAAGCGCCTGACCGGTTTGTACTCAAAGTCCCCGGCGTCCGACAGCAGGGTTTTGAGGCGGTCGGGCAGGGCGTCGGCCGTGTCCCCGGCCAGGTCTATGGTGCCCGGGGCCGTGTGGCGGCGCCCGAGGTGGTGGATGTAGTTGATGGCGTCCGACACCACGGTGCCTGTGTTGCCGGGCTTCTGCCAGGGCAGGCGCGCCTTGAGGAGGGAAAAGGCCAGCTGTATGTCGTCCTGGTCCATGCGGAACTGTTCGTAGGATAGGAGGCGTATGCCCGCCAGGACGCGCATGCACGAACGAAAGACGGATGGCAGGTGGTCGGGCTGGAAGAGAACCAGGGTTGACTGGCCGTCACCCATCCATACCAGGCCCTCATGCTCGGCGGCCAGGGTGCCTATGGTCGAGAGGACTGCGCTCTTGAGCCGGGTAAAGCGGGCGTCGCCCAGCCTGGTTCGCAGGGCATCGGCGTCGCACAGGGCCACATACACCATGAGGAACTCGTAGTCCTTGCCTTCCGACAGGGCGTCCCAGCCGACAAAGCCGGAAGCGGTCCTGGTGCGACGCGCGGGGGCGCGGGCCTGGTCGCCCGACAGCTTGGCCGCGTACGCCGCCACGCTGTCCAGTCGTTCCTCGTTGACAAAGCCTTCTCCGGCTTCCGGGCCTATGTAGTCCAGGGCGCCCGTGTGGAAGAGGGCTGCCGGGTCGGATACCGCCCTGGCGCGGTCCAGGGCCGCCCAGCGCAGCCTTTTCTCGTCCGCGAGCCGCGCTAGCAGCTCAGGCAGGCCCCGGCGCGGGAGCGAGCCCAGGTCAATGTACAGAAGGCAGTCCGCGGGTGGCGACGCCAGGATGGCGTCAAGCTCGGACGGCTGGAAGCGGGTAAGGCGCGGCAGGCTGAACAGGAGTTCGGCGCTACGGCTTTTGGCCACCAGGATCACTTCCATGACGCGGCCTTTCCCCGGCCCTGCCGGCCCGTCAGGGGCCTGGGCTTGATGGAGTAGCTCAGGATCTCCCAGGGGCACTCGCTGTCCAGATGGACAAAGCACTTCTTGATGATCTCGTCCACGTGCGGGGCTATGGTGGCCGACACGGAGAAGGTCTCAGGCGGCGTGTAGCGCTCCTCTATCTCCGTGGTCTCGCGCACGAGCTCGGTCCGCAGGAGCTCGGACTGGTGCTCGGTGTAGCGCAGGTAGCCGGCGTGCGCCGCTAGGCGCACCTGTATGGGTTTGTCCAGGGGATTGTCGACCAGGTTGTACAACAGGAGCTCGTTCATGATATCCACGCCGGACAGCACCGCGGACATGTTGGGGTGGCCGTAGTGGAAGGCCGCCAGCCCGCCGTCGCCCTCCCAGGACCACAGCCGGCCGCGGCGCTTTTCCACCAGCCGGCGCACGATGTCCCGCAGGGCTTCGTACGCGCTCTCCACGTCGCAGGACGCGTTTGCGCGGACCAGGCGGGAATTGCGGGCTATGTCCAGGCGGAGCAGGGTGATGGGGTACTCGACGCCCTCGCGCAGGCGGCCCCAGCCCGGGGTCCGGAAACGCCTGGCGTCCTCATAGAACAGCTCGGACTCGGGATCCAGGGTGTAGCCCACCTCTTCCATGCCGGCCAGGATGTCGTCTATGCCGACTATGGGGTACTGTTTGCCCATGTAGCCGTGGCGGTCCACCAGGATCAGCCATTCGATGGTCTCCAGCATCAGCCCGGCGTCCAGAAGGTCCTCAACGATGCGCTTGACCGCGTCCTGCACGGGTACAGGCACGGACGGGGGAAAGCCCATGCGCTGATTCAGGTTGTAGCCTTCTATCAGGCTTTTGGCCATGCGTATGGACAGTTCCATGCCCAGGGACCGGTAGAGGGTTCGGATGACGGTCTGCACAACTGGATCGCGTAGTTTCATGGCATCCTTGTCAACGTTCTGTTATGACCTGCCTGGAGATGGCAGGATGGTGGTGCCCGACCATGGCGGCCGCATAGCTCCAACACTTCTATAATATGCTGTGGCCATGGTTTTGCCAACCTCGGGATGATCGGGTTTCTACGAGCTGGTGTGTCGAAGCTTTGATGTCGCCTGGTAGCACGGTTGTCGTCCAGCCCGGTTCAAAAAACAAAACGCCGTTTCAAATTTTAGCCAAAAACACCCCGCGTCCCCTTGCAGAGTGCTTAAATTATGATATACTGCGCTCACGAACCCTACCCAGACAAGGAGCCGGCATGGCGCATACCGTTCTCGTCATCAATCCGGGGTCAACATCGACCAAGATCGGCGTCTTCGAGGACCAGAAGGAACTGTTCACTGAGAACGTGGCTCATTCCGCGGAGGAAATAGCCGCGTTTCCCACCATAGCCAGCCAGTACGAATTCAGGGAACAGCACATCAGGGGCGCGCTGGAAAAGAGGGGCTTTGACCTCTCGAGCCTGTCCTGCGTGGTCGGCCGCGGAGGCCTCTTGAAGCCCATTCCGGGCGGCGTGTACGCGGTCAACCAGGCCATGAAGGACACCTTCCTGGCTGCCACCTACGGCGAGCACGCGTCCAACCTGGGCGCCCTGATTGCCGGCGCCCTGGCCGCCGAGCTTAAGATACCGGCCTTCATTGTGGATCCGGTGGTGGTGGACGAGCTGGACGACGTGGCCCGCGTGTACGGCCACAAGCTGTTCCGCAAGCAGTGTATCTTCCACGCGCTCAACCAGAAGGCGGTGGCCAGGCGCTGGGCCAAGGAGCACGGCAAGCGCTATGACGAGGCGACCGTGATCGTTGCGCATATGGGCGGCGGCGTATCGGTGGGCCTGCACAAAAAAGGCCGCGTGGTGGACGTGAACAACGCCCTGAACGGCGAGGGGCCGTTCAGCCCCGAGCGCGCCGGCACCCTGCCTGCCGGAGCCCTGGCCAAGCTGTGTTTCTCCGGCCAGTACACGGAAAAGGAAGTGCTCAAGATGATCACCGGCCAGGGCGGCCTCGTAAGCCTGGCTGGGACCAACGACATGCGCGTGCTCGAGAACAAATTCCTGGCCGGGAACGACCCGGAGGCAACGCTGATATACAAAGCCTTCATATACAACATGGGCAAGGCCATAGGCGCCCTGGCCGCAGCCGCTGAAGGCGCCCTTGAGGGCATCATCCTGACCGGGGGCATAGCCTACGGCAAGCCCATCCAGGAGGGCATCGGCAAGATGGTCGGCTGGATGGCTCCGGTGACCGTCTATCCGGGAGAGGGCGAGCTGGAGGCCCTGGCCCAGGCCGGCGTGTCGGTCATGACCGGCGAGGTCAAGCCGCAGGAGTACAAGTAGATGAAGACCGTCACCGACATCATAGAGGCGGCGCGCAAGGCCGGCCGCAAGCGCGTGGCCGTGGCCGCCGCCCATGAGGAATCCGCCCTTGAGGCGGTGATTGACGCGGCGGCCCATGGCCTGATCGAGCCCATCCTGGTTGGCGACGCCGCAGAGATCAGGCGCATGGCCGCCGGCATGAAGGCAGACATATCGGCCTGGCGCATCATAGACGAAAAAGACTACGCCAAGTCGGCCGCCCAGGCCGTGGCCCTGGTTCGCTCCGGCGAGGCGGACATGCTGATGAAGGGCGTCCTGGACACGTCCATCCTGCTCAAGGCCGCTCTCAACAAGGAAGCCGGCCTCAACGCCGGCAGGCTGACCAGCCACGTGGCCGTGATGGAGGTGCCCACCTACCACAAGCTCCTGGTGGTCACTGACGCGGCCATCAACATAGCCCCCGATCTGCCGGGCAAGCTGGACATCATAGCCAACGCCGTTGCCGTGGCCAAGGCCATAGGCGTGGACAATCCCAAGGTGGCGCTCCTGGCTGCCGTTGAAAAGGTCAACTGGGACAAGATGCCGTGCACGGCCGACGCCGCCGTCATCACCCAGATGAACAGGCGGGGACAGATCAAGGGCTGTGTCATAGACGGACCCCTGGCCCTGGACAACGCCATCAGCGCGGAGAGCGCCCGCATCAAGAAGATCGTGTCGGAAGTGGCCGGAGACGCCGATGTCCTGGTAGCGCCGGACATAGAGGCGGGCAATATTCTGTACAAGTGCCTCCTGGACCTGGGCCAGGCCAAGGGCGCCGGCATCGTGGTCGGCGCGGCCAAACCCATCGTCCTGACAAGCCGCGCCGACAGCGCGGAGACCAAGCTGGCCAGCATAGCCCTGGCCGCTCTGGCGTCCTAGGGCGCCGGACTATCCCAAGGTACCGGGAATCCAAGCGGCAGGCCCCTCCGGAGTCGGCTGCATCGCAATCCATCGGGGAGGCGCGCCCGACCGGCCGCCGACCGAAGCAAGGAGCTGTTCATGGCAAACAAGGGCAAACCCGTCATCGACAGGGAACGCTGCAAGGGATGCCTGCTCTGCGTCCGCTCATGCCCCACCAAGGTGCTCGGCGTGGACGACGAGCCCAATTCATGGGGCTATTATCCGGCCAAGGTGGTGGACCTGGACAAGTGCATAGCCTGCGGGAACTGCAACACCGTGTGTCCCGACGTGGCCATCACCGTCTATAAGCTGTAAGGAGGACGGAACCATGGCTGAAGAAAAGCGACTGATGAAGGGTAACGAGGCCATAGGCGAGGCCGCCGTCCGCGCCGGCTGCACGGCGTATTTCGGCTATCCCATCACGCCCCAGAACGAACTGACGGCCTACATGGCCAAGCACATGCTCGACCACAAGCGCGTGTTCATCCAGGCCGAGAGCGAGGTGTCCGCCATCAACATGGTGTACGGCGCCGCCGCCACCGGCGCCCGGGCCATGACCAGCTCGTCGAGCCCGGGCATATCCCTCAAGCAGGAGGGCATATCCTACGCCTGCGGCGCCGACGTGCCCTGCGTGGTAGTCAACGTGGCCCGCTCGGGCCCCGGCCTTGGCGGCATCAGCCCGGCCCAGGGCGACTACTTCCAGTCCACCCGGGGTGGCGGCCACGGCGACTACTACCACATCGTGCTGGCGCCCAAGAGCGTCCAGGAAGCCGCCGATCTGACCTACCTGGCCTTTGACCTGGCCGACAAGTGGCGCATGCCCGTCATGGTCCTGGCCGACGGCATGATCGGCCAGATGATGGAAGGCGTCACCTTCCCCCGCCCGCGCGAGCTGTCGGAACTGCCGGCCAAGCCCTGGGCCGTGGGAGACTCGGGCGGCCGTGAGCTGCACCACGTCGATTCAACCCACCTGGTGCCCGACGAGTTCGAGGCCACCAACCGCGAGCGCTTCAAGCGCTATGAAGAGATCAAGGCGTCCGAGACCCGCATAGAAGAGCATGACGTGCAGGGCGCGGAGCTCATCCTGGTGGCGTACGGCACCTCTGCCCGCGTGTGCCTTGGCGCCATGGAAGAGGCGCGCAAGCTCGGCCTCAAGGTCGGCCTCCTGCGCCCCATCACCCTGTGGCCCTTCCCTGAAAAACGCGTGGCCGAGCTGGCCGGCACGGGAGCCAAGTTCCTCACCGTGGAAATGAGCATGGGCCAGATGGTGGAGGACGTCCGCCTCCACACGCACGGCAAGGCGGAGGTGTTCTTCTACGGCCGCTGCGGCGGCAACATCCCCACCGAGGAAGACGTGCTGGCGGAAATCCGCAGCATCCTCAAGAAATGACGGGAGGGACCACATGGAACTGATTTACGGGCATCCCAAGAGCCTCAAGCCCATACAGACCAAATACTGCCCAGGCTGCGGCCACGGCGTCATCCACCGCCTGATCACCGAGGTGATAGACGAGCTGGGCGTGCAGAGCAAGTCCATCATCATGAATCCGGTGGGTTGCTCCATCTGGGCCAGCCTCTACTTTGACTTTGACTCGGTCCAGGTGCCGCACGGCCGAACCCCGGCCGGCGCCACGGGCATCAAGCGCATGAAGCCGGACAACCTGGTCATTTGCTACCAGGGCGACGGTGACCTTGCGGCCATCGGCACGGCTGAGATCATCCACGCGGCCAACCGCGGCGAGAAGTTCACGGTCATATTCGTGAACAACGCGATCTACGGCATGACCGGCGGCCAGATGGCGCCCACCACCCTGGTCGGCCAGAAGGCGACCACCGCTCCCTACGGCCGCGATCCCGTGGAAGCCGGCATGGGTTACCCCATCCAGGTGTGCGAGCTTTTGGCCACCCTGGGCGGCACCAAGTACCTGGCCCGCGGCGCGGTCAACAACGCGGCCAACACGCGCAAGACCAAGCAGTACATCAAGAAGGCCTTTGAGGCCCAGCTCCGCGGCGAGGGCTTTACCATGGTGGAGATCCTCTCCCAGTGCCCCACCAACTGGGGCATGACGCCCGTCCAGAGCGTGGAGTGGGTGGAGAGCGCCATGATGCCGTTCTATAAGCTCGGCGAGATCAAGAACACCTTGGAGGGAGGCGCAAAATGACCGAAAAGACCTTCATAGCGGGTTTCGGCGGCCAGGGCGTCATATCCCTGGGCCAGCTGTGGGTGTATTGCGGCATGAAGGAGAACCTCCAGGTTACCTTCTTCCCGTTCTACGGAGCGGAAAAGCGCGGAGGCATAGCGCGGGCCGGCGTCATCGTGTCCGACCACGAAATAGCCAGTCCCCTGGTCACCAGGCCGGACAGCGCCGTGGTCATGAACCAGGACAGCCTGCCCCTGTGCGAGGACATCCTCAAGGAAGGCGGCACCCTGCTCGTCAACTCAAGCCTGGTCAAGACCGAGACGCGCCGCAAGGACGCAAAGGTCATAAAGATTCCCTGCAACGAGCTGGCTGAACAGATAGGCGACGCCAAGATAGCCAACATGGTCATGATGGGCGCCCTGTCCAAGGCCACGGGCGCGGTCAAGCTGGACAAGCTGGAGGCCGTGCTCAAGACTTTTTTCCCTGAGAGCAAGCACAAGTACGTCCCCATGAACATGAAGGCCATAGAGGCCGGCATGGCGGCTGTCAAGTAAGCCTGTTTCACGGCGGTACAGGGCCGGTTCTTCTTCCGGGAAGTCCGGCCCTTTTTTAATGGCTTGCCTTTGGCCCGGAAGGGGCACCTTCCCAGGTTCCCCTCCCGGGACCCACCCTTCCTGGGGGCGGGCTTACTTACCTTGAATTTCCTCTTCCACTTCCTCGGCGCCTTCGTCATAGAAGCGCTTCTCGTCCGGCGCCAGCTCGTGGAGCAGGCGGAGGAACTCGCCGGCGTGCACGCGCTCCTCGTCGGCTATGTCTTTGAGCACCTCGATGGCCAGCTTGTTGTCTGTGGACTCGGCCAGCTGCATGTACAGCTGTATGGCCTCGTACTCGGCGGCTATCATGAAGCGGATGGCGCGGACAAGCTCGGCGTCCGTGAGTTTGCGTTCCTTGGCCAGGACAGCGAAGGGCGTTGCGAATTCGGGCATGGCAGTTCCTTTCCGGCCGCCTTGGGGGTTGGCCTTGGCCCCCAGTATGCACCACTATCCGGAAAGGGGCAAATGCCCGTTGGCGCTACCCGATCTTGAAGCGGCCCACCTCTGCCCTGAGCGCCTCTATGGCCTCGCGGTTGCCCCGGCCAAGATCGCTCACGCCCGTCATGGCCGTGTTGATCTCCGCCACGCCGGCCGCCATCTCCGTCATGCCGGCGGACAGCTCGGCGCTCAGGCGCTCAAGGGCGGCCGTCTCATCGCGGACCGTGTCCGCGTCGTCGCGCATGGCGCCGGAACCGGTCTTGACGCGGTTGCTCAGCTCCTGGAGCCTGGCCATGGCGTCCAGAATCTCGCGGCTACCATGGCCCTGTTCGTCCATGGCATTCCGGACGCCGCGCTCGCGGTCGCCCATGGCCACTATCTTTACGTTCATGTCCTCGAACTGGCCCACCACGTGCTCGGCGTCAACCGTCATGTCCTCCATGGCCTTGCGAACCTTCATGAGCACGGCGCTGATGGTCTTGGCCTGCTCGCCGGACGACTCGGCCAGCTTGCGAATCTCGTCGGCCACCACGCCAAAACCCCTGCCCGCGTCGCCGGCGTGGGCGGCCTCTATGGCCGCGTTCATGGACAGAAGATTGGTCTGGCTGGCTATCTGCTGGATCACCTGGGAAATTTCCAGGAGGCTGTCAGATTCCTTGGACACGTCCCTAATGCTGGCGGACACGTTGGACAGGTCCGAGCGACCGCTGTCCGAAGCGGCCGCCAGTTCCTGCATGCTTTCCGCGTTGTGGGACAGGGTCTGGCTCACGGACGCTATGTTGGCCAGCATTTGCTCCACGGCCGCCGACGACTGGGAAACGGCCGCGGCCTGTTCCTCCACGTGCTTGTCCAGCTCACGTATGCTCCCGGCTATGCGTTCCATGGCCGCAATGGCCCTGCGCACGCTGTCGGCCTGCGCGCCGGTCTGTCCGCGCAGGCTCTGTATGTTCGAGTTGATCTGGTTCACCGACGCCGCGCTCTCGGTCATGGCCGCCGACAGCTCCTCGCCTATGGACGACAGGGCGTCTGCCTGGTCGTGGATGGCGCCCACCAGGGAGCGTATCCTGCCCATGGTCAGGTTGAACGAGTCGGCCATGTCGCGGATTTCGTCCGAGCCGCGGGCGTCTAGGGTGCGTGTCAGGTCGCCCTCTCCCTCGGCTATGTCCCTGAGCATGGCCGCTGTCTTGCGTACCGGCACGCTGATGGCGCGGGACAGCACGCCGGCCATGCCCAGGCCAAGCACCAGGAATATGCCGGATATGATCAGTATGGACACGCGCATGCCGCCCACGTGGCCAAAGACATCTTCCTGGTAGGCTCCCACGGCTATGGACCACGCCGAGCCCGGCACTGGCGCAAAGCCGAAAATCCGCTCGCGCCCCTCGAACACGTAACTGTCGTAGGCGCTCTCTCCCGTGGTCATGCGCGTCAGCATGGCCGCCAGGCGGGCGTAGTCGGGATTCTCCTCGGCTTCCTTGATGAAGTTGCGCTGGTCAAGCACGTACTGGCGGTTATCGTGGGCAATCAGGGTGCCAGAACCGTCTACCACGTACGAGTAGCCCGTGTCGCCGTAGCCTATGGTGTCGGTCACCTCGCTCAGCCACACGGCGTCGTTGCGGGCTATGAGCACTGCAGCGGGCGCGCCGTCCGGACCGGGGATGGGCGCGGCTATCATCATGACCGGCGAATTGGTCACGCGCGATATGATCACGTTGGATACCGCCGGGGACCCGGCCATGGCTGCCTTGACATAGTCGCGGTCGCCAAGCTGGGCCGTGGTGCCGTCCGGGTAGTAGGCGGTGCCGTCCGGCATGACCACGCCCATACCCATGAAGCCCAGGCGGACCGTTTCCTCTTCCATGATTGTTTTCTGGACGTCCCAGTCCATAGAGCGCATGTCGGGGCGGAGCGCCGTGGCCTGTACCAGAGCCAGCTGCCTGTCCAGTACCGCCCGGATGATCATGCCACCGTACGCTGCCATCTGCGGCGCCGCGTCTGCCAGCTGTTGTTCCACGGCCCGGTACGCGGCCGCGTAGGACAACAGCCCCACGCCCAGAGCCACCACCGCCAGCAGGATAATGACGCTCCCGGCCAAGCGTTTCCCTATGGTCATATCTGCCTCCCGTATAGATGCGCATCGTTTTTGCAATGGAGGCGCCCCGTAGGCGGGTACCGTTGTGTTGAGTAGTTTATAACGGCGTTAAGAAAAGGCAAGGAAAAAGAGGGGCGCAAGCGCTTGCGTAACAGGCGAATGTCTAGGGGCGGATGCGCAAATGGTGTTAGTAAAAATTTCACAGCCCGTGGAGTCCACCTGGCTGTGGATTTCCAGCGTGTCGTCGCGATAGGGAAAAGCTCGGCGCATCAAAGCTTCGACACACGGAGCACGGAAGGGCGTCTAGTCGCGCACCACCATAAGGGTGTACGGACGCCAGCCGTCCGACCCGGGCTCGCCTCGTTCAACGCCGTGAATATCGCCTCCGTAACCGGGGAAGCTGCGCTCAAAGTCCTCCCGCGCGCGCAGGTAGTCCACAATGGGCGCTGACGATGCGTCCAGGATTTCGCCCCCCATAAGCAGGGGTATGCCGGGAGGGTAGGGCGCCACCATGACGGCGGCCGTTCGCGGGCTGGCCGTGGGGTCCAGGCTGTCCAGCCGCACGGTTTCCACCCGGCCTTGCACAATGGCCCTGTACGCGTCGGACGGGCAGAGGGCCTGGACGGGCAAGACCTTGGACGCGGCCACCATGCGCGGCAGAAGCTCCAACTGGCGTATGGCCTGATGCATGGCCTGGCAGTGGTCGGCCAGGCCCACGCCCTGGTAGCTGACCGGGTGCGCGCCCGCCAGGTCGGGAAAGACCTCGTCCAGGGGAGCGTTACGGGCGTAGAGCTCGCGGAAGCGGAACAGGGCGGCCACCAGGGTGCCCTGCTTGCCCTTGGTCGTGCCCAGGGAATTGAGAAGGAGCCAGGAGTAGTAGTCGGTTTTCTCGCACACCACTCCGTGGTCGCCCAGGAAGCGCGTCACGATGGCCGCCGGTACGCCGCGCTCTGCCCAGCGGCCGCTCGAGTCCACGCCGGGGCAGAGGAAGGTCAGCTTGATGGGGTCCAGCATGCAGAAAGGATCCGGTAGGCCGCAGGCGGGGAAGCCGTGCCACGCGGCGCCAGGTTCCAGGATCCAAGCGCCAGGGTTTTCAATCAGGTCACGGGTGGACGCGCGCGACACGCCCTCGGGCTGCCATACGCGGAAGAACCAGTCGCCCTGGGCCTCTTCCTCCGCGGCTATGCCGGCTATCTTGCGCCTGAGTTCTATGGCCTCTTCCATGATATCGCCCAGGGCCGTAGCGCCGTTGTCGGCCATCATCTTGCTGGCCACTTCCAGGGAAGCGACCATGGCGTACTGCGGCGACGTGGAACCGTGCATCATGTACGTCTCGTTGAAGCGGCGGTGGAAGTCCTCGGCCCGAGCGGGGCTGGCGGCCAGGTCCGCGGGGAATTTGACGTGGATCATGGACGCCTGCGACAGGGCCGTAAGGAGCTTGTGGGTGGACTGGGTGCTGAACACCAGGCGCCGCCGGTCGGAGAGGGACATGGCGTAACGGCCCGAGTATATGGGATGGAAGCGGGCGTAGGCGAACCATGCCTCGTCAAAGTGGAGCGCGCTTGCGCCGCCCAGCTTGGCCGCGGCGTAGGCGGCGTCGTAGCAAATGCCGTCGTAGGTGGAATTGGTCAGCGCGGCCATGGCGTAGGACGCGCCGGCGGGTACGGAGCGGAAATCCACCGGCCCTATCATGCCCAGGGCGTTGCGCACGGGCTGGAGGTAGGTTGGCTGCGCGCCGGTGGCTATCATGGCGTGGTGCATGGACTTGTGGCAGTTGCGGTCCAGGATGCAGGCTTCCCCGGGCGCCACCTGGCTGCGCCAGACTATCTGGTTGCCGGTGGACGTGCCGTTGAGCACGTAGTAGCATCTGTCCGCGCCAAAGGCAGCCGCCGAGAAACGTTCGGCCTTTCCCGTCACGCCCGAGTGGTCCAAGAGGGATCCGAGCTCGGGCACCGATATGGACAGGTCGGCGCGGAGCATGTTCTCCCCGAAGAATTTATGGAAGGCCGTGCCTGACGGGCTCTGCAGGAAGCCCTGGCCGCCCATGTGGCCGGGCGTGTGCCAGGCGGCGTTGTACTCGTCGGCGTACGACACCAAAGCCTGGAAGAAGGCCGGGAGCACGGAGCCGGCATACTCGGCCACCGAGCGCTCGATGCGGCCGGCGTTGAAGCGCGGCGTGTCGGTCAGCTTCCAGATCACGCCGTTGACCCGTTCGAGGGCGCGGTTGGGCAGGCTCTCCACGGACGAGCGGTCGGACAGGATCAGTATGGGCACGCGCGCGTTGCGTGACCGGACATAGCGCACAAAGCGCTCGCCCGAGTTGCCCGTGGCTATGGCGTCGTTCTTGCGGTGCACGCGGCCAAGCTCGGCGCTCTCCCAGTCCACGATCACCGTGCCAAGGTCCTCCCGGGCGTACACCAGGTCGTGCGCGTCGCCATACCCCGAGCAGAACAGCACCGAGCAGCCAAAGTCGTCGGTCAGCACGCCCACCAGTTCCCTGAGCCAGGCGCCTTCGTCGCTCTGCTTCTGTATCTGGTCCGACACGATGAGCACGGGCCAGGCTTTGGTTCCCAGGGTTTGCATGGTTGCCTCCGACGAACAGGCTGCTGGCGCAGGCGTTTGCTGTGCCGGCAACCCGTCAACGCCCAGCCTAGGTTCGCGGGCGCTCGCCGTCAATACCCGGCGCGGGCTTGACGGCTGGCACGGGAGGGGCTACCCTTGGCTGTCGAGGTGTCCCATGTTTACCCGCGCCATCGTCCGCCGTCCCGCCCGGTCCCTGCAGTCAGCCCTCAGCGCCCATCCCGAGCTTGGCCCGCCCGATCTTGACCGCGCCTTCCGCCAGCACGACGTGTACATCAAGGCCCTGGAATCCGCGGGGCTCGTCGTGGAGGTCCTGCCGGCCATGGATGACTTCCCTGACTCGTGTTTTGTGGAGGACGTGGCCGTGTGCGCCAGGAGCTTCGCGCTGATAGCGCGGCCCGGGGCGCCCAGCCGCCAGGGAGAGGAGTCGGCCATCCGAGAGGCCCTGTCCCGCCACTTCCGCATCATAGAGGGTCTGTCGGAGCCCGGCACCCTGGAGGGCGGGGACGTGAT
The DNA here is from genome assembly GCA_016928955.1 of Spirochaetales bacterium. Taxonomy (GTDB): domain Bacteria; phylum Spirochaetota; class Spirochaetia; order Treponematales; family UBA12059; genus JAFGJV01. The sequence continues at coordinate 26,773 of JAFGJV010000049.1, forward strand.
GGCCGTGGGCAACGCCTTCCATATCGGCCTGTCGGCCAGGACCAACGCCGAGGGAGCCCGACAGCTGTTGGCGGCCTTGGAGCGCCACGGTCAGGGCGGCGTGATAGAGCCGGTGCCCAAGGATATCCTGCACCTGAAAACCGGCATGAGCTATCTGGACGACGGCATCGTGGTGTGCCTGGACGCTTTCAAGGACAGGCCCAGCATGGCGGGTCTCCGCCGGGTGCCGGTGCCGCCGGACGAGGCCCGAGGGGCCAACTGCCTGCGCATCAACGACACGGTACTGGTGCCAAGCGGCTGCCCCAAGGTAGCGGCGGGCGTCAAAGCAGCCGGCCTCAAGGTCGTCGAGCTGGACATTGGCGAATTCCACAAGATAGACGGCGGCTTAAGCTGCCTGTCGCTCAGGTTCTGAGCCGCCGTGCGAGTCCTCTTCCTCAGGCACGCAGAGCGCGTGTACCCGTACAACCTGGAGGCTCCGCTGGCGGCCGATGGCCTGTGCGCCGATACCGTGGCGTTTCCGCTCGGCCAGCGGCCGGCGCAGCCCTCTGCCTACGCGGCCGTGTTCGTGTTCGGAGGCTACCAGAGTGTCAACGACGGCGACCTTTCGTGGTTGCGCGACGAGCGGACCTATCTGGAAGCCGTGCTGAAAGCGCGCGTGCCTGTGCTCGGCTTGTGCCTGGGCGGCCAGCTCCTGGCCCAGGTTCTGGGCGCGAGCGTCCGGCGCGCGGACCCCGAGGAGTTCGGCTGGTGGGACATGGAGCTCACGCCCGCCGGCGCGGCGTCTCCGCTGTTCAGAGGCGTCGCTCCCTCGTTTCCGGCCTTCCTGTGGCACAACGAGTCCTTTGACCTGCCCGCCGGCGCCGAGCTGCTGGCCCGGGGAGCCCATTGGGGCAACCAGGCCTTTGCCTACGGCGGCCGTGCCTTCGGCGCCCAGTTTCATGTGGAATTTACCCTTGAGCACGTGCGCGCCATGCTCAGGGACGACGCCGACCAGCTGCCGGCCAGGGGCCCCACCTGGCAGGACCCCGCCCTGGTGGCGGCCAACCAGCCGGCGGCTGATTCAGCGGCCGCCACCATGCTCGGCATGGCCAGGAACGTCATCAGGCTGGGCGGCGAGGACTGAACGGCTGAGCGCCGGGTCAGGGCAGCTTGAGGGCGGCAATGGCGGCGTTCAGCCTGTCCACCAGGTCCGCGGGCACGCTTTTGGAGAACAAGAGATAGCGGTAGTCGCCGTCAGGCACGTCCGGATATGCAAGCACCGCGATATCCGAGGCGGCTACGCCGGCCGTGGCCAGGAGGTACTCAAGCTCCTCGGGGTATATCATCATGAAGTCAAAGCGGCCAAGGGTGAGCATGAGCATCAGCTGCTCAGGCGAAACGGCCCAACGCCGGTCGCGCTTGCCCATCGTGGCCAGCAGGGGATCTATGGGATAGACGTTTCCCAGGACTCCGCCATAGGTGTAATTGGTAGAACTGACCATGTCTTCCATGCGCGCGTATGATGTGAAGCCGGATTTCCTGGACGCCCGGGCCAGAATGATCGGGCGGCTGTCCTTGTACAGGGGGAGGGAGAATACGGCATACGCCGTGCGTTCCTCGGTCAGGGACAGTCCGAGGGCGGCCACGCCCGGTTCCTCCACCTTGAGCCTCTGCAGTATCCGGTTGAAGGGCACGGGCTCAAAGCGTATGGCCACGCCGGACCTGTCGGCCACTTTCAGCATGATGTCCACCAGGATACCCGCGGGCATGCCGTCCTTGGTGTAGAAAAACGGAGGCTTTTCATTGTACATGACGGTCAGCCCGTCCTGGGCAGCGACCGGCCAAACTGAGGCCGCCAGCATGAGGGCGGCCACCACGCTCCAGCGCGTTCTCTGCGGCATCATGGCACTCCCCAGCTTGCGGACGCCGCGCCTTGGGCGCCGCAACCTTCAGATTAAGTGTCGCGCATGAGGGAAGCTCGGTCAAAAGCCGGCGTTACGAGCGCACGAAATGCGGCAGGTCCGGAGGCAGCACCAGGGACAGCTCCACAAGGCCGGCCACCTGGCCGCTCTCGTCCCGCCACGCGCTCTGGTAGATCAGCTTTTTCTGGCCTTTCTTCTCGATGGTGTACACGTTGGTCCCGCCCTCGGCCAGGAGGCGGTCTATGATGGCCTTTGAGTGTTCGTTGTGGCAGGCCTTGAGGTCCGAGCCGATCAGGGCCCGGCCACCGTCGGCGGCAAAGGTTGCGGCCGACTTGTCGTTCATGTACACGATACGGTGGCGCGCGTCGGACACGGTTACGGCGCCGGGGAATCCCGTCACCCAATCCGGCATGGTGCTCATAGCTGACTCCTTGACGGCGGCTCTGATTCCGCCGGACTCACTTTACCAGCGGCGCGTACCCGACTACAATGGGCGGACCCGCGCGGCGCGGGACCATCATGAGATCAAGGGGGACCAGGGCAGATTGATCAAGCGCGTCAAAGGACAAACCATCAAGCTGGACGGCTTCAACAACCTTACCAAGTCGTTGAGCTTCAACATCTACGACATGTGCTACGCCCGTTCGCGGGAGTCGCAGATTGAGTACCTAGAGTATGTCGACGAGGAGTACAACTCATCGCGACTGGAGTCCATAACGGAGGAAGTGACGCGCATCATCCGCGCCCACCTTGTCCACGTGTCCACCCAGGACTACGACCCCCGGGGTGCCAGCGTGGTCGCCCTGATCAACGAGGAGCGCGACGAGCCGGCGGCCCTTTCCGTAGCCGCGCCCGCCGTGGTTGGCCACCTGGACAAGAGCCACATAGCCATCCACACCTACCCGGAGTACCAAAAGGAGTCCGGCCTGGCCACCTTCCGCGTGGACGTGGACATCAGCACCTGTGGCATGATCAGCCCGCTCAAGGCCCTGCATTACCTGCTTGAGAGCTTTGACTCAGACGTGGTCATCATTGACTACCGCGTGCGCGGCTTCACGCGGGACCAGCGCGGCCGCAAGCTGTTCATAGACCACGACATAGGCTCCATCCAGGATTTCATATCCGACGACTTCCTGGAGGGCTACACGGCCTACGACGTGAACATAGTGGCCGACAACAATTTCCACACCAAGATGCGCAAGAAGGACATCGTGCTGAAGGACTACCTGTTCGGCGACGAGACGACCAGCCTGGGCGTCAACGAGCGTAAGCGCATACGCAAGGCGCTGGACGCCGAGATCCAGGAGCTGTTCGAGTGCAAGAACCTGGGCGGCAGGGCCAGCCTGATATGAGCGGACGCACGGTCACCGAGTATCTCAACCCGGGGCAGGGCATGTTCTACCGCGCGGGAGACACGCTGGCAAGCGCCCGCACCGAGTACCAGGACGCCGAGCTGGTGGACACCAGCGCCTTTGGCCGCGTGCTTCTCCTGGACGGCGTTACCCAGGTGGCCGAGCGCTGGGAGTACCGATACCACGAGCCCCTGGTCCACCTGGCCATGCTCGCCCATCCCGAGCCCAGGCGCGTGCTGGTCATAGGCGGCGGCGACGGGGGCGTGCTACGCGAGGTGCTCAGGCACCGGGCCGTGGAGCGCGTGGATTTTGCCGAGCTTGACCCCGCGGTGGTGTCCTTCTCCAGGGAGCACCTTGCCTGCGTACACGCGGGGGCTTTTGACGACGGCCGCGTGGCCTTCCATTACGGCGACGGACGGGCCTTTGTCGAAAATTCGAGCAGGACCTACGACGTGGTCGTCATGGACATGACCGATCCCCTGGGCCCGTCCAGATTCCTGTATACGCGTGAGTTTTTCAGCGAGGTCAGGGCCCGCCTGTCGGGACCCCAGGCGGTATTCGCCATGCACGGCGAATCGCCCGCGGCCCGGCCGGCTGCATTTGCCTGCATAGGAGCTACCCTGCGCGCGGTGTTTGCCCGCGTGGACACGGCACTTTCCTTTGTGCCCATGTACGGCACGCTCTGGGGCTTCAGGTACGCGAGCGACGCTGGCGGCCCGGCGGCCATGGATCCCGCCCGCGTTGACGCTATGGTCAATGCGCGGCTGGCATCGAGGCCGGCCCTGATATCCGGCGCACTGTGGCCGGCCCTTTTTGCGCCCGATCCCCTGATCGCGGAGGCCCAAGCGCATCCGGATGGCCGGGTGATCACGGACGCTGAGCCGGACTTTCCGGATGTCTTTGACCCAAAGGAGGGCCGGTCATGAGCGGCCATATAGCCTGGAAAGACGTGTCAGCAAAAACGGTGGCCGATTACGGCATCTTTTCCGTGACGGAGCGGCTGAGCATAGGACCCCACGGCCGGGAAGGCCGCTTTGTGGTCCTGGACGCGCCGGAGTGGGCCGTGGTGGTGCCCGTGCTGGAGCGAGGAGGCGGCCGCGCCCTGGTGACCGTGCGGCAGTACCGGCATGGCCTGGGCAGGGCGTGCGTGGAGTTCCCCGGGGGCGTGGTTGAACGCGGGGAGGATCCGGCCACGGCCGCCGCCCGGGAGCTGCTTGAGGAAACGGGCTACCGCGCCGGCCGCCTTGTGGCGCTCGGGTCGCCGTCTCCCAACCCGGCCTTTATGGCCAATCGCCTGCATGTGTTCGTCGCGCTGGACCTGGAAAGCGCCGGCCAGCAGAGCCTGGACGAGCATGAATTCGTGGACGTTGACGTCCAGCCCGAGGACCGTGTCCTGGCGGCCGTGGGAGACCCGCCCTGGGATCACGCCCTGATGACTGCCGCCGCCTGGTACTACCGCCGCTGGCTGGAAAAGGGCAGGCCCGCGTAGATATCCCCGCCGTCCGGGTCTATGGCTACCACGGCCGTAAGCCCGTCCAGTTCGACCAGGCGCACCGCCTCCATGCCCAGCTCGGGCCAGGCAAGCAGGGTGGCCGAGCGTACGCGGGAGGCGCCCAGGGCCGCAGCCCCGCCCACCGCCGCCAGATACACGCCGCCGTGGCGCGCGCAGGCGGCGCGGCACTCGTGCCCCCGCTCGCCCTTGCCTATCATCACCTTGAACGCGCCCGAGCCCATGAGCTCATCGCAGTAGCTGTCCATGCGCTTGGCCGTGGTCGGCCCGAGCGAGCCTATGACCTGTCCGTCGGGCGTGCCCGCCGGCCCGGCGTAGTACACCGGATAGCGCGTCCACTCGGGCAGGGCCGAGCCCTCGGCAAGGAGTCTGGACAGGCGGGCGTGGGCGGCGTCCCGGGCTAGCACAACCTGGCCGTGCAGTGCAACAAGCTGGCCGGCCTTGAGTCCCGGAGGAGGAACCCAGCCAGGACCCAGGTCCAGCCGCAGTGCCTGTCCACCGCGGGGGGCGGGGACGGCCGGCACGTCGCCGGGGCCGGCAAGGCGCTCCAGGTACCAGCCCGAGGGATCGGCGTAGGCCAGGGCTTGCCTGTGGGCCACGCAGGATACGCCCAGGCCTACAGGCAGGCTGGCAGCGTGGCGGCCTAGGCGGATAACGCGGGCGTCCCTGGCCAGGAAACGGCCCCCAAACTGGGCGCCCCAGCCGCTGGCTGACGCCGCATCCATGACCAGGCTTTCAAGTTGGGGATCGCGGCAGGGGGATGGTCCGGTGGAGGGCAGGGCGTCCAGGGCGCCCAGGCAGGCCAGCTTAAGCGCTTTGAGGGTTTCTTCCGGGCTTTGGCCGCCTATAACCAGGGCCACGCGGTAGGGCGGACACGCGGACACGCCAAGGGAGCCCACGGCCGCGTGTATGAAGGCAGCCAGCCGCGCGGGTTCCAGGACGCGGCGCGTTTCCTGGAACAGGGCGGTTTTGTTGCTCGAGCCCCCGCCCTTGGCCGAGAAGAGAAAGCGCAGGGCGTTCCCGGGCACCAGGTGCGTGTCCACAGCGAGGGGAGCATTGTCGCCCGAATCCCGCTCAACGCCGGCCGGATCCAACGCCAGCTGGCTGGCCCTGAAACGGCCGGCAGCCCACGCGTCCCGGGCGCCTTGGGCAAGAGCGTCGCCCAAACCGTTACAGAGCACGCGTTCTCCGCGCCATACGGACACGGCGGCCGTTCCCGTGTCCTGGCAGAGGGGGAACACGCCTTCGGCGGCCAGGCGGGCATTGGACAGGAGGGCGTCCAGGGCGGCCCGCTCCCCCTCGGACGCTGCAGGGGCTTCTGCCATGGCCGAAAGCTGGGCCAGAAAGCCCGGCCGTAGCCTGTGCTGCAGGGCGTTGAAGGCCCGCTCGGCCAGGGCGCGCGCCGAGCGCGGATCGACGCTGAGCAGGCTCTCCTTGCCGTTTCCCGTGACCGCGGGCGGTTCCAGGTCCAGCCGGGCGAACTCCAGGGGCCGGTCCCCGTCCATGCCGGCGGCCACAGAGCGGTAGGCCGCTTCCTCAAAGGACTGGGGCCATTCGGCTCCGCTCATGGCAGTCTCCGGAGGCGTATGGCGTCAGCCGGGCACACCTCGTGGCAGCAGTAACAGCGTATGCACGAGGAATAGTCCACCAGGGGAGCGTTTTTGCCGTCCTCAAAACGCAGGGCCGTGGCCGGGCATATCTTTACGCAGGCCCCGCAGCGCACGCAGCGGCGGTCGGAGAAGAAGGGGCGCGCCACGGTCAGGTTCCTGGCCAGCCTGTGCAGCCAAGCGGGCATATGGCGTTTGAAAAAATCCGTTTCCTTGAGCACGCGCACGCGCTGGAAGTGCGGCACCACGCGCCTGGCCGGATCCTCGCCCACGGTCTTGATGGCCGACGGCTCAAATCCGTAGCGGGTGTCCCCGGCGGCCACGGCCAGATAGGGCACGTCCGCGGGGTTGTAGCCTATGACGCCCGCGGCTATCCAGTCCAGGTCAAAGCCGTTTTTGGCGGCCAGGATCAGGCCTATGTCCCTGGGTTTGCCGTTGTTCGGCCCCGGGCCTTCCATGCCAACCACGGCGTCCATCACGCAGAATGCCGGTTTGACCGCCAGATAGAGATCGGCCAGCATGCGCGCGAAATCCGCGCGGCCGGGAAAGCGCAGGTGAAAGGCGCTCTTCCGCAGGCCGGGCACGCAGCCGAACAGGTTTTTGACCGCGCCCGTGTAGTACATCAGGCCGTGGGTTTTCAGCTTGGGCAGGTTGACGACGATGTCGGCATCGGCCACCGCCTTGGCCAGCTCAAAGCGCCGCATCATGCCACCGCCCGGCAGGTCCACGGTGACCGGGTCGCTGAAATCGGCCCACAGAAGCCCCTCGGACGCTATCACGTCCTGCATGCCGGTCTTGCCCGCCACCGACGACAGGGCCTGCCAGCCCGGCGAGTCGCCCACCAGCACGCGGGCCGCCCCGGCTGCCTTGACAGCGCGGGCTGCCGCGCGCACCACGGCGGGATGGGTGGTGGCGGCTCGGATGGGATCGGATGCCAGCAACAGATTGGGCTTGAGGAGCACCGTGGCTCCGGTCATGGAGGGGAGGCCGGCGGCCCGGGCGGCTTCCGCCACCGCCCTGTCCACGGCCGCCTGGTCGTAGGAGCGGCAGTCGGACAGGGCAACGATATGGTCGCTGGTCATTCAGAACCCTGTGCTCAGGGACAGCCCGGCTTCCCAGGATACGGGCTCCGGCGCGAACGCCATGCCGCCCCACAGCCGTATGGTAAAGGCCAGGCCCGGCGGTATGAACCTGAGCTCGCCTGCCGCGCGGACGGGCCAGCCCAGGGCGTAGCCGTCCGCCAGGTCGCTGTCCTCGATCTTGGCGGACAGGGCGGCGCCCAGCGCGTAGTCCGACAGCTGGACGCCCACGGCCAGGCCGGATGTCCAGGCAAAGCCGTCCGCCCAGCGCATGCCCACGTCTGGCGCAAGCGTCAGGTTGAAGAAGCGGGTGCCAAGGCCTAGTGGAAGGCTGAAGCCAATACCGGACGGATGGGCCTGGTCGGACGCGGACAGGCGGCCGTCCAGCACCAGGGAAGCGGCCACCGGCTGGGGCAGGGGCAGGCCAAGCCTGAGCGCCAAGAGGCCGGTACCCGGACCGTCCACCAAAGCGCGGATGCCCACGCCGGCTTCCAAGGAGCCTTCCAGGCTGAAGCGGGCCGCAAGGTCGGCGCCGCCCGTGACGTCCCCGGCGGCCGTGCCCAGGAAGACGGCTCCAAAGTCCACCCCAAAGGCGTCCGTGGCCGGCGGAAGGGCGTCAGGCGCGTGCACGGCCCCGGTCAGAACCCCACAGCGGCCGGCAGGCACCAGGACCAGGCTGGAGTCTATTTCAAGAGCAAGGTCAAACACCCATTCAGGCCGCTCGGATTCAGTGCCCTCCTCGGGCCAGGCTGTAAGGGTTGCCGTGTAGGTACCGTCCGGCAAAGCGGTGCCGTCGTTGCTTCTGCCGTCCCAGGCCACGCGCTGGTCCCAGGTGGCGAAAGGCTCCAGCTCCAGCGTGGCCACTTCGGCGCCGCCTTGGTCCCTGACGGTCAGGGAGCCGCGGCCGGGGGCGCTGACGCGGAACCTGATTTCGGCTACTCCCCGAGCACCGGCGTTCAGCGGGTTAAAGCGCTCAGCGCTGACCCTGACGTTCTCCACCACGAAGGGGGCGCGGTCCAGGTCGACCATCAAGGTGGTGATGGCGCGGTCCAGGATGAGTACGGTGCTGGTCTCGGACAGGTACCCAAAGGCGCGTACCTCGACCAGGCGCTGTCCGGACGGCAGTTCCAGCACACCGAGGGGGTGAACCTCGTCGTCGTCCACCACCACCTCCGCCCAGGCGGGGCTGGCGCTGACGGCCAGATACCCGGTCCGGAGCTCCAGGGCCACGATGACGGTGGTCCTGGTGTCAGCCGCCAGGTTGAGGTCCAGGACAAAATCGTAGTACCCCTCATCCCTGAGTATGAGCCGGTGCTTGCCCGGGGCTAGCCCGGTGACCGTGGCGGGCGTGTTGCCCTTGTATGCGTAGTCAACAAAGACGTCCACGCCGCGTTCTTCGGTCTGGACGACGAGTTCGGCGGCGCCGCCCAGGCTTGCCGCCTCCACGACCACTTCCGGCACCGGGGCATCCGCAAAAGCGCCGGAGGCCAGGGCCGCAAGCACGATAAGGGGGAGGTATCGTTTCATGCTGGTACTGTATCCCATGCGGCACGGACCGCTCAAGCGTTACCGTGGCCATGACGGCGGCCTTGCCAGCTCCGCCGGCCTGGCCCTACAATGGGGAACCTGATAGGTCCCGCCGCGCGCGGGGCGGACAAGGAGTCCGGGTGGGAACAGTTATCCCCGTGGCGTCCGGCAAGGGCGGCGTGGGCAAGACCGTGGTGGCGGCCAACCTGGGCCTGGCCCTGTCGGCCCTGGGCAAGACCGTTGTGCTTGTCGACCTGGATCTGGGCGGGGCCAACCTTCACACGGTCCTGGGCGTCAGGAACCGGCACGCGGGGCTCGGCTCGCTGATATGGCGCACGGAAACCAAGCTGGACACCCTGGTGGTGGCCACCGGCTATCCGCGCCTGTATCTCATACCGGGCGACTCCCTGCTGCCTGGCACGGCCAACCCCGACTATTCCATCAAGCGGCGCATCATGCGCGACCTCGGGACCCTGCCCGCTGATTTTGTCATCCTGGACCTTGGCGCCGGCTCGTCGTACACGGTGGTGGATTTCTGGCTGATGGCGCCGGACGGTTTCCTGGTGGTCGTGCCCGAAATCCCGTCCATCCTGAACGCGTACTCGTTCCTCAAGACGGCCGCGTTCCGCCTGTTCCTCCGCTCCTTCCCCCGGGGCGACGAAGCCAGGGCCCAAGCCTTGCGCCATGCGGCCGGCTCGCGGGAGGGCAAGGCCCAGCGGCTCTTGGATTTCGCGGTGGATCTTGCGGGCCAGGCCGGGGAGCGAGGAGCCCAGGCCCTGGAAGCGCTGCGGAGCCTGAAACCCAGGGTGATCGTCAACCTGGCGGAGGGCAGGGCGGGCGAGCCGGAGCTGGCCGGCCGGCTTGGCGGCATAGCCAAGGCGCATCTGGGCATAGATCCAGAGTACGTGGCGACCCTGCCGCGCGACCCGGCCGTGTCGTCGTCCATAGCCCGTCCGGAACCGGTGCTGGCCATGTCCCCGCAAGCGCCCTTTTCCCTGGCCCTGGCGGGCTTGGCCAGACAGCTTGCGGGCGGCTCAGGCCAAAAATAGGGTCAGGCTTACGTAGCTGAGGGCAACGCCGCCAAAGGAAAAGGCGTGCCACAGGGCATGGGCGTAGGGAAAGCCGTCCTTGCCGGCAAACAAGAGGGCGACCAGGAACATGCCGCCACCGGCGAACACCCAGCCAAAGGCTTCCGCGCCAAAGGCCGGCCGCACGCCCGGCAGGACGGGCAGGACCACGAAGAAAAACGCGTAGCCCAGGGACACGGCGTACCTGCGGAACCAGCCTACCAGGGCCAGGTGTAGGACAAAGCCGCCAAAAGCGTAGGCCCAGGCCAGGGAGAAGGTCAGCCAGCGCGTTACCCCGTGAAAATATGAAAAGGCAACGGGCATAAGCATGCCGGCGGGCAGGAAGAAGGTGCCTGCTTCCTCAAGGGCCAGGAGGGCCCCGCGCCTGCCCGTAAAGGCGGACAGGGCTCCCATGACAAAGCGTAAAATCAGGCAGGCTCCATATATGGATACGGCGACGATATAGCCGGCCCTGCCCGGCCAGGCATCGCGCGAGGCCGTGCGCGCCGCCAGCACGGCAAAGCCTGCCGTGGCCAGGGCCGACGCGACGATGCATACCACGCCGGAGGCAAGGTCTTTGGTGCGCGGCAAGGCGCCAGTTTCCGGGCCGACCATGCCGCCAGCCTAGCCTGAAAGCCGGTTCGGCGGCAACGTCCCCTAAACACGGCCCTTCCCCTTGCCCCACAGGCCCGCGGACGCGTATCATCGCGCCCATGCGCCTGCTCCAGCTCCTGGCCACGGCCGCCTGCCTTCTGGCCCTGTCATGCGGCCACCGCGCCGCCAACCCGCTCCCCGATCCCTATCCGCCTCCCACGGCGTCGCCATACACGGCCGAGCTGAACCAGGCGGCCAGGGCCGTGGTCGCCGGCATGGATGACGATACCCTGGCCGGACAGGTCATCATGACCGGGGTGGGAGGCCGGGGCAGGTTGGACGACGCCAATAGCCGGTATCTTGAGGAGCTCAAGCCGGGAGCCATCCTGCTGTTCCGCTTCAACGTGCCCGCCAAACCCCTGGAGCTCCGGCCCTTCGCGGACCAAGTGGCGAGCGCCGCTGGCGGGCTCAGGGCCTTTGTCGCCATAGACCATGAGGGCGGAGACGTATTCCGCTTTGGTGCCGGTGTCACACGTTTGCCATCAGCCGCCGTCCTGGGAAGCGGGGGCCCGGACGCGGCCGAAGCGGCGGGCAGGGCAGCGGGCACTGAACTGGCCGCCCTGGGCGTTACCTTGAACCTGGCCCCCGTGGCGGAAGCCCTGGACGACCACAATCGCGCATTTCTGGGCACCAGGACGTTCTCGACCGGGCCGTTGGAATCGGGCTCCCTGGCCTGGGCCTTCCTCCGCGCCTGCCAGGACGCGGGCACCGCCGGGGCGCTCAAGCATTTCCCGGGCAACGCGGGGGCCGACCCCCACCACGGACTCCCGGTGATATCGGCCACGGGAGCCGAGCTGAAAGCCCGGTACGCCGTCCCCTTCATGGCAGCCCTGCGGGCACGGCCGGCCGCCGTGGTCCTGTCTCACGCCGTGGTGGCCGGGCTGGACCCGGAAACACCAGCCACCCTGTCGGCTCCGGTCATCCTGGCGCTCAAGCGCGTGCTGGGCTTTGACGGCATAGTGCTGACAGACGACCTGGTGATGGGAGCCCTGGGCGGGGAGGGAAGCGTGGGCGCCACGGCCGTCCGCGCCCTGAACGCGGGGGCAGACATGCTGATGGTGTCCGGCGGCCGTCCGGCCCTTGCCTCGCGCGACGCCATCCTGGGCGCCTTGGCGGACGGAACCCTGTCCCGGGCGCGGCTGGAAGACGCAGCCTTCCGCGTGGTCAGGGAAAAACTGCGCTTTGGGTCGGACAGCCCCATAGGGACTCTGGATGGCGCATCATTCCAGGCCATGGTGGCCCGGAACCGGGCGGCGCTGGATGCCGCCCTTCAGCCCGAGAGCGCGGCTCAGTGACCGGGGCGCGTTCTCAGGCGTGCATGCGCCAGGCGCTTATACCAGGCGGCCTGAAAGCCGAAAATAGTCGTATGGCAATCCGAAGTTGCGTCGTTCTGGCCCTGTCGCTCCTTGTCCTCACACCCGCGGTGGCCGATGGCCTGAGCATCGAGCCGGCGGACATGCGCGTGGAACAGCGCGGCGACGGAGGGTACCACCTGTTTGTCCGGGCCAAACCGGGTCTGGGTTCCATCCTGCTCACCGAGACTACCCGGGATCCGGGCGGCAAGGACGCGAGCTACGCCTACCGCGCGGAAACCTGGAACCAGGTCAACGGCGACGAGCGGCGCATGCTGGACGGCGCCTTCATACCGGCGTCGTCTAAGATTTACTCGCTCATCGATTCCAGCCCCGAGTCTGACGCCGCGTTTGGCTCCGCCTTCCATGTTTTCATCCCCTGGGTAGTGGCCTACGGCTACCCGTGGACCCGGAACGGCCGCGTGTTCATTGCCGACGGGACCTTTATCAACGTGCGGGCCTTTGCCCTTCCGTACGCCGACTACGCGGGCGCCTACCGGGACAATCCCTTCCTGGTGTCCGTGGCCCAGGCGCCCCTGGCTCGGGACGATACGGACCTGTCCGCGTACATGCAGGAGACCGTGGACTCCTTTGGCGACCTGGCTTCAGCGTCGGGCGGCGCCACCGAGTACTCCCTGGGCACCAGCGACATCATACCGACCCTGGCCCGCATCCTGGACGGCATAGAGGGCGACGAGCTGGACCTGGTCATCTGCCTGGACACTACGGACTCAATGGCCGACGACATAGACGCCATCAAGGAAGCTTTGCCGCCCATGGTCACGGAAAAGACGGCGCGCTTCAGACGCTTCCGCCTGGGCCTGGTGCTGTACAAGGACTATTACGAGGAATACGTGGTCAAGCGCTTCGAGTTTACGCTCGATCCGAGCTCGTTCACCACGGCTGTTGCCCAGGTGCGCGTCATGGGCGGGCGCGACATTCCTGAGGCCGTATACGAGGCCCTGTACGAGTCGCTTACCGGCTATGTGTGGGAGGCAGACGCCAGGGCCATCGTGCTCATAGGCGACGCCCCGCCCCATCCCCTGCCCCGGGGAGAGGTGGACAAGGACATGGTGGCGGCTGCGGCCAAGGAACTGGCCGTGGGCATCAGCGTGATCATCCTCCCGCAGTAGGCGGAAGCGGGGAAAATACGGAGATCCGCCGTTTACAGGACCGCGCCCGGCACGTTACAATGGGCAAGGACGCGGCGTGGATGCGGACGGCGGAACGGTGTACGACATGGGGGACGCGGTGGCTGTGAGCAGGAAGACAAAAAAGCGGGAGCGGAGCGTCGAAGCCCTTGAGCGCCTGTCCAATCCCGGCACCCTCAAGGCCGTGGCCGCCGTGCTGGTCTTTGGCTTTGTGTTCCTCGGCTCACCCCCACGGGCGGTCATGGCCGCCCACTCAAGCAACGTGGGTTCCGCGGGCTTCAAGGACGTGGCAGGCGCCCACCTGTCCGGCGTTGTCCTGGATGCCGCCGAGCCCGCAGACGAGGGGCTGTTCTACAGCGTGTACAAGGTGGTCAAGGGCGACACGGTATCGGCCATCGCCGAGGAATACGGCGTTACGGTGGACTCCATCGTCACCTTCAACCGCATTACCAACACCAGGGCCCTGGCCGTTGACCGCCTCCTCAAAATACCTTCCTTGAACGGCATCCTGTACGACCCGGACGCGGAGGACACCGTGGCCGCCCTGGCCGACGAGTACGAGATATCCGCCGAGCGCATACGCGAGGTGAACGAGCTGCGCGGCGACGACCTGGCGGAAGGCCAACCCATTTTTCTGCCGGACGCCCGCCTGTCCAGCTTTGCCCTCAGGGAGATCAACGGCGACCTGTTCAGCTGGCCCCTGCGGGGCTGGATAACCAGCTGGTACGGCTGGCGCCAGGACCCCTTTACCGGCGCCCGCAGTTTCCACACCGGCATAGACATAGGTGCAGCCCACGGCAAGGCCGTGTACGCCGCCATGGAGGGCGTGGTGACGGCCGTTGGCTACAGCACCGTGGCGGGCAATTATGTGATCATATCCCACCATTCGGGCTATTCGACCCTGTACGCGCACCTGTCCAGCACCCTGGTGAAAAACCGCCAGAGGGTCAGCACGGCCACGGTGATAGGCCGGGTGGGCAGCACGGGCTACAGTACGGGCCCGCACCTCCACTTCACGGTGAACAAGAACGGCCGTACCCTGAACCCCATGACCGTGCTCCGGTAGGCTCAGGCGGCGGCGCGAACATCAAAGCTTCGTAGCACTAGGGGACGGCGCCCAGCGGAACGCTCCGCGGTTTGACAGGCCGATTCTTTTCAGGTACCATAGCCCTACGATGAGAAAACTCCAGGGCATACCTGGCTCTCCCGGCGTGGCCATAGCCCCGGCCTTCGTTTTTTTTGACGACGACGAGCCGACCATCCCGCGCTACAGCATAGGGCAGGGGGAGCTGGGAGGAGAATGGGAGCGTTTCCGGAGCGCCGTGGAACGCGCCCGAGAGGACGTTACCGTGCTCCGCGACCGCGCTGCCCAGGAAATGGGCAACGAGCACGGCGCGATCTTTGACGCCCACCTCTTGATGCTGGACGACCCCGAGGTATTGAGCGCCATCGAACTTTCCCTGAAGGAATCCCTCCTCAACATAGAGTGGGTGCTCCACCAGTACGCCCAGACCATGGTCAAAAAGCTGGAAGGCCTGGACGACCCCGTGATGCAGGAACGCGGGGCGGACGTGCACGACGTGACACACCGCATCCTCAACCACCTCATGTTCCGCGAGCGCTTTTCCCTGGCCGACCTGGACCATGACGTGGTGCTGGTCGCGCACAATCTCCTGCCCTCGGACATGATAGGCATGAACCATTCGCGCGTGCGCGCCCTGGCCATGGATAAGGGCGGCAAGACCAGCCACACGGCCATCCTGGCGCGCGCGTTCGAGATCCCCGCGGTCCTGGGCCTGGGCGGCGCCACCAGGCTTGCCAGGAATGGCGAGCTGGTGGTGGTGGACGGATCGGCCGGGGACGTGCTCGTCGATCCGGATCCGGATTCCCTGGCCAGGTACGAAAAGGTCAGGGCGCGGAGCCTGGACCGCGAACGGGATCTGGCCGGCATAGCCCAGCTCGGGGCAGCCACCACGGATGGCCGCGAGGTGGCCCTCAAGGCCAATATAGAGGTGCCTGAGGAGACGGATTCCGTGCTGAGGCACGGAGCCGCCGGCGTTGGGCTGTTCCGCTCGGAATTTCTCTTTCTCCAGCCAGGCCGCAAGCCCAGCGAGGAAGCCCAGTACCTGGCATACCGGCGGGTGCTCGAGTCCCTGCCCGGGCGTCCGGTGACCATACGCACCCTGGACGTGGGCGGCGACAAGGTGGTGCCCGAGTTGGTGCTCGGGGAGGAAAAAAATCCCCTCTTGGGCTGGCGTGCCATACGGTATTGCCTGGCCGACAAGGACCTGTTCCAGACCCAGCTGAGGGCCATACTCAGGGCCAGCGCGTACGGCGACGCCCGCATTATGTTCCCCATGATATCCGGTCCGGACGAGCTGGACGCCGCGCTTTTGGCCCTGGAGGAAGCCAAGGAAACCTGCAGGCAGCGCGGACAGGCCTTCAGGGACGACCTGCCCGTGGGCATCATGATCGAGGTGCCCAGCGCGGCCATGATAGCCGACATCCTGGCGGCCAAAGTGGGCTTTCTGTCCATCGGAACCAATGATCTTATCCAATACACCCTGGCCGTGGACCGGGGCAACGAGCGCGTGGCCTACCTCCACGAGCCTTTCCATCCCGCCATCCTGCGCCTGGTGCGCCAGGTCATAGACATGGGGCACGCGGCTGGAGCCGTGGTATCCATGTGCGGCGAGATGGCGGCGGATCCCTACGCGGCCGTTGTCCTTCTGGGGCTGGGCCTGGACGAATTCAGCATGTCGGCCGTGTCCGTGCCGGTGGTCAAGCGGGTCATTCGCTCGGTGTCCATGTCCGACGCCCGCGACATAGCCGCGCACGTTCTGGCGCTCGGCTCGCACCGAGAGGCCGAGGCCTACCTCCGAGAGCGGCTCCGGGGCCTGGCAGACAGCGATGACTGATCGGGGCAGGGCCCCAAACCAAGGAAACACTCAGATGGAAGATATCGATACGACGGAAGACCAGGCGGTCGCCGTGGCCAAGGTCCGGTGGACCGGTTTGCCCACCGTGGCGCTGGCTGGCCGCCCGAACGTGGGCAAGTCCACCCTGTTCAACCGCCTGCTCAGGCGGCGGACGGCCATTGTCGATCCCACGCCCGGCGTTACCCGCGACCCCATCGAGGCCGAGTGGCGGCCAGACGGCGCGGACATGCCCGTGCTCCTGGTGGACACGGGAGGGCTCAAGCTGGAACGAGACGACCTGGACGAGCGCGTGGCCGCCAAGAGTTGGGAGCGCGTGGCGCAGGCCGATCTGGTGCTGTTCATCGTGGACGCGGTGGACATCAGCCCGGAGGACGAGGAATTCGCGGCCTTGCTCAGGCGCTGGGCAGGCAAGGTCGTGGTGGTGGTGAACAAGGCGGACAGCCCGGAGCGGGACGCCCGGGCATGGTCGCATGCAAGCTGGGGCTACAAGGACATGGTGTTCGTGTCGGCTGAGCACGGGCGCAACATAGACGAGCTGGAAGAACTCATACTGTCGCGCCTGGACTGGTCCAAGGCCGCATCCGTGGAGGACGAGGGCAGGGAACTCCGCCTGGCCATCATGGGCAAGCCCAATGTCGGCAAATCGACCCTGCTCAACCGCCTGATTGGCCAGGAAAAATCCATCGTGAGCGACCTGCCCGGCACCACCCGCGACGTGGTGGAAGGACGCGTCCGCTGGAAGGGCAAGGACCTGGTGGTCCTGGACACGGCCGGCATGAGGCGCAAGGCCAAGGTGACCGAGGCCGTGGAGTACTACTCGGTCAACCGCGCGGTCAAAACCCTGGACCGGGCCGACGTCGTCGTCCTCATGATAGACGCCGCGGAAGGACTGTCCGACCAGGACAAGAAAATAGTCAAACTGGCCACCGACAAGGGCCGTGGCGTGGTGTTTGCCCTGAACAAGTGGGACTCCATGCCCAAGGTGGGCAACGCCTTTGAGGCGTCCAGGGACAGGCTGCGGTATTTCTTTGGCCAGATGGCCTACGCCCCGGTGGTGCCCCTGTCCGCCAAGAACGGCGACGGCGTGGACAAGCTCCTCTCAACCGTGTTTTCCGTGTACGGCCAGCTCACGCGACGCGTGGAAACCGGCAAGCTGAACAAGGCCGTGCGCGAGTGGATAGAGGCCAAACCCCTGCCCGCCGGGCCCCGCGCCAGGGTCAAGTTCCGCTATGCCGTCCAGACGGGGTCCAACCCGGTCAGCTTTGCCTTTTTTGTCACCAGGCCGGACGCGGTGGGGGAGAGCTACCGTTCCTTCCTCAAGAACAAGATCCGTTCCGAGCTGGGCTTCAAGGACATACCTATAGACCTCGAGCTGAGGGCGTCGCGGACTCGCTTTGAGGACTTGGACAGGGGCTGATTGTGCCCGCGTATTACCGCACGGGCCAGGTCGAACGCCTCTTGGGTGTGGGCGAGCATGTCCTGCGCTATTGGGAACGCGAGTTGCCCCTCTTGTCGGCTCCCCGGTCGGCGTTTGGCCGCAAGGAGTGGACGGAGGCGGACATGGTCCTTCTGTCCAGGATCAAGCACCTGGTGCGCGAGCGGGGCTTCTCCCTGGCCCGCGCGCTGGAATGCGTGATTGTTGAGCGATCGGCCGACGCCGATATGAGCGCCGCCCTGACCGAACTACGGGGCAGGCTCGTGAAGTGCTTTTTTGAGGCGCGGGATCTCGCGGAGCGGGCCAAGGGCCTAGCGGCGCGGGCCGATGCGGCCACGGCGGCGCAGGGAAAGCCGCGCGGATAGAGGGGCTGCGACTCGGCCTCAGTGGATACGGAAGGGAGCCTCCACTACCCATGGGGTTTTGAGAGGTTCCCATAAGGGACCGTGCCGGACGACTATTCCGGCAGGCACCAAGGAGGAACATCATGCCAGCCAAACACGCCCGAGCCTTATGCGACTATATCGACGCGTCACCCAGCGCCTTCCACGCCGTCGACGCGTCCGTGGCCTTGCTCAAGGCCCATGGCGCCCAGGGCCTGGACGAACGGGACGCGTGGAAACTGGAGCCAGGCTCGTTGTACTACGTTGTCCGAGACGACGCGTCCCTCATAGCCTTCCGGGCCGGCACAAAGGCCCCCGCTGACTCAGGCTTCGTCATGGCGGGTGCCCATGCCGACGCTCCCGCCCTCAGGGTGCGCTGGGAAAAAACGGTGGTGGCCCGGGGTTTTGAGCGCGCCCCCGTGGAAGCCTACGGCGGACCCATCCATTCCACCTGGCTGGACCGGCCGCTGAGCATGGCCGGCCGCGTGGTCGTCAGGGACTCGTCCGGGCGGGCCCAGGCCCGGCTCCTCAACCTGGCAGAGCCGGTGGCGGTCATACCCAACCTGGCCATACATTTCAACCGCGACATGAACAAGGGCGTGGAGTATCCCATGCAGAGCGCCCTCATGCCCCTGGTGGCGTCCCGGGCGAGTGACGCTCCGGCCGGTTCCTGGGCCCTGGCCAGGGCCGCGCGCGAGCTGGGCGTCAAGCCTGAGGACATCCTGGCTGCCGAGCTGTCCTTTGTGGACGCGGCCCCGTCCTGCGTATGGGGCAACGACGGCGAATTCCTTTCGGCCCCGCGCATAGACAACCTGGAAGGCTGCCATGCCGTGCTGACGGCCTTCCTGGCGGCGGATCCCGCGGACTACACCCAGGTGGCCGTGCTCTTTGACAACGAGGAAATAGGCTCGACCAGCCAGCGCGGGGCGGACTCCGTGTTCCTGCGCGACATCCTGGAGCGGATAAGCGCCCGCCTGGGCGCTGGCCAGCCCGAGGACATCCAGCGCGCCCTGGCCCGATCGTTCATGGTGTCCGTGGACGGAGCCCAGGGCTGGCACCCGTCCTACGCCGACCGCTTTGACGAGGACTACGCGCCGGTGCTGAACGGCGGCCCGGCCATCAAGGCCAACGCCAATATCCGCTACGCCACGGACGCCCTGGGCGAGGCAGCCTTCCGGTCCGCCTGCCAGGCCGCCGGCGTGCCCTGCCAGAGGTTCCGCATGCGCGCCGACCTTATGCCCGGCTCGACCATCGGTCCCATCAGCTCGGCCCAGCTGGGCGTGCGCACGGTGGACGTGGGCGTGCCCATGCTGGCCATGCATTCCGTCAGGGAGACGGCCGGCGCCTACGACCACGACCACATGATAGCGGCGCTCCGGGAGATGTACGGGCGCGGCGCTTGAAGGTTCTGCAGACTTGAGCGAGGTCCGGGAGCTGCCGCTCCCGGCCTCCGCTCAGTCTTCGTCGTCCGCGGGGCTATGCTCCGAGCGCTTGGCCATGATTTTCTTGAACAGCGTCAGTTTTGCGGCGCCCACCACAATCACGCCAATGATGATCACAACCCACCAGTACCACGCCATAGGAACCTCCTTGGCCCAGGGTTAGCCGGGCCTCTTTGTATGCCCTCAACACCGGCTGGCCGATAGCGGCCGGGCCGGCGAGACAAGCCTGTGTCGTTCACGGCCCTGGTACAGGCGCGTGCCGCCTCTACCATCCTGCTAAGCATGGACACCTCGCCCGTGGCCACGCCCCGGGGACAGGCGCTTTTTGAGGACCCGCGCCAACACCAGGGCCAGGGCGGCGCCGGAGAGGGCCGTCATGGCGCTGTTGAGCCAGAATCCCTCCGAACCGGGTATGTAGGCGCCCGCCAAAGTCCGGAACATCCAGAAATTCGGAAACGGCCAGAACAGGAAGGTCCAGGCCTGCGGTACGGCCAGGCTGGCGAACGGCAGGGCCAGGGCCGCCAGCATGACCAGCTTGAGCGACGCGACGGCCTGTATCTGGTTCGACGCTATGCCCCCGATGAGCAGGCATACCGACAAGGGTATGAACGACGACGACAGGAGGGCCACAGCCAGTTTCCAGAAAGCCGCGTCCGAGGGGCCCATGATGAAATGGGCGACCACGGCGCCACCGGCGCCCACCAAACCGGCCCACAAACCGCGGGCGGCTATGTAGTCGGTTCCGGACAGGGGCGTCACCGCGTACGCTCGCGTCATGCCGCTTTCTTTCTCGTCGACCAGGGAAAAGGCAGCCGCCACGCCCCCAAGGAGGACAGACAGCATGGCCAGCGCCACCCGGGAGTAGTCCCGCAACGCGGACCGGGCATCCGTACGCACGCTCAGGCTGTAGCTCGCCTCCGGCCCGCCCAGTACCGAGGCCAGGATTCTGGACGCGCCGCCGTACGCGTTCCCGTCCTCGTTGCCTTGCAGGATGACCACGGGTTTCCTCCCGCTCAAGGCTATGCCGGTCACGTCGTCCGCGTCCATGACTCGTCGCTCAACGGCGTCCCGGCCGCGCAGTCGCTCCACCGAACCGTAGTCGCCAAGGCCGATGGCCAGCTCCATGCCGGCGTCCGTAGACGTGTCCACGGCAAAGCTGGCCCCCGAGCTTTCAAGGCTACTGGTGATGAAGCCAAAGGCCACGGCCAGGATGACGGGCGCTGCCAGGATATACAGCACCAGGCTGTCCCGGAGTGCGTTTGCCCTGTCAAAGCGGATGAGCGCCGCTATGCGTTTCATGTCCTACTCCTTAAGCAGCCTGAGCCTGACGGCCAGGGCGCAGAAGACGGCGGCAAGCGCTGTCCACGCCAATATCCTGAGGAGTGGCGCGGCCGCGTCCGACCCTGTGCCTGGATTCAGCACGTAGTCGCGTATCAGGAACAGGGCGTCATAGCTGGGGATGGCCTTGATCCAGGCAGGATTGAAGGATGGCCGGGCGTACGAGAAGAACGGGGCCATGTTGAGAAGGAGTATGCCGAGCCCGGGGAAGAACCAGCCGGAAAGATTCCTGAAAAACGTGGCAAAACCCAGGCCCAGAAGGGTCATGAAGGCCGAGCTGAGGGCCAGGGTGCCCAGGGCCCCGAACCAGTCAGGCCGGGCGCCCTTCAGGGCAGCCGCCGCAAGGACGCCTCCTCCGTACGCAAGCGACAAGCCGACGAACACGGCGAGCTTTGCCGCCACATACGGCGCCCCTCCGCCCGGGGCGGCCCGGTATGCCCTGAGCGTGCCTTCCTGTTTTTCCTGAAACACGAAAACGGCCACCAGGAGGAACCCGAGTATGCCCGCCTCAAAGACCAGGAACACGGGGACGCCGGTCAGGCTGAGCGGCGCGCGCCGCGAACCGGGCCGGAGTACCACCGTTTCCATCTCGGTCCCGTCGGTCTGCCCGCGGGCCAGCCGGATGATCGCGTCCATGCTGGCGCGTAACGCCGCCACGCTGGCCGGCGGAACATGCGCGCCCGCCTCTATGGTGACGCTCAGCGCGTCCGGGGTCCCGCGTACGCTGACGCCCAGGATGTTCGGGTCAGCCGCCATCCGGGCGTCATAGTCGGCCTGGTCCTGGGCGAACATCTGGCCGTCCATGCCCGCCTCGGCGGCCGCGCGCCTTACCGAGGCGCCGTGGCTCGCGTCCAGTATAGCCACGGGATTGGACAGTTCGAGTTCGGCCGGCAGGAAAAATATCAGGAGCCACATTAGGACCATGATGGCAAGCACTACCGCCACGTGGCCGTTCCTCCACGCCAGGATCCAGTCGCGGAGCGCCTGGTTGAGGGCGTTTTTCATCCCAGCCCCCTTCCGGTCAGCTTGATGAAAATTTCCTCCAGGGTGGCCTCCTGGCTGTGCACGGTTTCAGCGGTGCCGGACGATATGAGCTGGCTTAACTGGTTCCGGTCCTCTTCCCGGGCTGGGAACAGGGTGTGCGTTTCGATTCGGCCGTCCACGCGGGTCTCCACCTTGACTGAGCGCGAGCCGTACGCCAGCTTGAGCTCCCTCGGGGAGTCCATGGCCACAATGCGCCCGGAGTTCAGGAAGGCCACCGTGTCGCACAGGCGGTCGGCGTCCAGCATGTTGTGGGTGGTCAGGAAGACGGTGCAGCCCGCGTCGCGCTTTTCCAGGATCAGGGCCTTGATGCGCTCGGCGGTTGCCGGGTCCAGTCCGCTGGTGGGTTCGTCAAGGAACAGGATGGACGGTTTGTTGATGAGGGCGCGGGCGAACACCAGGCGCTGTTTCATGCCCTTGGAGTAGGCCGACGCGCGGCGCTTGGCGGCGTCGGCCAGCCCAACCATGTCCAGGAGCTGCATCGGGTCTTCCGTTGGGCCCTGGAAGAGGCCGGCAAAGTACTTGAGGTTCTCGTAACCGGTCAGCTTGCCGTAGAGATTGGGGTGCTCGAACGACACGCCTATGCGCTGGAAAAAAGAGCGCCCCATGCTCCCAATATCGCTGCCGTCGTAGCGTACCGACCCCTTTTGGAGCCTGAGCAGGCCTGTCATGATGCCCTGCACGGTGCTCTTGCCGGCTCCGCTCGGGCCAAGAAAGCCGAAGATGGCGCCGTCGGGTATGGTAAAGCTGACGCCCTGGACGGCGTAGGCGCCTTTGCCCTCGTAGTCGTGGTAGACGTCCCGTACTTCGATCATGGTGTGTCCTTTCCGGCCAGGATGGCGACCACGCGGTCGTCCATCAAGGCGACGCTACCCGGCGCGGCGCCGAGTACCCGAGTGACAGCCTCCCGGTAGCTTGCGACCACCGCCTGCACCCGCTCGGCGGCCTCGGTTGCCAGTCCCGAAGGACCGGCGGACACGGCGAGGTCCGTCGCGGCGTAAACAGCCAGCCGTTCGGTCATTGCCGTGCCGAGCTGGAGTATCAGCATGGCCGCCTCGGCGGGATCGCTGAGTTTGAACGCCCCTTCCGCTATGCCCTGGGCCAGTATCCGGGAAATGAGCGGGGCTTCCAGCTCCATGCTTTTGCGTTCCATGCGCTTGCGGAGGAGCAGGTTGCGGTCGTCGTACATAACCTTGAGCAGGGTGAGCATGAGCTCTCTACGGGCGGATTTGAAGGCAAGGGCCGCGGCGAACACCCGGTTGAGTTTGTCGAGCGCCGGGAGGGCCGGGTCGTCGGCTATTGGCTGGATCAGAGCGATGCCCTGCCGGGCCGCCCGTTCGGCGAGCGCGTTGATGAGGTCGTCCTTGCTCGCAAAATAGTGGTAGAACGCTCCCTTGGATACGCCTACGGCGTCTATGATGGCGCTGATCGGTGTTTCCTCATAGCCGCGCTCCAGGAATAGCCGCTGGGCGGTGTCAAGAAACTCGTTCATGCGAACGTCAAAATCCTTCACCACGTGCATGGTAGCCTCCAGGTGTGCGAAAAACCGACCATAGGTATGTACCGACCGGCGGTATGTACTGTAGCGCGCTTCTTGGCGCCTGTCAAGACACGGCCACACCAGCATGGAAGGTGTGCCGCCCAGCGTCGAATGTCCAAAAAAACGGCCGCCCCTTGGAAGGGCGGCCGTTTGGCAAGCAGCTGGAGAGCCTACTTGGTGTACGCGGGATACTGCAGTTTGGGGTCGTATACGCCGTCGCGGTACTCGCCGGACAGGGACGGGATGACGATGACCATGCCGGGCAGTATCAGGTCCGGATCGGCCGGAACGGGAAGCTTGGCCTTATTGGCCTTGTACAACACGGTCCACATCCACGGGTCGTTGTACACAAAGGGCAGGGCCGCTATGCGCCATAGGCAGTCCTCGTTGCCGGGAACCCTGCGTACCACAAAGCTGGCAGGGAGCGGAAGCTCGTCCGACAGGCTCTGGAGGGCGACAAGCACCAGTTCCGCGTGCATGCGGGCCGACGCGTAGTCCTCGTCGGTATACAGGGCCTTGGCTTCGGCAAGCTCGGCGGCCGCGTCTGCCATTTCCGCCGGGTAGCGCTTCTCGGCATTGAAGCCCGTGGCCCAGGCCACGCGCTCCTCGGCCGTGCGTATGGCGTCCTGGGCGGCCTTCATGTCCAGCATTTTGGCCACGTACTCGTCGGACAGCCGGGCGTTTTCCTGGGCCTGGGCGGCGTAATCGGCCGCGCTGTCATAGTCGCCTTCCTCAAAGGCCTGGCGCGCCAGGGCCTCCAGCTCAAGGCTCTTCTGGTAATAGGAATTTTCCGTAAGGCTCTGGCCAAAGGCCAGGGCGCCGGCCAGGAGGGCCGCTACGATGATCAGTGCTCGTTTCATGGCTGTCCTCCTTACTCGTCGCCTGAGGCGCCGGCGTCAGTGCCCGCGTCTCCGTCGGTTTCCGTGCCAAGGATGGCGTCGCCCTCCTCGGCCAGTTCTCCCGCCTGATCGGTGCTGGCTGCCGCCGCGTTGATGGCAGCTTCGGCCGCGGCCCGCTTGGCGGCCGCCGTCTCGTACACGGCTTTGAACATGCCTTCAGCGCGCTCGAACAGGGGCAGGGCGTTTTCGTAGTCGCCTGCCGCGTAGTACACCATGGCCTCGTTCCACACGGCCAGGGCAGCATCGTAGTCGTCCTTGACGGCCACTTCGGCCTTGATGGCCTCTGCTTCCACTTTGTACTCGCCGGCGGCGTCCCGGCCGGACGTGGCTGAGATTTCCCAGCCGGTTTTCCAGACTATGTTGTAGCGGAGGAGGGCTTCCTCGGCCGCGTCGCTTGAGCCTTCCGGGTCCTCGGCCAGGAGGCCGTCAACGGCCGCCAGCTGTTCGCCGGCCAGGGCGTAGTTGCCGGAATCCAGCTTGCCGAAGTCCTTGGCGTCCACCTTGTCCCTGACCGCGGCCGCCGAGCTCTTCTTCTCGGCTGCGTCGAACGAGTACAGGGCCTTGCGGTACAGCTCGAAGGCCTCCCGATGGTTGCCGGCCTCGTAGGCGGCCGCGGCCTGGGCCATATACTGGTCGCCAGCGCTGAGCGCGGCCGGAGCCTGGGTTTCCGCTCCGTTGGCCACAGCCACCTGACGCGCGGCGTCGGCGTCACCGCGGGTTTTTTCGGCCGCTGCCTGGGCCGAGCGGGACGCCAGGTCGCGGTATACGGGCAGGACGGTCTCAAAGCTTGCCTTTGCTGCGTCGTTGTCCTTGGCGTCCATGGATGTCTTGCCGGCCGTGTAGGTGGCATCGGCGGCGTCATATTCGGTAGGGAACTGGTCCTTGGCGCCCAGGTCAAAGGCGTCGTTCCTCGCGGCCAGCACCTCGGCGTGCAGGGCGGCTATGTCCTCGTCGCTCACGGTGGATGCCGCAGGCTCGTCCACCACGGGCGGTTTGGACGCGCAGCCAGCCAGGAACGCGACCGCCAGGAACAGCGCGATCGCCTTACTTTTGAATTGCATGGTCAGCCTCCTTAAGCTTCTGGAAACACCCGGGCTCTACCCGCGGACTAAGCGCGGACCGGGTGTTGGAGTGCGTCTGTAAGAAAATCCAGGGTCATACTACCATGAATGGGCGGCAGGGGCAAACTTTTATCCGGATTTTATCGAAAAAAAATAATACGGATACAGTGCCGTTTTCCGTGTGCGCTCTGAAGTTCGGGTTGTTGAAAAAGCCGCCAGCGGCGTTCTCAAGAGCCCGCTCGGGTTTCCCGACAGGGATACAGGCCGCGCCGCATCAAAGCTTTGAGGCACCAGGCGGCGAGGACTTGGCCCGAGCTGACAAAAAGCCCCGGAAGCGGGTGAGGGCTCCCGGGGCTCGATCGTTTCCCGTTGCGTGCCGCGCCGGCTTACACCTTGCGCAGGGCCACTTTCCAGGGCGTGTCTCCGGCCTCAACATCGGTCATGCCGGCCACGCTCTCCCAGAGCACGGTCGACGCCAGGGTCTCGGCGGCTATGAATTCCGCCCACGCGTCGAACGCGCGTTTCTGGCCGTCGTCGCCGTGGACAAACAGGGTGATGCGGTCGGTCACTTCCAGCCCGGAATCCTTGCGCAGGGTCTGCACGCCGCGCACCAGGTCGCGGACATTGCCCTCGTCCAGGAGTTCGGGCGTGATGTCCGCGTCCAGGGCCACGGTCAGGGTGCCCTCGTTGATGACCCTGAGGCCCGCGCGTTCCTCCCTGCGTATGTCCACCGATTCGCGGGTGATTTCCACCGAGCGGCCACCAACGTCTATCATGAGGGACGAGCCGTCCAGGAGGCCGGCTATCTGCCGTCCGCCCAGCTTCTCTATTATGGCCGCGCCTTCCTTCATGTCCTTGCCCAGGACCTTGCCCAGGGCGCGGAAGTTGGCCTTGGCCGAGTAGCTGACCAGCTCTTCCTCGTCGTCCCTGAAGATCACGCTCTTGACGTTCAGCTCGTCGCGTATGATCTCTTCCATTTCCATGAGCACGGCGCGCTCGCGGGCGTCGCGGGTGACCAGCTGGACCGAGGCCAAAGGCTGGCGGATCTTCAGTTCGTGCTGGTAGCGCAGGGCCCGGCCCATGCTGACGGCGCGGCGCACGGCGGCCATGCGCCACTCCAGGTCCTCGTCGCGGTAGCGCTCGTCGTACTCGGGATAGGCGGCCAGGTGGACGCTCTCGGGCTCGCCGTCCCTGCGGAGGTTGCGCCAGATGGCCTCGGTGATGAAGGGGGCCACGGGCGCAAAGGCCTGGGCCAGGCGCCTGAGGACGTGGTAGAGCGTGGCGTATGCCTCGGTCTTGTCGGCGTCGTTCTCCGAGCGCCAGAAGCGCCTGCGCGAGCGGCGTATGTACCAGTTGTTCAGCGCGTCTATGAAGTCGACGATGGGCGCTATGGCCTTCTGCATCTCGTACGAGTCCAAGCCGGTTGTCACGCTCTGCACCATGCCTTCGCACACGGACAGTATCCAGCGGTCCATGGGGTTGCGCGCGTCTGCAGGGGCTTGGCCGGGTTCGGCCTTGTCTATGGTGGCGTAGGTGACAAAGAAGCCGTACGCGTTCCACAGGGGGATGAGGAGGCCTTTGAGCACGTCCTTGACGCCGTCGTCTGAGTAGCAGAGGTCGTCGGCGCGCGTGGCTGGCGAGTTCATGAGGAACACGCGCAGGGCATCGGCGCCGAATTCCTTCATCACCTTCATGGGATCGGTGTAGTTGCGGAGGCTCTTGGACATTTTCTTGCCGTCGGTGGCAAGGATGAGCCCGTTGACCACGCAGGCTTTGAAGGCCGGCTTGTCAAAAAGGGCGGCGGCCAGGACCGTCAGCGTGTAGAACCAGCCGCGGGTCTGGTCCTGGCCCTCGCATATGAAGTCTGCGGGGAAATGCTCCTCAAAGTGCTTTTTGTTCTCGAAGGGGTAGTGCACCTGGGCGTAGGGCATGGAGCCGGACTCGAACCAGCAGTCCAGCACCTCGGGTATGCGGCGCATGGTGCCGGAGCAGCCGTTTTTGCCGCAGGCCCAGGCGATATCGTCCACAAAGTGCTTGTGGAGGTCGTCCGGCCGCTGCCCAGACAGCCTGGCAAGCTCGTCCCGCGAGCCGACGCATTCCGCCCGGCCGCAGGCGTCGCACTTCCAGATGGGCAGGGGGTTGCCCCAGTAACGGTTGCGGCTGATCGACCAGTCGCGGGCGTTGTCCAGCCACTTGCCAAAGCGCCCGTCCCGTATGTGCTGGGGCACCCAGCTGATGGTCTGGTTGTTGCGCACGAACGACGGCTTGATTGGGTCGATCTTGACGAACCAGCTGGATATGGCGCGATAGATGAGGGGGCTGCCGCAACGGTAGCAGTGAGGATAGGCATGGAGGTACTGCTCGCGCTTGACCAGCTTGCCCTCCGCCTTGAGGCGGTCAATGATGGCCTTGTCCGCGTCCTTGACGAACTGGCCCTTGTAGTCCGGCACCTCGGCGGTGAACTTGCACTCGCCGTCCACCGGGCAGACCGTGGGCACGCCCGTGCCCCGGAGGGTGTTGTAGTCGTCCTCGCCAAAACCGGGGGCCGTGTGCACGATGCCCGCGCCGTCTTCCGTGGTCACGTAGTCGGCCAGGTGGACCCTGAACGCGCCCTTGTCTGCCAGGTTGGCAAAATAGGGGAAGAGGGGTTCGTAGGAGGCGCCGACCAGGGCCGAGCCCTTGAAACGGGCCTCTACCACGCACGAGGCCGGGTCCTTGTAGTACGCGGCAAGCCGGGCCTCGGCCAGCACGTAGCGCTCGGCGCCGTCGCGGACCAGGACGTAATCCAGCTCGGGGCCAACGGCCAGGGCCAGGTTGGAAGGCAGGGTCCAGGGTGTGGTGGTCCAGGCCAGGAAATAGGTGGAGCCGTCGGCCAGTTCTGGGCCTCCTGGGGCGTCCGCGCTCACCTTGAACTTGACGCTGATGGCCGGGTCGTGCACGTCCTGGTAGCCGCCCTGGGCCAGCTCGTGGTTGGACAGCACGGTGGAACAGCGCGGGCAGTAGGGCATGATGGAATGGCCTTCATATATCAGACCCTGGTCCCACAGGCGCTTGACCACCCACCAGATGGATTCCATGTAGTCCGGATCCATGGTTTTGTAGTCGTGGTCAAAGTCCACCCAGCGGCCGGCCCGGGTCATGATGGAGCGCCACTCCTTGGTGTAGCGGAGGACGATGGAACGGCAGGCCTCGTTGAAGCGCGCCACGCCGAATTCCTCTATCTGGGCCTTGCCCGATATGCCCAGCTCCTTTTCCATTTCATACTCCACGGGAAGGCCGTGGCAGTCCCAGCCGAAGCGGCGCTCCACCTGGAAGCCCTTCATGGTCTTGTAGCGCGGAATAATGTCCTTGATGGTACCCGGGACAAAGTGGCCGAAGTGGGGAAGCCCGGTGGCAAAGGGGGGGCCGTCGTAGAACACGAACTCGGGCGCCCCGTCGCGCTCCTTGACGGATTTCTCGAAGATGCCCCGCTCCTTCCAGAAGGCGAGGATGTCCTCCTCCATGGAAGGGAAGCTGACCTTGGGATCGACGGGCTGGTACATGACTGCTCCTAGCGTAATCAGGATGCGTGCGGCCGGGCCACCGCCCCCGCGCTACCGCGGGCGGCGAACCTAGTTTTGCCGGATTATATGAAATACGGGAATGAATATCCAGTGGAAGGGCTGGACGCTACATGACGCGGAGCTCGGTGCGGCCCACGCTGATGACGTCCGAACGCCCCAGTTTGACGTACTTGCCCTTGGGTACGGGCTGGCCGTTGACGAAGGTGCCGTTGCTCGAGTCCAGGTCCTTAATGAAAAATTCCGACTTGATTTTCTGGATCAGGGCGTGGTGGCGGGACACCAGGCTGTCGTCCAGGACAATTTTGTTGTCCGTGCCCCTGCCAATGGTGATGCGGGCGGTCAGCGAGCAGGCCTGGCCGTTGTAGGACAGCTGGTATGCTTCAGCCTTGTGGATGCTGGACAGGCGCTTGCCGAGGTTGCTTGAGCTGATGATGGTATCGATGTCCTCCGGCATTGCCCCTCCCGGTCATAAACGTATACCGGATTGGGGCGCGGAGCAAGACGGGCGGACGGGTTTCCTGTGGCGTGCCGAAGCTTTGGCGCCCAGGTCCCGGCTAGAACACCCTGAGTTCCGTACGGCCCACCACGATGCGGTCGTTGCGCGACAGGCGTATGTACTTGCCCGGGGGCACGGGGGCGTCGTTGACCCAGGTGCCATTCCGGCTGTCCCGGTCGGTGATAAAGAAGGCTTCCTGGATCTTCTGGATGATGGCGTGCTGGCGCGACACCAGGCTGTCGTCCAGGCTGATCTGGTTTTCTGGTCCCCGCCCTATGGTGATGCGCTCGGACAGGGGATAGGCCTTGCCGTCGTACGCAAGCTGGTAGTGTTCCTGCCTGTGTATGTTGGACAGGCGTTTCCCGAGCGCGCTTTCCGCGCCGATCGTCGATATTTCCTGACCCATTCGCTAGCCTTTCCGGATCGTGGTTCTGTGCCTATTGTCGGCGTCCAGGTCGCCGGCATTGAGCGTTTCGTCACGTGGCGTTGGGTTCTCTTCCGCTTGACAAAAGCGTGTGGGTGTATTATTAATTTAGTGTACTAGTTCAATAGTACAATATGTGAACGGGAGAAGCGGATGGCTGACAAACCGGGCATAGCTTTCAGCCTGGACCCCAAAAGCGGCGTGCCGTACTACAAGCAGATCATACTGCAGGTGGAGTTCGCCATAGCGGACGGGCGTTTTGCCACGGGCGACCAGCTACCCACCGTGCGCAGCCTGGCCGTGGACCTCAAAATCAATCCAAACACGGTAGCCAGGGCGTACAACGAGATGGAAATCCGAGGCATCGTCACCACGCAGCAGGGCTCCGGTACCTATATAAGCGATAAACCCCTGCGGCTCACCGAGGTGGAGCGGGAAGGCATGCTGGAGGCCCTGGTGCGGCCCTTCATTTCCCGCGCCTTGAGCTACGGTTTTTCCCTGGACGAGGTCACCAAGGCCGTACGGGACGCCTTTGAGGGTTCCGAGCGTAAGGAGGAGGAAACGTGACGTTTTCCCTGTTCGGCTCGCGCGACGAGCCCAATCCCAGAATCAAAAGCCCGTCTCCCCGGAGATCCGGCAAGGATTTCAGGTTCACCATGTTTTCCGGCCTGTCCATGCTGGCACTCGCGTCGGTCGGCCTGGCCGCCGGACTTGCCCTGGGCGCAGATCCCGGCTCCGGGCTTGTGGCCCGGGGTTACATGGCCGTGCTGATGGGCGCCCTGATATACGGCCTGTGGCCGGCCTGGTCGTCCCTGGTGTGGGCCCTGGTCGTAGGAATGGGCGTTTTGTTCACGGCTCCGGGTGTCGGCGGAACCTGGGCTGCCCTGGCCTACGAGCTGTCGCCCCGGGCCGCGCCCTTCCTTCTGTCGGTGCTGCTGGCGTTGCTGCTGGGGCCGAGCGTCCAGATCGTGGTGCACTGGGACAAGGCCGTGGTCCTCCGGCTGGGGCGTTTTCACAAGGTCAAAGGGCCGGGGGTGGTGTTGCTTGCCCCGCTGGTGGACAGGATAGAGGCCATGGTGGACACGCGCATACGCGTGACCGATTTCAGCGCGGAACGCATCCTGTCCAGGGACACGGTACCCATCCATGTGGACGCCCTGGCGTTCTGGATGGTGTGGGACGCGCAAAAGGCCATCCTTGAGGTGGAGGACTTCATGGAAGCGGTCGTGCTGTCTGCCCAGACCGCCCTCAGGGACTGCCTGGGCAAGTACACGCTGTCCACCATCCTGGCCGAGCGCGACACCCTGTACCACGAGATACAGACCATCCTGGACGCCAAGACCAACCCCTGGGGCATCACCATTCTGTCGGTCGAGTTCGTGGACATACAGCTACCGAAGGAACTGGAGGACTCGATGAGCAGGCAGGCCCAGGCCGAGCGCGAGAAGGCCGCGAGGGTGTACCTGGCGGACGCTGAGCTGGACGTGGCCAAGCGCTTTGTCCAGGCGGCAGAAAGCTACCGCGGCCGCCCCGAGGCGTTGAACCTGCGCGGCATGAGCATGGTGTACGACGCCATGAAGGAACGGGGCAGCATGGTGCTGCTACCGTCCAACGCCCTCCAGGGCATGAATCTGGGACAGACGCTTGGCCTAGCCGGGTATGCCCAGTCTCAGGATACACAGACCGGCCTGGCCGGAGACAACCCGGGCGCGCGGGCGCCGGACGCCGGAAGCGGCAAGGAGGCTTGATATGGCGAGCATACTGAAGCTCGACGGCATCGCTAAGACCTACGTGAAGGGGCAGAACCAGGTGCGCGCCCTGGCAGGCATAGACCTGGACATAGAAGCGGGGGAATTCCTGGCCGTGGTGGGTCCGTCCGGATCGGGCAAGACCACCCTGCTCAATATCGTGGGCTGCCTGGACTCGCCGAGCGCGGGCGTCGTGCTGTACAACGGCACGCCCCTGGGGTCCATGAAGGAAGACCAGCTGTCCGAGTACCGCAAGAAGCACATATCGTTCATCTTCCAATCGTACAACCTGATACCGGTGCTGACCGTCCGCGAGAACGTGGAACTGCCCCTGGTGATCGAGCGTCGCATGAACAAGAACGAAATTCGGGCCAAGGCTGACGAGCTTCTGAAAGCCGTTGGCCTGGAGGGATTGGGCGACCGCTACCCGCGCGAGCTGTCGGGCGGCCAGGAACAGCGCGTCGCCATAGCCCGCGCCCTGGTCAAGGAGCCGTACATCGTGCTGGCCGACGAGCCCACGGCCAACCTGGACTCGCACACGGCCGAGGAAATCGTGGACATCATGCGGGACATCAACAAGAGCAAAGGAGCCACCTTCATCTTCAGCACCCACGACGCCCTGGTGCAGAAACACGCCAGGCGCGTGGTGACCATACGCGACGGGCTTGTCCACTCGGACGAGAGGAAATAGCGCCATGGGTACCCTGTTCAAGATCGCCTGGCGCAACGTGTGGCGCCACGGCAAGAGGACGGCCCTGACCATCATCACGATGGCCTTTGGCCTGGGCCTGTACATAGGCATGGATTCCGTGCTCAAGGGCATGGACCGCACGGGCCTTGACAACATCATCAACCTAACCGACTCGTCGGTGCGCGTGTCCACGGCCGCCTACGAGGAGGAACGCGGCAGTTTCCCCCTGGACCAGCCTTTGCCCGACCCCGCCGGCCTGGCCGACTTCATACGTTCCCGGCCGCGCGTGCTGGCCACGGCGGAACGCACCCGCTTTGTGGGCCAGCTGTCCAACGGCATTGACGCCCTGTACGTGCTGGCCGTTGCCCTGGATCCCGAGGACGACGCGCGTGTGCTGGATCTGCCCCAGTACGTGGAAGGTTCGTGGCTGGCCGGCGGCGGGAACGAGATCGTCCTAGGCGCCAAGCTGGCCGCCGACCTGGGCCTGGGCCTGGGCGACTGGGTGACCCTGGCCGCCCGCACGCGCTGGGAGGCCCAGAACGCTGACGACTTTCGCGTGGTGGGCCTCATAGACGCCACCGAGCCGAGCATATCGGGCAGCGGCGTGTTCGTGTCCTTTGAGGACGCCGACACGCTCTTAGAATTGGACGGCCTCCGCACCGAGCTGATCGTGCGCATGGAGCGGCGGGACACGCTTGCCGCCGCCATGGAGGACTCGGATGCTTTGGCCGCCGCTGTCGAGTCGCGGTTCCCGGAAATGGCCGCTATGAGTTTTGGCGACGTGGGCAGGCAGTTCCTGGAACTGGCCAAGGCCAAGTCCAAGTCCATCACCATGATCATCTTTGTGATGATGCTGATAGCCGGCGTGGGAATAGCCAACACGGTACTCATGAGCGTGTACGCGCGCATACGCGAGGTCGGCGTGCTCAGGGCCTTTGGCCTCCACCCCAAGGACATTACGCGCCTCTTTCTCATCGAAGGGGGCATCATAGGGGTGGTGGGAGCCGCCGCCGGGCTCCTTGTGGGCCTGGGCATAGACCTGTTCTTCATACGCGTGGGCATGCCCCTGGAGGCCATGATGGGCGGCATAGATATGGGCCTGCCGGTGGGAGGCACCCTGTACGGGGAATGGAACCCCGACCAGTTCGCCGTGGCGGCCGTGGTGGGCATCGTGGTCGCCCTGATATCCAGCTGGTCGCCGGCAAAAAAGGCGTCCAGGCTGGAAGTGACCAACGCGCTCCGCTTTGTGTAGCGGATGGAGGGCTGGTATGCGTTTTTTCCGATTGCTGTGCAAGGATGGTGAAATATGAACTGGATCATGGACATGGCCCTCAGGAACATCAGGCGCAATACACGGCGCACGGTTCTGGCGGCCGCCTCCATTGCCCTGTCGGTGATGCTGATGACCTTTCTGGCGGGCTTTGTGGCCGGCGTGCTGGACAACATGGTCAAGAACCTGACCAAGAACGAGACCGGCCACGTGCGGGTCATCGCTACCGGCTACTACCAGCGCGAGCGCTTCAGGCCCATAGACGAGCTGGTTCCCGACCCTGACGCCGTGATGCGCGCCATTGAGGGCATAGAGAAACTGCCGGGAGGCCTGGCAACGGTGACCGACCGCATCATGTTCGGCACGCTCCTGTCCAACGGGCCCAATACCAAGGCTGCGGTCGGTTTTGCGGGCGACGCGGCCAAGGAGGCCCAGCTCTTTGACCTGGACAGGAGCCTGACCGATGGCCGCTACATAGACGGGCCTGGCCAGGTAATCATAGGCGCGGGTCTGGCCGACGACCTGGGCTTTGGCGTGGGCGATACGGTGCGCGTGGTAAGCACCGGCGCCGACTACGCCCTGCACCTCAAGCGCTTCACGATCGTGGGCCTGTTCGGAACAGGCCTTTCTCAGCTGGACGAGAGCTTCTTCCAGCTGCCCGTTGCCGACGCCCAAGACTTCCTGCGGACGGGCGGCGGCTCGCAGCAGGTGCTGGTGATGCTCAACGACTACCGCAAAGCCGACCAGGCGGCGGAAGCCATACGGGCGGCCCTGGCCGGTGTGCCGGGAACGGAAGGAATCGTGGTGCAGGCCTGGACCGAGGTGGGCGACTTTCCCCGCTTGATACGGATGATGGAGGGCATATACCGCTACATTTTCATCGTCATAGCCTTCCTGGGCGCTTTCATCATCACGAACATACTCATGATGGTTGTACTGGAGCGCCGCAAGGAAATTGGCATCCTCAAGGCCCTGGGCTTGCGGCGCCGCGACGTGCTGGGCCTTTTCCTGGCGGAGGGCGCCCTGATGGGCGCCATAGGGAGCGGTATCGGGGCGGCGCTCGGCATGGGCCTGTGCTGGGTGTCTTCCAAGGTGGGCCTGGATTTCAGCTCGGCCATGAGCTCGGTCAACTTCCCCATGGACCCGGTGTTCTATTCCCGCTTCAACCTGGCCGACGGGGCCCTGATGTTCGCCCTAGGCTTCCTGGTGTCCGTGGTTATGTCCATCACGCCGTCGCGCCGCGCGGCGACCATGAACGCGGTAGACGCCATCAAGAGCGTGGCGTAAGGAGACAGGTACTATGAGAAAGACGATACAGGCGACGCTTGTCGCCGGAATATTCGCCGCGGCCCTGGCTGCCCAGGAGGCCCTGCCGGAGCTGGCGGGGGATGAGATCATGCGGCGCGTGGACGCCAACCTGGCGGCCGGCAGCATCGCCTACTCGGGCGTGATGGAGATCGACCTGGGACACCGGACTCTGCGCAAGGAAATGCGCGTGGTAGCCCAGGGCCAGGACCGGTCTTTTGTGGAATTCGTCAACCCGGAGGACGAGGGCGTCCGCTATCTCAAGATAGGCGACGAGCTGTGGATGTATTTCCCTGAGGAAGGCGACACGGTCAAGATATCCGGCCATCTCCTGAAGGAAGGCATGATGGGCTCGGACCTGTCCTACGAGGACACGCTGGAGTCGGGCGCTCTCACCGACAAGTACGACATCACGGTGAGCGGCACCGAGGAGCTGGACGGCCGGCCGTGCTACGTGCTCGAACTGAGCGCCAAGGTCAGGGACGTCAGCTACGAGCGGCAGAAATTCTGGGTGGACGGCCAGCGCTTTGTGGTACTCAAGTCGGAGATGTATGCCAAGAGCGGCAAGCTCCTCAAGGAAAGCCGGGTGCTTGCGGTCAAGGCCTTTGGGAAGCGCTGGTACCCCGTCACGGTCATGATGAAAGACCTCCTCAAGAAGGGCGGCGGCACCGTGTTCACCATGACCGACGTGCGCTTTGACGTGAGCCTGCCAGACGACATGTTCAGCCTCAGGCGGCTGGGGCGCTGACGTGCGGGCGCTAGCGCTTATCCTGGCGACGCTCGTGGCCCTGCCGCTGTCCGCCCAGGACGCAGGCGCGGCCGGAGCGGAGGAATTTGATCCGGACGCCTTCTTTGCGCCGGCCGCTCACGGGGACGACGGCGGCGTGTCGCTGTCCGGCCGTGCCACGGCCACGGCCATAGGCATGCTCACGGAACCCTGGGACCCAGATGTACGGGCCGCCGGGTATTCGGCCGTGACGGCCTTCCAGCTTGACGCAGAGGCCGGCAGCCCCGGCGTGTCCGATGTGGATGCGTCGGTGGTGCTCAGCATGTACCACGGCCAGGCGGCCACGGCCGCCCTGATGGCGCCCGGAGCGGCCGTGTACCACAGCGGCTCGCAGGGAACAGCCGTGGGCTTTGAGCTTGCGACCCTGCGCCTGGCCGTATATGCCCCCTGGGCGGATTTTTCCGTGGGCCGCATGCCGGTCAACTTTGGCCGCGGTACCGTTTTGTCGCCCGTGGACATTTTTTCGCCAGTCAACACGGGAGACCTGGCCTTGGGCCGGACGGGCACCGATGCGTTCAGGATGCTGGTGCCCCTCGGTACCACCGGCGGCCTGGACGCCGTGGCCAGCCTAGCCGCCGAGCCCGGGGACTCGGTGGCGGGAGCCCGCGTATACGGCAACCTGGCCGGATTGGACGCAGGCTTGTCCCTGTTCCGTGACGGGGCGGCAGGCCAGGCCGTCTTTGGGCTTGACCTGAAGGCCGACCTGGTCCTGGGCCTGTGCGCTGAGGCCGTGGCCAGGATGCGTCTGGACGGCTGGACGCCAGATCCCGCGGACGCCGTGTACAGCGTTATGGCCGGAGCCGACTACTCCTTTGGCGGAGCCGTTGTTGTGGACGCCGAGTACCAGTGGCATGTCGTCCGGGGCGCCGCCGTCCCGGTAGGCACGTTCCGGGCCGAGCATACGGCCTTCCTGTCCCTGTCATGGGCGGTGGACGACGCGAACGCCCTTGATGTCAGGGGCCTGTGGTCGCCATCCAACGACGCATGGCAGACCACGGTGGCCTGGTCGGCGAGCGTCGACAGGGGCCTGGGCGTGGTGGCCTACGCCCTCTGGCGCTCCGGTGACTTGGAAGGCATGTTCCAGGGCTTGCCTGCTCCTCCGGAAGCCCTGGCCGAACGCCTGGCCGCAGGCGTTATGGTGTCGCTGGATTTCTGATCTTGCGCACGGTCCGTTGCGTTTGTGGAACCCGGCCTGTGCGCCGGGTTTTTTATTAAAATATCTTGACTAGCATCATACCTTGCAATACATTGTATCGTGTACTGACGGGCTGGCCATCAAGGCGGCCTGGAAAACCCTTGGCCGCGCGTTATAGGCGGCCAAAAGGCGGGGCTGGTGGCCCCGGGGAGGTATGATGCCGGAATCCGACATGTTTTCGGACGATTTAGGGAAGGCGCTGGAAAAATGGCGTTCCCAGAGCAGAAAGGGCTTTTTGGAGCTCTGCCTGCTGGCCTGCGTCAAGGGCGCAGGCAGAAGTTACGGTTTTGCCATGCTGGACAGCATGGCCGGAGCCGGTCTGGACGTGGGCGAGGGGTCCCTGTATCCCCTGCTGGCCCGCCTGGTGAGGGAAGGCGTCCTGGACGCCGCCTGGGATACGCCCCCGGAAGGCCACCCGCGCAAGTACTACAAGCTATCGTCCTTCGGCGAACGCTACCTTGAGCGGCTCGGACAGGAGCGCGACAAGGACCAGAAGGCGTACAAGGCCATACTGTCCGGGGCGTGCGCGTCGTCAGAGCGTCCACGGGGCGGCGCGGGCGGATCGGGCGGAGCGGGAGCGCGGCTGATAGTCAACTACAAGATCGGGGGGCTGGAATGACCAAGAAGCAGTATTTGGACGAGCTGGAATCCCAGCTCTATTTCCTGGACGAAGCCGCGCGGACCGACGTCCTGCGCGAGTTCGAGAGCCACATGGATGACACCCAGGCGGCCCGACCCGAGCTTGACGAGGCACAGATCGTGGATCGCCTGCCTCCGCCTGCCAGCGTGGCGGCCTCCTACTACAGCGAGGGCGCCGAGCGCCAGTCCAAGGAAGATGAGCGCGGCCGGAAGAAGGGCGGATTCCGCTTCTCGCTCGGCGGGATGGAGCGCCTGTTCCGTTTTGCCAGGCGCGACGAGCGCGAGCTTTCGGGCGACGACGTGGGGGTCGAGCGCGTGGAATGCACGCTGGTGGCCTGCGACGTGAGCGCCGTGCCCGGCGACGGTTTTTCTTACCGGATAAGCGGTCGCTGGGATGACGGCGACGAACCCAGGATCACGCGGCAGGGCGGCGTGTGGAAGCTGGACGGGGGCAACGACGCAGACAGCCTGGAACTGACCCTGCCGCCCGGCCTGGTCGAGCTGATCGTGAGCACGGTGTCCGGCGACGTGAACGCGTCCCTGCCCGAGGGAGCAAATATCGCTGTCCGCACGGCATCGGGCGACGTGAGCTGTACCGTGGCGGGGGGCGCATTGACCGTGGGCACGGCATCAGGCGACGTCAGCGTCAAGGGCTCGACCACCGACGCTGAGGTGAGCTCGGCGTCCGGCGACCTGTCCATACGCGGGATAACGGGCAGGCTCAAGGCTGGTACCCAGTCCGGCGACGTTTCTGTGTACTGCGCAGATCCGGACGCCGACGTGGACGCCAGCACCCTGTCCGGCGACGTGTCCGTCCACCTTGCCGAGGGATCCGCCGCCGAGATCTCGGCGGAAAGCGTGTCCGGCGATGTGTCCGCGCCCGGGGCGCGGCGCGGGGCGGGACTGGTTGGCGCAAAAATGCTGCGTGAAGGCGGCCCCGCGCGGGTAAGCGCCAAGAGTGTGTCCGGCGACGTCAGCGTGCGCTGAAGCGAATAGTTGCGTAACGCGCCCGCCTTTCCTTATGGAACGGCGGGCGTTATTCTATACCCATGAAGTACCTGACTGTAATTATCATGTTAATGGCAGCCTCGTGTGCCGCTGACACCGGTGGGGCGGCTGTTGCGGGAGGGACGAGCATGGAGGGTCAGACCATGGACAGGACGGGGCTGGAATCGTTGGTGCTGGGCGGCGGGTGTTTCTGGTGCCTGGAGGCGGCCTATGAACTGGTGCCCGGCGTCAAGGACGTGGAATCCGGCTACGCGGGCGGCTCGAGGGAGAACCCGAGCTACGAGCAGGTATCAACGGGCCTAACCGGCCATGCCGAGGTGGTACGGGTGTGGTTCGATCCTGGGGAGGTCGATCTTGGGCGCCTGTTCGAGCTGTTCTGGAAAGTCCACGACCCGACCACGGAGGACAGGCAGGGCGCCGACGTGGGCACTCAGTACCGTTCCATCATCCTGTATCAGGGCGACGCGCAGAAAACAGCCGCAGAGCTGGCCGTCACACAGGCGTCGGCCACGTTCCGCGACCCCATCGTCACCGACGTGGAGCCTCTCGGCGTGTTCTGGCCGGCGGAAGACTACCACCAGGATTTTTACCGCAAGAATCCCG
This sequence comes from Spirochaetales bacterium, assembly GCA_016928955.1. Lineage (GTDB taxonomy): Bacteria > Spirochaetota > Spirochaetia > Treponematales > UBA12059 > JAFGJV01. The sequence goes on from JAFGJV010000049.1 coordinate 65,780, forward strand.
AGTACGGGTATTGCCGGGTTGTCGTCGCGCCCAAGGTGGACAAGACCAAGGCTTTTATCGGGGATATGAATCGCTAGCAGCCTGTGGGGCTGGGGCCCGGTTTATGGGCCTTGGCCCGTTATGCCCCTTGTGTGCTAAAATACGGCCATGAAACGCTTATTCATGGCAGGGGCCCTAACGCTCCTGGCGGTGGGTGCCTGGGCCCACCCGCACGTGTTCATACAGGCCACGCTGAATTTCGAGTTTGAAGGTTCGTCCTGCGTGGGCTTTTGGGAGGAGTGGACCTTTGACGCGGTGTTCAGCGCCGAGCTGGCCCACAATTTTGACCTGGACGGCAATGGCGCGTTCAGCGATGCCGAGCAGCAGAAGATACACAACGGAGCCTTCATCAACCTGAGAAAATACGGCTTTTATACGCTGATACGCTCGGGTTCGACGCGCAAGAGTCCCCAGGCGGTGGAGAGCTTCAGCGCAACTCTGCGGGACGGCAGGGCCGTGTACCGTTTCTACGTTCCGCTGGACGACGCGTTGGCCGCCGGCGACTTCAGCGTCGCCATATTCGACACCACCTACTACAGCGCCATCCAGTACCCGGAAAGCTTTGCCGCGGGCACGCAGAAGCGTGCTGGGTATAGCCTGCCCAGCTTCAGCCGCCAGGTGGACAAGCGCTATCCCGTGTACTACAACCCCAGCGGCGGCGCCCAGGACATGACCACCTATTCCAAGCCCGGCCCCGGCCTTCAGACCGCCTATCCGGAGGAAATCCTTGTCAGTTTTGGAGGCTGAGCCGGCGCCTGACGGCGGGAACGATGGCCGGTTCGCGCGCCCGCGTGTGGGCCGGGTGCTGGCGGCCACGCTCCTGGCCCTGGTCATGGGCGCGGCCGTCTGGGCCAACCCGTTTTATGGCACCGCCGAGGGGGAGCCCCAAGCCCCGGTTTCTGCCACCCGGGGAGCGTCCGGCCCCCTGGTCGAACTCCAGCGCCGTTTCCGGGACAGCCTGGCCGACGCTTTTGGCTCGGCGCAGACCGAGGGAGCGGCGTCGTCCCTGGCCGCCGTCTTGGGTTTGGCCTTCCTGTATGGACTAGCCCACGCGGCCGGGCCCGGCCACCGCAAGACCGTGGTGTTTTCTCTGTTCCTCGGTTCCAAGAGAAAAGCTTGGGAACCCATGGCCGCCGGGCTTCTGGCGGCCACAACCCACACCCTGTCAGGCGGCCTCCTCATCCTTGCCCTGTCTGTCATCAGGGGCATGCTGGCGTCGCTGGCGTCTGCCGAAGCCGTGATGGTGTGGATGGACGGAATAAGCCTTGTCATCCTGGCGGCCCTGGGTCTTACCCTGGCCATCATCAAGATTGTCCGCCTTGCCAAGGGGAGCGCGCACAACCACGCCGCCAAGGGCCGGGGAACATACGGCATCATATTTTTCTCCAGCCTGGTCCCCTGCACGGGCACCATCATGGTGTTGCTCTTTGCCCTGTACATGGACGCCATAGTTCTGGGGTTGTTGGCCTTGGTGGCCATAGCCCTTGGCCAGGCCGTGATCGTGGCCCTGGCGGCCTATCTGGCCTGGTTCGGCAGGGAAGGGCTGTTTGGCAGGCTCAAGGCCAAGGAGCGCCTGGTGGCCAACATATCGGGCGCCCTTGAGGTGCTGTCGTACGCGGCCATCACGGTGTTCTCGCTGTGGGCCGCCTGGCCCTTCCTGCTCTCGGTAACGGGCCTGGCTTGACGGGCCTTGGCCTGAAAAAAACCGCCGGGCAAGCGGGGGCCACTGAAAAAGACCGCGAAGTTGTGCAAGAGCATGACTTCGCGGTTTTCTTTTGGAAGCGCTTCGGTCGGAGGTGATGGAA
>JAFGJV010000050.1 GCA_016928955.1 Spirochaetales bacterium
CCATCACCTCCGACCGAAGCGCTTCCAAAAGAAAACCGCGAAGTCATGCTCTTGCACAACTTCGCGGTCTTTTTCAGTGGCCCCGTTGTCCCCGGGGTTTTTTGCGGGCTTTCGGCTCAGGCCTGGCCGGCCGAACCCAGCACTTCTTTGTTCTTGTGCATGTACAGCTTCTTGAGCTCGTCCCTGGCCGGGCCAAGGTACTTGCGCGGATCGAACTCATCCGGCTTCTCTGCAAAGACCTTGCGTATCATGGCGGTCATTGCCAGGCGGCCGTCCGAGTCTATATTGATCTTGCACACGGCGCTCTTGGCCGCTTGCCTGAGCTGTTCCTCGGGTATGCCCACGGAGTCGGACAGCTTCCCGCCGTAACGCTCGATCATCTGTATGTACTCTGGGGGCACGCTGGACGAACCGTGTAGCACGATGGGGAAGCCGGGTATGCGTTTCTCGATCTCGGTGAGTATGTCAAAGCGCAGGGGGGGCGGAATCAGTACGCCGTTTGAGTCCCTGGTGCATTGCTCGGGCTTGAATTTGGCCCGGCCGTGGCTGGTTCCTATGGATATGGCCAGTGAGTCCACGCCGGTTTTCTTGACAAAGTCCTCGACCTCGTCGGGCTGGGTGTAGTGGCTGTGCTCCGCCGACACGTCGTCCTCTACGCCGGCAAGCACGCCCAGCTCGCCCTCAACGGACACGTAATCCTTGCGCGAGTGGGCGTATTCGCACACCTTGCGGGTCAGGGCCACGTTTTCGTCGTACGGCAGGTGCGAGCCGTCTATCATCACGCTGGAGAAGCCGTTTTCTATGCAGTCCACGCACAGCTCGAAGCTGTCTCCATGGTCCAGGTGGAGGACGATTGGTATGGCGTGGCCGAGCTCCGTAGCGTACTCCACGGCACCCCGGGCCATGTTCCGCAGGAGATTGGCGTTGGCGTACTTGCGGGCTCCCGACGACACCTGGAGTATCACGGGGCTCTTTGTCTCGACGCAGGCTTGGATAATAGCCTGAAGCTGTTCCATGTTGTTGAAATTGTATGCCGGCAGGGCGTATCCCCCGGCCACCGCCTTTTTGAACAGCTCGACCGTGTTGGTAAGGCCAAGCTCCTTGTAACTGGTCATGCGCGACTCCTTAGCTAGACGCTGTATATCGTGGGGCAGCCGGCTTCTGGGCGACGGACAGCCCCCATGCTATGGACTTGAGTCTAGGTCCGGCCCGACCGGAGCGTCAAGGCCCGGCCCTTGCCCCAGGGGCGCGGCATCGCTACAGTGTGCGCATGATACACCGCACCGGAGCCGTGCACCGAGCGGGCATAGCCGTGGTCCTGGCCATGCTGGTACTGACCGCCTGCGCCCGAGGCCCCGCGGGAGGTCTGGCCATAGTCGATCCGGTATTCGCGTCGCTCTTTCCCGCGGCTGCCCGGGAATACCGGGCACTGGCCGGAACCCTGGTCGTTTTGCCCGAGGAAGCTCCCTCCGCCGCCATGTACGCAGCCATAGACAAACACCGTCCGTCGTGGGTGGTGCTGTCGCCCCTCCTGTTCACCGAGCTGGGCCCCCTCTGTCGGTCTCGACCTGAGCTTACGGTATTATGGGCAGGTCCGGGTGTACCGGCCGATCACGACACGCTGTACTCGGCCACCTTTTCACCCGCAGGAGCGGCCGCCGTGGCCGGCCCCGCCCTCGCGGACGCCATAGCCGCCACCGGCCAGCCTTCAGCGATCAGCGTCGCGCTGGTGAGCCCCGACGGAGCCGAGACCGTAACGCAGGCTCTACTGTCCGCTTTTAGCTCCGCAGATAGCGTCCGCGTGCCGATAATCGAGAGGGTGGCCGGCTGGTCGCAGTCCGTTTCCGACCGCCTGGGCGCAATGGACGTGCGCGCCGCCTATCTGGCTGTCGATCTGTCCGAAAGCGGCCGCTGGCTGGGCACGGCGCTTCCGGACGAAGCGTACACCCTCCTGCTCTGCCCGCTGCCGTCCCCTGGCACGCCTCGCGGCGTGGACGCCCTGGTGGCGTGGAACCTCAAGGAGACCCTTGGGGAACTGTCGCGTCGCCTCCAGACCGGCGAACGGGGCAACGGAGAGGGAACCTGGACGCTGGTGCGCGCCGGAGGATGACAAAACCGGCCGAAAGACCTTTGTGCGGAAAAGGCGTCATTTGATTTGACAAAGGATAGCCTTAAAAATATAATTTTCCTAGATTTTGGTGTCTTGATCGGATGAGGAACCTTGATAAGGAGTAATCCGGATGAAACAGCGCGTCGTTAAGGCGTTCAGCCTATTGTTCGTCTTCCTGTTCCTCCTGTGCGTGGCGCCGGCCTTCGGCGACGAGGAAACCACAAACCTCGAATCGCTGGTGGTGCAGGATTTTGATGATCCAGAAGCCCAGCCATGGTTCGTCATCGGCAGCAAGTTCGCCACAGCGGGCTATCCCAAGCTGAATTTTGTCAAAACTTGGCCGACCGCCCTCCATGGGGTCAACCCCGAGGGCAAGGACGCACGGACCGGCTCCGAGCTCAGGAGCCTGGGCGTGGCCATGATGTTCGACCGGAAAGAGTACAACTGGGTGGATATCATTCCGGGTACAAAATCCGGCTCGGGCGAGGACGTTACCTACCAGCCCGCGGAGATAGACCTGCCTGGCCGCGTCAGCCAGATCGACATGTGGATATGGTCCGGCAACTACAACTACTACATAGAGGCGTACATCCGCGACTATACCGGCATCGTGCACATCGTTCCGATGGGGAACCTCAACCATATAGGCTGGAAGCACTTCCGCGGCCGTCTCCCCGATAACATTCCCCAGGCCCGCAAGTACCTTCCCAAGCGCGAATCCCTTACCCTAGTGAAGTTCCGCATATGGACCCGGCCCACGGAAGTGGTAGCCGCCCCAACCAGGAGCGGAGCGCCCGACCACGAACGGGCCATATACTTCTACTTTGATCACTTCAAGGTGCTCACCGACACCTTCGAATCGCTCTACGACGGCGACAGCCTCACGGATCCCGAATTCATGGAGGAAACCTGGGGCGCCGGAACTTCCAACTAAGGGGAGACCATGAAAAAGATATTCGTCGTTGTTCTTGCGTTCGCCCTGGCCGGACTGGCCGCGGCTCAGGATACCGTGGGCACGCCCGACGCCGACTCGATCGGCAACGACACCGCCCAGCAGAAACTCCAGATGGTGAGCGTGGACAAATTCGAGTCCGCCGGTTTCTGGAACGCCTACATCTCCCCGGACGAGGGCTTTATCCAGAGCCGCCTGTTCGTGGGAAGTCCCGCCGGCAAGGCTGAGGAGCCCGCCCCCGAGGAGCGGTATACCGGCATAGACCCCAAGATCGCCGACCAGTACTCGTTCGGCGTTCGCGTGGACTTCTTCCGCCGCGGCTTCAACCAGGTGTACGTCCTGGCGCAGAAGCCCATACCCATAGAGGGCATATCCAAGATCGTGTCCGTATGGGTTGCCGGCAGGAACTACAACCATGTGCTCAAGCTCATCGTGGTAGACGCCTTCAACAAGCAGTTCGAGCTGACGCTCGGCAAGCTGAATTTCCAGGGCTGGAAAAAGCTGTCGGTTGCCATACCTCCGCAGAATCCGGACGGCGTGAGCGGCATCATACAGAGCAACTACCACTACAACAACCAGCGCGGCATCAAGATCATAGGTTTCAAGATCGAGTGCGACCCCTGGGAGTCCTTTGGTACCTATTACATCTACTTTGACGACCTCCGCGCGATCACGGACCTGTTCGCTGAGGATTCCAGAGACGTTGACGACATGGTTGACGGTTGGTAAAAAACCGGCGATCCTGCAAGGGCCCCGCTTTCGGGGCCCCTTTTTTTGCCCGGAGGACGGATGAAACACCTTGAGTTTTTACGGCGCGTGTTTTTTTTCAAGAACCTTAACGACGACGAGATAGCCCATGTAGCCGCCGTCTGCCACGAGGAACGCTTTGCCGCCGGCACCACCCTCTTCCGGGAAGGAGACAGCGCCGACCGTTTCTACATTGTGATGGAAGGCCGCGTCGAGGTATGGAAAAACTACAACGATCCCAAACCCGACCTCCTGGGCGTCCATGGCCCCGGCCACTTTTTCGGCGAGATGGCCCTGGTGGACGAATTGCCCCGTTCGGCCACGGCCATAGCCAGGGAAGACACCCTCACCCTCTTCCTGTACCGCGATGACTTTCACGCCCTCGTGCGCGGGCACTCGTCCATAGCCCTGTCAGTCATGATGTCCATGTCATTCTTGGTTCGCAGTTCGAACGAGGTGTATGTTGACGACCTGCGCAAGCGCAACACCGAGCTGGAGGCAGCCTATGGCCAGCTGGAACGCGCCCAGGCGGAGCGGCTCAGGGGAGAGCGCCTGTCGACGCTGGGCAAATTCTCGTCGCTCATACTGCATGACATTCGGAATCCCCTGTCCATCATCAAAGGACAGCTCCAGCTCATGGCCATGCACCTGGACGACCCGGAACGCCAGAAGCGATCCCTGGAAGCCCTTGCCGGCGAAGTGTCCAGGCTGGAACGCCTTTCCGGGGAACTACTGGATTATTCCCGCGGCGAGATACGCCTGGATTTTTCCATAGTCCAGCCCGATATCTTCTTGTCAAAGCTGGCGGATACCCTGCGCCCCAGGCTGGAACGCGACAGGATCAGGATAGATGTACAGCTTGAAGCTCCCGGCCCGGTTTTGATGGACGAGGAACGCATGGCCCGCGTCATCCATAACCTGGCGGACAATGCGCGTAAGGCCCTCCTGGACGCTAACGAGAGGGTACTGACCCTTGGGTGCAGGTACGAAGGGGATTTTTTGACCATTATTGTCCGGGACTCGGGCACGGGCATGGATAAGGAAACGCAGGCGCGGATTTTTGAGCCCTTCTACTCGGCGTCCGGCCGGGGCGGCACGGGCCTTGGGCTCCTCATCGTGCGCAACATTGTGGAAGCCCATGGAGGCACCCTGGCCTTTGATTCCAGCCCCGGGGCGGGCACCACCTTCACACTCAGCCTGCCAAAACGCGCCTAACAGCCTGCGTACAAAGGCGCGTGCCTTGCCGGGAGCCTGCTAGAGGGTTTTCTTTTTGAATAAGGTGGCCATGGTGGCTCCCACCTGTTCGGCCAAGACCTCTGGTTCGGTACCCCTGAGCGCGGCGGCGGCCAGGTAGGTCCTGTCTATGTCTAGGGGCGACGACGGCTTGCCGCGTCGGGGCATCGGGTTCATGTACGGGGCATCGGTTTCCAGTAGGAGACGGTCGTCAGGAACCAGGGAGCAGGCGGCTCTCAGGGCGCCCGATGTCTTGTATGTCAGGTTGCCGGCGAACGACAGGTAGCAGCCCACCGCCAAGTAGTCCCGCGCGGCCTCGTCGTCGTATCCAAAACAGTGGATGATCACCGGTATCGTGCCCGAATAGTCGCGCACCACGGCCAGCGTTGGCGCATGAGCGTCCCTGGAGTGCACGACCAGCGGAAGGCCGCGGAGGGCCGCCAACTCTGCCTGGGCCCTGAATAAATGCTCCTGGGCACGCTCGTCGCCGTGCATCCAATGGTAATCCAGGCCGCACTCTCCCAGGGCCACGCAGTCCGGATCCGATATCGCAACTTCCAGCCGTGACAGGCTGGCATCAGGCTCAGACAGGGGCCCGGCATCCGGCCATATACCGGCGGCAAGGGCCACAAAGTCCAAGCCGCCAAGCAAGCGCTTGCGTCCCAAAAAATCGTCGTCGTCCACGCCGGGATCCAGGATCATGACGCCCGAGCCCCGGTAGCGATCCGCCACGGCGGCCAGGTCACCAGGCCGCCTGGCCACGTATGACAGATGGGCGTGGGAATCAGGATACGCCCGGACAGGGGCCGCGGTATCAGCCACGGCGCTTAGCCGAGAACGAGAAATCGCCGTTCTTGACGCCGACCAGTACCGTATCTCCTTCTTTTATGTCGCCTTTGAGTATCAGCTTGGCCAGCGGATTCTGAATGCGGGCCTGCACCAGGCGCTTGAGCGGACGGGCGCCAAAGCGGCTGTCATAGCCTTCCTTGGCCACCAGGGTTTCGGCCTCGGGGCTGATGTCCAGCGCCACCTTGCGCTCGGCCAGGCGCCCTTTCAGGTGTTCCAGCTGTATACGCGCGATGCCGACCATGTGCTTCTGTTCCAGGCGCTCGAACACAACCATTTCGTCGATCCGGTTGAGGAACTCGGGCTTGAAGGCGCTCTTGAGCACGGCGTCCACGCGCTCGCGCACCTCGGTCATGTCCTTGGCGTCCAGTATGAGATCCGAACCGAGGTTGCTGGTCATGATAACGATGGAATTCTTGAAATCGACCACGCGGCCCTGCCCGTCCGTCAGGCGCCCGTCGTCCAAGAGCTGGAGAAGGGCGTTGAACACGTCCGGGTGGGCTTTTTCCACCTCGTCGAACAGGACCACGGAATACGGCCGACGGCGCACCGCCTCGGTCAGCTGGCCGCCCTCGTCGTAGCCCACATAGCCGGGAGGAGCGCCTATCAGGCGGCTGACCGAATGCTTTTCCATGTACTCGGACATGTCTATGCGCGTGAGGGCCTTGTCGTCGTTAAAGAGGAACTCCGCCAGGGTTTTGGCCAGCTCGGTCTTGCCCACGCCGGTGGGTCCCACAAACAGGAAGCTCCCGAGAGGACGGTTGGGATCAGACAGGCCCGTGCGGTTGCGCCGAATGGCGTCGGCCACGGCTGTGATGGCTGCGTCCTGCCCGACCACGCGGCGGGCGAGCGTGGCGTCCAGCTCCAGGTATTTCTGCAGTTCGCTGGACAGCATCTTAGACACGGGTATGCCGGTCCAGGTCGACACCACCCTGGCTATGTCCTCCTCGGACACTTCCTCCCTGAGGAGACGCTGGCCCGCCTGGGCCGAGCCGCCGTCAGAGCTGGCCTGGTCCAGCTTTTTCTGGGCCTCAAGCAATTTGCCGTACTTTATCTCGGCAGCCTTGGCCAGGTTGCCCTCTCGCTCGTAGCGCTGCTCGTCCAGCTTGAGTTTCTCTATCTCTTCCTTGAGCGAACGTATGACGCCGATGCGGTCCTTCTCGTTCTTCCAACGGAGGCGCATGGCGTCGCGCCTGCCCGACAGCTCGGCCAGTTCCTTTTCCAGCTTGGCCAGGCGCTCCTTGCTGGCGGGATCGTCCTCCCTGGACAGGGCCTGGCGCTCGATGGTCAGCTGGAGTATGCGCCGCTCGATCTGGTCCAGGTCGGTGGGCTGGCTCTCTATCTCCATCTTGATGCGGCTTGCCGCCTCGTCTACCAGGTCTATGGCCTTGTCCGGCAGGAAGCGGCTGGTGATGTAGCGGTCGGACAGGGTTGCCGCCGCTATCAACGCCTCGTCCATGATGCGTACGCCGTGGTGCACCTCGTAGCGCTCCTTGAGCCCGCGCAGGATGGCTATGGTGTCCTCCACGCTCGGCTCGGGGCACAGCACCGGCTGGAAGCGACGCTCCAGGGCAGCGTCCTTCTCTATGTGCTTGCGGTATTCGTCCAGGGTGGTGGCGCCGACGGCGCGAAGCTCGCCGCGCGCCAGGGCGGGCTTTAAGAGGTTGGACGCGTCCATGGCTCCTTCCGCCGCGCCCGCGCCCACCAGGGTGTGCAGCTCGTCGATGAAGAGTATCACCTCGCCGTCGGACTTCTGCACTTCCTCGATCACCGCCTTGAGCCGTTCCTCGAACTCGCCCCTGAATTTGGCGCCCGCTACCAGGGCGCCCAGGTCCAGGGCCAGGAGCTTTTTTTTGCGGAGGCTGTCAGGCACGTCGCCTGACACGATGCGACGGGCCAGACCTTCCACGATGGCCGTCTTGCCCACGCCTGGCTCGCCTATCAGCACGGGATTGTTTTTGGTCCTTCTGGCCAGCACCTGCATGACACGGCGGATTTCCTCGTCGCGCCCTATCACCGGATCCAGCTTTTCCCTTCTGGCCAGGGCAGTGAGGTCCCTGCAGTATTTCTCAAGTACGCGATACTTTTCCTCGGCAGCCTGGTCCTTGACGCTCCGGTTGCCGCGTATGTCCTTCAGCGACTCGAGTATGCCGGTGCGCGTGACGCCCTTTGAGCGCAGGAGCTCTCCAACGCGGCCCTCGTCGGCCAGCATGGCCAGGAGTATGTGCTCGCCGGCAACGTAGTCGTCCTTGAGCGCCGCAGCCTCTCCCTCAGCCTTGGCCAGCGCCTTGGACGACGCGGGCGACAGGTACACCTGCACGGCGTGTCCGGACACCTTGGGGAATTTTGCTATGCTCGCTTCCAGATCCGATGCGAGGGTATCCGTTCTGGCCCCAAGCCGGTCCAAAAGCGGCCGGACAGCGCCGCCTTCAGATTCCAGGAGGGCCAACAGCAGATGCTCAAGCTCTATCTGGCTGTGGTCCATGCGCTGGGCGCGCGAGCTGGCGTCCTGTATGGCCTCCTGGGCCACATGGGTGAATTTGTCGAAATCCATGGCGAGGGGTCTCCATTCCCGCAAGGCTGGCTCGGGGATAACGTTCCCCGCCGCACCCGCGTTCCTTCGGCGCCGTCACGCGCGCGCGCATATGTACGTACGGAAGTCTATGCTTGCCGTCGCGGCCCGTGTACAGCACGGACACTCGGCACAAAAAAAATACTCCCTGTAGCTTCCGAAGGCAAGGGTCCGCTTGCGGCGGCGGGCGCGGGCGGCTACACTGGCCGCATGAAACACGACTTGAATACCACGGACAAGCTCGTCCTCATGCACGGATTGACGCCGGACGAGGCGCTTAAGGCCATGCGCGCGGTGAAAACCGCTCTCGGCTTTACCGACGAGTTGGCCTTTGCCCTGACCACCGAACACAATATTGAATGGACGGTGTCCGAGCTGGTCGAGCATGTGCTTGAGGAACACCGGGAACTGAGCGCCAGGCGGCCATCCGAGGACTGACGCCCTGCGGTCCGTCAGTCCTCGTCCAGGTCCGGGAGCCTGGACTTGAGGTCGGCCATGAACGCGTCGCCCGTGTAACCGGCGCGCAGGGCGATGAACACGTTGTTGTCCTGGCCGGCCAGGGTGCCCATCACGCCGTCCAGGCCCATGTTGTCCAGGGCCAGGGCCACGGGCGCCGAGTGGCCAGAGTAGGTCTTGATGACCACCATCTGGTCGTTCCAGTCTATGGACACGTAGCCCCTGAGGAAATCCTGGGCGTATATCTCCTCGCGTTTGCGCAGTTCGTCGTCGGAGGGCACGGCGTAGAAATAGCCTTCCGAGCCGGCGCCGACCTTGCTGGCCTTGAGGAGCTTGAGGTCGCGCGACAGGGTGGCCTGGGTTATGTAGACGCCCTTTTGCTCCAAGAGCGACAAGAGCTCGTCCTGGGATTCGACGCGGTGCTCGCGCAGGAGCTTGAGGATGATCCTGAGTCGTTCCCTGCGTGTCGTGTCGTTCTGCTCACCCATGCCTGTCCTCCAGGGCTAATGGGAACCTCTAATAACTGCAGTTTTTAGAGGCTCCCTTGCGCGCCCGCTCCCGTGAGTATGCCAAGCCCGAGTCGCTTTAGGCAAGAGAAAAACTCATGGCCGGGGACCGCGCCTCGCCCTACTCCCACTCTATGGTGGCCGGCGGCTTGCTAGACACGTCGTACACCACCCGTCCGACCTGCTTGACCCTGTTGGTGATGGCGGCCGATATATCTCGCAGGTCCTTCATGTCAAAGTCGAACACGTCGGCGGTCATTCCGTCCGACGACGCGACGGCGCGCAGGGCCACGGTCCAGCCGTAGGTGCGCACGTCACCCGCCACGCCCACTGAGCGGACGGGCAAGAGCACGCAGAAAGCCTGCCAGATTTTGTCGTACAGGCCCCGTTCCCGCAGCTGTTTGAGATACTCGTCATCCGCTTCTCTCAGTATGTCGCACTTATCGCGGGTTACCTCACCGAGTACGCGCACTCCAAGGCCCGGCCCCGGGAAGGGGTGGCGGCCGACCACGGAATCCGGCAAGCCCAGTTCCCGCCCGAGGGCGCGCACCTCGTCCTTGTACAGCCTGTCCAAGGGCTCGATGACGCGGCCCTCAGCGCGCTTGCGTTCCACCAAGGGCGATCGTACGTTGTGGTGGCTTTTTATGACATGGGCCTTGGAGCCCACGCCCTTGCCCGACTCTATGAGGTCCGTGTACAGGGTGCCCTGGGCCAGGAAGTAGTCGCCCAGGCCAAGCTCCTCCACGGCCCGTTCCTGGACGGTGATGAACAGGTCGCCGATAATGGCGCGCTTGCGCTCGGGGTCGTCCACGCCGGACAGGGCGGACAGGAATTCGTCGCCCGAGTCTAAACGGCGGACGTTGGCGGCTCCGAGCGACGACAGGGTGCGCATCACCTCGTCGCTTTCCCGCGCCCGCATGAGCCCCGTGTCTATGTACAGCAGGTGCACGCGCTCCGGCTTCAAGGCGCGGAGGAGCAAGGCCCCGGCCACCGTGGAGTCCACGCCGCCCGATATGAGGAGGAGCACGTCGGCGTCCCCGACGCGCTCTTTCAAGGCCGCCGACTCGTCCTCTATGTAGCGGGCCATGGACCATTCCGCGTCGCAGCCGCATATGCCCACGGCAAAGTTGGCCAGTAGCTCCGAGCCGTGCTCGCAGTGCGCCACTTCGGGATGGAACTGCACGCCCCACAGTGGTAGGCTTTCGTGGGCTATGGCTGCCGGTATGCCGCCATCGGTGCGCGCCGTTACCACAAAACCGTTCGCCGGTTTTTCAATGCTGTCGCCATGGCTCATCCACGATGAGAAGCGCCGGGGCAAGCCCTCGAACAGGGGATCGTCCGACTCAACGAACACGTCGCGGCGGCCGTACTCGCGCTCCGGGAGGGCGGACACCAGGCCTCCGTGGTCCAGCGTCATGCGCTGGGCGCCGTAGCATATCCCGAGTACCGGCAGGCCGCAGTCGTACACGGCGCGGTCAGGGGCTGGGGCGCCGTCCTCATAGCAACTCCACGGCGAGCCGGACAGGATCACGCCCTTCATTCCCGGCACCCGGGCCCGGTCCAGGGGCAGGTCGCCTGGCCGTATTTCCGTATACACACTGCGCTCGCGGAGGCGCCTGGCTATGAGCTGGGTGTACTGGCTCCCGTAATCAAGGATCAGTATCGTATCCACGGGCTCTTCCTCACGATGGTCTCCTGCCTGTCATAGCCCACGGACACGATGTCTATGGCCGTGCCGGTGAATTCCTCGATGAACGATATGTAGTCGGTGGCCTCTATCGGAAGTTCGTCGTAGCGCCTGACGCCTGCCAGGCTTCTTTTCCAGCCGCGGAAACTCCTGAGGACCGGCTGGGCGCCGTCAAGGTCGCTCACCGACGCAGGGAAATGTTCGACCAACGTGCCGTTGACCTTGTAGGCAACGCAAGCCTCAAAGCTGTCCAGCGTGTCGTACACATCCAAGTGAGTGAGTATGAGCGAGTCTATGGAATTGGCCAGGCAGGCATAGCGCAGTGCCACCAGATCCAGGTAGCCGCAGCGCCGTGGCCGCCCCGTGGTCACGCCGTACTCGCGGCCGGTATCGCGCACGAACTGGCAGAGGGCCGACTGGGAATTCTCGTCGAACTCCGTGGGAAAGGGCCCGTTGCCCACGCGCGTTGAATAGGCCTTGAACACGCCCAGGACCTTATCTATGGCCCGGGGTCCTATGCCTCCCTGGGCAGCCGCGCCGGCCGCGCTGGACATGCCGCTGGACACAAAGGGATAGGTGCCGGCGTCCAGGTCCAGGAGGGCGCCCTGGGCCCCTTCGAAAAGTATGTACGCGTTCCTGTGGTGGTCCAGGTAGTTGGTGAGGTCAACAGCCAGGGGAGAGAGGCGCTCGGCCCACTCGGACAGGAAGTCCATGTCGGCGGGCTCCAGGTTTGCCAGCCGAGCTGGATCGTTGATGTCGGCCAGCCTCACGCCGTCCCTGGACGCCTTCATGGCGTAGGCCACGCCTATGCCGCGCCCGGTGGTTCCTATGGGCATCTTGCGCGACGCTTCCATCTCTTTGTCTACGTCCCGGTAGCGAGGCAGGACCACATGGGCGCGGTCAGATATGAGCACACGCCCCTTCCAGTCTATGCCCCGGCTCTCCAGCATGGACAGCTCCGCGAACAGGGCTTCCGGATCTATGACCATGCCGGAACCGAGTACCACGGTCTTGTCCGGATACAGGACGCCGGACGGTATTAGGTGGAGCGCGAACTGCTCGCCGTTCCTCACGATGGTGTGGCCGGCGTTGGCGCCGCCGGAGAAGCGCACGATGATCTGCGCGTCCGCCGCAAGGTAGTCGACCATCTTCCCCTTGCCCTCGTCGCCCCATTGGGCTCCTATCAGCACAACGTTCATCCGCTGCTCCTTGCTTGCCGTGCTCGCTCTACGCCGTCAGTAAAAAAGCCTCCAAGGCGGTCGTCCCGCGGCCGCTCAGCGCCGCGAGTAGTTGGGCGCCTCTTGTGTGATGGCCACATCATGCGCGTGGCTTTCCCGGAAGCCTGCGTCCGTGATCCTCACAAAGCGGCGGTAGGCGCGCAGGGCCGCCATGTCCCTGCAACCCGTGTAGCCCATTCCCTTGCGCAGCCCGGCCACCAGTTGGTGCAGGTAGGCCTTGAGCTCGCCCTTGTACGGAACCCGTCCCTCGATACCTTCTGGCACCGGGCTTTCGTCCTTGCTCAGCTGGTAGCGGTCCCCGGAGCCGGACGCAATGGCACCGAGCGAGCCCATGCCCCGGTATTCCTTGTATATGCGTCCGTCGTACAGGATTTCCCTTCCGGGCGCCTCCTTGAGGCCGGCGAACAGGTTGCCTATCATAACGGTCGACGCTCCCGCGCCTATGGCTTTGACTATGTCTCCGGAATACTTGACGCCGCCGTCCGCTATCACGGGTACGCCCGCCTTGTCCGCCTCTTCCGCGCATTCCAGCACGGCGCTGAATTGCGCCACGCCTATTCCCGCGACCACCCGCGTGGTGCATATCGATCCCGGCCCTATGCCTACCTTGACCGCGTCCGCCCCGGCTTCGACCAGCCGCCTCGTGCCGTCGGCCGTGGCAACGTTCCCGCCTATCACCGTCATGCCGTAGCGTTTCTTGATGTCTCGGACGGCGTCCAGCACCCCGCGCGTATCCCCGTGGGCAGTGTCCAGCACCACGAAATCGCAGCGCGCCTCAACGAGCAATGGCACGCGCACGTCAAAGTCCTGGGGCGACACGGCCGCGCCTACTATCAGCCTTCCTGAGCGGTCGGTGGCGGCGTGCGGATACAGCTCGTGCTTTTCCATGTCCTTCACGGTGATAAGGCCCTGCAGTTTTCCGCCTGAGTCAACCACGGGCAGTTTCTCGATGCGGTGCTCGTCGAACTTGGCCCGCGCGCTCTCGGGCGTGGCGTCCGGGGTCTCCGTAACCACCGTGCTGGTCATGGCGTCCCGCACTGACGCGTTTTCGTCGCGGCGGAAGCGGAGGTCGCGGCTGGTGATGATACCCACCAGGCGGCCGCCCGAATCCACCACGGGCAGACCCGATACGCCGTGCCTTCCCATGATGGCCAGCACGTCGCGCACGGTGCGGTCGGCGTCCACGGTCACCGGCGCCTCTATGATCCAGTTGAGGTAGCGTTTGACGTTGACCACATGCGCCGCCTGCTCGGCGGGCGACAGGTTGCGGTGTATGACGCCCGCGCCGCCCTGGAGGGCCAGGGCTATGGCCAGACGGTCCTCGGTGACCGTGTCCATGGCGGCGCTCACGATGGGCACGTTTAAGCGTATGTCTCCGGCCAGGCGCGTGCGCACGTCTGCGTCCCGGGGCAGGAAATCAGCGTAGCCGGGCAGCAGAAGGACGTCGTCATAGGACAGGGACTCGGGTATCGTCATCGCTCACCTCCATATTCGCACCCAATCAGCGGCGGACATTAGGGTGTTCCAGCCAGGCGCTGGGCCACCGGCCTGTACGCCGCGGCTATGGCCCGGGCCTTGTCCGCCGACCGGCCGCGGTAGCGCTCGGGCGCCGAGAAGAACTCCTGTGGCTTTTCCCAGCCCAGGCCCCGCAGGGCTCGATAGACCAGGTCCCGCGCGTCCGGCTCCCGTGCAAGGGCGTCTCCAAAGGACAGGCCGTCTCGCTCAGCCGTCAGGGTAAGCCGCCTGACCACCTCATGGGCGTCGGCTCGGCCGCTTTCTGCCAACAGGATATAGGCGGGCTCGGCAAGGACGCCTCCGCCTGACGAGCGCACATTGGCGAGCATGCGGGCTCGATCCACGCCCAGGCCGGCCAGCACATCGAGCATCCGTTTGACCGCCGCCGAGAATCCGGCCAGGTACTCGACCACAAAGCGCCCGCTGGCCGAGTTGGTCAGGTCTCGCTGGTGCTCTGAAATCTGGTCCATGAAAAAGGTCATGACGCGGGGGGCAAAGGCCTTCCAGAGGCTCTTGACGTGCTCGGCGTTCCAGGGGTTGCGCTTCTGGGGCATGGTGGACGAGCCCACCTGTCCGGCCCCAAAGCCTTCCCGAACCTCCCCTATTTCAGAACGCTGGAGGTTACGCAGGTCGTCAGCCAAATTGGCCACCACGCCAAAGGCTATGTTGATGGACGTGAGTAGCCGCAACAGGTATTCCGGCTCCACAAGCTGGGTGGAATGCTCGCTGGGCTCAAGGCCAAGGTAGGCCAGGTAGCGGCGCTCGGCGTCCTCTGGATCCTTGTAACTCATGGACAGGGCGTTGTACGAGCCTGTTGCACCCGCCAGTTTGCCCCTAAGATCGCGGGCCCGTGCTTCCATGTCCGGCAGGCAGGCTCCAAAGCGGGCGGCGTATTCCGCTACGGCAAAGCCAAAGGTTATGGGCACTGCGTGCTGGCCGTGCGTCCTGCCTACCTGGGGCGTGTCGGCCTCTCGCTCAGCCAGCTCGCAGAGGGCCAGCTCGAGCTGTGCGCACAGCGGCAGGATGACGTCCAGGACGGCGTCGCGCACCCTGGCAGACTGGGCAGTGTCCAGGATGTCCACGCTGGTGGCGCCCATGTGGACAAGTGGCGCCAGGTCCGCCGGCAATTTTTTCTGCAGGACATTGACCAAGGCGCGGATATTGTGCCTGGTCGTTTCCTCTTCGGCGTACACCTCTGCCGGGTCCACGCCCATTGCCGCGTCGTCCAGGATCTTGAATAGTTCTGGTGTGGCCGTGCCGCGCAGGTCCAGGTGGGCTTTTACCAGGGCTACCTCAGCCCGGGCATAGTACCTGATGGCGGCGTCCTCCGACAGATAGTCGGCTAGGCGGTCGAACAGGGCCTCGTTGGCCACCCAGTAACGGTGGTCCAGGGGCGACAGGTTGTGGAAGATGTCTCGGGGGTGCATATCCGGTTATACACCGGGGCCCCGGCCGGCCGCAAGGCCCGGAACCGGGAAAAACCGGTTCACGCGCGTTTTTTTTGCGGCCGCGCGCGGTCCTTACCCCAGGTCAGTCCTCACCTCTTCGGGCGGGCGTTCGAGGCTTTCGGGGTTCTTGAAG
Source organism: Spirochaetales bacterium (assembly GCA_016928955.1). GTDB lineage: Bacteria > Spirochaetota > Spirochaetia > Treponematales > UBA12059 > JAFGJV01. The sequence goes on from JAFGJV010000050.1 coordinate 15,444, forward strand.
AGGTCCAGCATATAGCGAAAGGCGCTGGCGTAATAGTGGCCGTCGCATATCCTCTCGTCGCCCACGAATTTCATGGATATGAAAGTCCGGTTGACAGGACTGCCATCCGCGTCCGGTTCCCGGTGCCGCTCCTTGCCGCCAAAGGCCACAAAGAGGGATATGGTCCCGAAGTCGTATATGTGGTGGTAGATCGGCTTGATGCCCAGGGAACCAAGGTCTGTCACAAAGGCGCTGGCGTGGAAAGGACTAGCGTCGATCAGCGGAGCGGGCATGATGCCTAGGTAGTCCAGGCACCGCAGCAGCCACACGGCAAAGCGGAGCATGAAGCCGGGCAGTATGTTGAATATGCCGGCGGCCTTGTCTGCCTCGTTGCGGGCGCTTTCATCCTTGCTGGCGCCGACCACCTCGTTGATGTGGTCGGCCACGTCAAAGATCGTGTCCTCTGGCCTGAAGCGCAGCTTGACCGTGGTTTCCATGCTGTCCTCGTCCAGCTTCTTCTTGATGGCCAGCGATACGGACAGCCCGTTACGCGCGTAGATTTTCTGTCCGGCTATGAAGCGGTTGAGCCTGGGCTTTTGCGACAACGTGCGCACGATGGCCGCCACAAAAAGGTGCAGAAATCCTATGTCGGGGCGGCCCTGGTCGCGCAGGCGCCTGAGCCAGGCGCTGGACACCCCTATGTCTATCCTGTCCTCAAAATACACGTGGGCGTCCGCCCTGGTACGCATGACGTAGGGCATGATCTTGAAAAAGGGGTCCAGGTCCCGGACCCTGCGTCCGTCGTATCGGTCGCCGAACCTGCGCGCGGCTTTTCGCTCTTCTTTCATGTCGTCCTCAGGTAGTTGGTTGTTGCGTGCCGGTCGCGGACTGGCCTCCGGCCTTCACCCTACCCCGGCGTACCCGCGCGGTCAAGCGGAAGAGGGTTCCGGTTGGGATTCCTTCCGAGCGTGTTCGTGGCCCACACGCCCGCCAGGATCATCACCCCGCCGAGCGCGTCCGTCCACAGGAGGCTTTCGTTCCGGAACATGACGCCGGCCACCACGGACACCAGCGTTGTCAGGTTGGCGAATACCGCCGCCTCAGGCGACTTGAGCTTGGACAGATTGTAATTGACCAGGAAAAAGGCGACCACACTGGACAGGATGCCTAGGTAGGCTATCCCGGCCAAGGCGCTGGGGCCCAGCCGCGACGCCAGTGAGGGACCGTCGGCACCGATCGATCTGACGGCGTACAGACCGCCAAAAAACAGGGCGCCCGCCCACATCATGAAGAAGGTGGTTTCCGCCGCGCTGAAGCGCCGTGAACCGGACCGGGAAGCTATGTTGAAACCGGCCGCGCACAGGACCGCCCCGACTATCAGCATGATGCCCAGGGGCGAGCCGCCCACGTTGCCGCGCGCCCTGAACACGACCACAAGCAGCACGCCGCCGAACGACAGAAGGGACGAGAGCACCTGTACAGGCCGCAGGCGTTCCTTGAGCAGGACGGCGGCCAGGGCAGCCACCGCGATGGGTATGCTGGACAGGATGATTCCCGCCGTGGACGATTCCACGTGCCGCAGGCCTTCCGTCTCGAGGATAAAATACAGGACGGGCTGGAGTATGGCCGTCAGCACAAGCGGCCCAAGCTTTTTGCCCTTGAAATCCAGGCGCACCACTCCCAGCACGGCTAGCACGCTCATGAGCAGGGCCGCCGTCAGGAAACGGAAGAACAGCAATTCGTGCGACTTCAAGCTGTCCAGGGCGTTTTTGGTGAACAGGAAGGAGAACCCGAATATTGCGCTTGCTCCGAAGCCGGCCAGGTAGTTGCGTGCGCGAGCCATGGCGGCATTGTACACGCTCTAGTCGTCCCGCGCCAGCACCTGGAAACTGCGCCTGGCCTGCATGCCAGCGTCGTCCACCACGATCAAGGTATGGATACCCGGCTCGGGCCGTGCCGGCATCTTGTGCTCGCCAACGGTTGAACCAAGGTAGTCGCCGTCCAGGTGCCAGTACAGGCGGGCCCCCGCGTCCCGGTGCACGGCCGTGAACACGGTTTGTCCCGGGCTTCCGTCCAGTTCCACGGGCACGTATATCGACGAGTCGCGCGCCGGCGCCAGGAACTCGATGGCCAGCTCGGACAGGTCTTCACAACCTTCCGCCCAGGGGGGCAGACGTCGGTATGTAAGGTTCGAGCGTTCGTAATACCACTCCATGGCCGGCGGCAGGACAAAGCGCTTGACCGACAGCATGCCTTCAGGGCCAGCACACTCGGCGTTCACCCGCCATGCCCCGTCCGCGCTCAGGTGGACAAGCTGGCAATACGGGCATGCTGCGTCCACCTTGGCCCGCCTTGGAACCAGTTCCGCGTCTAGTTCGGCGCAGTCAGGTCCGGCCACGTAGCCAGAGTGGGAGCACACGCTGATGGTGACCAGGTCGTCTGGGCGCGGGAACCAGGCTGAGCGCGGCAGGGTACCAAAAATGTCAAAGAGCAGGGGAGCCGCCGACTGGGTACCTTTGAGCCCGGGGCGTCCCTCTCCGCTGGCGTTTCCGGCCCATACGGCCACCACGTAATCCCTGGTCACGCCTATGGCCCACGCGTCGCGGAAACCGAAACTGGTGCCCGTCTTCCAGGCCACCTTGAGGCTGGACGCGTATTCCTGCCAGGATGCCTCGTCGGCCGGGCGGGTCACGTCTGTCAGGGCTCCCAAGGTCAGCCAGGCCGCTCCCTGGGAAATGGGCGACGCTTGCCCCCCAGCCGCTCGAGCGCCGCCGGCGGTCCAGGATAGGCCGACCAGGCCAGGTTCCATACCGGCCGCCGAACGGGCCAGGCAGAGATAGGCTCCGGCCGCGTCGTACAGAGTCGCCTCAGCTCCGCCCAGTATGAGCGTGAGCCCGTAATCTGCCGGCGCCCTGGTCAGCGTGGAAAAGCCCAGGCGCTCGAGCAGGGACGCAAAGCGTTCCACGCCATAGGACCTGAGCAACCGAACAAAGGGCACGTTGAGGGAGCGGGCCAGGGCCATGTCTGCGCGCACGGCGCCTGCATAGGTTTTCAGGTTGTTTTCCGGACTGTACGAACCCACGCGCGTTGGTATGTCCGGTATCAGGCGCCCGGGCGAGAGCTCGCCCGTATCAAGCATGGCGGCGTACAGGAAGGGCTTCAGAATGGAACCCGACGAGCGCGGGGCGCGCACGCAGTCCACCTGCCAGGCCCCCTCGTCGCCGGCCGACTCGACGTTGCCTACCCAGGCCACTATTGCCCCGTCGTTTACCCTGGCCACAACGGCTGCCACGTTGGCCACGCCATAATCCGCCAGCCGCTTTGCCTGGCGTTCCGCCAAAGCCTCGACCTTGGCCTGCACGTTGGCGTCCAGGCTGGTGTCCGTCCTGCCGGGCCCCGCAGACGCCGCCAGGTGGTACGCGGCGCGGGGCATGGGCATCGGCTCTCCCGGCAGGGCTTCAGCCGTGGCCAGGTACAGATCGCCATCCGTCAAAACGCCCGTGTCCGCCAGGCGGCCCAACAACGCGTCCCTGTGCTCCCTGAGAGCGTCCCTGGACCTGCCGGGGTGCACAAGCCCGGGACTGTTTGGCAAAATGGCCAGGGTTGCCGCTTCCGCCCAGGTCAGGTCGACGGGAGCCCGCCCGAACCAGCGGAAGCCCGCCGCCTCCAGCCCGACCACGTTGGCGCCGTAGGGCGCGCGCGAGGCGTACATGCCCAGTATGTCTGACTTGGTATGGAACAGTTCCAGGCGGACGGACGCCCACAGCTCGACCAGCTTGGCCCCCATGGTGCGGGGACCGGCAGGCCGCGACAGCCTGGCCGTCTGCATGGTCAGTGTGGACCCCCCGGACACGATACTGCGCGACCGCAGGTTGGACAGGGCCGCCCGCGCTATGGCCAGGGGGTCAAACCCCGCATGGCCCAGAAAACGCTCGTCCTCGTATACCATGAGGACCTGCGTGTAGCGCTTGGGAAGATCGTTGCCCTGGGGCTCAAAACGCCACTGTCCGTCCGCGGCCACCGCGGCGCCGAGGAGCCCTCCCCGAGCGTCGTATACGGCCGCCGCGTACGGCGGATCGTAGCCATGCACGGGGTCCAAGGCTACCAAGGCGACGCCGAACGCCAGGGAGCCCGCAAGGGGCACCCAGGCGCCGGTATCCGCGCACCAGCGCGCGGCCGCCGCAAGACCGGACTGGGCCTTGCGAACGGCCGCCAAAGCCCTGCCGAGCAAGCGCCGGCCAGGCTCAGGAAGGCGACCGCGGACCAGCCTGTCCACGCGTTTCCAAAAACCAGCCGGCGGCCCCGAGCCGGCGCCGCCGGTCCTGCTCACGGCGCCAGGTTCCTGGTATTGACCGTGGTCGCCGGCCTGCCCACCGGAGCCATGCTCAGCTCCCGTCCCGGTATGACCGCGAACACGTCTGGCTTGTACATGGCCTCCGCCGTGACCGCCGGCAGGAAATAGGTGCCCGCGTAGGTTTTATTCACATATATCCGGAAGCTTTTTGTCTCACCGATCCCGAGCCCGAAATAGGTCATGACGCGGTCGTCCCTGATATCCTGGTAGTCGAACTGGGAATCCTCGGAGTCTGCATCGTCTGCTCCAGAGCGGCCCACCCTCATGTTGCTGATCTCCCAGCCAGACGGCGATCGGAAGGTCAGCGCTATGTCCGACAGGTTGCCTCCGCTGGTGTTCCTCACCGACAGGACGACGATGATGTCGTCACCCGTGGCTACCTGGTTGGGATCCACGGTCTTGCCGGAGGCGTTTTGGTAGCCGGCGCTCAGAGCCAGGCCCTCCGCGCGGTAGTTTTCTGAGCCTGGCTTGGGCGTGCCCCGCGCGGCCACGCGGGCGTACACCACGGCCTTGCCTTTGTTTTCAAGCTTTACCGCAAGCGACCCGGCCTCAACGTCCAGGGCGACACGGGCTATGGTCTTGCCCAGGCTTAGGGTGCCTACCTTGCCGCCGTAGCTGTAGCTCACCGTTGTCGTGCCCGACGATGCCGTCTTTATGAAGGGCAGACAGGCCATCAGGGCGTAGGACAGGCTTTGCGTGGAGTATCCCTGGTTCGAGCTCAAAAGCCCGGCTATGTCCTTGAACAAGAGGAGACCCCTGGCCGTGTCGCCCAACTGGTTGAACGCTTCCAGGATCACGGCCTTGTCTCTGAGAACCGAGCCGTATACCCTCTCCATGCCCGCGTATGGCTGTACGTCGACAGTCACACCCTTGACCAGCTCCGATGCCTTGGATTTCATGCCGGCCAGGGCGTAGGCGGAAGCCAGCTGGTACACAACCGGCGGCCGGTGCGGTCCGTATTCCAGGAGACGGTTCATGCCCGCTATGTCGGGACTGCCGGCCAGGGCCAGCACGTACAGCCGGTACGACTGCTCGGCCTTGGCGTGGTCAGTGCCGTCCGCGAACGCCGTTACCCTCTGCTTGAGGTAGTCCAAAGCCGGCTGGAGCACGTCCTGGGCCACCGTATACCCTTGTCGTTTGGCCATGACCAGGAAATGGGTAACATAGGCGGACAGCCACTGGCTCTCCTCGTACCCGCCGGGCCAGAACGCAAAGCCTCCGTTGGCCGTCTGGAAATCAGCCATCCGCGACACGGCCGATATCACGTTGGCTTTGACGTCTGCAAGCTCTTTTGGCCCGAGCGACACGGCGTCCGGCAGGAACAGCTGCGGGAAGGCCTTGCTGACCGTCTGTTCTCCGCAGCCGTGGGGATAGCCTATCAGATAGCCAAGCCTGCCTGACAGGTCTATAGGCGGTACAAGCGACAATTCCAGCCAGGCCTCGTTCGAGCCGGCCAAGCCAGGAAGATCCAGGGCGACCGTGCCCGAGCCACCGGCGGGCACCACCGCCTGGCCCAGGGCGCTTACGGGCACTGCCTGCGACCGTACCGGTATGTCCACGGTCTGTGTGGACACCGCGCCGCCGGCTGCCGTGAGTTCGGCGGTAAGGCGTATGCTCCCCAGCTGGTCCTTGACCTTCAGGGTAAAGTCGGCGAATTCCTCGCCTTCTTCCTTCCAGACAATGTTCCTGACCGCCGAACCTTCCAGCTCGGCCGCCCCTTCTACCTTCAGCGACAGTATGCCTGCGGCGTTCTTGCCCAGGAAACCGAAGGCCGATACGGGTATGACGGCCTTTTCCCCGGGTCCTAGTACGCGCGGCGCCGTGATAAAGGCCATGAGCGCTGTCTTTACCGGCACTTCCGCCTGGGCTATGCCGTATGCTCCGTCTGGGCTACCGGCCACGGCCATGAAGCGCACGGCGCCCACGTAGGGCCCCAGGTCCATTTCATGCGTCCGTTTTTCGCCCCTGCCCAGGGTGAACGGCCCAAAGAAGCGCACCACGGGCGGAAAGCGGTTCACCTTGCGGTTGCCGCCAGCGTCGCCGAATTCCGAACCGCCTATGCCGAGCAGGGTCTGCAGCTTGCCGGTAAACGCGCCGGCCACATCCTTGTACATGTCATAGGAAGACAGGTTGCTGGCTTCCTTTTTGAAAAACTGGTCCCAGGGATTGCCCAATGAGAAGCGCGTGATGCCCAGGAGCCCCTCGTCCACCACGGCGACCGTGTAGGTCATGGGCCTGCCGGAACGCTCGGACACCGTAAAAGCGCTCGCTGTGTTCGGGGCGAGCACGGTAGGCGTGTCCAGCACCGGCTGCAGCCTTGTCAGGGGATCTTCCACCATGATGGGCACGACCCCGTACAATCGTATGGGCAGGTCGTTGGCCGTCTGAAGGTGGGGCTGAAGGAACGACACGTGGGCGTACACGTTCGGCGCCATGGCAGCGCTTGCCTTGAATTCCACCGTGGTGGTTCCGTCCTTGGCGTCTACCCAGCGTTTTTCCAGCACCTGTCCGGAGCGCTCGAGCACGACATAGGCCCTGCCTTCCTTATTGGACGGGAAGCTGACCTTAATGGTATCGCCCACGTTGTACCGTGTCTTATCGGCCGACAGGCTCAGCATGACCGCCGACCCTCCGCCGCCCTCGGCCTGGCTCCTGCCAGCCCAGCCTGGCCAGTCCATGTAGAACACGGACGCGGCGGCATGCCCTCCATCCGCGTCGCGCACCCGGAGCAGGTAGCGGCCCCACTCGGGATAGTTTACCCTGAGCGTGTAGGTGCCCCTGCCGTTGACCAGGGTCAGATGGTCGGTTTCCAATGCCTGCCTGTACACGTCCTCAGCGTATTCTGCCAGGCTTTCCTCTCCCTTTTCCCACCACCAGCGCCACTCCAGCTTGTACAGCGACACCTGCACCCGCGACGAGCCGCTGACCGGCTTGCCGTCCTTGCCCACCATGATGATCTCCACAGGGTGGTCCTTGTCGGTGAGTATCATGCCACGGGTAGCGTCGCCGGCGGGAAGCTTCAGGCCAACGTACGTGGGATACGGGTGGAAGTCCGCGGTGAACATCTCGCTTGAGAACAGCCCTGACTGCTCAAAGGCCCGGCTCAGGAAGGTCGCCGACAGGGGGCCTGGAGCCGGCGCATCGGAGCCCAGGTACACCGAAAAGTCGGCCACGCCGTTGTCGTCCAGATAGCCGTCAAACAGGACCTGCCTGTCCGTTGGATAGGATCGCGTCGGATCCTGGAAATTGTAGCCCGCGTACGAGCCCGGAGATTTGGACGAGGTCGCCAACACCATGGACACGTCAGCCTTGAGCCCGGGCGCGGGAGCCCCGTGCAGCCAGGCGGCGGACAGGCTCATGCGGTCCAGGTCGGCGCCTAGGGCGCCTTGGTCGCCATAGTCAAGGCTCAGCTTGAGCCGGTTGGGCATGACCGTCTCGACCTTCAGGTCTTTGGTGAAGGTGCGGCCGCCCACGCTCACGCGGGCCGTCCAGGTTCCGGTTGGAGCAGCCGCGTCAGTGCCTGCCTTGATGTAGTAGAAGCCGTTTACGCCCTTCCCCAGGTTGGAGCGACGCGTCACCTGCCCAAGCGGATTGACCAGCTCAAAGGTGACGGGGTGAGCTTCCGGCAGCACGTCAAGGCGGTCGTACAGGATGAATACCAGGTGCATGTCGTCGCCCGGACGCCACACGCCGCGCTCGCCGTACAGGTAGCCCTTGACGCCTGCGTCCGAGCTCTGGCCGCCCACGTCAAAATGACTGACCGCGAGCATGCTCGACGGGGTCAACTTGAGGTATCCGCGTTCACGTCCGGTCGTGGCCCTGGCAGCCTCGGCCACCACAAAGTACGGATCGCCACGCTCGCCGGCGCCCTGCTTGAGCACAACCTGTCCGTTGGCGTCCGCGCTCCCTCGTGCGAGCTCGCGCAGGGAGTAGCTGTACAGAGCCACCTGCGCCCCGGGCAGGGGCCGAGCGGTCTTGAGGTCGCTGGCCGTAATATGCCACTGGCCGCCCGCGTCCTTACGGGCCATGATGCCCACGTCAGACACCAGAACATTCCGCTTGGCACTACGGTCCCGGCTGAAATAATAGCGGTTGATATAGAAGGACGGGTGGCAGGGATCGTCGCGGTAGCGGTAGTATTCGTCCCAGTTAAAATCCCCTTCGTAGTAGTCCCACCAGGACTCGTCGCCCGAACCGCTGTCCGGTATGTAGGCGGGCGGGAACATGTACTTGTCAGAGTCCGGATGGTTGACCTTGCACACATAGCGTATATGCTCGCGGGAGAAGGCCACGCGGAGCTGGAACATGCCGTCCGGGTGTTTGGCCAGCAAGGGCGACAAGTCCAGGGCGTAGGGCACCCACTGGTTCTTGCGGTCGTCCGTCCACGCCAGGTCTATTTCTTTGGACCACACCACGTCGCCCACGCGCTTGAGTTCCCGCGAGCCGTCCAGGTCGTTCACCTGGAGGAACTGCAGCATGTTGTTGCCGTACACGCGCACGGCCTCCACGTACACCGTGGCCAGGTTCCTGGTCTCCAGTACCACGCGGGTGCCCTGGCTGGATGGAACGATCACGCCGCCCGGCGCGAAGCGCACCTCGGGCAGCTCCCAGTCAACGCTGACCTCAGCTGACACCGGAGTGGCCAGGATGTCCTGGTCGGCCGACCGTACGCCGCGCTCAACCCGGAGCTCGGTTTCCTCCGGCCAGCTGAGAGACGCGTACAGCTTGACCACGCCTCCATCCACCTCGTAGCGGAGCTCCCCCGCCCGGTCCGCGCGTATGAGGCCGCGCAGGTCCTGGTCGGGATCCAGGGGCTTGGAGAAATGCAGGGACACGCAGGACGGGCCGCCAGGTGCCGGACCTGATACCGAAAGCAGCTCAAAGCTACCCTCGGCCGGTACGGTGTATTTTTTTTCCCCGGAGCCATGGGCTCCCGCACGCTCGCCGTTCCAGCTCAGGGACAGGGTAGACGCCCGCGCCGTTTGCACTATGTCCTTGACGGTGAACCGGTGGACACCGTCTCCTTCATGGATCCATGACAAGGCAAGGCCAGAGCCTCCCAGCCTGGCTTCCAAAAGGCGCTCCACGTCGGCGGACGCTTCTATGCCCTCGGACCGTACCACGCCGTCCACAGCCAACAATCCGTTCCCGGCCGCGTACAGCTCGCCCGGGACAACGCTTATGGACGGCCGCTCAACGGTCACGTCAAAGGAGAACCACCCGTTGGTAGGTTCTCCCAGGGAGGCAAAATCGAAGACGACCCGGTACCTGCGTCCGGGAGATAGCGGCGTGTCCGGGCGGAACGTGGCCCGGGAACCGTCGTCGCTCCAGCTGACCGATCCGCTCACCTCAGGGCTCAGCCTGAAGGGCTGGGCTCCGGCCACGGTGGCTGGATCCCTGCCGTTCGACAGCACCACGGTGATGTCCGCGTCCTTGGCCACAAAGCCCTGGCTGTGCGCCATGACCATGGCAGGGTCCGGCGCGCGCGCCTCTTCCTTGTTCCCGCACGACGCGGCAAAAGCCACTAGTGCAGCCGCAAACACGATCACGCGAGCGTTTTTCATAATCGTCAGTCCTTTCGACTCTTGGGACGCCCCGGCAGCCCGGCCGCGACGCCAGCTTATACACCGTTCTAACGAGATTGTACGCTGGACAGCAGGTTTTTCATGATCGTTCGTATGTCGTCCCACACTTTTTCAGCCGGACCTTCCCCGTCGACGGGCACCAGGGTGCCCCGGGATCGGTAGAATTCCACCAGGGGAGCGGTCTGCTCGCGGTAGTAATCGAGGCGTTTCTGGATGGACGCGGGGTTGTCGTCCTCGCGGACGTACAGCGCAGATCCGCAAGCGTCACAGCGGCCGGGATTGGCCGGCGGCTGGTACTGTACATGGTAGCTGGCCCCGCACGCCGCGCACATGCGCCTGCCGGAGAGCCGCGCGATGACCGTGGAATCTGCCACTTCCAGGTCTATCACGTGGTCTTCGGGATCGATGCTGGACAGCGCTTGGGCCTGGGGTATGGTCCTTGGAAAACCGTCCAAGAGCCAGCCGGAGGCAGCGTCCGGCCGGGACAGCCGTTGGTGTATCAGGTTGATGGTCAGGTCGTCGGGCACAAGGGCGCCCCGGCCTATCAGGTCCTTGACCGAGCGGCCCAGCTCCGAGTCATCCCGTATGGCCTGCCGGAAAAGCTCGCCCGACGAGATGTGCGGCAGGCCGAATTCTTTGGACGCCCGCGCAGCCATGGTACCCTTGCCAGCCCCCGGGGGCCCGAAAAATACAAACCTCATGTTGACCCCATGCTCCTCGCGCCCGCTCGTGCAGGCGCGGGTAAAAAAGAGCTCCCGCGACGCCGACCCTCCCGCCGAGATCTCGACACCCCGTGGGCGGCATCATGTCAGCGGCCAAACAAACGCCAATTCCACCATAAACGAAAAACCCAACGCGGTAAACACCAGGGACTGCTCCCACGTCCTACTCGCAGCTGCCCGACCAGCCGGGCGCTGGTTTATCCTGGGTAATGCCCCGTTCCTTGGTGTCATCCAGGCCGCATACGCCCCAGGGCCTGTTCAGGTTGTAGCGAAACAGCACTTCCATGTGGCGTATGACCGACTCTGTGGGGAAAACGATCGAAAAGGCGTGGTGCTCTCGGAAATCCGTGCTGGACGGCGTGAGGATTTCCCGCTCGTCCACCACCACCTCATGGCCCTGCTCACGTATGGACTGGACGTGGCTGGAAATATCCGGAGCGCCCTCCCGCTTGACGACGAAGGCGTCATAGGAAAAACCCACGTTACGCAGGGCGGCCTCTTCCTTCCAGGCTGCCATGTCCTGGGGCAAGAGGCGCGCGGCGTACGGCAGGGCGTCCGAACCCAGGATATGCGTCAGGTGCATGCTGGCGCCGGGGAACAGGCGGATGAAACGCCGCACGATCTCTATGGTGTCAGCGCCCTCGCCTATGTCCAGGGGGGCGATCAGCGGATCGAACACGCCGAGCGTCTGCATGCCGAGCAGCTCGCAACGGTAGGCGTAGTCGCTTTTGGCGGGTTTCTGGGGATTGTCGTAACCTTCCGGAACCACGAACACCACGGGCGCGCGCGCCGAGTCGGACGCCAGGTACCGGAGGGCCATAGCCAGATGCGTCATTTGGAAGGGATCAAAGGAGCCTATGAACAGGGCCGCCCGTATGTCGTAGCGAGGAAAGCGCACGACCTGCGGAAAGTCGCGCAGGTCTACCGGCTCGAGTTTGCCATGGACGATCCTCCGGTCTATGCGTAGAAGGGCGTCCTCGTACAACTCTCGGTAGTACGCAAAGCCGTGCCTGTCCAGCGCGCTGAGGTATGAATAGGCGCCCAGGCGGTCGAACACGGCCGCCGTTTTCCCGAGCGCCCGCCGCACCAGGGCCGAACGCGGCTGGATATCCGGCTCACCTTCAGCTTTTTTGTCCTCGTCCATCATTGTCAGTGTACGACGAGGTCCTCGAGCACGCAATCCGCTTTCCGCGCCATGTAACAGCTTTTTGGGAACCTCTAAAAACCCTATGGTTATTAGAGGTTCCCTGCGTTTTCGGCCGAAAACGCAAGTTTTTCTAAGGTAACCCTCTAAAAACTGCAGTTTAGAGGCTACCTTTTTATCGAGGCTCTTTCAAAAGTCGGACGAGTTTTGAAAGAGCTACATATAGAGACGTGGTTTGCGTAGCGCTTGCGAAATATGCAAACAACCGCGAGCAATCGCAAAGCTAATTTCAGAAGTAACAGATTTTTGAAATTGGCACTATCGATAGCGGATGTACGTGATGCGTAACGGGAGGCAGCATGGCCAAAATATCCCGGCCTGCGCGCATGATCAGGATATTTCTTCTATATTGGGTATTATTGTATAGATATTTTTTACTTGCTTTCCACCCAGGACGGTGTATCATCCAAGCACAGCCCTGCTTCAACTGTCAGGCATCTAGCTCTGCATCCGGCGTCGCACATCCTTGAGGGCCACTCGCCTTGAGGAGCGCAGTATGAGCGAACTTGGCACAGCCGCCTTGAGCGGCAAGGCATCGGTCACAGGGGCGTCGGCACGCCCCATATCGGACGACCTCAGAAAACAGGTGGCGGCAAGCGCGGCCGCCTACCGGGACAAGCCGGGAGCCCTCCTGTCCGTCCTGGAGGAAACCCAGCGCCTTGATCCCAACCGCCACCTGAGCGAGGACGCGCTCAGGGCCATTGCCGAGGCCATGGACGAGCCCCTGTCCAGGGTGTACTCGGTAGCCACCTTCTACTCGTACTACAGCCTGGTTCCCCAGGGCCAGCACGTGATCGTGGTATGCAGGGGAACGGCCTGCCATACGCGCGGCTCCCTTGGCTTGCTACAGGAGACCCTGGCCATGCTCGGCGCAGAGGATTTCCGCGAGGACGAGGAAGCGTCGTTCACAACGGCCGACCGCAAATTCACCGTGCGCACCGTGGCGTGCTTCGGGCAGTGCGCCCTGGCCCCCGTCGTGTCCCTGGACGGTGTGATCCTGTCCCGCCTCACGCCTTCCAAGCTGAAAGCGGCCATAGAACGCGTGGCTAGGGGAGGCAAACGATGAAAACCTTCGATTTCGGCGCGGCGAGCGCCCGCGGCCTTCAAAGCCTCAAGCCGTCCGTGCCGGCCATTTCCGTTGGCATGGGAACTTGCGGCATAGGCAACGGGGCCGACGAGCTGTTTGCCGCCCTGCAGGACGCCGCAAACGGCACGGACATCCTGGTCAAGCGTGCGGGCTGTTTTGGCTACTGCGCGGCCGAACCCCTCATGATGGTGTACCTGCCCGGCAAGCCCGTGCTCATGTTCACCGACGCCACGGCTGCCCAGGCGGCCAAAATTTCCCAGCTGGTGCGGTCAGCTGACGGCTCCGGCCGCCTGGCCAAAATGGCCGTAGCCAAGATCAGCTCATGGAACTTCCACACGTCCACCCTGGAATTCGGCAGCGCGTGGCCCGAACTGCCCGAATGGAACGAGCTTCCCTTTTTCAAGGGCCAGACCAAGCTAGTGCTCCGGGACGCAGGCCTCATAGACCCGGAAAGCCTGGACGAGTATGTGGCCGCAGGCGGATACGGCGCCCTGGCCAAGGCCGTGGGTTCCATGCAACCCGAGGCGGTCATAGAAAGCGTAAGCTCCGCTGGCCTCCGGGGCCGCGGTGGCGCCGGTTTCCCTACAGGCGTCAAGTGGAAGCTCATGCGCGCGTCGCCCGGTCAGGCCAAGTACGTTATATGCAACGCCGACGAGGGCGACCCCGGTGCGTACATGAACCGCAACGAGATAGAGAGCGACCCCCATGCCTTGGTTGAGGGCATGGCTCTGGGCGCGTACGCCATGGGCGCCAGCCAGGGCTTTGTCTACGTTCGCGCCGAGTATCCTTTGGCCGTTGAGCGCCTGAAAAAAGCCATTGACGACGCTGAGGCCGGCGGCCTCCTGGGAGACCACATCCTCGGGACCCAGTTCTCCTTCCATCTGGACATAGTCAAAGGCGCCGGGGCCTTTGTGTGCGGCGAGGAAACCGCCCTGATAGCCAGCGCCGAGGGCCGGGCCGGACGCCCGAGCCCCCGACCGCCCTTCCCGGCTCAAAAAGGCTACAAAGGCGCCCCGACGAACATCAACAACGTGGAAACCTGGTGCAATGTGCCGGTGATACTTGCCCGGGGCCCCGAGTACTTCAGGTCCATCGGTACGGAAAAAAGCCCGGGTACCAAGGTGTTCAGCCTGGTGGGCAAGGCCAAGAACACAGGTCTTGTGGAAATGGCACTGGGCCAGCCCCTGTCGGATATCGTGTACGGTATGGGCGGCGGCGCGGGCCCTCGCAAGAGCGTGCGCGCCGTGCAGACAGGCGGGCCCTCGGGCGGCTGCATACCGGCGTCGTCCTTCGACGCGCGCGTTGACTACGAGTCGCTCGCCTCCATAGGCGCGATCATGGGATCCGGCGGCATGGTGGTCATGGACCAGGACAACTGCATGGTCGACGTGGCCCGGTATTTCGTGAACTTTACCGCGGCCGAATCCTGCGGAAAATGCGCGCCCTGCCGCGAGGGCTTGTCGCAGATGCTGCGCATACTGACCAACATATGCAGGGGACAGGCCCAGCTGTCGGACCTTGACGACCTTGAGCGCCTGGCCCGCACGGTCAAGGACACGGCCCTGTGCGGCCTTGGGCAAACGGCGGCCAATCCCGTGCTTACCACCCTTGCGTATTTCCGCGACGAATACGAGCGGCACATCCTGGAAAAGCGTTGCGACGCCGGCGTGTGCGAGAGCCTGTACTCGGCCCTCTGCGAAAACTCCTGCCCCATGCACATGAACATACCCGGGTACCTGGCCCTCCTCGGCGAAGGCCGCATAGAGGACGCGTACGAGCTGACCCTGCGCGACAATCCCCTGCCCGGGTCGCTCGGCCGCATCTGCCACTTCCACTGCCAGATGCGCTGCCGGCGCGACGACCTGGACGAACCCGTGGCCCAGGGCGAGATCCACCGCTACCTGGCTGACACCATGTACAAGATGGGCCGCGAGAAGGACACCTGGGCCCGCCTGGCCAGGGAGCGGCTTCCGGACACGGGCAAACGGGTAGCCGTGGTTGGAGCCGGACCAGCTGGCCTTACGGCAGCCTTCTACCTGCGCCGCCTTGGCCATGAGCTTACCGTGTACGACGCCCAGGCAAAGGCCGGCGGTATCCTGCGTTACGGAATTCCTGCGTACCGCCTGCCCAAGGACGTGCTGGATAAGGAACTCGAGCTTTGGAAGAAGCTCGGCGTCAGGTTCGTGTTCAACGCTCGCGTCGGCCCCGATGTAACGCTGGAAGCCCTGCGCTCCCAGAACGACGCCGTGATCATTGCCGTGGGCGCTCAGGGCGACCGCAGGCTGGGCATACCCGGTGAGGACCTTGAAGGCGTGCATCCTGGCTATGAATGGCTGGAAGCTTTCTCCCGAGGCAAGGCCCCAAAGCCTGGCGCCAAAGTCCTGGTCATAGGCGGGGGCAACGTGGCCATAGACGCCGCCCGCACCCTGTTCCGCCTGGGCTCGGACGTAACGGTGGCCTACCGCCGCTCGCGGGACGACCTGCCTGCCAACGCCACAGAACTCAAGGGCGCGGAAGAGGAGCGAATAGCCTTCAAATATATGCTCCAGCCCGTCGAGGCACTCGGCAAGGACGGCAAGGTACACGCCGTACGGTTCCGGGTCATGAAAGCCGGAGGCATAGATCCGAGCGGGAGGCCCGCGCCGGTGCCCACCGAGCGCTATGTTGATCTGCCCTGTGACGACGTCTACGTGGCCGTGGGCGAAACGGTGGAGTCTGCCCACTTTGCCTCTTCCGGCATGGCGACGCGCAAGGACGGTCGCCTGATGGCCGACGGCACCAGCGGCAAGGCTGGTCCTGGCCTGTGGGCCATTGGCGACGCGGTCAGCGGCCCGGCCACGGCCGCCGAGGCCATGGGCCTGGCCAAACGCGCGGCCAAGGCCATAGACATGGAACTTATGGCCCGCGACGTGTTTGCCCGCCTGTTCAAGGACTTTGAGTACGGGAAAACGGTACCCGAGCCGGTATCCAAGGCCCGCCGCGGCACGGTCAGGCTGGTGCCGCCCGAGGAACGGCGCGGTAATTTCCAGGAACTGGCCGCAGGCTTCACGGGAGAGCAGGCGCTGGCCGAGGCTGGACGCTGTCTCAGGTGCGACATGCGCCCTGACGCGCGCAGCCCGTGGCGATGATCGGAGGCACGGTTATGAATGATTCCAATGTTACTCTGGTAGAACTGAGCGTAGACGGCGTACCCGTTACGGTAGCCTCTGGCTCGACCATACTCAAGGCTTGCCAGGCCGCCGGCGTGAGCATACCCACCCTGTGCCATCTTGAAGGCGTAAGCTCGAACGCGTCGTGCGGCGTGTGCGTGGTGGAAGTGGAGGGGGCACGCAGCCTGGTGCGTTCCTGCGTGCAAACCGTATCGCCCGGCATGCAGGTACGCACGAACACCAAGCGCGTTCTGGAAGCGCGCCGCACCGTGGTCGAACTGCTCCTTGCCAACCACCCAGACGACTGCCTGGCATGCATGCGCAACGGCAGCTGCGAACTCCAGTCCATGGCCGAGCGCATGGGTGTGCGCCGCAAGGCTTTCCCGCGCACCCGCAAGGAACCCGCCCAGGACAGCGCCGGGCTCGCCATCATCCGGGACAACGACAAATGCATACTGTGCGGCCGCTGCGTGGCCGTATGCCGTGAAACCCAGACCGTGTCGGCCATAGACTTTGCCGGCCGCGGCATACGAACCCGCGTGGCTCCGTTCATGGACAAGGCCTTGTCGTCGACCGTATGCGTGTCCTGCGGCCAGTGTACCCTGGTGTGCCCCACCGGCGCCCTAACCGAGCGCGACGAAACCGACGAGGTCTTTGCCGACCTGTTCGATCCGGACAAGGTCGTGGTGGTGCAGACAGCCCCCGCCATCAGGGCGTCGCTCGGCGAGGCTCTCGGCCTGCCTCCCGGGAGCCTGGTCACCGGCAAGATGGCCGCGGCTCTTAGGCGGCTGGGCTTTGCCAAGGTGTTCGACACCCAGTTTGCCGCAGATCTTACCATCATGGAGGAGGGCTCAGAGCTGCTCCACCGCGCATCGTCGGGCGGCGTTCTTCCCATGATCACGTCCTGCTCGCCCGGCTGGATATCCTTCATCGAGACCTTCTACCCCAGCCTCCTGCCCCACCTGTCCACCTGCAAGTCCCCCCAGCAGATGTTCGGCTCGGTGGCCAAGACCTACTGGGCTCGCAAGGCAGGCGTGGACCCCTCAAAGATGGTAGTCGTGTCCATCATGCCCTGTACCGCCAAGAAATTCGAAGCCCGCCGGCCGGAAATGCGCGACGCCTGGGCGTGGTGGAAGGACCAAGGCCAGGATCACAAACCTTTCTTTGACGTGGATTACGCGCTGACCACGCGTGAGCTGGCCCGGATGATACGACGGGCAGGCATAGACTTCACGCGCCTGCCGGAAGAAGGCTTTGACGACCCCCTGGGAGCGAGCACGGGCGCTGCTGTTATCTTTGGCGCCACGGGCGGCGTAATGGAGGCGGCGGCGCGCACAGCCTACGAACTTGCCACGGGCAAGCCCCTTCCAACGCTGGAGCTTGAGGCCGTGCGCGGCTTTGAGGGAGTTAGGGAGGCCGCCCTAGACATAGATGGCAAACCCTTGCGCGTAGCCGTTGCGCATACGCTGAAAAACGCGCGCGCCATCCTGGACGGGATAGCCGCGGGTACCAGCCCCTACGCGTTTGTGGAGGTCATGACCTGCCCTGGCGGCTGCCTTGGCGGCGGAGGCCAGCCCGTAGCGCCTGACTGGGAGAAACGGGAACTAAGGCGCGCGGCCATTTACCGCGAGGACCGCGGCTTGACCGAGCGCAAGTCCCACGACAACCCGGCCATCAAGGAACTGTACGCGGTTTTCCTGGGCAAACCCTTAGGGCACCTGTCCCACGAACTTCTCCACACGGAGTACGCTGTCAGAAAGGTTTAAGGGAACTTTCTAAAAACTGCAGTTTTTAGAGGCTCCCTTAAGTAACTGGAGCTTGAACGGCGGGGGCTCCTCAAGGAGCCCCCGTGCTATTGGATTCTACCAAATATTGCTTGCGTAAAAAACATTGGTCGTTATAAAAGTATTGGTAGCCGCGCGTAACTTACCCCGCTTGGCGGCCCAGCCACTCAAGGAGAGCGTTTTCGGCGTCATCCAAGGCTTCCTGGCAGAGCTTCATAACGGTTTCCGCGTTGAAAATGCCGGGAAGCACGCGCACGTCGCCCTTGGACAGACCTTCCGCTGTTTTCAGAAGGAGCCGTTTCCCCTCCCTGTCCATGGCATATACCCTGAGCGTGGCTTCAACGCGGGCGGTTTCCAGTCCGATATTCCACTTTTTCTCGACGAACGTGAACGTCGCCTCCACGGACAGGAAGGCCCCTGCTTCCGGAAGGGCAAGAGACAAGGCCGGGGCCGCCTTGGCGTCCATCCCCTGCCCCAGATATCCGTCAGGCGCCATCCACGCGTTTCTGGGAAAATAGTCTTCTGCAAGTTCCGCTGTTCCCAGCATGCCCAAGGTAGCCTCCTCTGGGAGCAGCGCAAAGGGCAGCACAGCTTGCCAGCCACCGAGAACCCTGTCCTTGAGGCTTATGGCCAGCAGTTGCGGCTGAAACGCGTCGTTCCTGCGCACGAGCTTGAAGAGCAGTTCGGCCTCATCCATTTCCACGGCTTCGATGTTGCCGTCAACGGCGACTGCGCACAGCGCCGCGTTCAAGGGTGACTCGTATATGCTCTTGTCTACACCTACACAGGACAGCGACATTGCCGCGAGGAAGGCGATGCCAGCCCAGCGGCCCAGTTTCCCAACGATAGATATCATAATCACTCCTTCTTCACTTACAGCCTATGGTCGGCTTTTGGATATTCCTGCACCAAGATTTGGCCGCGCCCGTTCCTTTGATTTCTACTCTGCATCCCCTTCAGCGAACTCCAGGAAAAGGTCGTTCGGCGGCATCGGCGTTGCCCGGTACACTCTGAGAGCACGGTACAGGCGGTGCACGGTGTGGCTTTGGGGGCTCACCAGTCCGCTCTCGATATTCCAGAGCGTGTTCGGATGCATGCCGCCTGCGGCCGCAGCCTCCTCGAGCGTCGCCCCGTGTGCCATGCGCGCCGCTCGGATCTTGCTCCCGATGATGAGCACCACTGACGCGTCCTGCATGGTCAGGATGTCCGAGCGCTGGAACGATTCCTGTTCCCCGCCTAGTTCTATCCTGTCCCATCCGTCTTCTATCACCAGGCTCCTCGTACCCAGGGCGGCCAGTATCCTGCAGCGAGTACTGCTGTTCAGATCATGGGTTCCGCGCTCGAGCACGCCAACCGTGTTCTCGTGTACGCAGGCTAGCCTCGCCAGCTCCCCGCGCGAGAGTCCGCGCTGGGCCCTGGCCCTCTGGGTCTCCCTGCCCATGGCCGCCAGATAGGCAGGCAGGTCGAACGGTTTCTTTGGGATGGCTAGCATGCCGTTGTCCCGTCCAGAGTCAGGCGCCAGTATTCAGTCCTGGCTTTTTCGGCAAAGCCCCGGGACCGGTACAGCGCGAGCGCGCCCTCATTGGAGCTGTCCACCTCTATGCGGACCGTCTGGACGCCCCTATTGGCAAGCACGGTGATGACGGCGTCCAGCACGGCCCCGCCGTATCCGGCCCTGCGCAGCTCGGGGACAATGCCCAGCCCGAACACCATCCAGCCGTCGGTTTCCTCCGCCAGGGACACCAATCCAACCAAGCCCCGGTCGCTCCAGGCCGCGTACTGCTCTCGGTCGGGATCGGCCAGGCAGGACTCCATGAACGCCCGGGCTTCGTCCGGCGCTTCGTCAAATATGTCAGCTGAAGCCTCAGAAGCCTGTTCGATATCGCGCATGCCCAGGGGCGCAAGCCGTATGGTACCGCAGTATGGGCAGAGTATCTTCTCCGGCTTCCTCTCCATGAGGAGTTCCACGTGTGAGAGCGTTGCCCCCACATGGCCCGCCACCAGGGGCCCGAAACCCGCCTTTCCGTCAGCCACGTATAGGGCTTCCTTGAGTCCGGCCGACCTCATTACAGCAAGAGCCTCGGAAGATAGGGCACGGAATATGCCCTGCCTCCTGAACAGAGGATCCACGCACGCTGAAAGTTCGCCCTCGTCTCCGCCGGGCGCAAAAATCCTGGCCACGCCGAGCACGCGCCGGTGGCCAGAAGGCTCCCTGGCTTCCGCCAGGAACCAGGCTGGCATGTCGCCCTTGAGGTTGAGGGCCGTGTCAAAGCGTATGCCCGGGTCGGCCCTGTCGTGCTCAGCGCATACCGCAACCAGCCGTTCCACATCCCTGCGCTCGCCATCACCTGGAGCGACCAGGGCGCGCACGGCCACATCGAGCGCCAGGATCATGCCTCGCCCTCCTTGATGCGCCTGATCTCGTCGCGCAGGAGCGCCGCCGCCTCGAATTCCAGGTTTTTTGCCCTATCGAGCATCTCCTTCTCCAGCCTGCGTACCAGGGCGCCGCGCTGCTCGGGCACCAGAAGGTTGTACGCGGCCTTGATGGTCTCAACGTCAGCGTGGGCGCCGAGCTCACGTTCCTCCTTATGCCTCTGCAGTATGTCCTGCACGGCCTTGCGCACGGTGGTGGGCGTTATGCCGTGTTCCTGGTTGTACGCCAGCTGGGCGTCGCGGCGGCGCTTGGTCTCGTCTATGGCCTTGGCCATGGCGTCGGACATACGGTCGGCGTACATGACCACGGTGCCCGCGGCATTGCGCGCGGCGCGGCCTATGATCTGGATGAGGCTGGTCGCCGATCGAAGGAACCCTATCTTGTCCGCGTCCAGGATGGCTATGAACGACACCTCGGGCAGGTCTATGCCTTCGCGCAGGAGGTTGATGCCAACGAGCACGTCATAGTCGCCCATGCGCAGTTGCTTGAGAATCTCCACGCGCTCGATGGTTTCCACCTCGCTGTGGATGTAACGCACCTTGAGTTCCAGGCCAGCCAGGTACTCCGACAGCTCCTCGGCCATGCGCTTGGTCAGGGTTAGGATCAGGCTGCGTTCGCCCCGGGCTATGCGCGCTTGTACCTCGGCGTATATGTCCTCCATCTGGCCTTCGCTCGGGCGAACGGAAATTTCCGGGTCCACAAGTCCCGTGGGACGTATAAGTTGCTCTACCACCCGAGCAGATTTCTTGAGCTCCGTATCGCCTGGCGTCGCAGATACGTACACCACGCTCCGGGTCAGCTCCTCGAATTCGTCGTACTTAAGCGGCCTGTTGTCCAGGGCGGACGGCAACCTGAAGCCATAGTCCACCAGGGTCTGCTTGCGCGAGCGGTCGCCCGCGTACATGGCACCTATCTGGGGCAGGGTCACGTGGGATTCGTCAATGAAGGTGAGGAAGTCGTCGGCAAAGTAGTCCAAGAGCACGGACGGACGCGTACCCCTGGCCCTGCCTGACAGGGGCGCCGAGTAGTTCTCTATGCCCGGGCAGTAGCCTATCTCCTCCAGCAGCTCCAGGTCGTACTCTACCCTGGTTTTCAGCCGCTGGGCCTCAACCAGTTTCTGCTTGGACAGGAGGAACTCGTGGCGCTCCGCAAGCTCGCCGCGGATGCTCGATATGGCCGCCTGCACCATGCTCTCGGGCATGACGAACTGCTTGGCCGGATATATCACGGCGGCGTCCAGGTCCTCGAGCGCCTGTCCGGACACGGGGTCAAAGCGGCGGATGCGCTCAACGCGGTCAAAGTCCAGCTCTATGCGGTATGCTTCCTTGGCGTACGCCGGGCATACCTCTATCACGTCGCCGCGCACGCGGAAGCGGCCGCGCTCCAACACGGCGTCGTTGCGCTCGTACTGGAGCGACACCAGTTCCCGCTTGAAGGCGTCGGTATCCAGCTCGTCGCCCACGCGGGCTTCCACCTTCATCTCGCGGTACACTTCCGGCGTGGCCAGGCCGTATATGCACGACACCGTGGCTATGATGATCACGTCACGGCGCTCCATGAGGCTGCGCGTGGCCGACAGGCGGAGGCGCTCGATCTCCTGGTTGATGTCCGCGTCCTTCTCTATGTACAGATCGCGCGTGGGAACGTATGCCTCCGGCTGGTAATAGTCGTAATAGGATACAAAGTACTCCACCGCGTTGTCCGGAAAGAAATCCTTGAACTCGCGGAAGAGCTGGGCCGACAGGGTCTTGTTATGGCTGACGACCAGGGTCGGCTTCTGGACGGCCTCTATCACCTTGGCCATGGTAAAGGTCTTGCCCGACCCGGTGACGCCCCTGAGGGTCTGCCAGCGGTCTCCCGCGCTGATACCGGCGGCCAGGGCGTTTATGGCCTGGGGTTGGTCCCCGGACGGCCCAAAGGGCGCGACTACCTTGAACGCTTTCACCTTACCTCCCCCGAGCCAGTATACCACGCCCGGTGGCCGCTATCGCCGCCGAGAGCGCCCTGGCCACCCTGCTGCCGGCCTCTCCGGCCGCGTTCAGGCGCACGGATCCAAAACTCAGCCGCAGGTGAGCATCCCTGGCGCCGGCATCCGATCTGAACTCTGCTTCCGGCGCCACAAGGATGCCGTCCGACCTGCAAGCCCCCGCCGCAGCGCTGCCTGAAAGGCCGGCGGGCAGCTCTAGCCACACGTTGAGACCCCCGGCTGGTCGTTCCCAGGACAATCCCGATACGCCCGACAGGCCCCTGCAGAACTCGTCACAGGCGTGTTCGTAGCGTTTCCTGACCGAGGCAAGGTGCTCCGCGTACCGGCCATCGTTCAATATGAAGGTAAGCACGCGCTGTATGAGGCCGTTGGACGACAGGTCGATGGCCCGCTTTGCCGACTCCAGGCGTTCGCGCATGGCCGGCGGGGCCTCCAGGACAGCGATACGGAGCCCGGGCATGAGGGATTTGGAGAAACTCTTGAGGTAGAGCACCTTGCCGGTGGCGTCATACGACCGCAGGGGCCGCGGTCTTTGCTCGGCAAGGTCGACCATCAGGTCGTCCTCTATGATGAAAAAACCATGCCGCTGGGCCAGGTGGACAAGGCGCTCGCGGAAATCTTCAGGATAGACGGCGCAGCTGGGATTCTGGAGCGTCGGGTTGACGTACAAAAGGCGCAGGGGCCTTTCGGTGGCTGCCCTCTCGATGGCGTCCAGGTCCAGTCCGCCGACACCCGCCTCGACGGCCTCCACGCGGGCGCCGGCCGCCAGGAAGGCAGAGCCCGCGCCCTGGTAGCCCGGCGCCTCGACCAGGGCAAGGTCTCCATGGCGCAGGAGAACGCGGGCGGCCAGATCCAGTCCCTGCTGGGCGCCAGACACCACGTGGACATCCGCCGCGTCCACGCCAAGCCCGAACGCCCTGGCGAGCTCGCGGGCAAGGGCTTTGCGCAGCGGAGGGTAGCCGCCGGCCTCCTGGTAGGAGAAGGCAGCTCCTCCGTCCATATCCACGGCCTGTACCAGATAGCGCTTGACATCATCCAGCGGGTAGCTGTCCTCGGGAGGGACGCTTGCAGACAGGTCGAATTCCACAGCCTGGACCGGTTCCTTGAGGGCCCTAGATGCCCCGGATTGCGCGTCCTGGGCACGGGCGTCCTCGGACACATAGACGCCGGATCCCCTTCTCATGTCGAGCAAGCCCTCGCGGGACAGGATCCTGTATGCGGCCACCACGGTTGCCGGATTGACCCCCAGCTCGTCGGACAGGCGCCGTACCGACGGCAGACGGTCGCCCGGACGCACGCTGCCGTCCGCTATGCGAGCGCGCACCGCGTCGGCCGCCTGGATGTACAGCGGCATATCGTCGCCTTTATAGACTCTGACAAAGGGACTCATCGTCGCTCCTTGACATGCAATACAGTTTACAATACTGTTACGATACAGTTTACGATACAGTATTGTCTGGCCATGAGCACAGTATACCGCATGTCCGGGGTGCGGCGCAGCGTCAGACGGATGGTGTGAGCGTGTGACAGCGTCGCCCATCAGGAAAGGAGAAAACCATGAACAGCAGAAAGACTAGAGACAAGGATCTGGCAGGCAGGCTGAAAGGAGGCGTCATCATGGACGTGGTGAACGCGGAGCAGGCAAAAATCGCGCAAGCCGCGGGCGCGGTGGCCGTCATGGCTCTTGAGCGCGTACCAGCCGACATACGGGCGGCCGGCGGCGTTGCCAGGATGTCGGACCCGCGGCTGATAAAAGAGATCCAGGCAGCCGTTGGCATACCGGTCATGGCCAAGGCGCGCATCGGGCACATCATGGAAGCCAGGGTACTGGAAGCCCTGGGTATCGACTATATCGACGAGAGCGAGGTGCTCACCCCTGCCGACAATTCCTGTCACATAGACAAGCGCTCGTTCACCGTGCCCTTTGTGTGCGGCGCGCGCGATCTTGGCGAGGCGTTGCGACGCATCGGGGAAGGCGCGTCCATGATACGCACCAAGGGCGAGGCCGGCACCGGAGACATTGCCGAGGCCGTTCGGCATTTGCGCGCCTTAAGCGGCCAGCTCAAGGCCGTGCTGTCGGCCGATCCCGAGGAGCTTATGCGCCTGGCCAAGGATATGGGAGCGCCTTACGAGCTGGTACTCAAAACCAGGGAGCTTGGGCGCCTGCCTGTGCTCAACTTCTCGGCCGGCGGTGTGGCGACACCCGCCGACGCCGCCCTGATGATGGCGCTCGGGGCGGAGGGCGTGTTTGTCGGATCCGGCATCTTCAAGTCCGAGGATCCTGAGCAACGGGCCGCCGCCATCGTTCGGGCGGTGGCCAACTGGCGGGACGCGTCCGTTGTTGCAGCCGTGTCCGAGGGCCTGGGCGAGGCCATGCGCGGCGTGGAAGCAGGATCCGTGGCCGACTCCCAGCGTTATGCGGCCAGGGGAGTGTAAGCAGCAAGCGGGCGCTCCCACCTGCCTGGCCGCGCAGGAGGAACGGGCGTCAGCTTTCGGACTGACGCTCCGACAGCACCACGTCAGTTTTCATGAGCTTTGACCCTCGGTAGTACTCCACCCGGACGGTTTGGCCCGGCTTGTTGTCCTCAAGGGCCGTGTACAAATCGGCAACGGACGCTACCGGCCTCCCGTCCACGGATACGATGATGTCGCCGCCCACGTTGAACACGCTCTGGTAGTAGCGTACCGGCGTGGCGCCGCCCCGGAGTCCGGCCCGGTCAGCGTTGCTTCCCTTCTTGATGGACGACACGATCAAGCCCGTGTCCACGGGCAGGGGGCTACCCTGCTCCCGCATATAGTCGATCAGCGGGGCAAAGATCTGCACGTACTCGGCGTCTATCCAGCCGCGCTGTACCTTGCCGTTGCGGATCAGCTCGGGTACCACGCGCTTGGCCGTGTTTACTGGCACCGCAAAGCCGACGCCGACCGACCCTCCCGAGGGACTGTAAATCATGGTGTTGACACCTATCAGCTCACCCCGAGCGTTGAGAAGGGGGCCTCCCGAGTTGCCGGGGTTGATGGACGCGTCCGTCTGTATCATGTCCTGGATGATGGTCGTCTTGTCCTGCTGGACGGGACGGCCAAGTCCCGAGACGATGCCCCGGGTCAGGGTGCGTTCAAGGCCGAAGGGATTGCCTATGGCTAGCACCTTTTGTCCCACCTTGAGGCCCGAGCTGTCACCGTAGGGGATGACCGTCAGCCGCTGTCGGGCCGGCGGGGTGAATTTGATGACGGTAAGGTCGTTCTCAGGATCCGAACCCACCACCGAGGCCTCAAACCGGGAACCATCGGCCAGGTTGACATACACCTTGTACGCGCCCTCTACCACGTGGTAGTTGGTCAGCACGTACCCCCGTGCGTCTATGATGGATCCCGAACCGGTGCCGCCCGCCTGGGGCACGGGCTCCAGGAACCAGTTGATGGCCACCACCTCGGTGGTGATGTTGACGACGCCCGAGTTCAGGCGGTCGTATACGTCTATGTTCTCGCGCTCGTCCTGGGTGTAGGCGCTTGCGCCGTCGGCAACCGTTGCGGCCGTCGGGGCGCCCGTGTCGCCGGGTATGGTGGAAGGCAGGGGCCGGGGATACTCCTCGTCCGCACGCACCACGGACGACCCGGGTCCGCCCAGCTCAGCGTCCATCCGGGCGCTGTCGCGTGACGCCGCGCCAGGCCGCAGGTATCCCAGGCCCACGGCCCCGAGCACCCCCAGGAGGGCGGCGGCCAGGGCGACTATGACTATCTGGTTTCTGGTGTACAGGCGCATAACAGCCTCCGTCTATCGAATATACATCCGACCAGTCCGGCCCGCCAATCGCGGTAAAGAACACCTTGCGTTTTCCTTACAAATGAGCAAGGCTCAGTCTGTATGCCAGCCCAGATCAGCCACCTTCTGGCCGGAACGGCGGCGCTTAAAGCCGCGCTGCCTTCCGACTGCGAGCGCATTCTCGCTTCCCACGGCCCGTGCTTCGCGCTGGGCTGCCAGGGTCCCGATATATTCTACCACAACCAGCGGACCCGGCCCCTGTCCGTGCTCTACGGTAGCCTGGTCCACAGGCGCGGCGCAGACATGCTGTGTCAGGCCATGGCAACCGCGGGTTTTGGGGAGGGGCCGGCCAGCGCCTGGGGCGCCTATACCCTCGGTTTCATCACCCACGTGTTCCTGGACAGGGCTTGCCACCCGTTCATCGTGTATCACTCCGGTTGGGTCATGGCCGGGCGGCCGGAAACGGCCTCCTACCGTTCCTGTCACCCCATGCTGGAACGCGTGTTGGACGTGCTTGCCTGGGAGCGGTCCTGCGGCCTGCCCGTGTCGGCGTTCAGGCAACAGAGGACCCTCTGCCCGGCTTGGTCGGCCATGCCATCCTTTGCCGAGCGCCTTGCCCTGGCTCTTCGGGGCGCGTACCGCAGCAGGGCAGCGTCCGACGCCGATCTGCGCGCGCGCATGGCCAACGCCTTTACCGATTCCTGCTACTTTTACGAACACACGGACCCGTCGGACACAAGCATGGATGGGCGCGGCTCGCGGGAGTACGCCTACCCCTTTGCCGAACTCGGTTTCCGATCGGTGTCCCTGGTGTATCCGGAGGGGTTTGAGCGCTCCGTGGACTGGGCAAACGAGGAACACCGGACCTGGCTCCACCCCTGCGAGCCCGAGCGCCCGTCGGACGCGTCCTACTTTGATCTGTGCGCGGCTGCCGAGTCCGACTCGGTGCCCGTCCTCCGCGTTTGCGCGGACGCCCTCCGCGGCTCGCGAGAGTCGCTCATACAGCTTCCCCTGGCCGTGGGGTCGGGCACCCTCAACGTGGGCGACGCGGCCGGCAAGCAGGCGCGGCCACTGCGCATGGATCCCCTGCCCCTGGAAGCCCTCATGCGAGCGCAGTACGAGGCGCGTTTGAGCCTTCTTGGCGGGCCGTTAATGAACTAGAGGGAGCCTCTAATAACCATGGGGTTTTTAGAGGTTCCCTAGATGCTGGCACCGGCCTCTTTGGGGTAGCCCAGGCGGCATTGTCGATTGACCGCCATGCCTGGCACGTATAGTATGGGCTGGTATGAACATGAAAGACAGGCTTGCCAAGGCGTACGGACAATCGGCCCCCAAGAACCCGGGAAAGGCGCAGGCGGCGCCACCTTCTGAGAAGGCGCGAGCGCCGTCCGCTGCCGCCAAAGGCAAGGCCGGAGCCGCGTCGGGGCGCGCCGGCCTCATCAAAGCTGCCGAGCGCTCTGAAAACCTGATAAAAAGCGGCCTGCCGGGCATGGAAAAGGCGGCCAAGTTCCTCCTCCTTCTCGGGCAGGAAGAGGCCGCTTCCGTCATTCGTCATCTGAAACCCGCGGAGATCGAGGCCATATCCAGGGAAATAGCGCGGATAGACAGGATCGACACCAAAGAGGCCAACGACATCCTCACGGAGTTCGGATGGCTGGCAAAAACGCAGGGCGCGTCCCTGTCCGGCGGCCCCGAGACAGCCGAGCGCATGCTGTCGGCCGCCTTTGGCGCGGACAAGGCCAAGGAAGTCCTGCGCAAGGCCGTGCCGGAGAGCCAAAAGCCCTTCTCCTTCCTCAACGAATTTGAAGCTCGCCAGCTTGTGGTCCTTCTCAAGGACGAATCTCCCCAGGTCATGGCCATGATCCTGCCCTACCTGAACCCCAAGTTGGCCAGCTCCGTCATATCCGAGCTACCGGACGTCCTCCGCACCGAGGTGGTCAAACGCATAGCCACCCTGGACCGCATGACCCCGGAAGTCATGGAAAAGGTCGAGGAAGTGCTCAGGGACAGGATCGTGCGCCTTGGCCGCCCGGACAGCGCCGAGCGCATAGACGGCACGGCCGTCTTGGCCGGCATCCTCAAGCACGTGGGCGGCGGCCTGGAAAGCCGCATCCTGGACGGCATAGAACGTGACAATCCCGACCTCTCCCAGTCCATACGTGAGCGCCTGTTCACGGTGGACGACATCCTCAGGGTGCCGGACCGCAGCGTCCAGAAAGCCCTCAGGGACCTGTCCGAACGTGAGCTGGCCATGATGCTCAAGGGCAAAAGCCAGGCGTTCCGGGACAAGATCCTGGCAAACGTGTCACAAAGCAAGCGCCTTATCGTGATGGAAGAATACGATATCCTGGGCACCGTCAGGCGCGAGGACGTGGACAAGCTCACCCGCGCCCTGGTGGATTGGTTCAAGCGACGCTGGGAGGACGGCGACCTGGTTTTGGAGGGAGAAGAGGATCTGGTCGACTGACAGCCGTGGCCGCCAGGCTATCTATTCCTTGCTCCCGGCACACGGCCTTACGGCTCTACATAGCGCAGGGCGCCGTCTGACGACTCCTCAGCCCTCGCCAGCATGAACAGGAGATCCGACAGCCGGTTGACATAGGTCCGGGCCGCCTGGGATACCTCGGCCTCCCGCGCCAGGGTTACCATGCGCCGCTCAGCCCTCCGGCACACGGTTCTGGCCACGTCCAGTTTGGCAGAGGCCAGTGTGGAACCGGGAATCACAAAGCCTGAGAGCGGGATATCGCTCTCAAGGGCGGCTACCCGGGAGGCCAGGCGCTCGGCGTCCGCGCTGTCCAGGCGGCGGGCGGGCTGACCGCTCCTGGTCGCCAGTTCCGAGGCCAGTCGGTACAAATCCCGCTGGATTTCGTCCACGGCCGCCCTGCAGTCATCCCGCTTGAGCCAGTGCCGCGCCTCGCCCAGCACCGAATCCAGCTCGTCCACGGTCCCGTATGCCTCCACGCGGAGATCGTCCTTGCGGACCCGTTCCCCGGACCACAGATCCGTCAGCCCGCCGTCGCCCGTTCCCGTCACAATACCCATGCGTTCCCCCTTCCGTGGCTACACTCTACCAGTCCGCTGGAAAAACCGGAAGCGGCTCCCCTGACGGACAGCACGCGCGCAGCCGGCTATCTCGACTTTGCATCAGGCCATACATGGTGTACAATGGATGCGGGAGGGGCTATGGAGCCCATGAACGAGAGGGGATACGTTCTACTCAGGCAACTCATAGCGGACGTGGAAGGCGCTCCGTTCCCCAGCACCATCAACAACGAGCTGTACACCATCTGGTACGAGCACGTCCAGGAAGCCGCCCATGAGGCCCTTGAATTCCTCAACACCTATGACCCCGACTACCGGGCGTCGGCGGAGGAGGAACCCTCATTTTGACACGGGTTTCAGGTAAAAACAGCCAGCCTCCCGGTGCGCCGGACAACCCGGAAAAGGCCGTAGACGCGGCCAACGCCAGGGTATGGGACGAGCTTCTCTGTAAGCCAGCAAAGGCCCGCAAGGACGCCGAGCGCATCCTGGCGGAAGCCGATGCCTTGTCCTATCCGCGCGGCCGGGCCGACGCCTTTCTCAATCTCGGCTGGTGCGACTACCACCTGTCCCGCCTTTCCGACGCTTTTGAAAACCTGTCGGCCGCCGCCGAGGCCTATGACGCCCTCGGTGACGCCGAAGGCGTGTGCAAGGCCCTGAACGGCATAGGCGCCTACTATTTCGAGATTTCCCGCCTAGACAAGGCCGTGGACTACTTTACCCGCAGCCTGGAGCGCGCCCGACAGCACGGACTGCGCGACCGGGAAGTGGCGGCCATGACCAACATCGGCGAGCTGTGCATAGAGCTTGGCAACCCCAAAGAAGCCCTGGATTACCTCCTCAAGGCGTACGACATACAGATAGGCGACATCGCTGGAGAGCACGGCGCCGTCATCCTGGTCAACATAGGGCGGGCCTTCCTGGAGATGGGCAACCTGCAACTGGCGCGGGAATTTTCAGAAAAAGCCCTGGCCATAGCCGACGCGGCCAACGAGCCCCTGATATCGGCCGAGAGCAAGGAGACGCTGGCCCGCGCTGCCATGACCGAGGGCATGTTTGCCGAGGCCGAGACCCTGCTCAAGCAGGCCCTGAGCCTGGCCAACCGTACTAAAAGCCCCAGGCTCAGGGGAAACGTCCTCATAGCCTTGGGCCGCCTTCTGCTGGAACAGAAGAAGCCCGCGGAAGCGCTCAAGCCCCTTGAGGAGGCGGCCAGCCTCTGCGACGACATCAAATCCAAGAAAAGCATGTACAGCGCCTTCGGCGAACTTGCCCGCGCCTACGAGGAGCTCAAGAACCACGAAAAAGCACTGGCCTATTTCAAAAAATTCTCCTATTACCGGGCGGAGGTGCTCAGGGAGGACACCGCGCAGAAGGTTCGCAGCATACAGGTCCAGGCTGAGATAGACAGGGCCCAGCAGCAGGCCGAGATATACCGACTGCGCAACACAGAACTCAAGGACAAGACCGATGCCCTTGAGGAATCCAACCGGCAGATCACGTCGATATCCGAAATAGGGCGCAAGGTAACCGCCAGCCTGAGTTTTCACACCGTGGTGAAAACGCTGTACGAAAGCCTCAAGCCCCTGATAGACATGGACATCTTCGGGGTGGCCCTGCACGACCCGAGCGCCCGCCAGCTCGTGTACCGGGATTTTTACGAGGACGGGGATCTCAAACACGACCGTTCGGTGGCGGACGACGCCCAGGACTCGTTCGCGGCCTGGGCTTTTATGCACCGCAAGCCTGTCCTCATGGCCAACAAGGACCAGGAATACGCCCGCTATCTTGCCCAACCGTCCCATGTGCGCGGAAAACCCTGCCAGTCCATAGCCTGCCTGCCGTTAATGGTTGAAAACCGCACGCTCGGTGTCCTGATGGCCCAAAATTACCGGGCCAATGCCTATACCCCGGGCCATCTTACGCTTTTGGAGGCCCTTACCCCCTATGTGGCCATAGCAGTGGAGAACGCCCTCATCCACGACAGGTTGGAAGAGCTCAACAAGGCCCTTTCGGAGGAAAAGAAGCGCCTTGAGCGGGCAACGCTCAAAATCAGCCACCTGGCCAACCATGACTCGCTGACCGGTCTGCCCAACCGCCGCTTGTTGTTCGAGCTCGTGGGAAAGACCCTGGAAACATCGCGCCGCTCAGGCGATCTGGTGGGCGTAGCCTTCATCGACTTGGACGACTTCAAACCGGTCAACGACCTGTGGGGCCATGCCGCCGGCGACTCTGCCCTGGTCGCCATGGCCGAGCGAATAAAAAGCACCCTCCGCGCGTCGGACATCGTGGCCCGGGTTGGCGGCGACGAATTCATAGCGGTGCTCACCAGCGTGAAGGACAGGAACGACATAGAACTGGTGGCGCGCAAACTCCTGGACGAGTGTTCCCAGCCTCTGAGCTTTTCGGGCCATGTCCGCTCCTTTGGTTTTTCCATGGGCATATCGGTGTACCCGGACGACGCCGAAAGCATGGAGGATCTGATCAACAAGGCCGATTCTGCCATGTACCGGGTCAAACGCGGACAGAAGCGCTCCTTTGCCTTCTCCTCGCCGGGGGATGCGGACCTGTCGGGGAGCAAGGAACAGGAGGCCGGCCTGGCCCCGGCCGCTCTCGATTGACATGGCCGGTGGGCCGTGGTATGGTTTTCCGCGCAAAGCGTAGATCATAATACGTTCCGGGCCTCGCCCCCATACTACCAGCTCTTCCAGGAAGGATCCGATGGCATCCAAAAACGACAAACATCCGCGCGCGCCCTCGGGCGAGCACGCCGCTCCCAAAGCGCATCATACCAACCCCCTGGTGTACTACGGCACGCTGGGTATTCTGGTCATCACCGTGTTCGCCTTCGTGATCGTCCCCGCCCTTCCCAACGGCGGCTCGGGCGGCAACACCCTGACCCTCGGCTCCTGGGACGGCAAGAACATTGCCTTTGTCCAGGGTAGCTACTTTTTTGAGCAGGTGAACGCCGTCAAGGATACCTACGAGTCGCAGGGCTTCAAGGACGTTGACGCCTACCAGGTGTGGCTGCAGGCGTTCAACAACACCGTCATCCATTACGCCCTTCTGGATATGGCCGACGAAAACGGCATAACCGTGAGCCAGGGCTACCTGGATTCCAAGATGCGCGAGCTGCCCGTTTTCATGGAAAACGGCGTCTTTTCCCGTCGCAAGTACCGTGAAACCACCACGACGCAGAAATCGGCCATCCTGACCGAACTGCGCGAGCAGGCGCTCAAGGAACGCTTTATAGGCGACGCCACCACCCTGGTGGCCAGCGGCGCTGAAAAGGCCTTCCTCAAGTCCATGGCCCAGTCCCAGCGCTCCGTAGAGTACGTGGCCTTCCCCTTCTCGGCCTATCCCGACCAGGACAAGGTGGACTTTGCCAAGGCCCATGCCGACCTGTTCAAGCGCCTCCGCCTGTCCCGCGTCACCCTTACCTCCAGCTCCAAAGAAGCCGACGAGATCCTTTCTCGCGTCAAGACAGGCACCCTGAGCTTTGAGGACGCGGCCAAAAACTACTCCAAGGACAGCTACCAAGCCGAAGGCGGCGACATGGGCTACCGCTACCTGTGGGAGCTCCGTTCCGACATGAAGGCCCCCGCTGATATAGACACCCTTTTGGCCCTCGGCTCCGGCGAGCTGTCGCCCGTGTTCGAGACCCTGGCCGGTTCTTGGGTGTTCTTCCGCGTGGACGAAGCGGCGTCCGAGCCCGACTACGCGTCCGCTGACCTGGTGCGCTCGGCCGGGGACTACATATCCCGGAACGAGAAAGGCCTCATGGAGGACCATGCGCTCAAGAACGCCGAGGCCTTTGCCGCCGGCGCCGCGAGCGATTTTGCCGGCGCCGCAGCCGGTGCCATGCTGACGGTCAAGGCCACGCCGCCGTTCTCCCTGAACTACGGCGCTGCCCTTACGGAGGGATACTTCCCCCTCATGTCGGCCATGGACACGGCCGCCACCCCAGAGCTTGCCGGCGCCGACCGCGACGAGCGTTTCCTCGAAACGGCCTTCTCCCTTGAGGCCGGCGCCGTGTCCGAGCCGGTCATCCTGAACGACTACGCCATCGTCATGCGCCTCAAGGAAATCAGCACCCTGGACGAGGAAACCCTCGGCATGATCGACTCGTACTACTCGGCCATGCTCCAGGATTCCATCGGCGGCGACCTTGCCAGGGCCATCATGGACAGTCCCAAGCTTGAGGACAACTTCCTGACGGCGTACACCCGGGCCTTGACCGGGAACTGAGCGAGCATGCGACGCCCCGACCCCCGTATCGTTGAAACGAGCGGGGGTCGTTCTATTTCCTGCGGGCAGCTTTGGCTGTACTCCCGCTACGCCCCCAAGCGCACCGCGGAGCGCGCCGCCCTGGCCGTGGAACTCACTGAAGACACCCTGTACGTCCTCGAGTCGCCCTGCTTCATGTACGGGGTGGACCGTATCCTGGAGCGCCTGCCGCCCGGCAGCGCCGTTATAGGCGTGGAACTGGTGCCCGAACTGCTCGGCCTGGCCCTGGAATCCGCGTCCGAGTTTGCTGGCGACCCCCGCTATGCCCTGGCCAGCTCCGGAGATCCGTCCACGGTTGCCGCCCAGGCACGCGCTCTCGGCGCCTTCCGGCGCGTGGCCGCCATAAATCTCAATCAGGGAAACGCCCTGGCCCAGGAAGGATATGCAAGGATCCTGGCTGCCCTGAACGAGGACATATCCATATTCTGGCGCAACCGTGTGTCGCTCATGCGCATGGGCAGGCTGTGGACCAGGAATCTGTTCTCCAATCTGGGCGCCCTGGACTGGTCCCGGGCATCCGCTCCGGCAAGACGGAGCGGCCCCGTGGTTGTGTGCGGCGCGGGCCCGTCCTTGGACCTGGCACTTCCCTTTCTCAGATCGCTCGACGCTGGCGTTCATGTCATGGCATGCGACACGGCTTCAGGCGCGCTGGCACGCGCTGGCGTCCGCGTCGATTCCGTGGTATGCCTCGAGGCCCAGATATACAACGTGGCCGATTTCCTTCCCCTCGGCGACAGGCGCGTGGACGCGTACGTTGACCTCAGCACCCACCCGTCCAGCTTCAGGGCGCTCGGCGGGCCGCTGACCGTGCTGTCAAGCCGTTGGGCGGACTGCGCCCTCCTGGACCGCCTGTCTGCCGCCGGTCTGCCCCTGACGACCGTTCCGCCCCTCGGTTCCGTTGGCGTGCTTGCCCTTCATTTGGCGGCCAGCTGGTTTGGCGGGCCGCTCTTCATAGCTGGCCTGGATTTTGCCTTCCCCCAGGGCAGGACCCATTGCGCGGGCAGCCCAACCGACCTGGCCGAGTACAGGAGCGATACAAGGACCTACCGCAGGGACGGACGCTGGGCGGTGTCGTTCCGGGACGGCAGCTTCAGCCCCGCCCCCGGCCTGCGCAGCGATCCCGCGCTTGCCATGTACGCCCGCCTTGCAGCGCGCGAGCTGGCCGAATTCGGCGCGCCTGGCGGACTGGCTTACGACCTCAGGCAAGGCTTGGGCTTGCCCCTGCCGGCCCGCCCGACGGGCTTTGACGAGGCGCTGACCATTCTGAAAATAGCCGCCAGGTCGGGACCGGTAGCACAGCGAGGAAGCGCGGAAGCCGGGCACGGTTCGTCGCGGGCCAGGGCTTTTCTTGAGAACGAATTGGACCTGGCCTTGCGGTTGAGGGACTCTTTGCGCTCAGGCTCGACAGACACGCGCGCCCTCATAGACGCCTGCGACTACATGTTCCTGCATTTTCCAGATCCAGAGCGGGTGAGGAACCTGGAACAGGACGCGCTCAACCGTCTGGCCGCCGAAACCCTGTACTGGCAGGGACGGCTGGAAGGCGCTCTGAGCTGACAGCCCGCTAAGGGATGCGGCGCACGGCGCCTGCCCGCAGGGTGGCAAGCTAGCGCTTTCAGCGCTTGTCGTCGTCCTCGTTTTCCCTGAGCACTGCCATGAAGGATTCCTGGGTCAGCTCCACGTCGCCGATCATCTTCATGCGCTTCTTGCCTTCCTTCTGCTTTTCCAGGAGCTTGCGCTTTCGGGTGATGTCGCCGCCATAGCACTTGGCCAGCACGTCCTTGCGGACCGGGTTGACCGTCTCACGCGCTATGATGGAGCCGCCTATGGCCGCCTGGATGGCTATCTTGAACTGCTGGCGGTCCATGGAGTCGCGCAGGCGCTCGCACACCTTGCGGCCGCGCTCGTAGGCGCTCGGCTTGTAGACCAGTTGGGCAAGGGCGTCCACCGGCTTGCCGTTCAGGAGTATGTCCAGCTTGGCCAACTCGGTTGGGCGGTAGTCAATGAGCTCGTAGTCAAAGCTGGCGTAGCCGCGGCTGGTGCTCTTGAGCTTGTCGTAAAAATCAAAGAGGACCTCGGCCAGGGGCATTTCGAAAGTAAGCTCGACGCGTTTCTCGTCCAGATGGGTGAAGCCCGTCTGCGTGCCGCGTTTGTTCATACACAGGGTAATCAGGTTGCCTATATAGGTGGTTGGCGTGATGATCTGCGCCTTGATGTACGGCTCTTCCGCCGCCTCTATCTGCGACGGGTCGGGGTAATCGGCCGGGTTGTCTATGACCAGCTGGCCCTGGTCCCTGGCCATGGTCAGCCGGTACCGCACGCTGGGCGCGGTCATGATGATGGCCTGGTCGTACTCCCTTTCCAGCCGCTCCTGCACCACTTCCAGGTGGAGCATGCCCAGGAAGCCGCAACGGAAGCCAAAGCCAAGGGCCACCGAGTTGTCCTTTTCATAAAGCAGCGACGCGTCGTTCAGCTTGAGCTTTTCCAGCGCCACCTTGAGTTCCTCGTAGTCGGCGGCGTCCATGGGATACACCGAGCTGTACACCACTGGCTTGACCTCGCGGAAACCTGCCAGGGGCTCGGAGGCCGGGCGGTCGGCGCCCGTGACCGTGTCGCCAACGCGCACGTCGGACACGGTCTTGATGCCGGCTATGATGTAACCTACCTCGCCAGCCGACAGGTCTTTTGTCTTGGCCAGACCCATTTTGAACACGCCTGTTTCCTCGACCTCATACTCGGCGTCCGTGTTCATGAGGCGTATCCTCATGCCCGGCCTCACGCCGCCCTCGAATACGCGCATGTGCACGACCACGCCCCGGTAGGGATCGTAGTGGCTGTCGAAGATGAGGGCCTTGAGCTCGCTGTCAGGGGAGCCCGTGGGCGTCGGGACACGGGCGACGATGGCCTCTAAAAGCTCGTCCATGCCCTGGCCGAGCTTGGCCGACACGCACAGCGCCTCGTCGCCGTCCAGCCCCAGGTCGTGGCTGATCTGGTTGCGGGCGTCCTGTATGTTGGCGGCCGGCATGTCTATCTTGTTGATCACGGGTATGATCTCGAGGTTGTGCTCCACGGCCATGTACATGTTGGACAGGGTCTGCGCCTCAACGCCTTGGGTGGCGTCCACCAGGAGCAAGGCGCCCTCGCATGAGTTGATGGCCCTGGACACTTCGTAGGAAAAATCCACGTGGCCGGGGGTGTCCACCAGGTTGAGCGTGTACTCGTTGCCGTCCTTGGCCGTGTAGGACAGGGTCACCGCCTGGCTTTTGATGGTGATGCCGCGCTCCCGCTCTATGTCCATGTTGTCCAGCATCTGGTCCTGCAGCTTGCGCTGGTCCACAATGCTGGCGCGTTCTATGAAACGGTCTGCCAGGGTGGATTTGCCGTGGTCGATATGGGCTATGATGCAAAAATTGCGGATGCGTGCGGGCTCGTGCATAGCTGGGACTCTACCTGAAAGGCGCCCGCTTTGCAAGCTGAGGGCCGGACCCCTATACTGCGGGCATGGTTGAATCAGAGCGCGTCACCATGCTCAACACAGGCCGAACGGTCGCAGGGGCCTATGTGCTCTACTGGATGCAGGCAGCTCCCCGGGCACGCGACAACCCCGCCCTCGCCGTGGCGGTTGACCTGGCCAACGCCCAGAGGCTTCCCGTCCTGGCAGTGCACGTGCGGGACGGTTTGGGCACGCCTGCCCGGACGGCCTGGATGGACTCGGGCCTTGAGGAAACCCGGACGGTCCTGTCGGACGCCGGCATAGGCTGCCTGGTACTGGACGATCCCGGCTTCCGTGTAGTAGAGGACCTGTGTGACGACGCGGCGGCCCTGGTGTGCGACGCGTCTATCGCGCGCCACTACCGGCGCCAGCGAACCAGCCTGGCTTCCCAGTTGCCTGTTCCCGTACTGGACGTGGATGGCCAAGCCGTGGTGCCCGTGGCCCATGCGTCGCCCAAGCAGGAGTGGTCCGCCCGCACCTTCAGAAACCGGGTGTCGGCCGCCGTGTCCTTGTACCTTGGGGGCACAGCCCTGCCCGTGCCCCACCCCAGGATAGCCGCGGCTGGTCGTGTGCCTGCCCAGGGGGATATCGCTCAGCCTACAATGCGTCTATCCGGATCTCCAACCCAGGCAACGCGGGACGCAGAGCAGACCCTGTTGCCGCCTCCGGGCTCGGCGGCCGGCGCGCGCCGGCTGAAAGCCTTCATCTCCAATGGCCTGGACTCATACGCCGAGGCCCGCAACGACCCGAGCCTGGAAGGAAGCTCGGGTTTATCTCCCTGGATAGCGTCGGGCTTTGTGTCGCCCGTCGCCGTGGCCAGGGCCGCCTACCGTCACGGAGGACCGGGAGCGGGAGCTTTTATCGAACAAGCCGTGATACGCCGCGAGCTGTGCCGCAATTACGCCTGGTACCGCCCGGCTGACTACGACGCGTGGGAAGGCCTCCCGGCCTGGAGCGTAACCGCCCTGGACGCGGCCAGCGCGCGCTCCCGCCCCCTTGAGTACTCCCTTGGGCAGCTCGAGGCAGGAGCCACCGCCGATCCGTACTGGAACGCCGCGCAGTCACAGCTTGTCAGGTCGGGCGTCATCCACAATTACATGCGCATGTACTGGGGCAAGATGATCCTGGCCTGGATCAGGGACCCGCGGGAAGCGTTCCGCACGGCGCTGTACCTGAACGATCACTACGCCCTGGATGGCCGCGATCCCAACGGCTGGGCGGGCGTTGCCTGGTGTTTTGGCCTCCATGACCGTCCCTGGCCGGCCAGACCCGTGTTCGGCACGGTCAGGTCCATGACCGCAAAAGGCCTTGAGCGCAAATTCGACGTAGCCGCCTATGTCAAGCGCTGGGCATAGCCCTCGGAATCGGGCAACGGCACAGCCTCCCCAGTGCGGCGTATTCGGATTTGCCAAACGGACGGCCAGGCAGTACCATAGAATGACGGTGTTCCGTGCCCTGGCCACCGACTCCGCTCCTTTTGCCAGGGTTTGTCGGAACGCCCACAGCCAGGCGGAGCCGTACCGGCCAGGCCGGCAGCGCTCACGCCAAAGGAGACAGGTACAACCATGATAGATACGCTGGAATACACAAGCGTTGACGGGACACGATCGTCGCCTTCCATCACCGTGTACGCCCTGTCCACCTGCGGGTTCTGCAAGCGCGCCATGTCCTTCCTCCAGGGTCATGGGTTCAGATACCGCTACGTGTATGTCGACCTCATACCTCTGGACGTCAAAGCGGAGGTCAAAAAGGAGCTGAAGGAAAAATACAAGGCCGACGTGGCCTTTCCCTTCGTCACCATCGACGACCGCGACCACCTGGTCGGCTTTATCGAGGCTGACTGGAAACGCACCCTGGGCGTGACCGATGAAAACTAAGAGCACGGACGACGTACGCAGCTTCACGACCATGGTCGCGAACAAACAGGGCTGGGTCCTCAATCCCGACGAGGAATTCACCGACAGCCTGGTTGACGGGCTTTGTGTCAACTGGAACCGTTACGGCTACTTCCTGTGCCCCTGCCGCGACACGGAGGGAAGCAAGGAAGCCGACGAGTCGGTTATCTGCCCCTGCGTGTACGCCAGGAGCGACGTGGAGCGCTACGGCCACTGCTACTGCGCCCTCTTTCTTAGGCCGGACTTCGCGGCGGCCGGCGGGCAGCCCACCGGTATTCCGGACCGCCGCGGCAGCTAGGATATCCCTGGCCCTCGCCCACGCCCTTGCCCCTCCATCATGGCGCAGGGTATCATCCGCGGCGTGGACGGAATATACCTTGACTGGGCCGCTACGGCCCCGCCCTATCCTGACCTCAGCCGCGCCGCCGCGGAACTTGCCGTGGACTTGTTCGGCAACCCGTCCAGCGCTCACGCAGCGGGGCGGGCGGCCAAGACCGCCTTTGAAGAAGCCAGAAAGCGGCTGGCCAAAGCCCTGGGTTGCGCTCCCGGCCATGTCAAATTCACGTCAGGCGGCTCCGAGGCCAACGCCATTGTGCTGTTGTCCCTCGTCTACGCCGCGTCTGGCGGCTCTGTCGTCATATCGGCCATAGAGCACTCGGCCGTGTACGAGCAGGCCATGGTCCTGGAGCGTTTTGGCATCCGGGTACGCGTGGTCAAACCGGGCCCCGCCGGCATCGTGAGGCCAGGGGACGTTGCTGACGCCGTTGACGCGGACACGCGCCTTGTGTCCATCATGGCCGTGAACAACGAGACGGGCGCCATACAGCCTATAGGGGACATCGTGAGCGCCGTCCGAGACGCGTCAAAGGGCTTCCGCAAGGCTCCTCTTGTGCATAGCGACGCCGTACAGGCCTTTGGCAAAATCGGATTCAAGCCGGCCGAGCTCTGCCTTGACGCCGCATCTATGAGCGCCCACAAGCTAGGCGGCCCGAGGGGTTCAGGCTGCCTCTATCTGGCCCGCGGCCTGGACGTGCTGGTTCGCGGCGGCGGGCAGGAGGATGGCATACGGCCGGGAACGCACAACCTGGCCGGAGCGTGGGCTTTCTCCCAAGCGGCCGAGCGCGCCTGCGCTGACCTGCCCGCGTCCCTTGAGAACGCGCGCTCCCTGGAGGCCCGCCTCTTGGACGGCCTCCGTTCAATTCCCGGAGCGCGCGTCCTTCCCGATGGCCGCGTACCTGCGTCGACCGACTACAGCCCCTACATCGTGGGCGCTGCGTTTCCCGGCCTTGGCGGGGAAACGTTGGCCAGGGTCCTGGACGACCAGGGCATATACGTGTCCACCGGCGCTGCCTGCTCGCACGCAAAAAAGGAACGCCGCGTTATGGATGCCATGGGCGTGGACAGGGACCTGTCTTTTTCGGCCGTGAGGATATCCACGGGCCGGGACAGCACGGCGGCGGATATAGACCGCTTCCTTGAGGCAGCTGAATCAGCCTATCGTCGTTACAAAACCTGAGCAAGCATGGGCGGCCGCCTGGCCAGCCCGCCTGGGACACTGCCTATAGGGAGCCTCTAAAAACGCAGTTTTTAGAGGGTTACCTTAGAAAAATCTGCGTTTTCAGCCGAAAACGCAAGGGACTTTTAAAAACCATGAGGTTTTAGAGGTCCTCTATATGCATTGAGTATTCGAACATCCTGCAAGGCAATGGGAGACCACTGTGGATGCACTGTACCTCATCAAACTGGGCGAGATAGGCCTTAAGGAAGGCAACCGGGCCGCTTTCCAGGCCGCCTTGAAACACGACATCAAACGGCGCCTGTCCGGGATCAAAACCGTGCTCGAGGTGAGGGATGGCCGCTATTACCTTGTCGTCGACCCTACCCATGCTCCCTTGGTCGAATATGTGCTATCCCGTACACCCGGCGTCAACGGTTGGGCCAGAGCGGAGCGGGCAGACAAGGATATGAGCGCCTTCGCGGCCATCGGCGTGGCCCTCATGAAGGCCAAGGCCCAGAACGGGGCCAAAACCTTCAAGGTGGAAGCCAGGCGCTCGGATAAGGGCTTCCCGCTGGATTCTTACGGCATAGCGCGGGAATTGGGTGCCGTGGTGCTCGAGTCCGTGCCGTCCCTCCGGGTTGACGTACATCGTCCGGACGCAGTCCTCCACATTGAGGTGCGGGAAAAGGCCTATTTGTATACCGACGGCGAACCAGGCCCGCGCGGCCTGCCCGTAGGCTCCGGCGGCACGGGACTACTTTTACTGTCCGGCGGCATAGACAGCCCGGTAGCCGGTTGGAGGATGCTCAAGCGTGGCCTGGCCCTGGAAGCCCTTTACTTTAACGCCTACCCGTACACGTCCCGCGAGGCATGGGATAAGGTGCGCGACCTGGCTACCGTGCTGGCCAGGCATTCGGGCGGCATGGTTTTCCATACCGCGCCCTTTACCGACGTGCAGCTGGCCATCAAGACGGGGGCTCCGAGCGACCGCTCCACCCTGTACCTCCGGGCGTGCATGATGATGGCCGCCGACATGCTGGCCAAGCGACGGAGTCTCAATTCGCTCGTCACAGGAGAGAGCCTGGGTCAGGTGGCCAGCCAGACGGCGGAAAACATGCGCTTTACCGAGTCGTATACTGATATGGCCGTCCTGCGACCGCTTGCGGGCACTGACAAGGAAGACACGGTCCTGGAAGCCAAGGCCCTGGGCAGTTTTGACATATCCATACTGCCATACGAGGACTGCTGCGTGCTCTTCAGCCCCAAGCACCCGGTACTCAAGGCCCGTTTTGACGAGGAAAAGGCGGCGTTCGACGCTCTGAACCTCCGCCCCCTGGTGCAGGCCGCGGTGGACG
This sequence comes from Spirochaetales bacterium, assembly GCA_016928955.1. GTDB lineage: Bacteria > Spirochaetota > Spirochaetia > Treponematales > UBA12059 > JAFGJV01. The sequence goes on from JAFGJV010000050.1 coordinate 57,056, forward strand.
CCGTGGAAACGGTCGCCTTACCCTTTAGCTTCCCGGCATAAAAAACGCGGAACGGGCCATGTGCCGTTCCGCGTTCGTAGCGCCAGCTGACGATCGCGCCGCTCAGGCTACCACGTTGAGCACGTCGCCTATAATGCGCTCGAATTCTTTCTCGGGCAGGGCGCCCATGGCCACACGGGGCTCGCCGTCGAGCGGAATGAACAAAAGTGTCGGTATGCTCTGTACCCCGAACATGCCGGCCAGCTCGGGCTGGTCCTCGGTATCCACCTTGTATACATGGAGCTTTCCGGAATACTTGGTGGCCAGTCTGTCCAGCACGGGCGCTACCATCTTGCAGGGACCGCACCAATCGGCGTAAAAGTCCACGATGGCCGGCAGATCGCCACGGTATTTCCATTCCTTCTCGTTTTCATAGTCAAAGATTTTTTCCTTGAACGCTTCCAGAGTCAGATGCTCAGCCATAGATCCTCCATGCACCGCGCGTGTTCGTTGTCCGACCGCGCCTGTCGTTATTGCGGGCGTCCGTGCGGAAGCCCGGGCAGGCTGGAAGGCTTTGGAGTGTATCCTGTAGCCGCCATACCTGAAACAGTTCCTATTGATTCAGCCAAGGCTTTCTCGTCCCGGCCAGGAGGTAATATATTGTTTTTCATATATAAAATCCAGTCCCCCCTGGCATTCCGGCCAAGTTTAGTGCATGCTCAAGCCCTATGCCAGTAGCGGGAAGGAGAGTTCATGACGCCGGGCAAGGACATCTTTGACAAAACCGTTGAGGAATGGCAGAACGAGCGGGCCATACTCAATGACATTGTGTTGGACAACGCGAATTTGGAGACAAAACGCTTTTTCAGCCTGGATTCGCAGACATACCGGGCAGGCGCCCTGGACGCGCGTACCAAGGAACTGCTGGGACTGGTTGCCAGCATGGTGCTCCGCTGCGACGATTGCATCCTCTACCATACCATCAGGTGCAGGGAAGAAGGGGTAACGTCCGACCAGTACAAGGAAGCCTGCACGGTTGCCCTGGTCGTGGGCGGATCGATTGTTATACCCCATCTACGAAGGGCCATGGCGCGTTGGACCGAGCTCGACGATTCTCCTGGCTCGGCATCCGGGCGATAACTGGCTGCTGACAAAACCGCTTGCCTTGTCAGCAGCCTGTTAAGAAGCCTCAAAATATTGTTGGTAGAACCAATTTCAAAAGTCTATTACTTCTGAAATTGGCTTTGCGATTGCTCGCGGTTGTTTGCATATTTCTCAACCGCTACGCAAATCACGTCTCAATATGTAGCTCCTTCAAAACTCGTCCGACTTTTGAAAGAGCCTCGGTTTGTTGAGCTTTCTTATGCAAAAGAGGCCGTCGGGTACCTGCCCGGCGGCCTTTTTTATCAAGCTGTCGAAAACGCGGGGAGCCTCTCATACCCAAGGGGGTAGTAGCGGTTCCCTTAAGCCTTTGGACAGCCTGGTCAGTCTGTCCTTGCCGTCAGAACCAGAATCTGAGCCCGAAGGCCCCCTGTACGCCAAAAGCGGGAAAGCGTATGGGATCCCCGAATTCAGCGGCAAGCGTCGGGGCAATCTCCAAAAATAGCTCCAGGTTTTTGATGGGAAACACATTGAGGCCTATAGGAAGGCGGCCGCCCAGAAGGAGGTTCTGCGCGTAGCCCAGGTAGAAACCGAGGCCAATGTAGTAGTTGAAAAAGGAGAACAGGTTGTCGTTGGCCATCCACCAGTCGGCGGTAAACCCAAAAGCCGTCTGCGCTTCCCCGAGGGTAAAGCCGACGCCCATGAGGAAGGGCAGCTCGCTGAGCTTGAGCGAGAGCATGACGTTGGATCCTGGCAGCCCGTTCAGGGGCTGAAGGCCAAAGGCGGCGCCTATGCCCAAGCCAAAGCTCGAGGGCACCGCTACGAGAAGTATCAGTGCCAGCGCGATAATAATGGTACGCGTTCTCATACAACCTCCAAAATTATGCTATGCGAAAGACTTGTGGTATCGCGTCCACCACCCGGAACGGTTGCGGACGTAGTCCCATACTCGGCCACTGCGCGCTCTTGGTCAAGCCGCGTTCTTGCCGTTCATTGTCCTAATTTGTAGCGCTCTCAGGTGTAGATTTCAAGACATTTTATATTTTTTGTTGTATTTTTCCACAAAAAAGTAAATCCAAACCCCGCGAACCGTTTGTGCGTATCCCCACTGGAATACTTCCTGGCACGGGGTTTTCATATTCCCGCCTGGGATTCATACGCACGTGCGCTTTGCCGCCTTCCTGGCGGCTCGCTCCGGGCCGCGCTCGCGGCTCCGGCGCATCCCTGCGCCGGCCTCATTCAGTCGCGCTCGC
>JAFGJV010000051.1 GCA_016928955.1 Spirochaetales bacterium
ATGGTTTCGAGGTAAGCGAAGAAGTTCCTCACCTCAATGGCGTGGCCGTAGACTGTCGCGGGAGCAAGGCGCACGGCAAGGCGTTTAGCAGGAATTTAAGAAAACTCAGGAAGAAACGCGGACTTACTCAGTACGACCTCGCGGACATGACCGGAATCAGTCGCCGCCGAGACTTCCGAAGCAGAGGACGAAATCGATCCCACTCAATTTGATTCACGAAGCCTAAAAAAGCTCAAGGATATTCTTTCACTTCCCCAAAGTGACGAGTTTCCCATCGCTTGTCCACCATCCCCCTACTTTGTTCTTACCAGTTCCAGTTTGGATCTTAATCCCTTCTGTACCATCCCGCAGTGTTGCACGAACACCTTGATCTTTGTTTTTAGCAAAGAAGCTCATTGCATCATCCGTATATTGCTTAAAAGTTCTACCTTTCCCATGCGTCTTAAGGTGATAAGCAATAGAATCATCAACTGTATCGAATGTTGCCTTATGCCATTTACTTGCGGGGTTTGCCACCTTAGAAGCGGCTTCCACGCCAATGAGCCCTATAGCGTTATCCGTTATAGAAATTGACCGTTCCAGAGACGCGGCTTGCAGAGCAAGAGGAGCGAGAAGAACAAATAATGCGGCAATGAAGCCTAGTCGTTTAAAAATAATCGGTCTTCTTTTTCTCACGTATGAAAAAGCAAAACTTCTTTCGGTACACCCTTCTTGGGTTTTCGCGGGCGCACCTTGATTTCCATATCGAGATCCATCTGCGTGAGGTATTTTATCAGAGTGGACAGTTTGATGTCTGTACGGCCTTCAATTCGGGAAATAGCCGGTTGAGAAAAGCCTTTAATATCCGCCTGCTTGACGTTGTATTGCTCGCGCAGTTCGGCGAGGTTGAGCATCAAGAGTTCTCGCTCGTATATTTCGTTGGAACGGGCGATGGATGTCTCGGACATTACGCTTTCCATCGCTTTCATCGCGTTTTTCACTACTGCCATATCGTCCCCCTTGAAACTTCGTTGGGCAATTCCTTGGTTCAGCTTGAAGCTAGATATTCCTCATACAAGGATTCCGCTTCCGCTATTAGTTTCTTGTAGAACCGCTTGTCTTCCGACCCGCCTTTTACATCCGCCGTCAGAAGCAGGCACACCCGGTCGCCGGTAAAGAGAAAGGCAATCCGGTATTTTCTGCCCTGCGCCTGTACCCGCAGTTCTTTTAAGTTCGGGTACTTGCTCCCCTTGAGCGTGTCCACGTAAGGACGCCCCAAGGACGGACCTTTTGCAAGGAGCAGTTTCACATACGCGCGGACGGCTTCCTGTACCGGCTCCGCTTGAGAGAAAAACCATTCAAGATACTCGCTCGTAGCCTCAAGCGCACGCTCTTTATCTGCTCCCATAGTCACAGTATAACCTCTGCGTAATATAACTTCAAGGTAATTATTTTTTCCGGCACTATTCCGTCCTAACAGTTATTACCATTTACGGCTCTTTTCTTCTTCGAACGTTCCTGCCGCCATAGGACCACGAACAGGGAACCGGTAAAGTATCATTGACCGTTACTCGCTTCATGTTCTGGCCATAAAAAAAACCCGGCCCATTCCGGACCGGGTCGTTGCGGCTTTCCGCGGGCGGGGCGCCTTCAGCTCAAGCGCGGCCGCGGAAGCTGACGCGCACCTGCTTGTATAGGCCGTCGCCCTCGCTCTTGGTCTCAATGTCCATGATGTCGTTGAGCGTGGTGTGCACGATGCGACGCTCAAAGGGATTCATGGGCTCCAGGAGAACGGACGCGCGCGTGCGCCGGACTTTCTCCGCCACCTCGTAGGCCATCTTGACGATGGCTTCCTCGCGGCGTATGCGATAGTTCTCCGAATCGATGATGACGCGGAGGTCCTCCCTGCCCAGCTTGCCGGCGTACACGTTGGCCAGGAGCTGGATGGCGTCCAGGTTCTTGCCCTTCTTGCCTATCAGGATGGACGCGTTGGCGGAGTCCAGCCTGATGCCCAGCTTCTGCTCCTCGCGGAACAAGATGCTGGTCTTGCAGGCGTAGCCCATCTTTTCCACCACGCCGCCCACAAAATCCAAGAGCTTGGACTCGAACTCGCCGTCGGGCTCCCGGCGTACGTTGTGGCGGGGCTCGGGCGCGTCCGCCTGGCGCGGGGCCGGACCGTGGTCCCGCGTGTGCACTTTGATAACGATGTGGCCCTTCTTGAGAAAGCCGCCCCGCTGGGCTTCGACGATCTCAACGTCGAACTCGTCCCGCGCAAGGCCCAGCTCCCGAGCCGCCGTTTCGATGGCCTCTTCCTCGGTCCGGCCTTCGAATTCCTGTACCATATATGATACTCCTGTGAGAGAAAGGGTTTCCACGCACGAGCGGCCCGGAACGTCTCAACGTCGCCCGGGCCGGCATGGCCGTTTACCGGCCGTTCTTCACGCCCTTACGGCGGGGATCGGGCGCCAGCTTGGGACTGGCCACCGCGACCGGGCCGCGCTTTTTGTGCACCACCTCGTTGATGACGATCTGCTGGATGATGGTCAGTATGTTGGCCGCTATCCAGTACACCAGGAGCCCGGAGGGCATGTCGTACAGCACGAAGAAGAAGATGATGGGCATGCCGTACATCATGAACTTCATCTGGCCCTGGCTCTGCGCGCTGGTGTTCGGCGTCTGCATGAACTTGCCGTACAGGAGCTGGGACAGAAGGTAGATGATGGGCAAGGCCCGCAGGGCTGACACCTTCCAAAGGATCAGGTTGACCGTGGGGAAGGTGACAATGGCCTCCGGCAGGGACAGGTCGTCTATCCAGCCGGGTATGAACGACGCCCCGCGCAGGTCAAAGTGGTTGTTGAACAGGGCGTACATGGCTATGAAGATCGGCAGCTGGATGAGCATGGGCAGGCAACCGGACAGGGGGTTGTAGCCCTCCCGCTTGTAGAACTCGGCCATCTCTATGTTCAGTTTCTGCGGATTGCTCTTGTACTTGGCCTGGAGCTCCTGGATCTTGGGCTGGAGCTCCTGCATGCGGGCCGTGGACTTGGATCCCTTGAAGGTCAGCGGGAACATAAGGCCCCTCACCAAGAGGGTGAGAAGTATGATCGCCACGCCGTAATTGCCCACTAATGAATGGAAGAAATTCATCACCCACTTGAGGATGGTTTCCAGCCAGCCCAGCATATTATTGCCTTCCATCACGTCTTCCAGGCGGTCATTGATGCGCTTGAAGCCGTTGACGGCGGGATCGTCGTATTTGGACAGGTCGCGCGAGCTTTTGGGGCCGGCGTACACATAGAAGCTGTCCGTCTGGGCGCTGGCCTGAAGGCTGGGCCGGGACAGCTGGATGGCAGAAGTCACGGGATAGCCGCCCGCGGCCACGTTGGTATAGGTAAAGGTATACGGTACCTGGTCAGGCACGGCCATCAGGGTAAAATACTTGCCGGCCACGGCCGCCCAGGACACGCGGTTCTCAAAGCTCTGGCGGCCGTTTTTGGGGTTGATTACCTTGCGCTTGCCGTTTTCCAGGGTGACGATCTTGCGGAAGTCCGCGTTTTTGGGCAGGTGCGAGAAGCGCGGGCCTATCTGGGGCCCAATGGTCAGGGTATAGGCCGTGCCGCCAGAGCCCAGGGGCAGGGGCTCGGCTTTGGAATTCTCAAAGCCCACGGACACGCGGAACATGTAGTCGCCGTCCTTGAACTCGTAGGTCCGGCGCAGGGTGTAGGGCACGGGCTGGCCGGCGGCGTCCTGGTAGAAGTAGGTGCGGCTGAACTCGACCACGCCCGGCTGGGGGCGGCTCAGGTTCATGTAATCGGCCAAGGGTTTGGCGTCCGGCCCGCCCAAGGCCAGGCTGAAGCCGTCAACGCCGTCCTTGTCGCCCAGAAGAAGCTCCACCGGCTGGCCGTCCTCAAGATGCTTGAGAAGCTTGAGGGATACCAGCTGGCCGCCCTTGTTGCTCAGGGTGGCTTCCAGAAGGTCCGTCTTGACCACCGTGAGCTCCTCGGCGGCCGGGGCCTGGACCTCGGGCAGGGCAAGCTCAGGCTGGACCGGGGCGGGTTCAGCAGCCGGCTCCACGGTCGCGGCGCCCGCGGGCAGGGCCGACTCGGGCGGGGGCACGTTGGCGGGCGGGAAAAGCAGATTGGTCACGGTGGTGCCGAGAGTAACGACAACCACCATGAGTACGATGGCCAGGAACGTACGTTTGTCCATGCCTTTATCGTTTTGATCGTAGAGTGTGTTCATGGTACTGGGTCATAGCCTCCCGGATTGTATGGATGACAGCGAAGGATTCTCTTAACGGCCAAAGCCCCGCCCTTGGCCGCGCCGTATTTCTGGATAGCTTCCAGGGCGTAGGCCGAGCACGTGGGGTAGAAACGGCACGAGGGCGGTTTGAGGGGGGAAATAAAGCGACGATAGAAAACGATCAGGCCTTTGAGGGCCAGTGCGGGCACGCTTTTCATAGGCTGGGGACTCCCAGCCCCGCGCGCCGCAGGAGTTCCAGAACCTGGGGATTCCTGTCCGCAAAGGTGTCAGCGCCCGGATAGATGACAAAGACCGCGTCATAGCCACGGTTGAGGCCGCCCTTGGCAAGGCGCCAGCATTCGGACACGACGCGACGGGCCCGGTTTCTCCGGACCGCGTTGCCGTATTTGCGGACGGTAACAAAAACGGCGCGGTTGTCCGCGCCGCCTGTGGGCCGGAGATGCAGGCGCATGCCCTTGACCGACCACCGGGCGCCCAGGTCAAAGACCGCGCCGATCTCCCGCCTGGACTGGATGCGTTCCCGCCTCGGAAACCGGTTCGGGGACGCCATCCCTTCCTGGGACGACACGGAACTCAGTACTTCTTCTGTTCGTCGGAAATGCTGAGCTTGGTGCGACCCTTGGCGCGGCGCCTCTTGAGCACGAGCCTGCCGGCGCGGGTCTTCATGCGGGCGCGGAAGCCGAACTTGCGGACGCGGCGGGTCCTGGAGGGCTGGTAAGTGCGTTTCATGGTACAGTCTCCTCGGTATATGGCCACGGGCGCTTGGAAGCCCCGCGAACATTCATGGTTGACAAGCCGCCGCCGGTGCCGGCGGGAGCGGCGCGGTCCCGCCCGCCGGAAAGCCCGGCGGCCGAAAAGACCGCAGGCGAGTATAGAATTTTTCATGCCATTTGGTCAACGACCATGGACAGCGGCTCCACACCGGATGTCAGCGTGGCGGAGGCTTTTCGTTGACATTATGGATGTTTTTTGTAGTATGATAGCTGACAGAAAGTGAACGTACCCTGAGGGCTGGGAAAAACAGCGCCCGCTCATAGGGTGCGCCGAATTCGTATAAAAAAAGATACAGCAACAGAGGTCTGGCAGCATGCTCGGGCCTACGGATGAGGAGTTCGTCCCATGGCTAAAAGCGCCAAGCGCGTCCGTATATTCTCAGCCCTTGAGGTGGCCAACCTGTGCGGGGTGGTCAACCAGACAGCCATCAACTGGATACGCAACGGGCACCTCAAGGCTTTTACCACCCCCGGCGGCCAGTACCGTGTGTACGCTGAGGACCTGAGCGAGTTTCTTGAAGGCAGGGGCATGCGCATCCCCGACGAGGTTAGGGCCGAGGCAACCCTTGAGGACGCCTCCCTGGACTGGGACACCATCCTGGTGGTGGACGACGACAAAGCCCTGGTGGACGTTATCGTCCGCACCTTCCAGAAGGACGCGCCGTCGTTCAACATCCTGACGGCCTATGACGGCTTTGAGGCCGGTAGCGCCATCGTAGAGAAGAAACCCGGTTTCATCATCCTGGACATAGGACTTCCTGGCGTGGACGGAGTCAAAATCTGCCGCCAGGTCAAGACCGAGCCGACCTACGGCAAACCGTTTGTTATCGTCATTACGGGCCTGGACGAGGAAGGCTTGTCCGCGCGGATCATGACCGCCGGCGCGGACGCCCTGCTTCCAAAACCCCTGGATCTGGACGGCCTTCTGGCCATCATCCAGGACCTGGCCGGGAAGGTGCGTGACACGTATGGCAGTTAAAGCGGCCAAGGCCATCCTGATCGTGGAGGACGAGGACGCCATTCGGCTCACGCTCCGTGACTACCTCAAGAAACGCGGCTACGAAGTGCTGGTGGCCTCCGACGGCGTTGGCGCCATCAAACAGCTTCTGGACAACGACGTGAGCGTGGTCATTACCGACTACCGCATGGACGTGCTCGGCGGCGACTACTGGATAAAATTCCTCCGCAAATACTGCTCGGACCTGACCGTGTTGATCACCAGCGGCTTTCTGAAGCCGGACTTTCCCATACCCTACGAGGTCGTTTACAAGCCGTTCGACTATTCCGAGCTGGAAGCCAAGCTGAGGTCCCTCCCAGAGGCACCCGATGCCGGAAAAAAAGAGTCCTGAGCCTCAGCGGGCCTTTCTGGCCCTGGTCAGGGGCCGGGTCCAGGGCGTGGCCTTCCGCTACGAGGCCCGCTCGCTGGCCCGCTCCCTGGGCTTAAAAGGCTGGATACGCAACCTGGACGACGGCGGCGTGGAAACCTGGGCCGAGGGCCCGGAGTCGGCCGTAAACCGCTACCGCGCCTGGCTGGACAAGGGCCCTCCCGGCGCCCGCGTTGACAGCGTCGACCTGTCCGAACGCCCGCCCTGCGGCGTCTACCCGAGCTTTACCGTGGAGTACTGATGCGACACGCCAGACACCCTGCCGCGGCGCTCTGGGCGGCCCTTGCCTGGGCTGCCTGTGCCGCGGCCTGTTCCAGCCAGCCTGAGCCCCGGAACGACGCGCTGGATTTGGGTCTTGAAACGGCACGCCTCAGCCTGACAGACCAGAACCACTCGGAGCTGGAGCTGGGACTCACCCTGGTAAATCTCTTGGACCAAGCGGTCACCGTGGAACAATGGACCCTGACGGTCGAGCTGAACGGCGTCAGGCAGGCAGAACTCGTGCTGGCGCCCGAGCCCCTGCGCCTGGACACAGGCCAGACGGTCCGCTTGTCCAGAGTCGTCGCCATGGACAGCCTGGGCCTGCCCCAGTCCGAGGGACCCACGGCCGCCTGGACCGCCATGCTATCGGCCCGCGGCGTAGCCGGCCGTACTCAGGTTGAGGCAAGCGTAACGGCCAGCGGGGCCCTGCCCTTGGTCCGGGAACCCGTTTTGTCCGTCCGCTCCGTGCATATCGTCAAATGGGAGCTGGTTAATTGCCTCCTTGAGCTGGACGTGGAGCTGTACAACCCCAACGCCTTTGAGGTTGCCTTTAGCCAGGCGTCATACGCCTTCCATGGAGAAGGCTACCGCTGGGCAACCGGTCGCCTGAACGCTCCCGTGCATGTGGAGCCCCTGTCCACGGCGGCCTTCTGTCTGCCCATCACCCTGAACTTTGCCGACACCGGCCGCCACCTTCTGGATCTGGTGGCCAAACTGCAGAACGTGCGCTACAAGCTCACAGGGCAAGCCCTCATTCTCATACCCCTGGAGGAGCTGCCGTCATTCTCTATAGCTTTCAGCAAGGAAGGCTCCACTACCGTTGAACGCTGACAAGGACACGCCATGAAGGTTGCACTGACCGGAGCCGACGGGCTCCTGGGGAGCTCCATAACCCGGCTTCTGCTTGAAGCCGGCCACCAGGTACGCGTGTTCCTGCAGACAGGCAGGAAATCGCCCACGCTGGACGGATTGTCCGTCGAGCGGCTGTACGGCGATATCCTGGACGCAGACGGGCTGGCCCGCGCCTTTGACGGCTGCCAGTCCGTAATCCACGCGGCGGCGTCCACGGCTATATGGCCGGCCCGCTCGGCCCTGACCAGAAGGATCAACGTGGACGGGGCGGCCAACGCCGTGACAGCGGCCGAGCGCGCCCAGGTGGACCGCTTTGTGTACATTGGCACGGCCAATTCCTTTGCCCCGGGGTCCATGGACGCTCCCGGCAATGAAACCGGCCCCTACACGGCGGCCCGGTACGGCCTGGACTACATGGACAGCAAATACCAGGCCCAAACCCTGGTCCTTGACGCCGTCAAAACGCGGGGACTGCCCGCCCTGACCATCAATCCCACCTTCATGCTCGGGCCTTACGACTCAACGCCCAGCTCGGGCGCCATGCTCATCCGGCTGTATCAGGGCGCCGTGCCCGGCTACACTGACGGCGGCAAATGCTGGTCCCATGTCCGGGACGTGGCCACGGCCGCCGTCAACGCCTGCTCAATGGGCCGGGTGGGCCACAGCTACATAGCGGGCAACGTCAACATGTCCTACAGGGATTTTTTCAGGATGGCGGCCTATGTGATGGGCGTGCGCGCTCCCGGGCGGCATGTGCCCAAGGCCGTGGCCGTGGCCGCCGGCTGGGCCCAGTCTGCCCTGGCGCGCGTCACGGGCAAGCCTCCGGTCTTGAGCCTTGAAGCGGCCGTGATCGGCTGCGAGGATTTCTACTACGACCCGTCCAAAGCCCGAGCCGAACTGGCCATGCCGGCCACTCCCCTGGAGAACGCCGTGAGCGAAAGCTTCTCCTGGCTTAGGGACAACGGCTACCTGGAGAGATGAACATGCCGCAACAAGGATCAGAACATATCGATATCTTCATTATACTGCTGTCGACCATTGTGGCTTTTCTGGCCTACTGGCTGGTCATAGAAAACCCGGCGGTGCAGACGGGGTTTCGTAAAAGGCATGGCGAGCGTGGCGGACCCGTGCGCTATTTTGTCTTCAACAAACTGTGGGGCGTCGTTTGCTTTGGAATGGCCGCGGCGGCGGCCGTGCTCACGGCGTCGCCCCGGGCTCGGACGCTTGGCTTTGGCCTGGGGCTGCCTGCGGCAGGGACCCCGCTCTTCCGGACCTTCCTGTGGTCGGCGGGGCTTTCAGCCATCTTCATACTGATGAACTGGTTGAGGGCACGGAAGCTCGGCGCTCGCGGCGGTGACTTTGGCCGTTACCCCGAGATCCGCGTGGCCGGCTGGTCGGCGCGTACCGTGGCTTTGGACCTGGCCCTGTGGTCGCTCTACCTGGTAGCATACGAGCTGGTGTTCCGGGGAACCCTCCTTCTGCCCCTGGCTGCCAGCCTTGGTTCCTGGCCGGCCATAGGCGTCAACGTGGCCCTATATTCCGCCGTCCATGTGCCCAAGGGCCCGGGCGAGGCGATCGGCGCCCTGGTCTTGGGCTTTGTCCTGTGCATCATCACACTGGACACGGGAAGCGCTCTTACGGCCGTCATCGTGCACATAGCCCTGGCGGTGTCCAACGACCTGTTTGCCGCCGTCTACCATCCCCGGCTGGGATTTCCCAAGAACACGACCAAGGAGGCCGGACTATGAACCACGGCAGGCTGCATGGCACGGTGGCCCTGGTCACCGGGGGCGGCAAGGGAATAGGCAGGGAGACGGCCCGCCAGCTCGGGCAATTGGGCGCCCGCCTCTTCATCTGCGGACGCGACCAAAAAGCCCTGGCCGCCACCACCGACGCGTTCAGGGCGGAAGGCCTTACGGCCGACTATGTCGCGTGCGACGTCCGGAACGCGGCCGACTGCGCGCGCCTGGTAGACACCGTGCGGGAACGGGCGGGCAGGCTGGACATCCTGGTGAACAACGCCGGCATGTCCATGCGCGGCTCGCTTGAGGACACGGCCCCGGAAGTGATGGCCGCCATGGCCGAAATCAACTTTCTGGGCGCGGCCTATGTCACGGCGCGAGCTTTGCCGTTGCTAAAGACCGCCAAGGGAAGCGTGGTGTTCATATCCAGCCTGACCGCCCTGCGCGGCCTTCCCCAGGTGGGTCCCTACGGAGCCAGCAAGAAGGCCCTGATAGGCCTGGCCGAGTCCCTACGCGCAGAAGTGGGCGGCCAGGGCGTTCATGTGGGCGTGGTCCACGTGGGCTTTACGGAAAACGACCCGGACAAGGTGGTATACGGACAGGACGGCTCGCTGGTGCCCCTGGACTCAAGAAGAAACGCCCACACCCAGGCCCAGGCCGCGTCACATATCGTAAAGAACGTGCTGAGCCGAAAGCGCGAGTCCACGCTCACGGGCTTGGGCAAACTTGCCGCGTTCTTCTACCGGTATTTCCCCGGATTGGCCGACTGGTTGATCGTGCGCTTTGTATCCGGTAGCCGGCAGTTCGCGGCCAAGCCCAGGTAGTATCCGTCACGCCACGCTGCGTATCCATTTGCGCGACAAGAGTCGCCACAACCCAAATCCAGACTTGACCACCTCCTCGGTCATGGTGAGGAGGAAGATGCCCCAGGCTGGCAAGCCGAACACAAAAGCGCCGAGAGCGGCCAGAGGCACGCCTATGCCCCAGATGCCGCCCAGGTCGTACCAGAAACCGAATTTCGTGTCGCCTCCGGCCCGGCAGATTCCGACGATCACGTGCAGGTTGAATACCTTGAAGGGCAGGGCCAGGCCCAGCACCACCAACATGGACGACACCTGGGCCAGCGTTGCCGCGTCCAGCTTGAACAGCAAGGGCAGGACAAAGCGCAGGGGTATGAGCGACAAGCCCACAACCAGGCCGACCATCGGCGCCATGAAGGCAAAACGCCTGGCCCACAGCTCGGCCGTGTCCTTTTTTTTCTCGCCTATCTTCTTGCCTATCATCACCGCGGCCGCGTTTGCCGTGCCCAGGAACAGCACCATGGCCAGCTGGCTGACCGTGTTGGAAACGTTGTATGCGGCTATATGCGGCGTACCCGCCCGCGCAAAGATGGCGTTGTACGTGGTGATGCCTAGGCTCCAGGTTACCTCGTTGGCTATCACCGGCAGGGTTATGGTCATGAAGCGGGACACCCAGAGCCTGTCCCAGGACACCAGTTCGCTGAGCTTCCCGGCGGTGGGATAGTCGCGCGCGTACGAGCCAACGAGCAGGATGCCGAGCTCGACCACTCGTGATATGACCGTGGCCCAGGCGGCGCCGACCACGCCCATGGCAGGCAAACCGAACATGCCGAATATCAGCACCCAGTTGAGGAAAGCGTTCAAGCCCAGCGAAATGATGGTGGCAACCATGGGAAGGCGCACGCGCTCCACGCTCCGCATGGACAGGCCCAGGGAAAAACTGGCGGCCGTGGGAAGGTAACCCAGGGCGGCCACCCTGAGGTAATCGGCGCCAAGCCGGATGACATCTGGGTCGCGTGAATACAGGCCGATAACGCCCGCGGGAAAGGCAAGGCCCGCCACAGAGAACAGGGCGGCGCAACCCACGGCCAGACTCAAGGACAGCCCGACCGTACGCCGTATGCCGGGCACATCTTTGGCACCCCAGTATTGCGCCGTGAACACGCCGGAGCCCGAGGTGATGCCGAACACAAACAGCACCAAGAGGAAAAACACCTGGTTCCCAAGGCCAACCGCCGCCAGGGGCGCCTCGCCCAGGCGGCCCACCATGACCGTGTCCAGCATGTTTACCGCTGACGACACCAGGTTCTGCAGGGCTATGGGGACGGCAATGCGGACCAGGTCCGAGATGAAGCTTCTGTCCTCAAGGGATTTCATGTGCTTTTAAGGCTACAGGCAAGGCCGAGCAAGGTCAAGGCTCCTGTGCTCCACGCCGCATTCGCTCGGCGCTCGCTCCGGTGTCGCGCTTCGCGCGATGGCTCGTGGAAACGATCATGTGGCCCGCTCTCGCGGGCTGCGCTACGACTCCCGGCGGTCGCCTATAGAAACACAAAACCCGCCTTGTGGCGGGCTTTGTGTTTCAAGCGACCGACGGGAGTCGAACCCGCGTCACGAGCTTGGGAAGCTCGGATAATACCGTTATATGACGGTCGCAAGATAAAAAAAACGTCGCGTTACGCGACATTGTCGACGGCTCTCCGTCGCGGAAGCCCGTCAGGCGGAACGGGCTTGCACCTCGTTCACGTCGACGGACTGAAAATAGGACGGCAACCCTCGGTTGCCGGGAAAATGGCGGGTCACTGTCGCCCGCTGGACAAGAATATACGGCGCTAGCGGAAAATTGTCAACCTGAGGTAGGCGCGATACACTCTTCCGTATAAAGTCGTTCGGACAATGGAGGATTCATGTCGCATAAAGTGATGGTGTGTGTACTGGCGTTTGGCGTGTTTTCGTCCTGCGCCCTGTCCCAGGGCGGACCCTTCCAGGACAGCGTGGCCGGCTACGAGGTAGCCACAGAAGCGGCGCTCAGGTCCATTCCCGCGGAGTGGGTAGACCTTGCCCGCTCGTCGTTTCGCATAGCCTACCAGCATACATCCCACGGCACCCACGTACCGTACGGCCTGTTTGGCCTCCAGGACTATAAGGCGGGGGACGCCACTCTGTTTGGCGTCAGCAACAACGCCGCCACGCCCCAGCCGGGCAAACTAGATTTCCACGACTACGGCATTCCGGGCACCTATCCGGACCTCAGCCAGGCGGATGGACACTGGAGCGCCTGGCTTGAACAGAACCGGACCTTCCTGGACCACCCTGACAACGCGGGCATCAACGTGGTCATGTGGTCGTGGTGCTCCATAAACGGCCACGACGCCCAGGCCTACCTGGACTCCATGCAGACCCTGATAGACGAGTACGGTCCCGGCGGCTCCAAGATAGGCACGGCCGCGGGCGACACGCGCACCACGCCGCTTACCTTCATATTCATGACCGGCCATGCCGAGACCGACAACACTGGCTACCGCCAGCCAGCCGACCAGGCCGCCCTGATCACGGACTATTGCCGCGAGCGCGGGTACTGGTGTCTGGACTACTACTCCATCGAGACGCACGACCTGTCCGGCCGGTACTGGTCCGACGCCAGCGACGACAGCAACTCCGCGTCCTACGGCGGCAACTATTTTGCAGACTGGCAAGGAGAGCACGACGAAGGCGTGGATTGGTTTTTGAACCTGGGCGCGCCCGGCGGATCGGAAAATTACGGCCAGCACCTGAGCCAGCACATCACTTCAAACCGCAAAGCCTACGCGTTCTGGTTCCTTTTGGCCAGGATGGCCGGCTGGGACGGCCGCTGACGGCGAAGGCCTCCCCAAGGGGCCGCTGACGAAGCGCGGACGCGGTTTGTCAGCGGCCCATCAATTCACGTCGCCCCAATATAGATCCTTAAACTTGGCATGGAGTCGTTCAATCAACACTTTGGGGTATACCCTCGCATCCCCTTCCGTAATTTCCACCCATACGATGCCGGTCTGCCCGATATCCTTATTGGTGGCCAGCGCCTCGTCCACGTCTCCGAGGAGCTTGCACTCGAACATGAACTCCACCTGGTGCGCGTCGTCCGTATCAGAAAACTCGTGGTTCTTTCCGATGTACTCCCGGATATATTTGAGTTCGCCGGTCTCGATTTCCACGCCAAGCTCTTCCCAGCATTCCCGTTTTACGGTCTCTTTGAACGTCTCGTTCTTGTCCTGCCCTCCGCCCGGCAATAGATAATAAAACCCGTGTTCGTCCTTTTTCTGGATGCAGAGCAGTTTGTTGTCTCGAATAATGATCGCCTTTACCGAATTCCTTACGGGATACACCTGCCGTTTCCATTTCTCGGCGCCCGAGGCTCATCCGCCACGCGCGCCGTCCGTATGAAGTGCTTTCGCGGGGCCTTAGTCACTTATTGTGATCAGCTTATACGAGTCCGGTATCTGGAGCTTGGTGACGGGGAGGAAACCCCTGCCGAACACGTAGGTATCCATATACAAGAGCACATGGTTGGACGATTCTTCTCCCGTCCAGGCGTCGCGATCATAGCTCCCGTTCCAGGAAGCACCTGGCGTATACTCCCCAAACGCCGCGTACAGGTCTGAGAGCTCGCCTTTTTTCGCCGTTCCCTCGATTACGCGCAGGGCGTACTCGCCGAGGCCCGAAGTGACAGCGGAGCCATACGGGTAAGCCCAGGCGCCGAAGCGCCATGAAGACAGGATAGTGTTATAGCCCTGTGATGCTTGAATCGTCAATCGCTCCAGCTTCTTGACATAATGTAAAGTTAGCTTTACATTTTGGGTGTGCCACAGGAGGTGCGCCTATGTTGAAACGTTCTTCGTTTAAACGAACGGCCGTGATCCTGTTCATCGTGCTGTTGGCCCTTGCCCCGACAAACGCGGAAGAGCCGGGCACGTTCGACCTGAACATGCTGGCGTCCTGGGCTCCGGGCTTGAGTTTTGGTTTTGAGTACCAAATCACCCAGTATGTAGGCGTTGCTGCGTCGCTGGGAACCTGCGTCATGCTCTACCAAGACGCGGTCCTGTATCTGGGGAACGCCAAACTGATGCTGTACCCTGATCTGGACGACGCCGGCCTGAGGCCGTCCATCCATCTTGGCCTTCTGGAAATCAAGGCGGGTTTCGGTGAAAAGCCGTATTTGCTGCTTTCTTTCGGCATCGCTGTTGGGGCGGATATCCCCATCGGCAAACGCCTGGGCTTCCTCTTGCGCGGAGGCTTTGGGTATCCCTTCTTCCGGGTCGACGGCGAATGGTCGGCTGGCAGTCTGTTCCCGCTGGGCATATGGCCGGACGTTGCGCTTGGACTGCGCCTGCGGCTGGGAAAGGTCGACGCATGACCAACAGAGTCAGGGAGTTCAGGAAAGAGCGGGGGCTCACCCAGCAGGAGCTGGCCGACGCTGTGGGCACCACCCGACAGACGGTCATATCCGTTGAGACAGGCAAGTACAAGCCTTCCGTGGAGTTGGCTCTGAAAATGGCTCGGGCCCTTACCGCCCGCGTTGAGGACCTGTTCCTCTTGGAGGCCGATCATGAAGCGTGAATTCTGGAAACCTGGCCGACTGGCTACCCTTATATCGGCGGTCGTTTTTGCGGCAGGCGCCATCCTGTCCCAGGTCGCCTCGTCGTATTTCCTCATCCTCAGCGCGGTAGCCACGTTCCTTCCGGATCTGGCCAGACTCGTCGGCCTGTTGCGCGACTCGGACGAGTTCCAGGAACTGGCCGCCGGCCGCTCTTCCCGGCTGGCCTGCGCCCTTGCGCTTGTATACGCGGCCCTTATGTACGGTTTTTTCCAGACCGGATTTCTCCCGTCCCGTTTGGCTCCAGACGCGTGGCTGATAGGGTTTACGTTGATCGTGGTGATACGGTACGCGGCCTACCTTCTGTACTTCTGGGACGCGTCCACGGGAGCGCGTTGGTTGTTCCTGGCTCTTGGCTTGCACTGGGCCGTGTTTTCGCTGATGAGCGGCTGGGAAGACGGCCTGATCGCCCTTCTGCCCTTCAGCTTGGTCATCCTGATCTTCGGATCCCTGGCCCTTCTGGCCGGTCGCTTCCCGCTGGCCACGGGCATAGCGTCGCTCGTCATGGCAATAACAAGCTTTGTGGCCTTTGACATGTACAGGCTTCTGCTTGGTGACCTTGGCTCGTTCGCGACCTTCCTGCTCCTGCCCCTGCCCTTCCTGATAGCGGGAATCGGGCTCATCCGGTCGTACGCGAGGAAAAAGCGGGAACCAGCTTTGTAAGGACCACCGCTAAGACTGGCGGGCGCGAGCGCTAGCGCCAACAAAACGCGCCACAAACTCGTCGTTGGGCCGCTCAAAGATGTCGGCTATGGAGCCATCCTGCACGATGCGACCGCGGTTCATGACGGCTCCCCGCGTGCCAAGATCGCGGGCCTCGTCAAAGTCGTGAGTTACGGCCACAAAGGTCGTGCCCGTGTCCCGGTGTATGTCCTTGAGCATGTCTCGGAGCTCGCCGCGGAAGGCCAGGTCCAGGGCGGACAGGGGCTCGTCCAGAAGTACCAGGTCAGGGTCGGGCAGGAGGGCGCGGGCCAGGGCGACGCGCTGGGACTCGCCGCCGCTCAGCGTGCCGGGTTTCCTGCCAAGCAGGTGGCCGATATCCAGGCGCTCCACCAAACGGCGGAAACGCAGGCCGCGGGCATCCGCTTCGTCGTCGCCCAGATAGGCCTCGGCAAAACGGATGTTTCGCTCCACGTTCAAATGCGGAAACAGCGCGTAGTCCTGGTAGACTATGCCCACGCGTCGGGCTTCCGGCGAGAGCCTGGTAACGTCCACGCCGCGTAGGGACACGCTACCCGAGTCCAGGGCATGATGGCCGGCAATGGCCTCAAGCAACACCGTTTTTCCGGCCCCCGTGGGCCCCATGACGATGAAGAAACACCCTTCCTCTATGTCCAGGTTGATGTCGTCCAGCCTGAAGCCCTCGAACCTGAGGCTGAGTCCCCTGACGGAAATCACGGGCGCCTGCCGCTTGCCGGATTGGCCTTGCCCCTGAGCATCAGGGTGCGGAGCGTGAAGAACAAGGACAGGCTGATGAGGATCAGCCAGAAGGCCACCGGCTGGGAGTATTTAAGGCCGTAGGCCTCGTAGCGCTCGAACAGGAGCACCGGGGCTATCATGGGGTGATACGCAACCACCACCACCGCGCCGAATTCCGACACGGCCCGCGCAAAACAGAGCACCATGCCCACCAAAACGCTTCTCCAGGCCAGAGGGAACGTGACGCGGCGGAACGCGCCAAAGGGGCCGGCGCCCAAGTTCCTGGCCACGTACTCCAGGCGCCGTGGCACCGCCTCAAACCCGTTCTTGGCGGAATTCACGTACAGGGGCAATCCCACAAACAGGAGCACGGCCACAATGCCCGTCACGGTACCCATGACCTGGACGCCCAGGGCTTGCAAGAACCGGCCTACCGGACTGGCCCGGCCCGCCACGGCCAGTATTGCAATGCCGATGACCGGATGGGGTATGACCAGGGGCAGGTCCACCAGGCTCTCCACCAGATGCTTGCCGGGAAAATCCCTGTGGGCTAGCAGGTAGGCGAGCGGCGTACCAAAGGCAAAGGCTATGAGCGTGGCCAGGCCGGCCGTTCTCATGGACAGCCCTATGGCCCTGAGGACATCAGGGTCGCCTATGGTCTTTACGAGTACGTCCGGATCCGGCGATGTCATCAGCAGGACGATAGGCACCAGGATGAAGAGGAGGATGACGACGCTAGCCGCAGAGCACAGGGGCAGGAAGAGAGAGCCCTTCCCGCCCCTCGGGCCGTGTTTCATGACTGCCTTACTTGACCTCAAGGAGCGGCTTGAGCTCGTCAGGCATCTTGGCGTACATGTCCTGGGTCGGCACCCGGGCCGGCACGATGGCAGGCTGGCTCATGTCCTCCAGAATGCGGAGTCCCTTGTCCGGGGACAGCAAATAGGCCAGGAAGGCAATGGCCGCGTCCCGGTTGGGCGCCGAATTGATCAGGGCTACGCCGTACGTGATGGACGAACCGGTGTTGGTCACCATGACGCCTGGCTCGGAACCGGTCACCTGCACGCTGGACTGGGCGTAGTAGGTTTCGTAGCGGTAGTCGCCCAGGTTGATCTCGTTCGGAAGAACGATGAATTTCAGGCCATGCTGCTTGGCCACGGACAGGTACTCCCAGGCGTAATCCATGTTGCCGGACTGGAGCAGGCTGATAAGGTCCACCGACTTGGAGCGGACGTTCTCTATGGGGCGGTTGGCCAGCAGGCGCTCGTACAAGCCCTTGTCGGCATAATAGATTTCCGCCAGCTGAAGCGTCATCAGGCTGCGGTAACCGCAGGGATCCAGGTTGGGATCTGAGTGCCCCCATACCACGCCCTTGCGCTGGAGGATCTCGTACCAGTTGGACTCTGACACCTCATCAGCGAAACGCGAATCCTTGGTGTAGCACAGAACCAGCTGATTGTTGGCAAAGCGTATGTTCATGTCGGTGTGCTCCGGCATGAGCATGGTGTCTATGACCTGGTAGTCGGCTGAAATCATGAGGTCACAAGGCTTGCCCAGGTCCGTGATCTTGCGCGTGGCCGCCGTGCTGCCAGACGCCTCGCGCTGTATGTCCAGGCCTGGATGAAGGGCCTCGAACTCCTCTTCCATTTTCTCAAGCGGCAGGGTAAGGCTACCAGCGTGGAAGATGGTCAGGACGCCGGAAAGCTCCGAGCTTGACGCGCCGCCCTGAGCCGGCGCGGCTTCCTTGCCGCCCATGGCAAAGGCCTGGCCGCCGGCAAGGGCTAACACCATAAGGAAGGACAGGACGCGGACGAATTTCCGCGTTGACGGGGAGGACATAGGGTCTCCTTTCCAATGCCCCAGGACGGCGCCGCTATGCGGGAATCCGTCCAGGCGGGAGGCCCGGGAATCACTTCCCGGACCCGTCGACCTGGCTTTCGTGCGCTTGTGTGGTCGGAAAGCCAGGTTCGGAGCGCTGTTGGTTGTGTTTCCGGCCTTTGGGCCGGTGCTACGCGGACGTGCCGCGCCGCCGTCCATCCTAAACGGGCATATGCCCGGGGTCAAGACGGGAACGGTTGAAAGCTATCTTCCCCTCGGCCGGCCCACTCCAACACCCTTGACACCCACGTCTCTTGATCCTAGCGTGAAGCCATGACAACAATCACGGTGCTGATGGACGACAGCCCCGGCGTGCCGGGAACCGTTTCTGAACACGGGCTGTCCTTTCTGGTGGAACACGGCGGCCATTCCGTATTGTTCGACACGGGAAAGACAGGCGCCTTCCTGGACAACGCCAGAACCCTCGGCCTGGATCCTGGCGCCGCCTCCGCGGTGGTCGTCAGCCACTCGCACTACGATCACGGAGGCGGACTCAGGCGTTTCTACGACGAGACAAGCTCCCGCGCCGACCTGTGGACGGGTCCGGCCTTTTTCCACAAAAAGTGGTCGGACGAACAGCCTGCCGCCCGTTTCCTGGGCATTGATGTGGACGCTGCGTTCCTGAAGGCCATCGGCGTCCGGCACCAGGAACTACCAGAGGGCTCCGATCAGGCGGCCGACATAGCGCCGGGCATGCGCGTGATCTGCGGCTTTCCGCGGGCGCACGCATGCGAGCGCCCGAACGCGCGCTTTGTGGTCGACCGTCCTGAAGGCCGGCGCCCTGACGACTTTAGAGACGAAGTGTGCCTTTCCGTGGCTACAAAAGAAGGGCCTGTGCTCCTGGTAGGCTGCTCGCACCCAGGCGTCATGAACATGATGGACACGGCCGAGCGCGTGCTGGGACAAGCGCTGCGCGCCGTGCTCGGCGGCTCGCACCTGGTGGAGGCGGGACCAGAGCGCCTGGATGAAACCATCGAGTACCTCAAGGACAAACGACTGGCCATGGCCGCTTTAGGACACTGCACCGGGCACTTGGCAACGGCGGCGCTGTCCGAACGGTTGCCTTCGTTCAAGCCCTTGTATCCGGGCGCCCGGTTCAGTTTCCCATAAGAGAACCTCTAATAACCATAGGGTTTTAGAGCTTCCCATACTACGTTCCTACAGCTTGAGGAAGTCTATTCCGGAGAAATCGATCTTGCCGTCGGCGTTCATAAGGTTTTTGTCCGCGTGCACGTACTCGATCTTGCCCACGAACATCTCGTGCGAGCCGGTTCGTATGGAATCGACCACTTTGCACTCTATGTTGACGGGACAATCCACCAGGATGGGAGCGGCAACCACCGCGCCATCGGCAACCTTTGCCCCGCAGGCCGCCAGCTTGTCTCCGTCGCGACCGCTGTGCGAACCAACATAATCGAAAACCGCTTTCATGGACTCGGGCACCAGGTTGACCACAAAGCAACCCGATTCCTTTATCAAGCGGTGCGAATGCCGTTCGGGCGTCACGCCGACCATGACCATGGGCGGATCAAAACTGCAATTGCACGCGTATACCACAACCAGGGCATTGTCTTTGCCGTCTTTGCCCCGGCAGGAAACAATGATGGGCGGCTTGGGATTCAAAACCGACCTGAACGGCGCCGCAGCCTTTTCCATGTGTAAGCTCCTTTATTCCGTGCTTCTAGTTGACACGTTTGCTTCCATTGTTTTAAAGGCGCCGGACCGGGCTTGCTGTCACCGTCCGGCTCCCAAAATTACCTCTTCTGTGCTCTGAGAACCACAAAGCCTCCCGTACCCGTCCCCGGCCGGGGCTCCTGGATTTCTTTGATGTCGTCCAGCTGGCCAAAGACAGTCTGCCTGGCATCCTGTATCAAAAAGCCCCCACGCTCCAGGATGGCGGTTACCTCAGCTACGCTATAAAAAACAGCCTTTCGATAGAAGACATCGTTCTTTTTAAACTTCAGGTAGACCTGGCCAAGCGGGCTGGCCTTGTCCACAAATGCCATTATGACAAAACCGCCGGATCGGACTACGCGTCCCAGTTCCCGTATGGCGCGGCGCGGATTGTCGACAAAGCAAATGGTCGTGACCATGAGCCCGTAATCAAACGTACCCGAGTGATAAGGAAGCTTTTCAGCTCGGCCTCTGCACACGTGTACGCCCCTCGCCAAAGCCAGCTCGGCCATCACCGTTGACGGCTCTACCCCATCCGAGATCCCAAGAGCACTGGCAAACAAGCCGGTTCCCACGCCCACCTCCAGCCCCCGGCCGGCCGGAAGCAGCTGACGTATGGCCTTGAGTTCGGATTCGTACACGGCTTTGTAGCGCTCGAACCACGTCTCGTAGCGGTCGCGGTATTCGTCAAAGGCTTTTGTTTTTGGCACCGGGTGTCCTTTTTTTAAACACCGGGGGCGGAAAGCCCCCGGCGGCGTTTTGTCAGATAAAGAACGAACCCTTGCTGATGATCGGAACGGCCTTTCCGTTAGGCTCGTACCCGGTAACCTCCACGTCCGGAGATCCGATCATGAAATCGGTATGCACCGCGGATATGTTGGCGCCAACGGCGCGGAGCTCAGACTCGTTCATGGTCTCCCCGCCACGCACGCAGCCGGGGTAGGCCGAGCCAAGGGCTATGTGGCAGGAAGCGTTCTCGTCAAACAGGATGTTGTAAAACACGCGCTTGGCCTGGAATATGGGCGACGCGGTGTCGACCAGGGCGACTTCGCCCAGGAAATGGGCGCCTTCGTCCATTGACAGATACACGTCCAGCACGTCCTTGCCGGAAGCGGCGCCGTAATCCACTACCTTGCCCGCTTTGAACTGGAGCCAGCCGCCTTCCACGGTCTTGCCCACGGACGGCACGAACACCGGGCAGGTGAAGGACACGCGGCCCTCGGTGCGCCTGGCGTCAGGGCTGGTGAACACTTCCTCCGTGGGTATGTTGGGGGCAAACACCCGGCCCTTGTGCGTCTTGGATGGACCGCCGTGCCACACTGACTGCGGCATCAGGCCGACCGTCAGGTCGGTGCCCGGCCCTGTAAAGCGCACGCGGTCCAGGCGCAGGCTGTTGAGTTTGTCCGCGCGGGTGGCCAGCTCCCGGCCGTGCTCCACCCAGAAGGCTGCGGGATCTGGTTTGTCCAGCCTCAGGATGGGTATGAGCACCTTCCAGAGCGCTTCAACGGCATCCGGCCCCGGCTTCATGTCCATGATCTTGCCGGCGAGTTTCTCCGTGGGATAGAAGGCCACCAACCACGCTATCTCGTTGTTGCTGATGCGGCTCTGGTACGGCCGCATGGCCGCGGCAATGGCCTTGGCTGTGCGCGCGTTCCTGTCCTGGTCCAGAGCGCCCAGGAATTCAGGATCCTCGGGCGTGCGTATGGCTATCAGAGCCCAGTCCTCGTCGATCTGGCTTTCAAGAGTATCCTTGCGGAACTGGGGCACGTAGTCCAGGTACTGGTCGCGGGAATGGTCGATGCGGGCCTTGTACAGATAGGGGTTCTCTATCTCGTTGTTGTCAAAGCGGACGTAGCGGGCGCCGCGCTCATAGGCGCGGGCGGCCAGAATGGACGCAAACGGCAGGTGCACGGGCTCGCCGCGCACCAAAAGGTTCTGTCCTTCCTGCAGGTTGACGGCGGCCAGGAGGACGTCGGCATAGCGTTCCAGAAAAGCCTGTTCCATGGGGGTGTTCCTTCCGTGAGGGTTTTCCCCATGATAGAGGCGCCCGCCCATACCGTCAAGGCGAGCGCCCCCAGGAATATCCGCCGGGGTATCAGGCGGCTGTGCGTTTTTTCCGAGCGACCAGTCTGGTAACTATGGCCGCGGCCACGACCAGGCCGCCTGCTGCCGCTGCCAATATGACCGGCAAGGCGCTGTCGCCGCCCACATCAAGGCGCTTTATGATGATGCCGGCGTACGCCCATAGCACCACCAGGCCGGAGCACACGGCGTCGCGTTTCCGCACCAGGAGGAAACCCACGGCCGCCCCGACCAGGATGACAAGCACGGTCCACACTTCAGGCGGTATCCCAAAGCCGTTCCACCCGGCCGTGACCAGCACGGCGGTCACGTTGGCTATGGTCGCCACGCATATCCAGCCCAGGTACACAAGGATGGGGACGCGCAGGAAAAATCCTTTCCAGCCGGGAACTGGACCGGCCCTATGTATGCGTTCCATGAGCATGACCAACGTCACGAGGAGGCCCGCCATGATGAGCAGGGACAGGGGCACAAGGCGCCAGTGCCACGCAAATATCCAAGCCGCGTTGAATAGGGCGTTGACTGAAAAAACCCAGCCGTCAGCCGCCTTCCATGCTCCGCTGGGTTTTTTGCCAAAGGCTTCTGTCAGCACGGTAGCCACATACCCAAGGAGTAGGGCATATATCAGGCCCCAGATGGCAAAGGTGATACCGGCCGGCACAAACAGGTTGGGAATCTCGTCTGAGAGCTGTCCGGTGTCCACGCCGTTTAGGGGCAGGCCGTTGGCCAGGCCGTTCACCGTCACCATTGCCAGGAACAGGAGTGCCGTCAGAATGGCGGCGGCCCTGGTCGTCGTCTTTTCGCCCATGAATAACCTCCACGTTTCGAGTTTGGGAACCTTCCGCGTCTTCGGCTCCGTGAGCCTCGCGTAGGGAAAATGTAATGTGCGTTCAGCGTTTCGGCAAATCGCGGGATACCATCGCCCCAAAACAAATACCCCCGCCGTTACTGGCGGGGGCCATCAAAATCGTGGTGATAAACTTACGCTTGCACCGTTTCCAACTTCTTGCCCGGGACTATGACCGCGGTCTCCAGAAGCTGATAGCATTTGGTGGGGCACTTCTCCACGCACACTCCGCAGGACGTGCACTTGGAATAATCCGTAACTGGTATGCCATTGACCATGCTGATGCACTGCTCGGGACAGGCGCGCACACAGGCCTCGCACTTGATACAGCCGACCTTGCAGGTCTTGAGTACGGTTGCCTTGACCACGGAGCGGTTGGAACACAGCACCACGGAACCCTTGCGGGACCTGGGCACCATGGCCAGTATCTGCTGGGGACACTCCTGCGCGCACAGACCGCAACCCGTACACTTGTCGTAATCCACGTGCGGAAGGCCGTCGTCGCCCATGTGCAGCGCGTCGAACTGGCATACCAGGGTACAGTCGCCGTAGCCCAGACAGCCCCAGGCGCACAGCTTGGTCCCGCCCGCCGACAGCTTGGCGGCGCGGCAGGTCTCCACGCCCACATAGGTGCCTTTAACCGGAGCTTTGTCCTTGGCGCCCTGGCACAGGAGTACGGCCACCTGGTCCTCGCTAGAGGCGTTCACGCCCATGAGCGACGCCAGGGCATCGGCCACGTCTTTGCCGCCGGGCGCGCACTTGGTAACCGGCGCGTCTCCCTTGGCCACCGCTTCCGCGTATCCGTCACAGCCGGGATACCCGCACGCGCCGCAGTTGACGCCGGGCAGCCGTTCGCGCACGGCGTCTATTTTTGGGTCGCGTTCCACCTTGAACAGTTCCTTGAACCAGCCCAGGGCCAAACCCAGAAGGAAAGCCAGTATCGCCGAAAAGCCCAAGGTTAACCATATTGCCGTCATGTGCTGTCCTCCTTATTTGATGAGGCCCGCAAAGCCCATGAAGGCTACGGCCAAAAGGCTGGTCGAGACAAAAAGGATGGGCGTGCCCTGCAGAAACTTGGGTATGGGCGCGGTTTTTATCCTCTCGCGGATTCCGGCAAGCAGAACCAGCGACAGGAGGAAACCGGAGGCCACGCCCACGGCGTACACCACCGACTCGATCAGGTTGTAGCCCCGGGAGATCACGTCAAAGGTCACGGCCAAGATGGCGCAGTTGGTGGTGATCAGGGGCAGGTAGATGCCCATGGACGCGTACAGCCCCGGCACGTTCTTCTTGAGGAAGAATTCGACCAGCTGAACCAGGGAGGCGATCACCAGGATGAACACCAGGATCTGGAGGAATTTCAGGTCAAGTCCAACCAGTATGAACGTGTATATCGGCCAGGTCACCATCGTCGCTATCACGGTGACAAAAATCACGGCCAGGCCCATGCCCACGGACTTGTTCACGTCCACGCTCATGCCTATGAAGGGGCAGAGCGCCAGGAAGCGCATCAGGACGATGTTGTCTATCAGGAGAGCCGATATGAATATGCTCGCCAGGTTCATGATGCCTCCTTGGACGTCTCAAGCCGGGCCTTGGCCCTGGCGTCCATGCCCCGCTTGATTCCCAGGTTCATGGAAATGAACAGGGCAAACACCATGAAGCCGCCGGGGGGCAGGGTGAAGAACAGGATGGGCTGGAATCCCTTGGGCATGATTTTTATGCCGAGGAAGGCGCCCGCCCCGAGGATTTCTCGCACGGCGGCTATGCCTATCAGCACCCAGGTGTAGCCCAGGCCCATACCCAGGGCGTCAACCGCCGCATGAAGGGGATTTTCCTTGCTGGCAAAGGCTTCCACGCGTCCCATAATGATGCAGTTGACCACGATAAGCGGGATGAACACGCCCAGCGACTCGGACAGGTCCGGCCAATACGCCTTCATGGCCAGGTCGACCATGGTGGTGAACGCCGCGATGACGATGATGAAGATCGGGATGCGCGCGTCGTTTGGAATCAGCTTGCGGAACAGAGATATGACCAGTTCGGCGAACACGATGACGAAGGTCATAGCCGCGCCCATGCCTATGGCATTGGCCACACCCGAAGTAACGGCCACCGCTGAACACAGACCTATCATCAATATGAGCAGCGGGTTTTCTGTTACCAGGCCCTTGGAGAAAATTTTCCAGAGTTTCAGCATTACATTCCCCCCTCGGCCGCTTTTTCCAGCCATTGTCCGCCGGCCTGCCCGGCCGCCTTGGCTATCAGGGTAAGGGCCTTGCTGGTTATGGTGCTGGCGGTGATGGCAACGATGTCTTTCTTGACCTCAAACGGATCTGAAAGCGCCTTGCCGGTGAACTGCCCAGGGAACGTGGTGTTGGACGACTCGTCCACAAAGTACGTCGGGCTAGTGGCGTTGGCGCCCAGGCCCGGCGTGTCTGTCAGCTCGAGTATTCGTACGCCAACCAGCCGGCGGTCGGTGCCAACGCCCACGAGCATGGCCGCGTCGCCCCCGTAGCTCTTGCCGGTTACCTTGATGGCCACGCCCAGGATCGCGTCGCCCTTGGTTGCCTTCCAGGAACCGTTCACCTTCACGTCCGAAAGGCTCGCTGCAATGGAGCCGTTGATGTCGGTAAAGGCGTCCGCTTCGGGAAAGAGGTCCTTGAGCGACATCTCCAGCCGTTTGGCCTCGTGGCCCTCTATGGCCGGCTTGGTAACGGTATACACGGCCGCCAGCGCCACGCATGCTCCGGCGGCGAACAAAGCCAGTATCACGCCCAGCTTGAGTATGTTCATGTTCATTTACCGGCCTCCTTGGCGGGCTTGGCCGGGGGCACAAAGCCGTATTTCTTGACCCTGAGCTTGTCAAGGAAGGGCGCGATGGCGTTCATGATCAGGATGCCGTAGGTCACGCCCTCGGGAAAACCGCCGAATCTCCGGATAATAGTGGTAATGGCGCCGGCGCCGACGCCGAATATCAGCTTGCCCAGAGGCGTGACCGGCGTAGACACGTAATCGGTGGCCATGAATACCGCGCCGAACACCACGCCGCCCGACAGCACACCGAACACGGGATCCATGCCCAGGAGCCAGGACAGGAGGAAGGTGGTGCCGACCATGGCCAGCGGGGTAACGATCTGCACAACGCGGAGGGCCAGCAGGAAGGCAAAGCCCACCAGGATGAGCAGTATGGAACTCTCGCCGATACATCCGGCGCGGTTGCCCACAAACAGGGTCCACAGCATG
This sequence comes from Spirochaetales bacterium, assembly GCA_016928955.1. Lineage (GTDB taxonomy): Bacteria > Spirochaetota > Spirochaetia > Treponematales > UBA12059 > JAFGJV01. The sequence continues at coordinate 25,826 of JAFGJV010000051.1, forward strand.
GAGTTGTAGTCGGCGGCGGAAGCCAAGCCCCGCTCCACAAAGCCGGCGCCCACGTCTGCCACGCTGCCGCCGAGCTTGACCACGTTGAGCGGCGTGGCCATTGTCGTGGCGTCGGTCAGGGCACCAAAGGGCGCGTGCCAGGTGGTCATAGCGGCCGGAAAGCTCATAACCAGGATGGCGCGTCCAATCAGAGCCGGGTTGAAGGGATTGGCTCCAAGGCCGCCGAAGAATTCCTTTGCAAAAATCACGGCGGCAACGGCGCCCAGGGCGGCCATCCACAATGGCAGGGACGGCGGTGAAATCAGGGCGACCAGGAGGCCCGTCACCACCGCGGAAAGGTCGCCAATGCGCGGGTCTTGTTTGGTGGCCAGGCGGAACAGGGCTTCCGCGGCAACGGCGGAAAACACGGAAACCAAAATCACGCCCAGGGCCGGCACTCCGAAGAGGACCACGCCGTACACGGTGGACGGCATGAGCGCTATGATCACGGCCAGCATGATCTTGCGCACGTCGCCACGCGTGTACGAACTTGGGCTGGACGACAGAAGCAGGTTATTTGCCGGCACGCTGGGCCTCCTTTTGTTTCTTAGCCCGGACCAGTTGCTTGCCCACGCGGAACCGCTGGACAAGCTGGATGTGCGATGGGCACACGTAACTGCAGGTGCCGCACTCGATGCAGTCCATCACGCCGATCTGTTCGGCAAGATCCAGGTCGTTGGCCTTGAGCGCGTTGTTGAGCAGGGCTGGCGACAGGCGGCAGGAGCAGGCGCGCATGCAGCGGCCGCAGCGGATACAGGGACCTTCCTCGTATACCTTGGCCTCGCGCTCGTCCATGAACAGCACGCCGGACGTGTTCTTCTGTACGGGCACGGTCCAGTTCGGCAAGGAGGGGCCCATCATGGGACCGCCAAAAATCACGCGGCGGACCGCTTCCTCGTCTATCTGGATCACGTCGGGCACCAGGTCGGACACCAGGGTTCCCACGGGAACCATCAGGTTTTTGGGCGTCTTGCAGGCGGCGCCGGACACGGTCAGGCCGCGGTCAATGAGGGGCTTGCCTTCCTGGAAGGCGTCGGCAATGGCCTTGAAGGTGCCCACATTGTGGACCACGCAGCCCACGTCCATGGGCAGGCCGCCAGACGGCACTTCCCTGCCGGTGATGGCCGTGATCAGCATCTTCTCGCCGCCCTGCGGGTACTTGGTCTTCAGGAGCTGGACCGTAATGCCGTTACCGTAATGCCTGGACGCTATAGCCGATTCCAGCTGGCCCTGCAGGTGGGATTTGTTGTCCTCAAGCCCGATGACGCCCTTGGACACGCCCAAGGCGCGCATGACAATTGCCATGCCCAGCACCAGGTCGCCAGGCGCTTCTTCCATCATGCGCTCGTCTATGGTCAGGTAGGGCTCGCACTCGGCCGCGTTGGCGATGACCAGGTCTATGGGCTTGTTCGGCGGCGGGGCAAGCTTGACGTGGGCCGGGAAACCCGCGCCTCCCATGCCAACGATGCCAGCCTCTCGGATGCGCGCCAGAGCCTCGTCCTTGGTGCAGGACAGCCCGTCCAGCGGAGGCAGAAAAGCGGTCTCAGAGGAGCCGTCGGACTCGATGATGATGGCCATTCCGTCCAGGTTGTTCGGCTGGAGCCGCGGCTCTATCTTCTTAACCGTGCCGGATATGGACGCGTGCACGGGCACGGTCATCCGGCCGTCGGCGTCGGCGATTTTCTGGCCGCGCTTGACCACGTCGCCCACTTTTACCAAGGGCTGGATGGGCGCGCCAAAATGCTGGTTTACCGGTATTACGACCTGCTTGACCGTTCGGACGTTCTCGATCGGCAGGCCCTCGGTCCGGTGCTTTCTCTCAGGCGGATGAGCTCCGCCTTTGAATGTTTTGATCGACATGGCCTTTAGTTGCTCCTTTTCCGCCGCTTGCCTATGGGCCGGCATCCGGTTATGGGAAACTCTGCGTGGTGCTCGGATCAGCCCGCCCGCCCAGATGTACTGCACGGCGCGAGAGAGTCTACAGAACATCGAAAAAACTGAATGTTTTCAACGCCCTGCCAGGCAATGCGGGTCGGCCGATATCCTAGCGTCGCCCTAGACGAACCGTCAAGTCTCTCATCTATATATAGAAAAGAACTGATATAATTTGGACGATTAGTATACACTCTACGCCCCCCGGATACGTTTTAGGACCTCACAGCCAGTGCTTTTTCTTGAAAAAGGCTATCATCCCCCCGGCAATCAGGCCCATGACCCCGAGGGTCAACGGATAGCCCAGCCGCGCGTACAATTCTGGCATGTGTTTAAAATTCATTCCGTACACGCCGGCTATGAAGGTCAACGGCATGAATATGGTGGAAATTATGGTCAGAACCTTCATGACCTCGTTCATGCGGGTGGACAGGGATGACAGGAACACTTCCTGGATGCCTGAAGCCGTTTCACGGTAGTTTTCTAGCGCTTCCAGAACCTGGACGGTGTTTTCCTGCAGGTCACGAAGAAAGGGATCCAGATTGTCGTCCAACAGCGGACTGTCGGAATGGAGCAGGGCCGCTATGGTCTCGCGAACCGGCCACACCACGCGCCGCATGCGGTTCATCTCGAATTTTACCGCCTGCAGGCCTTCCATAAAGCCCTTGGTCTCTCGTCCCTGGGCGCTGGACTCCTCAAAGCCTTCCAGCCGGTCGCCAAGCCATTCCAGTAGTGCAAAATAATTGTCCACAATGACGTCCAGAAGGGCGTACGCCAGGTAGGACGAGCTCATCTTGCGCAGTCGCCCAACGGAATTTTTCAGCCGGTCCCGTACCGGATTGAGGCAGTCCCCCGGGGTTTCCTGTATGGTCAGCACGGCGTTGCGCGACAGAATGACGCTCACCTGCTCGTACTCGATGGTATCGTCGCTGTGCCGGGTGAGCATTTTGGTGATGATGAGGACATAGTGCCCAAAGTCTTCTATTTTTGGCCGGTGCTCGGTATTGAGCAGGTCCTCCACGGTCAGGGGATCAAGGCGGAAATACCCGCCCAGGCGTTTGATGGCATCCTGGTCCGCAAGGCCATTGACGTTGATCCAGTTGACCATACCGTCTTCCAGCATGGCCAGAACCTCTTCAACGTTCTCGGGCGTGACCACGGACAGGGCAGTGGCGTCGTATTGTATGAGGGAAAAAACGGCTTCCGTGGGCGCCTTGTTCCCTATGTACACGGGCGTGTCCACGGACAGGCCCGCGTTGCCCGGGGACACGCTCTTGAACAGGGGCTCTATGGTGCGCTTAGTTTTGCGACGCTTTCGCTCGGCCATGGCCCATAGGGTAGCGCCGGCGGCATGCCCGCGCAAGGCATGTATAGTGCCGCGAACCTTGTTGAAAATCGCGCAGAAGCAAGCGCGGCGCGTCCGCTTGGCGTAGCAGGGGCATCTCCGCTACTCC
>JAFGJV010000007.1 GCA_016928955.1 Spirochaetales bacterium
CGCCCAGATGGTGGAATTGGCAGACACGCTAGTTTCAGGTACTAGTGCCGAGAGGCATGGGGGTTCAAGTCCCCCTCTGGGCAGAAAAAGCGTTCCGCGCGAAAGCGCAGGAACGCTTTTTTATTGGCCCAGAGGGGGACTTGAACCGAGGATGCGTCGCGAGCTAGCGAGCGCGAGGCGCAGGAAGCGCCGAGAGCATCCGAGGCGGGCTGAAGCGGCGAGGCAGGACGGCGAGCCGCGTAAGCCAAGTCCCCCTCTGGGCAGAAAAAGCGTTCCGCGCGAAAGCGCAGGAACGCTTTTTTATTGGCCCAGAGGGGGACTTGAAGGGTTCGAGCGCGCGCGACAGCGCGAACAGGCGCCATGGATGGCGCCGGCAGCGAGAACCCCGGCCCGAAGGACCGAAGTAGGATGGTGAGGTCATGAGGGCAAGTCCCCCTCTGGGCATACGCCGCGAGACTCGCAGCGGCGTAGGGGAGGCGGGTCCGCAAGGAGCCGCCGGGGGTATCCCCCGTGGGCCAAGGCGTTCCGCGCGAAAGCGCAGGAACGCTTTTTTATTGGCCCAGAGGGGGACTTGAAGGGTTCGAGCGCGCTCCCCCTGTGTTACACTCCAAAGGCATGGACGCGTACCGCCTGAGCGACATAGAGGCAAAATCCGGCCTTGGCAGCGGGGACCTGCCCGATCCCTTCATGGTGTCGCTGTACCGCGCCCTGGCGCCGTACCGGGGCTGCGGCCATGGCTGCGCGTACTGCGACGGCCGCGCGGAAAAATATTACGTGGACGGGGAGTTCGAGCGGGACCTGGCCGTGCGCCGGAATGTGGCGGACCGGATACGGCTGGACGTGGAGGGCGGCAAGGCGACGCTCGACTACGACGTGCTCTCCCGTTTTCCCAGTGCCCTCATCATGGTAACGCTGACGACCACGGACGACGGGCTGGCCGCCTGGCTGGAGCCCGGAGCCAGCCCGCCATCGGAGCGCCTGGCCGTGGTGCGCTCGGCGCGGAAGGCCGGGTTCATGTCCGGCGTCATGGCCATGCCCCTGTGCCCGGGGCTATGCGACGATGATGGGCACACCGACGCGCTCGCGACGGCGGCACAAGACGCGGGGGCGCAGTTTGTGTGTCCCGGGCATCTGACCTTGAGGCCCGGCCGCCAGAAGGATTTTTTCATGCGCCGGTTGGCCGAGCGTCGCCCGGATATGGTTCCTCACTACCGCGACCTGTACCGCGAGAACAGGCAGTCGGGCTCGCCCCTGGCCTCGTACCTCCGCTCGGCGCTGAACTGGGACGGCTTCTGGAGCGGGATATCGAGTCTGTTCTCCAAAACGACAAGCTGGCCACGCTGTGCCGTTCCCTGTACTGCGGCGATATGGAGTTTTAGCCAATTTTGAAAAAGGAGCCTCTAAAAACTGCAGTTTTTAGAGGCTCCCTTCAACCGTCAAGGGGGCCAAGGTGCCGGTATTCTCTCCCGCCCTGTTCCAGGGCTCACATAAGCGCCGTCGGTATTTTGAGGGCTGGTATTTCAAGCATGTCAGCGCGGACGGCAAGGCATGGTCGTTCATACCGGGTATATCGATGGATGCCACAGGTTTGCGTCGCGGAGCCTTCGTGCAGGCCATTGACGGGACAACGGGCGAGACGCTCTGGTATGACTACCCGTTCGAGGCGTTCAGCTGGGACAAGAAGACGCTTGACGTACGCGTGGGCGCCAGCCGCTTTTCTATGGACGGCGTACAGCTGGATCTGGACGGACCGCAGGGAGCGCTGCGCGCATCGCTGGCCTACGGCTCTCCCGCCCGGTTCCCTGCTCGACCCTGGCGGCCGGGCATTATGGGACCATACAGTTTTGTCCCGTTCATGGAATGCAACCATGGCCTTCTCTCTCTCGACCACCGCGTCGACGGCTGGGTTGAACGGGCAGGCCGCCGTTGGTCCTTTGACGGCGGGCGCGGGTATATCGAGAAAGATTGGGGATCGTCCATGCCGGCGGCCTGGATATGGAGCCAGTCCAACTCGTTCGAGAAGCCCGGCACGTCCCTCATGTTTTCCGTGGCCAGCATCCCCTGGCTGGCCGGCGCATTTACTGGATTTCTGTGCGCGGCCCGCTTTCCGGAGAAGGGCAAGGACGCGGCGGAGTCCGGGATGCACGTGTGGGCCACATGGAACGGGTCCCGCCTAACAAACGTGGTCGTTTGCGACACAGCCGTGGAGCTCTGTATAGGGCGGAGGGACGAGCGGGTCGAGCTCGCCCTGACGCGCGGGCGCGGCGGTCTCCTGAGGGCTCCCGTGGCGGGGACCATGGAACGGCGCATAGCCGAGTCCGTGGACGCCAGCATGCGCGTGCGCTACCTGCGTAACGGCACCACGGTATTTGACGGCCAAGCGGCGCCCGCCGGCCTGGAAACGGTTGGGGATCTCGGCTCGCTTGGAGCGACGGTCCAGGGTACGCCCGAGGCCGGGGAGGCGCCCCGTGCATGAAACGGAAGGGAACGTTGCCCGAAACACGCCCGTCTGGCTGCCCGCCCTGGCGGACGCGGCGCCCGAGTACCGCCGCCTGCTCGACCTGGGTTACCCGCGGGACGCAACGCTCAAGCTGGTCGGCGACAGGCATCGCCTCGGCGCGCGCGAGCGCATGATCCTGTACCGCGGCGTGCTGGATGCCGGACAATCCGGGCGCATCGCGTCGGCCCTGGTAAGAAGCGCGCGGCCCGGCGCTCCCTGGGCGGTGGACGGCTACAACGTGCTCTTCACCATCATCAACTACCGGGGCGGCCACCCCACGTTCCTGGGCACCGACGGGCTCCTGCGCGACGCGGGGGGCAAGCACGGAAGGTTCGGGGGCGACGACGAGTTTGGCCAGGCGTCCGAGCTCATGGCCGAGACGCTGGCAGGGCTCGGGCCCGGTGCCGTGACCGTGTATCTGGACACGCCCGTGTCCGGCTCGGGGAGGCACGCGGAAAAGCTGACGGACATGCTCAGACGGGCGGGCATCGACGCCGAGGCCAGGACTGTCCGCTCTGCCGATCCGCCCGTGCGCGACTTTGAAGGAGGCCACGCGGCCAGCTCCGATTCGGCGGTGGCGCTGGGCGCCCGCTCAACTGTCTTTGACCTGGCCAGGTGCGCACTCGAGCGGCGCTACGGCGCCGTGTTTCCCGACCTGGGCTCCCTGGTGGAAGGTTGTGCGGACGGGCCGGCAGGGGCATACGCCCTGGTCACCTTCGTTCCGGCGGGACACGCAGAAGCCGTGCTTGAAGCCTTGTTCGCCGCGGGAGCGGGGGCGCTGGGCAACTACGAACGCTGCGCCTGGACCAGCCTTGGGCAGGGGCGGTTCCGTCCTCTGCCAGGTTCGAGGCCGCGCTTGGGCGCGGAAGGCCGGGACGAACGCGTGGACGAACAGAGGCTCGAGCTTCTGGTCACGGAGTCATTCGTGGAGCCGGCCCTGGCGGCGCTCAGGTCTTCTCACCCCTACGAGGAACCGGCCGTTTACCTGTACCGCCTGGACGCCCGCTGTCTGCGTCCGGGGGCGTTGGCGTAGGCTCAGCGCCTGCGGCCTCGGGATCTAGGGCCGGCGGGGTCGGAAGAACGGGCGGCTGGTTGGAAGCTGTCCTCAACCTGAACCAGAAAAGTGCCGTCCGGAAGCGGGTACACGGCCGCCGCTTTGTACAGAACTCCCCTCCCGGTGCTTATGAGCGACGCTTGAACATATTGCGCCTCGCCCGTGGCCGCGGCCGCCGCGAGCGCGGCGGGCAGTTGGAGGAGGGCGGCCGCCGGCAGCGCCGACTGCACGGGCGCGCCCGTGGGGGGCGTGCCCGACGGAACCTCGGCCAAGGCCGGGCCGTTCATCCACAGGACCGTGGCGCCGCTTTCGTCAACAATGGCCACGCTGGTCCTCAGTCCCGGCGCCGCGTCGCTCACCGCTGAAGCTCCACACGGTCGCGGCCGCCCTGCTTGGCCCGGTACAGGGCCACGTCGGCCTGGCGCATGAAGCGTTCCAGCTCGGCCTGGGGCCGCGAGCTGTCTACCTTGTCCGCAAAGACGCCGGCGCTGACCGTTATGCCGATGGATGGATAATCGGGGAGGCCCAGGTCCCTGGTGGCGGACAGTATCCGCCGGGCCGCTTCCATGGCGGCCTGCGCGCTGGCTCCCGGCATGATGATGGCGAATTCCTCGCCGCCGTAGCGGCACACAAGATCGTCTTCCCTGGTCATTGAAGCGCAGCAGGCGCCGAACGCGCGGAGCACCTCGTCGCCCGCCGTGTGTCCCCACGTGTCGTTGACGGACTTGAAGTGGTCCAGGTCCAGCATGATGAAGCCGGCGCGGCCCTTGTGGCTGACCAGGCAGGACGGGCCCAGGTCCTCGAACTGGCGGCGGTTGCCCAGGCCGGACAGCCAGTCGGTGCGCGCGTTGCGCTCGCTGTCGTCGTAACGCAGGGCATTGGCCAGGGCTATGGCCGCCGAGTCGGCAAACACGATGGATTTGCGCACGCACTCGGCTCCAAAGGCGTCCGGGGCGTCAGACAGGAATTCCAGCGCGCCTATGACCCTGTTCATCAATACAAGGGGCACGCACAGGCGGGAACGAGTTCCTGATTCCCCAGACGACCTATCCAGCACCGGCCTCCGTTCCAGGGCCGCCTTTGCCGCCACGTCGCCTGAAGGCGTGTCGACGCCCGCTCCCCTGGCCGCTATCAGCAGGGGTTTGCCGTCTTCCAGCTGCCAAACCACGGCCGCGTCGAACTGGACCAGGGACCGCGCCTGGGCCAGTACCAGGTCCAGGGCCTCGGATCTGTCCAGCGTGCTGGACGCCACGGCCCCGGCGGTGCGGAGAAGCTCCGCGTCGGCCAGGCGGCTCTCAGCCAAGGCGCGGGCGCCACGCTCGCTTTCCAGGGCGGCTCGGGCCTCCGTGATTTCCTCGTCCACGCCGACCGTGAGGCTGGGCACCCCCGCGTCGTCTCGCTCAAGCACAAAGGTGCGGTGCCGGACGGTACACCACTCGCCGGATGTGCTCTTGATCCGGAACTCCCCGGCCCACGCGTCGGCCTCGCCGCGGTACACGCCGTCCCAGCTGGCCAGGACCCGTTCCCTGTCGTCCGGGTGGAGCAGGTCCCGCCACAGCTCCGCGCCGAGCTGTTCCTGGCTGTAGCCAAGGTCGGCCCACAGGGTATTGGGAACGCAGGCGCCGGACGCGTAATCCTTGAGGAAGACGCCCAGGCCCTTGAGTATGGATGGCAACTTGCCGGATCTATAGAGTCGCTCAAAGAGCTCGTTGCTGCCGGATTCCTTGTTCGTTCCCATGTTCCTGGCGGTGTCCGTCCTGTGTCCGGTGTCTGGCGCGCGGTGTTCAGCTCCGCTCCAAGCGCACTGCTATCATCATAGGATGGGGCGACGCCCGAGTAAAGCCTTGTGCGCCGAAGCTTTGATGTCCGGTCCGGCCGTCAGGACAGGGTTTGCCATAGCAGTTTGGCCGTCAGGGCCAGGGCGATGACGATGAAGATCGGCTTGATGACCCTGGCGCCGTTCTTGATGGCCACATGGGTGCCCACCCAGGCGCCTGCTATCATGGCCAGGGCCATGGGCACGGCGGCGGCATACACCACCTTGCCCCCGATGGCAAACAGCGACAGGGACACGGCGTTGCTGGCAAAGTTGAGGATTTTGCCGTTTGCAGCCGCGCCCACAAAGTCGTAGCCGTAGATGGCTATGAAAAGGAATATCAGGAAGCTCCCCGTGCCGGGGCCAAAGAAGCCGTCGTAGAAGCCAAGGGCAAACGCAAAGGCCATACCGGCTGCGTGCCCGCTGCGGCTGTGCCCCTTGAAGCGGTCGATCGCGCCAAAATCCTTCTTGAGCGTGGTGTACAGGGCCACGGCGAACACCATGACCACGATCATGACGTTGAGGACGCGCTCGTCCAGAGCCAGCACGGTCCGCACGCCGAGGGCGGCTCCCAGGGCGGTGCAGGGCAGCTGCCACAGCACCAGCCTGAAGTCGATGCGCTTGGACAGGGCGAATTGTATGGTGCTGGTGAGCGACGCCGACGTGCTGGCGAATTTGTTGGTGCCCAGGGCCAAATGGGGCGGCACGCCGGCTGCTATGATGGCCGGGAGGCTTATGAGGCCCCCGCCTCCGGCTATGGAGTCCACGGCGGCCGCCAAGAAACCGGCCACGCACAGGAAGATCAGGGTTCCAGCGCTCATGGTGTCGTGTGTCCTTGGCTGAAGCTATTGCCCCAGGAGGTCGGAGAGCAGGGCGTCCACGTCGTCCTGGTCCAGGTCGGCCTTGCGCTCGTAGGCAAGCTCCTGGTTGGCCGCCCTGAGCTTGCGGAGCAGGCCGTACACCACCACCAGGAGGAGCTTGTTGCCGCCCGAGGGCTGGCTTTTGAAGAAGGCCGACAGGTCCGAGCGGTGGATTCTAAGGAGTACGGTATCGTCCGTGGCGCTGACGGTGGCCGTGCGCTTGACGCTCATGAAAAGGCCCGCCTCGCCGAACGCGTCGCCCGGCCCCAGCGAGCACATGTACACGTCCTTGCCCTCGTCGGACTTGGACGAGTCGCGAACGGTCACGCTGACCGTGCCTGACAGGATGCCGTACAGGTAGGCGTCCAGCTCGCCCTCGCGGACCACCGCTTCGCCCGGGGAGTAGCGCAGTATGGACGCGGCCTTGAGCAGGCTGTCGAGTTCCGATGGGGACAGGTATTTGAACGCCATGATGCCAGCGGCGCGCTGGCGCCACTGGGCTTTGTCGCTGATGCTTTCCATGGCTACAGCATACGGCGGCCGGGGCGGCCTGGCAACAGCATCGTTTCCGGACGGGCTGGAAACGGCAAGGGCCGCCCCGGGACGTCACGCGGACGTCCCGGGGCGGCCCCTGGATCGGAACCCGGGCCTTATTCCAGGACCACGGGCGGTTCGATGGACAACAGCTCCACCTCGAAGATCAGGGTGGAGTTGGGCGGTATGACGCCGCCCGCGCCCGACGCACCGTAGGCAAGGGCGGAGGGTATGTAGAACTTGAATTTGGAGCCAACGGGCATCAGCTGTATGCCCTCGGTCCAGCCGGCTATGACCTGGTCCAGCGGGAACACGGCGGGCTCGCCGTGCTGGGCGGAGCTGTCGAACACCGAGCCGTCCAGGAAGGTGCCGGTGTACTCCACCTTGACCGTGTCCGTGGCGGCCGGGCGCTCGCCGGAGCCCTCGCTGATGACCTCGTACTGGAGGCCGGAATCCGTGGTGCGCACGCCGGTTTTCTTGGCGTTGTCAGCCAGGAACTCGGTTTCCTTGGCCAGGTTTTCCTCCCCGGCCTTGGCCATGGCGGCCATGATGGCCGACTGAATGGCCTGGTTGGCCTCGTCCAGGGTCAGCTTGGCCTCGTCCTTCTCCATGCTGTCCTTGACACCCTGGATGAAGGCGGCGTAGTCCAGCTCGACCGAGGTTTCCTTGATGCTGCCGCCGATGGCCACGCCAAAGGCGTAGCTGGCGTCGGCCTTGGTGGGCTCAGTGGTGGCTTTCTCGCTGGGTCCCTTGTACGAGCAGGAAGCCAGCAGGGCTGCGGCCGCGAGGGCCGCGACGATGATCTTCTTCATAATCCGTCCGGTGGTTTGGCGATCGCGGCGGGATCGAGGCGGGACGGGCGTCCCGTGACGACAAAGCCGGAGCCCCTCCATGGGGGCTCCGCACAGAATAGCCAAACGGCCGTATTAGGGCAAGCTGTGCCCGGGGACACGGCGCCCGAGTTTACCGAATCTGTACGGAAGCCCCTGATTCAGGATTTCCGGTTCTCCAGGGCGACGACGACGGCCGACAGGGGCGCAAGCCGCAGTCGGCGCGCGTCGACCGCGCTCCCCGTGGCCTGCCTGTCCGTGGACTCGAGCACGGTGCCCGGCCCGGATACCGAGCGCGCGCGCAGTATAGCGGGCGTGTCGCCGTAGTTCAGGGCCACAAGGACGGCGCGCGGGGAGCCTGGCTCCCTGCGCAGCCAGGCCAGTACGGACCCCGAGCCGCCGTCCACAAAGCGCTGCTCGCCGCGGCGCAGGGCAGGCTCGGCGCGGCGCAGGGCCAGTATCCGCCGGTACCAGGCCAGGATGGAATCCGGGTCAGTCTCCTGGTCGGCGGCGTTGACGCCGCGAGCGTGGTCCGGGTGGACGGGCAGCCACGGCCGGACGCCTGCCGGGCAGAAATCCGCGTTGGGTCCGGGGCCCCACTGCACGGGCGAGCGGCAGCGGTCCCTGGTCATGTCGGCGGCGCGCCGCGCGGCCTCGTCGGGGGGCACGCCCAGGGTGTCGGTCAGCTGGCCGAGGTACCACACGGCCATGGTGTCGCGCAGGTCGGCGGGGTTGTCCAGGACCAGGTCCTCCATGCCCAGTTCCTCGCCGTTGTACAGGACGGGCGTGCCGCGGATCAGGGTCACCATGGCGGCGTTCAGCCTGGCCAGTGCCAGGGAGTGCTCGGGATCGACGCCGCCAAAACGCGTGCGCATGCGCGGCGAGTCGTGATTGCCCAGGGTGTTGCACGGCCAGCCGCGAGCTGGCAGGCGGTCCAGGGCCTTCTGGCGCGCGCGCTGGTTGGAGCGCACGTGGGCCGGCGTGATTGACTCGGTCCTCATCAGGGGGAAGTTGAACACCATGTGGATTTCGTCGTCGCCCCGGCCCTGGTAGGCAATGTTGTCGTCCTCCGCTATGAGGACGCGGTCGCCTTGGTACCCGTCCACCAGGGCCCTGAGCTCCTTCATGAGCTCGTGGACTCCCGGCTGGCCCCATTGCCGCTTGAACATGTCATGCCAGTAGCGCTGGACCCGGCGCTTGTCGGCCCTGCTCACGGCGGTCTCAGACAGGCGGCGGAGCCTGGCCAGGTCCAGGGGCAGGCCGTGCGGGGCGAGATCGGGATCCTCAAAGATGGTGCCTATGGCGTCCAGGCGGAAACCGTCCACGCCCAGGTCCAGCCAGAAACGGACGGCGTCCCACATGGCCTTTTTTACGTCCGGGTTGTGCCAGTTGAGGTCTGGCTGCTGGCGCATGAAATAATGGTAGTAGTACTGCCCGCGCTCGGGCACGTAGGTCCACGCCGGGCCGTCAAAGCAGGACTGCCAGTCGTTGGGCGGCCGGTCCGCCCAAACGTACCAGTCGGCCTTGGGATTGTCGCGCGACGACGCCGACTCCAGGAACCAGGGGTGCAGGTCGCTGGTGTGGTTGAGCACCAGGTCCAGGATCACCTTGAGGCCGCGGCCGTGGGCCCCGTCCAGGAAGGCGCGGAAGGCCGGCATGCCGCCATACTCCGGGGCCGTGTCCAGGTAGTCGCTCACGTCGTAGCCCCAGTCCAGGTTGGGCGAGGGAAAGTGCGGCGATATCCAGAGGGCGTCCACGCCAAGCTTGGCCAGATAGTCCAGTTTGGCGGCCATGCCCATGAAGTCGCCTATGCCGTCGCCGTTGCCGTCGGTAAAGGAGCGGGGATATATCTGGTAGAACACGGCGTCCCGCCACCAGGGTGTGTTGCTCAAGGGGTCCTCCGTATAGATGCCCGTATCGCGTCAGCGCGCCTCGGACAGAGCATGCGAGCGGCCGGCGTGTTCGCGCTCCGCCGCTCCTATCAGGAATTTGTGGCTGACCAGGGCCATGACCGCCACCGCGGCGTAGATGGAGAAGCCCACGGACAGGCCGGCCACCGTGGACACGGTTGCCATGGTCAGCGGGAACGCAAAACCGCCCAGGCCGCCTCCCGTGGCCGCAAAGCCCGTGGCCTCGCCCTGGCGATCGGGCAGGGCATAGGCGACGATGCTGACCACCATGGGGTATACCGCCGACGACGACAGGCCGGCCAGAGCTATGGCCAGCCAGGCCAGGGGCCGGGCCTGGGGGCCGAGGAAGGCCGACAGGGCCAGCATGCCGTAACTGGCCACCATGCCCACGCCCAGGAAGACCAGGGTCCGCTGGGGCTTGGTGCGCGGGAAGATGGCGGGTATGCCCAGGCGGCCGGCCAGGAGGCCCAGCCAGAATATGGAGGGAACCAAGGCGGCCACGGCCGCCGGCGCCAGCAGGATACGGTCAAAGAGCTCGGCCGACCAGTTGGACAGGCCGTGCTCCGCGCCCACGTAGAGGAGCAGGGACAGGGCGCCCAACCAGTATGCCGGGCGGGACGCCAGGCTGCGCGCCTTTCCGCTGCCGGCGGCCTTATCCTCGGTGCCAAGGCTCCTGAACGGCAGTACCAGGGCCGACACGAACAGGATGCCGAACATGACGGCGGAAGCGCGGAAGCCCGTCTGCCAGCTTATGCCGGACGCCAGGAGGGCGCCGGTCATGAGGGGGCCGGTGACCGCGCCTATGGCATAGGCCCCGTGGACCAGGCTCAGCGCCTTGCCCGACGACTCGCCGCCGGCCATCCTGAGGACGGCCCAGTTGGCGGCCACCTCTATGAAGCCCTGGCCAACGCCGATGAGGGCGTACAAGAGCATGTTGGGCACCAGCTCGGGACCCGTGCCGAAGAGCGCCAGGCCGAGCACGTTGATGCCGTAGCCCATGGCAAGGGTGCGACCCGCGCCCAGCCTGCCCACCAGCCTGCCCGCCACGAACGATGCCAAGAAGAAGGCCAGGGAGCCTGAGGCCATGACTATGCCGGCCTGGCTGTCCAGCCAACCATAGCTGTCCAGTATGCGGGGCAGGGCGGCGCCCATGATGGTGTTTGATACGCCGAACAGGAAGAAGGCGGCAAAGACGGCCGCGAACAGAAGGCGCTTGTCGCGCGGGATGGTAGCCATGTGGCTGGATAGTGGCACGCCGACCCGGGCGGGTCAAGAGAGCCAGGGAGCTGCCTGCTTACGGCTCCGAGGCCTGGATGATCTGGTCCAGGGTCTTGGGGAAAAGGTCCTTGAGCGTGTCCAGGTCTTCCTGGGTAACCATGGATTCCCGTTCCAGGGCAAGGTCGCGGTTCATGGTGTTCAGCTTGCGCAGGAGGCTGTATATGATGAAGGTGAGTATCTTGAGGCCCGCCGTGGGCATGGCGTTGCAGTACTCGAAAATGTGGTCCCTGGATATGCTGACCAGGCGCACCTGGGTCCTGGCGACCACGCTGGCCGTGCGCCGCACGTCCATGAACATGGACGTCTCGCCGAACACGTCGCCCTTCTCCACGCCGGACACGCGCACCTGTTCCTTCTCGGCGCCGCGCACCATGATGTCGACCGAGCCCGAGAGCAGGATGTACAGGTAGCGGCTGACCGAGTCCTGGGTGACGATGGCCTCCCCGGGCGCGTATTCCCAATGCTCGCACACGCCTATGATGCGCCTGAGCTCCTCAAGGGACAGGTTCTGGAGTATCAGGGTGGCCGCGAGCTCCTGCAGCATGGGATCATGGTTAACCGGTAACTGGCGCACGGCGGGCTCCTCGTCGTTTGGGCTGGTCGCTACGCAAGGAGTGTAGCGCGGGCCGTGCAGCCGCGCAACAGCGATACCGCGCGCATCAAAGCTTCGTCACACGGGGGGAGCATGGATGGCGGCAGGGCATAAAAAAAGGCTTCCGGACAAGGAGGTTAAGCCGGAAGCCCAGCCGTCTGTGACGGCGCCAGTCCCCTGACGCGCATCGCAACGGTGGTGCATTGGGATGCGCGTCAGCACGGAGGCCCGGAAAGCCGGGCATCCATGTAATTCTGTTAACGTTTTAGGCTCTGTACTACAATCTGTTGTAGTAAAGTTCTTATTACTGAAAATGGTTGTAAAGCTGTTGTTTTACGACGATTGACTGACCGTTGCCGAACTGGTTGACATAATATCCAATACCTCTAAGCATGTCAAGCGACCATACCGTTGCGTTTCAGCGACACCGTGCGCCCAAAAGCTTGATTTGTCATCCATACTACTATACAAATGTATAGTAGTATGGCATACCCCGCCCCCGATCCGCCGCCCGTGCTCGCGGCACGCAGTTACTATTCCCTCCTTCGCGGCGCTCTGTCGCCGGAACGTGTGGCAGAGCACGCCGCTCGCTCGGGTTTTGGCGCCCTGGCCCTTACGGACCTGGGCAACCTGTATGCCCTGCCGGCCATGGCCGACGCCGCGGCCGAGCGGGGCCTGGGGTGCCTGGCCGGTGCAGCCCTGGAGCGGCCTAACGGGTCGGCCATATACGCCTGGGCCCTGGACAGGCGCGGCTACGGCAGACTGTGCGGTATCCTTTCTCGCTCGCTGGCGTCGCCCGTGGGCCTTCCGCACGACGCGCTGGCGGATCTGGTAGCCGGAGCCTGGGATGGTCTGGCCCTTGCCACGGACGACGAGGCTGCCCTTGGGGCGCTGGCGGCGGCCGCGCCCGTCCACGGCGACCCGACCCGGCCCTACGCCCTGCCCTTTGTCGCCCTCCTGTCGGGGCAAGCCATGAGCACGTCCGCCCGCTTGGCCAGGCGCCTGGGCCTGCCCCCCCTGGCCGTGGCCGGCGGCCGCACCCTGACGGATGACGACGACGAGCTACTGCCCCTGCTGGGGGCCATAGACCGCCGCCTGACGCTCGGCGGCCTGAACGGAAGCTCCGGCTGGCGCGCGCCCGGGCCTGAAGACCGCCTGCCGGACGCGGAGCGTGTCCTGGCCCTGTATTCCGCGTATCCGGAGGCTTTGGACGCGGCGCGCGCCCTTGCAAGGGACGCGGCCCCCGCGTCGTCGTTTTTTTCGTCGCCCCCCGCCTTTCCCTCCTGGCGCGGCCTGCCGGACGCGGAAACCTTCCGGGCCCTGCGTAGCGCCTGTCAGGACGGGGCCGCCCGCCGCTACGCTCCGGCTGGCGCCTCCCGCCCAGACGTGGCCGCGCGGCTGGAGCGCGAACTGGCCATAATACGCGACAAGGGCTTTGCCGCCTACTTTCTAGTGGTCAGGGACATCGTGGCGGCCTGTCCGCGCACCTGCGGCAGGGGTAGCGCCGCGTCCAGCATCGTGTCGTACCTCCTGGGGCTTACCCACGTGGATCCCCTGGCCCACGACCTTTTCTTCGAGCGCTTTCTCAACGAGGGTCGCACCGACCCGCCGGACATAGACATAGACTTTCCCTGGGACGAGCGCCCGGCCGTGCTCAAACGCGTGTTCAGCGAGTACCGCGGCCGCTCTGCCATGGTGGCCGACCACTGCCGTTTTTCCGGCGCCAGCCGCGTCCGCGAGGGCGCCCTGGCCCTGGGCATGGACCCTGACACACTGGACCGGGAAGTAAGCGCCTGGAGGCACGGCGGCACGGAGGCCCTGGCCCCGGCCCTGGCACGGGCGGCCCGCCTTCTCAAGGGCGTGCCGCGCTACATAGGCACGCACCCCGGCGGAGTGGTCATCACCCCGGGGCCCATGGACGACTACGCCCACGTGCAGCCCGGCCTGGCTGGCTACCCGGTCCTGGCCTGGGAGAAGG
Organism: Spirochaetales bacterium; assembly: GCA_016928955.1. Classification (GTDB taxonomy): domain Bacteria; phylum Spirochaetota; class Spirochaetia; order Treponematales; family UBA12059; genus JAFGJV01. The sequence goes on from JAFGJV010000007.1 coordinate 13,353, forward strand.
ACGGCACCGAGCGCGCGGGCCTGGTCAAGATAGATTTGCTGGGGAACCGCTCCCTGGCCGTGCTCCGCGACTGCATCGAGCTGTGCTCCCGCGAGCCGGGCGCCCCGCCGGAGGCCACCGACTGGGAGCGCTTCAATCCCGTGGACGAGCCGTCGGCGCGCGCTCTCATAGAGTCGGGCAATACCATCGGCGTCTTCTATATAGAATCGCCGGCCACGCGCCAGCTCTTGGCCAAGATGCGCAGGGCCGACTACGGCCACCTGGTCGCCGCCAGCTCGATCATACGCCCGGCGGCCAACCGCTACATCAACGAGTATGTCAGGCGCATGCACGGCGGCTCGTGGAAACGCATGCCGGACGCGGTTGAGGCCTGCCTGGCGGACACCTACGGCATCATGGTGTACCAGGAGGACGTGTCGCGCGTGGCCATGGCAGCCGCCGGCTTCCAGGCGGCCGAGGCCGACGCCCTCCGCAAGACCCTGACAAAAAAACGCGGCTCCGCGCGCCTTGCGGCTTTCCGCGAGCGCTTTGAGGGCGGTTGCGCGGAGCGCGGCGTGTCCACGGCCGACGCCGACGATCTGTGGTCCATGATGCTGTCCTTTGACGGGTACTCGTTCTGCAAGTCCCATTCGGCGTCCTACGCCCTGGTGTCGTACCGCCTGGCCTGGATGAAGGCCAACCGGCCGGGCTACTTCATAGCGTCCGTCATCAACAACGGCGGCGGCTTTTACGGCACCCAGGCCTACCTGGGCGAGGCCGGCCGCCTGGGTTTCCGCGTCCTGCCGCCCGGCGTCAACCACAGCGGCGTCCGTTACGCCATGGAGGGACCGGACGCCATACGGACGGGCCTGTGCCAGGTGGTGGGCCTGTCGTCGTCCTGCGCTGCGGCCATAGAGCGGGGCCGGCAGGCGGGAGACTACGCCGACCTGGCCGATTTTCTGGAGCGTGTCCGCCCGTCCTATGACGACTTCCGCGTCCTTGCCCGCTCGGGCTGCCTGGACGGCCTTCCGTCCGGCCTTGGCGGTCAGGCTGCCCTTTCCCGGCCGGCGCTCCTGTGGGCTTTCCGGCGCTGGGAGCGCTCGGGTCCGCCCGGAGGCCTGTTTCCCGACTGGTCCGTGCCCGACTGCGTGCGCGACTATCCCGAATCGCGCAAGCTGGCCGACGAGGCGGATTTCCTGGGCGTTATCGTGTCGCGCAATCCCGCGTCGCTCTTTGCCGGCCGGGCCCGTTCGGAGGCCAGGCGGCTCTCCTGGCCCGAACCATCGTCGTCCTCGGAGCTCGGCGCCCTCCTGGGCCGACGCGTCAGCCTCCTGGGCGTGGCCGTGGCAGGCAAGGAAGTGCTCACCCACGCGGGGGCGCCCATGTGCTTCCGTTCCTTCTCCGACGAGGCAGGCGTGTACGAGTGCGTCGTTTTCCCTCAAGCGTACCGCCGACTTCTGCCGATGTTGGAAGAAAATGGGGCCTTCCTTGTGCTTGGCTCGGTGCGCTATGACCACGGGGCCGTGGCCGTGCACGTGGAAGACGTGTCGAGTCTGAACAGGAGCCGGCCGCCGGGGCGCAGAGGGAACAGTGAACATAGCCGTAACGGCACTAGCGCATAACGCCGACCTGGCGTCCCAGCTCATCCACACCCTTGCCGAGGGAGGCATGTGCGCCTACGGCGTGAAGTACGGGTCGTCCTGGCGACACGAGGCCAAGGCCAAGACCGACGGCGTTTTGTCCAAGGCCACGCACTTCCTCCATATAGTCGACCCGCGTACGGAAGGCGAGGGCTTTCTGGCCTACGTTGTGGGCATGGCCCGGGGCGACGGCCGCCACATGGCCGTGTACCGCGCCGATGTGCTCTGGGAGGCGCGGGGCTGGCTGGCCGGCCTGCCCGTGTTCGACGGCTCCGACGAGACCCTGGCCTTCTACCGCGCCGAGCGCCAGGAGTGGCAGGTGGCCGAGCAACGGAGGCAGGCCCGCGCCAGCCTCCTGGAACTGGGCATATCCTGGCACGCCGAGTCCATGGCCCAGTGCGCGCGGGAAGGCGACAACAAGGCCATCGAGCTGTTTCTGGCCTCCGGCTATCCGCCGGACGTGCGCGACAAGACCGGCGTGCCCATGCTTTGCTTGGCGGCCCGTTCGCGCCACCACACCATCGTCGAGCTGCTCCTGGACCGTGGCTGCGACATCAACGTGCAAAGCGACGATCGCGGCTATTCCGCCCTCATGGACGCCGCCCAGACCGGTGACGATGCCCTGCTCCGCATACTGCTCGGCCGTGGCGCCAACCCGGACCTGGCCAGCAAGGACGGCCAGACCGCATTGATACTGGCCGTTGGCCGCAACGACTTGGTGTCGGCCAAGCTTCTCCTTGAGCACGGGGCCAACGCCGACCTTACTGACAAGCTTGGCCTGTCCGCGCGCAAGTACGCGTCGCTGTTCCACAACCCGGACATGGCCGCCCTCTTTGCCGACTATCCCTGATCCGCCCCGGCCCTTGACACTCAGCCCCTGTTTTTTGTATTGTTTCGCTCGCCGATAGCTTTCCCCGGTTGTGTAATGGTAGCACGGCAGACTCTGGATCTGCTTGTGGGGGTTCAAATCCTCCCTGGGGAACTACAGCTTTGTTGGACATCGGACGATCGCGGTTTCGCAAGGAACCGCGTCGCGTGGAAAGGCGCTTTTTCCAAGGCCCCTTCCCCCGCGGCCCCTTCGTCTATCGGTTAGGACAAAAGATTCTCAATCTTTAAAGAGGGGTTCGACTCCCCTAGGGGCTAAAAATGCCTGGCTTACGCCAGGCATTTTTTTATTGGCCCCAAGGGGAGTCGAACGGGTTGCGCCCGCGCGGCGAATGCCGCGGAAAGGCGCCAAGGATGGCGCCGTCAGGGCACAACCCCGGTCCCAAAGCCCGAGGCAGGATGCCGAGGGATGAGGGATCGACTCCCCTTGGGGCTAAAAAACGCCTGGCGCAAGCCGGGCGTTTTTTTATGCGAGCCGCGCCAAGCTTGCGGATCCAGCTGAAATCCTGTTACTATCGGAAAGCTCGCTTCCGATCGCGGGGCTCGGGACGTACCCCGGAGTGGTATAGCGCCGCAGTGTCTGGGATAGCGCGGCGACGAGTGTCAGCATGTACCAATAACATAGACGGCTTGGCGGAAGCTGTCGGGATCAAGGAGCTTGTATGGCCGATACCAGGATATTCATAGGCACGGACTGCGGCGGTACGACCACCAAGGTGGGCGCCGTCAAGGCGGATGGCACGCCGGTGTCGCTCAAACTTTCACAAAGGCCGACTGACGCGTCCGGTGGCAGGAAGGCCGTGCTGGACGCCTGGGTCAGGGCCGTGGAGGACTATCTTACCGAATATGGATATGCCTGGGAAAACGTCGGGGGCGCGGGCCTGGCCATACCCGGTCCCTTTTCCGCGCCCGGGGTCCTGGGCGTGGCGGCGAACCTGCCCAAGGAGTTTGCCGGCTGGGACATAGGCTCGGATTACGCAGCGCGCCTGTCAGCGGCCGCCGGCAAGCCTGTCAAGCTGACCGTGGGCAACGACGGCAACTATGGCGGCGTGGCCGAGGCCCGGCTGGTGCGCGGCACGGGCACGGGCACCGTCCTCATGCTGGCGCCCGGATCGGGCCTGGGCGTGGCCTATGTTGACGACCGGGGCCTCCCGTTGGACGGCGCGTCGCTCGTCGGCATGGAAGCCGGCCACATGCCGGCCCCGCTCCAGCTTTTGGGCATGCCCGTGTTCAGCTGCGGCTGCGGCCGGACCTGGGGCTGCATAGAGGCCTACACCACCATATCGGGCCTGCCCCAGCTTCTGGCGGTCATGCTAGAACGCCACCCCGACCATGCCCTGGCAAGCTCTACGGCCTCCGTCAAGGACAAGGTACTGTCCCTGCGCGGCCTGGCCCAGAAGGGCGACGCTTTGGCCACCGAGATATTCGACTTCCAGGCCAGGGCCCTGGGTATCCACGCGGCCAGCCTCTGCCAGGCCGTGGACCCCGCCTACATCGTCATTGGCGGAGGCCTCATGGATCCCGAGTCCACCACCGAAGCCTTCCGTTCGCGCTACATGGACACGGTCCGGGCCAATGCCGAACCCTATTTCTGGCCCGCCCAGCGCGAGCGCATCAGGTGGTCCCAGGCCCAGCTCGGCGACCTTTCCCAGGCCATTGGGGCAGCCCTGGTAGCCCTCTACAACGCGGCCGTTTCCTGAGGGGCTGATTCTCTTGGCCGGGGGGGGGGGGGGGGGCCCCCCCCCCCCCCCCCCCCCCCCCCCCCC
>JAFGJV010000052.1 GCA_016928955.1 Spirochaetales bacterium
GCAAGGGCCGTTCGCCCCGGTTCCACGGCGGCCAGCTCCTGGACCAGCTCGGCCGGCGTCCGCTCGGGCCACTGCCGCTTTGGTCCGGCACGGCACGGAGAAGCATCCTGAGCCTCAGGGAAGGCCAGCGAGAAGGCGGGCGCCTCAGGGTCGGATACAAAAGCGCCTGCCAGCGCCACAAAGCGCGCGCCCAGAGCGTCTATGGTCGTGGAAAGAATCAGCTCCGGGTCATACGCCAGCCTCAGGCTCAAGTCCGGGCCGTCGCCCAGCAAGGCGTTCAAGGCAAAGGGAGCCCGCTCCCTGGCCGAGAAGGACACGGGCCGCAGGCGAGCATCGCCCGGCGCGGAGCCCGGTCCCGGATAGTTCTCAAAACCAATGGCGTGGTCAAAGGGCGGCGCTCCGGATACTCCCATGGCCGACACGGGCACATGGGCGTTCAGCTCCAACCCGGGCGCCTCGGCGTGGAGCCGTTTGGCCAGCGCGGCCATGCTGAGGCTCCGGTCAAATGCCACGCGAACCGGCGCGTTGGCTATCATGCAGCCTACGGCCCGGTCCACGCCCCTGACCGGCGCAGAGCGGCCGGATACGATGAACCCGAACACGGCGTCCGGGACACCTGTATATGAGGCGACCAGAATTCCCCACAAGGCCTTGCACACCGCGGACAGCGTGGAACCCGCCTCCCTGGCGGCGTGGCGCAGGCCGGCGGACAGGTCCGGGCCCAGAAAGACGTCCCTGCTGGCTGATCCTCCAGAACCGGAAGCCAGCATGGCGACGCTGGCACCCGGACGCCTGATCGCGTCTATAAAGGCCGGACGCGGTGCGCAATCCAGGAGCTTCCGCCAGAAATCAGCGTCCTTTGGGGCGGAATCCAGCCAGCGCAGGTATGACCCGTAGGCGTCCGGCCTTGGGTCGGGAATACGGCCACCGGAGGCGAGCGTCGCGTACGTTGAGAACAATTCGCCCAAGAGTTGGGACAGGCTCCAGCCGTCCAGGGCTATATGGTGGAAGGTGAGCGCCAGGGCATGCCTATCGGCGGTCTGGTGGACCAGCAGGATGCGGATGGGCGGCCGGGCGGACAGCTCAAAGCCCCGCGCAAGCTCGGCTTCCAGGATAGCGTCCAGACCCTGGCCCGTGTCATCGGCAACGTCCACGGAGGGCGCGAGCGACGCTACCACCACCTGCGCCGGGGAACTCAGGTTCCGCTGCAGGTACACCGTCCGGAGCGCGTCGTGGGCGCGGGCCAGGGATCGGACGGCCTCCGCCATCACGGCGTCGTCCAAAGCGCCTTCCAGGCCTACCACGGCCTGCTGGCGGTACCGGTGGTCGGAAGGGTCAAGCTCATGCTGGAACAGCATGTATTCCTGCATGGGAGTCAGGGGGCGGATGTCCTCTATATCCGGGCCTAGCGAGCTCATACCAGATCCCCCAATCCGAGCGCTGCGGCCAATGCGTCCTTGATGGAACGAGCGTCGTCCCTGCTCAGGTTCCGTTTGGTCCACAGCTCGCGCGACAGCTGGCCCCCGGCGTCACGCCAGGCCAGGAAATCGTCCAACTGCTTCTGCCAGCCTTCCACCAAGGCCTGGACACGGTCGTCCGGCAGGCTGTCCGGCACGCGCAGCTCTCCCCGCGCCCCGAACGGACCGGTGGACAGGGACACGTCCACGGCGTGGGACCGCCGGCGTTCGGGGTCCACGCGTGGCCCGTCGTCCAGCTCTGCGACAGTGAACTGGCTGTGCGGGACAGCGCTTGCCCCCAGGTCCCCCGCGTAATTGAAGAGCACGTCCGACGCCTGTTCAACGTGTCCCCTGTCCAGCAAGGCCAGCCAGGCGTGCCCGCCCATGGGCGCGGCGTCAAACTGGTCGGCCAAGGCGGACAAAAGGCCGTTCCAGTCGCCGCAGTCGTCCGTGTCGAGCGCCACCGGATGGATGGCGGTGAACCAGCCCACCGCGCCTGAGGGGTCGAGGCCGTCCATGGGCGCGCGCCCGTGGCCTTCCATGTCCACGGCCACCCGGGCGCTTCCCGTCCAGTCGGCCCAGGCGGCCATAAAGGCGCCTGCCAGCACGTCCCTGAGCGAAAGACCGCGAGCGCCGGCGACCGCCGCCTTGAGCCGCTCTACGGAACCAGGCGCGATCTTGAAGCGCACTGAGCGGGACGAGCCCCAGGTGCCCGCCTGAAGACGCGGGCCGCCCGCGGCACACCCTTGTAAAAGGCGACGGTAGTATTCCCGCGCCGGACCTTCCTCCCCGCCTGAAAACACCCGGTCCAATCCGGCCGCCCAGGCCCCGAACGGTACGCCCGTGCCGCCCGGATCGCCGTCTGTCAGGTAGGCGCGGGCCAAGCCGGACACCAGGGCGTTCCATGACACCAGATCCACGGCCAGATGGTGGACGGACAGCTGAACGTGGTCCGCGCTCGAACCCCGGTACAGCCTGGCGGCAAACAGAATGCCCGACGCAGGATCCAACCTGTCGTGGAGGCCGCTCCCCAAACGGCTTACTGCTTCATCGTCGCCATCCACGGTCTCGAAACAATATGAAGGATCCACGTGGACCGACGGGCCGTTCCCGGCATACGAACGGCGCAATGCGTCATGCGACGCCACCAGGGACGCCACGGCCCGTTCCAGCCGACCCGGATCCAGGCGCTCCGAAGCTCTCAGCGTCAGCGACTGGGCAAACTTCCGCGCTCTCTCGCCGTCCACGCCGAAGAACCAGCGCTGTACCGGCGACAAGGGCGCCTCCAAAGGAGCATCGGAGCGCGGGTCCGGGTCCCCGGCGCGCCGCATGGCGGCAAGTATGCCATCCAGGCTGGGGTCGGCGAACACGTCGCGAACGTCCAGCGTCCAGCCCCGCTCCGCAAGGCGGGAGGCCAGCTGTATGACCTTGATCGAGTCGCCGCCGGCGGAGAAAAAGTCCGTGCCGGCCGGTATGCCCGCAGGCCCCAGAATTTCCTCCAGGCTTTGCCTGAGGGCGCTTTCTGCATCGCTGGCGTCGCCAGATGGAGCGCTTGGCCCGGCTGCCCGGGCGCGCACGGGTTTGGGCAGGGCAGCGCGGTCCACTTTGCCGTTCCGCCCGACTGGGAGCGCGTCCATGAGCACCCAGGCGCCGGGTACCATGTACTCAGGCAATACCGCCGACAGAGCCGAGCGGTACGAGTCCTCGTCGCCCGCGCCAACCACCCACGCTACGATGCGTCTGTCCGCACCCGAGCCGACCAGGCCTACCACGGCGTCTTTCACGTTGCTCAGGGCCTTGAGTCGGGTTTCTATCTCGGCCAGCTCTATGCGGTATCCCCTCAGCTTGACCTGGCCGTCCTTGCGTCCCAGGTATTCCAGCTGGCCGTCATCCGTCCAGCGGACACGGTCGCCGGTCTTGTACCAACGCCGTCCGTCCTCCTCAGCAAAGGACTCGGAACGCGGCGCGTTGAGGTAGCCCCTGGCTACGCCGACACCCGACAGCCACAGCTCACCGCTTGCCCCGGGCGGCAGTCTCCGTCCGGACAGCCCGCGGACGCTTGCCCAGACATTGCTCAGGGGCACCCCCGCGACACAACGCCCGTCCCCCGCGCGGATGGCTCCGCCGGTGGCGTAAATACTGGCCTCCGTGGGGCCGTACAGGTTGACCATGGCGCAACCCGGGCGCTCGGCCATGAAGGCGGCGCTGGCTGCCGGGTTGTACGCCTCGCCGGCCTGTATCACGTAGCGCAAGCCCGACAGCGGCCGTCCAGCTATAGCCTTGGACCACTCGTTGAACATGCTCGGCACAAAATTCACGTGCGTGACGCCGAACGTGTCTATCGCGTCCGCTATGGCCGCCGGCACGCGTTCGTCGCCATCATCCAAAATGGCCAGGGACGCGCCGGCGCAGGTCCAACCGAACAATTCGGTCAGAGACACGTCAAAGGCATGGTTGGTCTTGAAGAGGTAGCGGCCGTCCCTGCCCAGCGGGAAACGGGCTTCCAGATCAAACAGGATGTTGGCCAGGCCGCCCAGTTCTATCTCCACGCCCTTGGGCGTGCCGGTAGAGCCGGACGTGTATATCACGTAGGCAAGGCGACGCGGGTGGTAGGCGGCCGCCGTGATAGTCCCGCCAGTGGCCAGGGTAGACACATCAAGCACCCGGACGCCGTCCCCGGCCAGGGCCTGAGCGCGCTCCAGGTTGCCGCTGTCGCACACCAGAGCCGTGGCCCCGGAA
>JAFGJV010000053.1 GCA_016928955.1 Spirochaetales bacterium
GACGTGATTTGCGTAGCGGTTGCGGAATATGCAAACAACCGCGAGCAATCGCAGAGCCAATTTCAAAAGTAACAGACTTTTGAAATTAGCTCTATTCATGAAACTTTCCGCGTCCGCGGTATTTTTAGTTGGTGTGCGGACGGGCGGAGCTTTGGCTTCAGGGAACCTCTAAAACCCCATGGTTATTAGTGGTTCACTGCGTTTTCGGCCGAAAACGCAAGGTTTTCTAAGCTAAGCCTCTAAAAACTGCAGTTTTTAGAGGCTTCCTTCAGGCACGTTCCCACCGGAGTATGAAAGGCCAACGATGAAACGCCTAATGCTTATCGCCCTCATGGCAGTATCCCTGACCGCGGCGGCCCAGGAAACCCGGGCTGTCTTTGTCGTCAAGAAACTAGGCCCGGATGCCGCCGCATCGGACGCGGCCGAGCTCTGGGCCCGCTATATGGACGCCGCCCCGGACGCAGCCCGTTTTTTTGCGCCCGCCCGCTTTGCCAAAAAGCTCTTCTCGCTCGACATAGAGTTGGCCGCCGATCTGGCGTTCAGCGTGCTGGGTTCGGAGGAGCTGGAGCGCTCGGACAAACACGTGCTGGTCCGCTATGACGTTGCATGGTCGGCCCCACCGGCCCTACCCCGCGCCGGCAAACTGGTGACCGTGCGTTTCAGCCTGTCCGAGCTGGTCAAGAAGAACAAGGACGCGTCGCCTGGGTATTACGCCCTGCTCAAGGGCATCAAGGCCGGTCCCTACGCGCGGGGCCAGGCCTGGGTCGTGTCCATGGAGTACGACGGAAAAGGCTCGTTCAGGGCTGTCGTCGCCTTGGCAAAGAGTTAGTAACGACAATACCAGGCTTTTTGTCACATCCCCCTCTGGCCTGTCGATAGTTTTTTCCGTACACTTGAGGGCGGAGGTTCCCATGCAAGAGATCACCTGCTCATGGAAGGGCGACATGGCCTTCGGCGCCCAGATAGACGGCCACGAGGTCATCCTGGACGCGGCGCCCGATGTCGGTGGCCATGATTCAGGACCCACACCCAAGCCGTTCATCCTGGTTTCCATCGCCGGCTGCACCGGCATGGACGTCATATCCATACTCCGCAAGATGCGCGAGCCGGTCAGCTGGTTCAACGTGCGGGCGTCCGGGGAACTCACCACGGAGCACCCCAAAACCTACACGTCGATCACGGTGGTATACGAGTTCAAGGCCGCCGACGGCCTCAAGGACGAGAACGTGCGCAAGGCGGTCAGCCTGTCGGAGGAACGCTACTGCGGCGTGTTTGCCCTGCTCCGCAAGGCCATTCCGGTGACCACGGAAATCAGGTACCTGTAAGCGCTATGCTACCGGAACTCGCAAGTGAATTTTCCCTCACAGGCTGTTTACCTGGGACACCGCCCAACCTAGACTTACGGGAAGCTCTAAGGCTGTTCTTGATAGATGCTTCTTCATACCGGAGGCTTTGATGGAGGCACGAACCCACTACACGCCGTACAATCTCAGGTGGTTCAACAAGATACTGCGCTGGTTCTACGGCTCGTACCTGCGGAGCTGGTACCGCATGAAGGCCATAGGGGCCGACATGGTGGCGGATATCAAGGGACCCTATGTCCTCATTCCCAACCACCAGAGCCTTTTGGATCCCTTCATGATCAGCACCTTTGTGCCCCAGTCCATCTATTGGGTGACGAGCGACGCCAACATGCGTTCGCGCATCATGCGCTTCCTCCTGCGGCTGGTAGGCTCCATACCCAAATCCAAGGTCATACCGGATCTGGTCACGGTCAACTGGATCGTGGACGTGGTGAGGAGGCGCGGCGGCGTGGTGGGCATCTTTGCGGAGGGGCAATCCAGTTGGGACGGCCATACCCTGCCGCTGATCCCCAGCACAGCCAAGATGGTCAAGCTCCTCAAGGTGCCCGTGGTGGTGGCCACGCTCAGGGGCGTCTACCACTCAAGGCCACGGTGGAGCTGGCACCCCCGCCGCGGCCGGGTGGAGATAGAATTCCGCAAAATATTCGACGGCCCCGAACTCAAGGCCATGGATTCGGACAGCATCCTGGACATCCTGACCCGTTCCATGGAATACGACGAGGATGACTGGCATACGGGAGTCCGGATTCCGTACAGGGGCGGCCAGCGGGCGCGGCACCTGGAACTGGCCCTGTTCATGTGCCCCCATTGCGGCCGCGTGGGCGACATGAGGAGCGCGGGCAACCGCCTGTACTGCCACTACTGCGGCCATACCGCGCGCCTGTCGCCGTATTACCGCTTCCGCCCGGTGGGCCAGAGCGTGCCCCGCTTCCAGACCATACGCCAGTGGATGCTCTGGCAAAAAGACGCCTTTGCGGCCTTCGTGCGCGAGGCGTCGGCCAAGCCCCACCGCCCCATCCTGTCGGACTCGGGCGTCATGCTCCTCAAGGGCCGGCGCATGCGGGCCCTCAAGAATCTGCGCACGGGCACCCTGGTCATGTACCCGGACCGGGTGGAGCTGGCCACCCTGTCCGGCGAGCGCCTGGCTTTTCCGTTGGCTACCATTGAGGGCGCAGGCGTGCAGAAACAGCAGCGCTTCGAGTTTTACGTGGGCAGGGACCTGTACCAGTTCCGCTTCCCGCTCAGGCGCCAGTCCGGGCTCAAGTGGCTATTGGCCGTGCAGGAACTCCAGGCCATGCTGGGCATGCCCGCGGCATCCCCAGCCTGAACGGGGGCCGCGTGCGGCCCTCGCAGCCCCTGATGTCCACCCGCGTCGGCCTTTCAGTCCTCCAGCCAGATGGTACGGGGCTTGAGGAAGGCCTTCTTGCCGGCTATGAACGCGAGGGCCAGCATCGAGTACACAAGGTAGCCGCCCGCTATCAGCATGAAGGTCCAGAACGGGCCCATGGTTCCGGACGCTGACGCCTGGGCCGGTAAATTGATGACCAGTATGAACGGTATGAAGAGCGCAAAGGTAAGGCCGGCCGACAGCATGTAGTCGCTGGACACCTTGGTCTTGAATTCGGGGTCCAGGATCCGCAGCAGGGCCAGGCCCGTGGACAGGGTGCCCGTGGATACGCCGAATATCATGATCATGCGCTCGTAGCGGTGGTCCTTGAATATTCGAGAGCATAGCCAGGGTACGGTCAGGGTGACGGCCACGCCGCCTACCGTGGACACGACCAGGATAGGCAGCCAGTATTTGCCCACAAAAACCAGCTCTATGGCCGCAAGGGCGCCCGCCACCATGTAGTCCACGGCCATGCCGGATATCCTGGACATCGAGTCGTCGTCAAGGACATGGTCCACCTTCATGGCGTTGATGACCACCCGTACAAGCATGGCCGTCAGCGCGGAGAAGATGAAGTTGATGCCCCACAGGTTGGTGGCCAGGTCGGTGCCCGCCTTGCCCAGGAAGGACAGGCCCCAAGTAATGCCCAGAAGCAGAACGTAGGACAGGATATAGGTCAGGGCGACCAGGGCGGCGTGCAGGGTCATGGGATCTATGGCTTCAAGGTCCGTGGTGTTGCGCGAGCCCACCGGCCGCTCGTTGCCGCGCGGCACGATGCCGCTCATCATGGCCTTGTCCTTCATCATATCGTCCGAGTGATGGGGCAGGTAGCCTTTTCGCACGCCGTAGTTCACCAGGATCACGCCAACGACGCACGCCCACATAAAGCCGAGGGCAGCCATGGTCAGGCCCGCCGACGCGCCACCCTCAAAGCCCATGCTCTCCCAGCCCTTGCCGATGGCGTATGCCTGGCCCGGCCCGAGCGCGTAGCCCAAGGGCAGGTGGAGGCCAAACGCCAGGTTGAGATCCGGCATGAGCGTTTTGACAATCAGCAGGGTTAGTCCCAGGCCAAGCAGGGCCTGGAGGGCATATTGAGACATGATGGCGGTGGACATGGCCCACACGGACTTGGATTTGTCGCCCGGAGTCTTGGCCGGCCGGGACCTGAGGCCCATGGCTATGAAGGACAGGGACAAGAGGTGGTACACCAGGTCGCCCAGGCGGTTTGTGCTGTAGCCCAGAGCCGGCATCAGGTAGTTGTATACCGGGAGGAGGATGAAGCCCGCGGTCAGGGCGTTGGGCACCATGAAGCGCTGGAGAAACCGGAGACGCGTGCGCAGGAACGTCGCCAGCACCAGGCCGGCGGATATGATGCCCGCGTCTATGATGATCTTCCAGGAAAATTCCATGCTACCGCCCTTCCCGCGCCGCCTATGGCGCGCCAGAGCCCGGCCGTGGCGCGGGCATACTCCGTTTCCACCATTCTAGCAGATAAGCCGGCAGTCTGCCCCGTAAAGCAGGCAAGAAAAGAAGCCGTTTTATCGCTGCTCGCACGGCTTCCGGCTTCTCAAGCGCCAGGTCCCATAGTACACTTCCGTCATCATGGATCCGACCCCCTTTGTGGAAGGTATCCGCGCCCTGGCCGGGCGGACGCCCCTGTTCCCAGGCGATGCCCTGGACGTGGCTCTGGTGCTCAATCCCCGGGCCGGAGGCTTTGCCCACCGCGCCCGCTACTCGTCCGCCCTGGCCCAGCTCAAAAGCGCCCAGGCCGAGTCGGCTGCCCTGCCTCCCCGATCAAAGCCGGTTTCCTTCCGGGAGCGTTCCACGGAGGCCCCCCGGCACGCGTCGCGCCTGGCCGAGGAATTCCTGGACGAGGCGGCGCTCAGGCCGGCATCCCAGTGGCTGGTCATCCTTGCCTGCGGCGACGGCACCAGCCACGAGTACCTGGACGCCCTGTCCCGCGCCCCGGACGACCTCAGGGAGCGCTTCACGGTGCTCCGCCTGCCCATGGGCACGGGCAATGACGGCTCAGACGGCCGCTATATGCCCGACGCCCTTGCCCGCCTTACGGGTCACGGCCGGCCGGCCATACAAGCGGCCTTGCGCGTCCGGCCCAAGCCCGGAGGACCGGCGTCAACCAAGGCTCCAGACGGCGAATGGCGCGCCTTCAACATAGCCAGCGTGGGCCTGGACGCCTATGTGACCGTCCATACCAACCGCCTGAAGTCGGCCATGCCCGGGGATTTTTACAAACTGTGGCTGGACCTGGCATCCGTGTTCTACGACCGCTTCTATCCGCCGGGGCCCATGGTCTTGTCGGCCATTGACGCGCGCGGCAAGGAGCAGTCACGGCACGAGGGCCGCTTTCTCCTGGCGGCCATGGGCGTGAGCGGCCACCGGGCCTACGGCGCGGGCAAGCTCATACTGCCGAGCGACCACAACGTATGCGCGATAAGGCAGATGGGCCTCCTGCGCAAGCTTGCCCTCAAAGGCCCCATAAGTTCTGGCCGCCACGACCGGTTTCCGGAAGCCGAGCTCTTTAGCGCGGACACTTTGGTCATTGACTACGCCGACAAGCTCCTGGCCCAGGTGGACGGCGAAACGCACGAGCTGGAGCCGGCCGATTTCCCCCTGCGCATGGAGCGCACCGGTCCACTGATCAGGTACCTGGCCCGCGCTGACTGAGCGGCCGCGCGGAGCGCCTCTTGAGCGCGCGGGCCATCTGGACGCGGGCCGTGGGCGCGCGCTATAGTCAGCGAACCATGAAGCACCTGAAACGCACCGTCACCTGCGGCCAGCTCGGCGCGCCCGACTCTGGCAGCACCGTCATTCTCAACGGCTGGGTCCACCGCAAGCGCGACCACGGCGGCATATCCTTCATCAACCTGCGCGACCGTTACGGCGTCACGCAGGTGGTGGTGGACGCCGACGCGCCGGACGCCCTCAAGGCCGTGGCCGCCGAGCTCAGGAACGAGTTCTGCGTGGCGGTCAAGGGCACGGTCCGCCCCCGGCCCGACAGCATGGTCAACACGGACATGGCCACCGGCGCCATCGAGGTGGTAGCGTCGTCCATAGACATACTCACCCGCTGCGAGGTCCTGCCCTTCCAGATCGACAAGGAAAGCGACGCCAAGGAAGAGTTGCGCCTGAAGTACCGCTACCTGGACCTGCGCTCCGATGGCATGCAGTACCGCATGAAGCTCCGCGCCGACGTGACCTTTGCCGTGCGCCGGTGGATGACCGAGCACGGCTTTATGGAAATCGAGACGCCGACCTTCATCAAGAGCACCCCGGAAGGCGCTCGCGACTACCTGGTGCCCAGCCGCCTCTACCCGGGCCAGTTCTACGCCCTGCCCCAGAGTCCCCAGCTGTACAAGCAGATACTCATGGTGTCCGGCTTTGACAAGTATTTCCAGATAGCTCGCTGCTACCGCGACGAGGACGCCCGCGGCGACCGCCAGCCCGAGTTCACGCAGATAGACATAGAGATGAGCTTTGTGGAGCGGGACGACATCCTGACCATGATAGAAGGCCTCTTTGGGCACGTGTTCAAGGCGACGCTGGGCGTGGACCTGCCCCCAACATTCAAACGCCTGTCCTACGAACAGGCCATGGAGCTCTACGGCTCCGACAAGCCCGATCTGCGCTTTGCCATGGAAATGCAGGACTTTGGCCCTTACGTGGCCGACTCAGGCTTCCAGGCCTTCAAGGACGCCCTTGCCAACGGCGAGGCAGACAGGGTGGCAGCCGAGGCCAAGGGCGTGACCATTCAGGGCGGTGGCGTCAAGGCTTTGGTGGTGCCCGGCAAGGCCGACTACTCGCGCAAGCAGATAGAGGAACTGGAGTCGGTGGCCAAGATATACAAGGCCAAGGGCCTGGCGTGGATGAAGGTGGCAGCCGGAGCGGACGGCACGCCCGCGCTCGAGGGCGGCGCGTCCAAATTCTTCCAGGACATCGCCGCGCGCGTGATAACCGGACTGGGAGCCAGTGTGGGCGACCTCATCCTGCTGGTGGCCGACCAGAAGCGCGCCATAGCCAACGTGGCCCTGGGCGCCGTGCGCTCGCGCCTGGGCAGGGACCTGGGCATGTGCGACCCCGCCCGTTTTGAGTTTGCCTGGATCGTGGACTTTCCCATGTTCGAGTGGAACGAGGACGAGAACAAATGGGACACCGCCCACCACATGTTCACCTGGCCCCAGGAACAGTACCACGCTACCCTGGAGAGCGACCCGGGCTCGGTCAAGGGCGACCTCTATGACCTGGTGCTCAACGGCTTCGAGTTGGCGTCCGGGTCCATCCGTATCCATGACCCCGAGCTCCAGAAGCGTGTGTTCAAGGTGGTTGGCTTCGATCCGGCCGAGGCCGAGAAGAAGTTCGGCTTCCTGACCGAGGCCTTCAAGTACGGCGCCCCGCCCCACGGCGGCATAGCCCCCGGCCTGGACCGACTGGTCATGCTCATGGCCGGCCAGACCAGCATCAAGGAAGTCATAGCCTTCCCCAAGAACAGCTTCGCCGTCTCTCCAATGGATGAATGCCCGAGCGAAGTGGACCAGAAGCA
>JAFGJV010000054.1 GCA_016928955.1 Spirochaetales bacterium
CCGTTGGCTTCGAGTGAGAAATCAGCACCGAAAAGCGGAAAGTTGAAATCGGTGAAAAGCGGAAAATCTAAATCGGTGTTGACAGATGACTTGAAAAGAGACGCGTAGACTACAGAAAAAGAATACTAATAGACTGTTAGCTATGCTGTCAGAAAGACATACCGCTTTCTAGTGAACAGCAGATATTGAAAGTAAAAAGTCAATCAAATCAGGATTTTTCTTTAGGGAAAAAATTCTCAATAATTGCAGAAAACAGACTCTCACCAGTTAGGTCAAAGACTCCTACCCCATCGATGCTAATCGTTGCATGCAAAGACAGTTTTGCTATTTCGGAGAATACACCATCTGGGCTTTGCCCAGAGGAAACAAGTTTAATTGCATCCAGTTGAAGCTTATCAAAGTACGTTTTTGTTTTATCAGAAACATATGCGTCATTAACGTAGATTGTGCAGTTGCTAAATTCATCTATAGTCTCACCCTGAGAATAGTACATGGCTATTTTTAGTAGGTCTTGTGGAACAAATAGAATATATAGATTGGTAAAATTATTCTTACTCCAAAGTTCTGCTCGGATGATGCTCTTTCCTTGGCAGAATTTTATGGTATTTGAATCTTTAGATTTCTTCAGTATATCAATACAGTTTTCTATCAAGGTTCTTTTGAAACCGTTGTTGATCAAACTGTTCGAACATAGTTCATAGCTCTGATTCCATGTACGATCCTTCAATTCCGCTATTTTTACATTGTACTGCTTTTTCAGCCTGTCTAAGAAGTCAGGTGAGAGGGGTTGATAGTTCACAAATTTCTCCTTCAGTATTTTACAATTATAGTCCAATAGACTGTATTAGCAAGAGTCTAAATGTCAGCAATGCTTACCTTTCTGACGCTTTGTTTTAATGTGTCAGAAAATATATTTGATTCATTTCTGACACTATGTTATTATTAGACAAGGTTTCTGACACTTGGGGAGGAAGATTAAGAATGGCAAGACTGGGCTATGTGCGAGTCTCCACTACTTCTCAATCGACGGATCGGCAGGACGATGCCATGAAGGCTTTGGGAGTGGATAGGCTCTTTGTTGAAAAGCTGAGTGGCAAGAATGCCAACCGCCCTGAACTCAAGAAGATGTTGGACTATGTCCGAGAAGGGGATACTGTCGTTGTTTCAGACATTAGTCGCCTTGCTCGCTCTACCCGAGACCTACTTTCCATTATTGACCACCTAAACCAGAAGCAGGTGGGGTTTGTGTCCCTCAAGGAGTCTATAGATACCACCAGCCCTCAAGGTCGCTTCATCCTTACCCTTTTTGGAGCTTTGGCAGAGTTGGAACGTGAAAACATTCTCTCAAGGCAGAAGGAAGGCATAGAATCAGCCAAGGCGAGGGGTAAAAAGCTAGGGCGACCGGCTAAAGAATTTCCCAAAAACTGGGAAGCGATCTATACTAAGTGGAAAGATGGGCAGATCAGCCCTACTGATGCGGCTAAGGAACTGAAGCTAAAACGACCTACTTTTTATCTGATGGTGAAGAGGTGGGAGCGAATTGCTGTAATCTGAAAACTTCTGTAAAAGGACTCAAAATGCATGACGTATCTCCTAAAGGATTTTATGCTTATCCTTCATACCCTGCTCACCTTGATGAGACCATCAATGAGGCGATAAAAAAAATTGCAAAAAGAGGTGTTATCATTGAACCATGGAGAGCAGTTTCGCCTACGGGGCAGGTGGTTATTCAGAAAATATTAGAAAGAATTGATAAGGCAGATTTCTTCTGCTGTGATATTACGGGCTTAAATCCGAATGTAATGTTTGAGCTTGGATATGCTATATCTAAAGGGAAGAGAATTTGGATCACTATAAACACTCAAAATAAAAAGAACTTAGATTTGGTAAAAGAATTTGATTGGTTGTCCTCAATTGGCTATTTAGGTTATGTAAATGATGATGAAATTGTCACTGCGTTTCTAGCCGAAGCTCCTCATCACGACCTTCATCACAATATTCTCGATGACCTGAAAGGGCTGATGGAAGAGTTGATGCAAGGTGAAAAAGTGCATGAAATTGTTTACTATAAATCCATAGTTGATAATACTTCATCAAGAAAGCTTACGAAATTCTTGGAATCTTTGAAACGAAAGATGGTTATTGTTGACATATTTGAAGATAGCTATCAGCCATTGAGCAATGCAATCCTCAATGTTCTGCGAGCTAAAATATGTATCTGTCATCTTTCAAATGATGAATCAGGTGACAAACTTCTAGCAAATGCAAAATATTCCGCTTTTGCTGGAATGGCACATGGCTTTGCTGTAAAAACATTACTTGTAGCACAAGAGCCATTTTCATCTCCATTCGATTACAAAGATATGTTAATTCGGTTTGATACTGCGGCAAATTTAGAAAAGAATGTTAAAAACTGGTTGTATCCAATTCTTGCAATTGGTACAGTGACTTCAAAACAGCCGATAGCTCGCAAAGATACTTCCCTTACTTTGATACGATTCGTGCTTGGTGATGGTCAAGCAGAACATGAAGAAGATGAGCTGGATAATTATTTTATAGAAACAAGTAGTTATCATATGGCATTAAGTTCAAACATAGGCGTTTTTGTTGGTAGAAAGGGTGCAGGTAAAACCGCTAATCTCTATCAGATACGAAACAAGTTGCTAAGTGAAAAAAGTAATCTAGTTGTACTTATTAAACCAGTCTCATTTAAGCTTGAAACGTATGTAAAAGTTGTAACTGAGTTCTTCCCTGATTTAGATATACAGTCGGAGTTAACAGAACGGATTTGGGAGTTTATAACTTATACGGCAATCGCATTTGAGCTATATCAAGATTTAACATTACGAAATAAAAAAATGGAATATACGCATGATGAACATGAATTTATGAAGTTTGTTAATGATAATAATGATATGATTACAGCAGATTTTGGAGAGAAACTTGACTTCATCTATGATCATGCAAAGAAACTTAAAGAAGCCGAAAGTCCCCCCAAAAAAATACTGCAAGAGATATTTCAGCTGTATCTGACTTCATTAAGAAATATGCTTAGAGGTTTGTTGAAGCAAAAAGGCAAGATTGCAATACTTGTTGATAATTTGGATAAGGCTTGGGATTTTGGTAAAAATATAAATCTTCAATGTAAAATAATTTATGGACTAATAGGTTTTCATAATACTCTGATAAAAAATCTAGATCATGGAAAAGCTTCTCTCAAACTATTAATATTTCTTAGAGAAGATATTTTCGATTATGTTTTAGAGAACGCAAGAGAGCCAGATAAGATTAAACTTAATACTCATACAATTGAATGGGATGATAAAGATTTGCTGATGAGAGTTGTAGTCGAAAGATTTATTGCTTGCGACGACAATCTTGATGAAGATTCTGTTTGGAATACTCTATTCTGTGAGGCGATAGATGGTGTAGACACCAAGACATATTTATACTCACATATAATTCCTCGACCAAGAGATTTAATATATTTGGTTCAGGCATCAATAAATGAAAGTATTAATCACCAGCATGAGATAATAGAAGCTGGTGATATACAACTGGCACTTAGAAAATACTATGAGTTTATTGTTGCTAATACTATAACAGAGTATAAGTTGTTTTGTCCAAGAATAAAAGAATTGTTGCATAGCTTCTATGCGTCTCCTGAGTATTTTGGAATTAAGCATATTGCACAAAGAGTTAAAAAGTACGCAAATTCTAAGGAGGAAGAAGAAAAATACACGAAAATGTTATTCTCTGTCTCTCTATTGGGATTAAGGGAAGGGGATTCAATCAAGTTTGCTTTTAGACATACGGATGTGGAGTTGTTATATAACCAGTATTCATTTTATTCGAAGAAAATCCTTCCACAAAAGATTCAGTTCTCACTACATCCTGCGTTTGCAATTGGCTTGAGATGATTTCCTGTTATTGGATAGCTCAAGAGGGGGCATCGTAGATTTAAAAGGGCGGGTTTGTGCCCGCCTTCTGCCTACTTCTTGCCCCGCTTCTTCGTAGGGGTCTCAAATGATGGTTCGGCGTTCAGCATTGAGAGGTAGTTCGGTTTTACCTCGACCTTTGCCTTCGCCGGTCTTCCTCGCTTCTTAGGTTCGCCGGTTGCAGAAGCCTTCTTGGCGACTGGCTTCTTAGCGGCAGGAGTAGGGGTAGTAGAAGAAACCTTAGAGGCTTCGGCGGCTACAAGAGCGGAGAGGTCGGCAATCTCTTGGGCAAGTTTCTCGGATTTAACTTTGAGGGCTTCGAGTTTCTTGGAGATGGGAAGAAGAGGATTGGCTGGCTTGGGCATAAATAAACCTCGACGATTAGGATGATACGAGTATGTAACACCTTGATTTGTGATGCAAGCCGATTTTCGAAAAGGAGGCTGTCATGTATCGAAGGCTTATATCAGTAAAGGAAGCGGCGGAACTATTAAACCTTTCTAAAAGTACCATATATAAGATGGTTAAAGAGAGGCGACTTGAGTTTAGGAAATTAGGCAGTAGAGTGCTTTTTGACCCCGAAGCTCTTGGAATCCAAGAAAAGTCAGATGAAAAAGTGAATGACTTTGATCCAAAAAAACAAAAACCAGAGATAAAGCCCAAATTCGAGACCATCCCTGAAGACCTAATCCCAGAGCTTGAAAGGGCATTCAAGTTTGTACCTGCTTTCAGAGAGGTCGGTTTTAAGGTAGTATTTCATGAAGGTCAGCCTGTAAGGATTGAAACTATGACTTCGGTTTCAAGGCAGGTGAAGTCTAAAGTGCGGTAAGCTGAATGATGAAGAGGTCTTGATTATATCATTTACCTTTCAGCACACTCACTACTACCTGCTCCTGACCACTGATGGGAAGAGCTTATTAGCATTGCTTGTACTGTTTGATGACTCTACATTTATTCTGAAAATTGACCAAAAATATCAAATATTAAACTATACTAATTACATACTGGGTAGAATAAAATATTGGGAGTAACTTATTAACTTACTGTCAGAGGGGAATCGCTTATGAAATCTTATACAAAGGAACTATGGTTCGAAACACAAGAAAGATATGAATTTATAAATATAACTGATCAGTTAGCCACCATATTGAATGAGTCCATGATTCAAGAGGGCATTCTGTTATGCAATGCCATGCACATTACTTCATCAGTTTTTATAAATGATGATGAGAAGGGGCTTCATAAGGATTTTCTTGATTGGCTTGAAAAAATCGCTCCACATGAACCAGTATCAAGTTATAGACATAATGTTGGTGAAGATAATGCTGATGCTCACATCAAGCGGCAGATATTTGGGAGAGAAGTCGTTATTGCCATAACTAAAGGACAAATGCACTTTGGTCCTTGGGAACAGGTGTTTTATGGTGAGTTCGATGGTCGTCGTCGAAAGAGAATCTTGGTAAAAATTGTAGGAGAATAGGTTGAAGACTATCCAAAACCATGCTAAGTATATATACTATAAAGTAATAAAGATTATGTATGATATTGTTCAAACCATGCACATCACGGCCAGCGTGTTCATCAACGACGCCGAGTCGGGACTGCACGCGGATTTTGCGCAGTGGCTGGAACGCATGGCGCCCCACGAGCCTAAGTCCGCGTACCGGCATAACGTGGGAGAGGACAACGCGGACGCCCATATCAAGCGGCAGATTTTTGGCCGGGAGACCGTGGTGGCCATTACCGACGGACGGCTACACTTTGGGCCATGGGAGCGGATTTTTTACGGAGAGTTCGACGGCCGGCGCCGGAAGCGTGTCCTGGTCAAGATACTCGGCGACTAGCGGGGCATCCCCGGCTGAGGATGTCCCGCTCGCCGCCACGCTCAGATAACGAAGTTGCCAGCGCGGAAAACGGGCGTCACGGCGCCGGACGCGTCCACCCCGTCTATACTGAGGTCCGGGCTGCCGACCATAAAGTCCACGTGTACCAGGGAGTCGTTGGCTCCGGCCGCCGCCAGCTCTTCCTTGCTCATGTCCGGGCCGCCTTTGACGCAGGTGGGGTAGGCCTTGCCCAGGGCAAAGTGGCAGGATGCGTTCTCGTCGAACAGGGTGTTGTAAAACAAGATGCGCTGGTTGCTGATGGGCGAATCGTGTGGTACCAGGGCCACCTCTCCGAGTCGCCTGGCCCCGCCGTCGGTTTCCATCAGTTCCTTGAGCACGGACAAGCCTTCCTCGGCGCCGTAGTCAACCACCAGGCCGTCCTTGAACTGGAACCAGAATTTGTTAATCAGGTTGCCGTTGTGGCTCAGAGGCATGGAGCTGACCACCTTGCCGTTGGCCCCGGCAGAGTGCGGCATGGTAAAGACTTCTTCTGTGGGCATGTTGGCCACGAACACGTATCCGTTCGGGTGCGGGTCGCCGCCGCCGAACCACAGGTGGTCCTTGGGCAGTTTCACACTGAGCTCCGTGCCCAAAGCGTTGCTGTAGCGCAGTTCAGAGAACTGTTTTGTGTTGAGGAAGTCCAGACGTTTGTTCAAGGCTGCCTGGTGGTCGCGCCACGCATGTACGGGGTCGTCTTCCGTAACGCGCACCGCCGAGAAGATCGAGCTCCACAGCAGGGCCATGGCATCCGCATCCGGCTTGCCGGGAAACACCTTGCGCGCCCAGGCGATTGACGGCACGGAGCCAACGCACCAGGAATTCTGGTTGCTCATCTGGCGATTGCGGAAATACTCAAGAGCCGAACTGCGCGCCTTGACCTGGCGGCTCATGCGCTTAGGGTCCGCGCCCTTCATGATCTCTGGGTCGCTGGCGACTATGGACAGGAAGGCTGCGCCGTCCTTGGAGTAGCCGTTGAAAAAAGCCTTGCCCCATTCGGGGAACTCGTCAAACACGGCGTCGTCTGCCATGTCCAAAGTCAGGCGCGACACACGTTCGTCTATCCAGCGCATGACCACTTCTCTGGCACCCGCCTTGTATGCCTCCTCCACCAAACGGTGCGCGAACTCGGCGCACTCCACAGGGCAGGCAAGCACCAAAGTCTGGCCCTTCTGTACATTGACGCCGACGCGCACCAGCAGTTCGGCGTACAGTCGCTCGTTCTCGCTCTGGCTTCTCATGCAATCCTCCCTTTATGCGCGCCGCACAGGCGCCGTGCAAGAATACCACGGAGGCTCTCTTGCCGTCCACGCGCGATTGTGACGATGAGGCCGTGTAGGCTGCGCCCGGCGTGCCTGCGCCAAGGCACTACCGACTTTTTTCCGCGCTTCCTTGGCTGGCCCCGGAGGACGTTCTGCGCTCGGCTGCGGACAGGCCCAGGACGCCAACACTGGCCAGGAAAGCGACGGCGCCGACTATCAGCCAGGTTGCCGGTATGCCGAAGGAATCCACCGTCAGTCCCGACACGGGCGTGGCAAGGGCCCAGCCCAGGCCCCATATAAACGGCAGAACGGCGTTGAACCTGGCCCGATGCGACAGCGGCGTGTGATTGGCCACGTACACTTCGGAATTCGTGGCGTTGAGTATCTCGCCCAAGGTCCACAGGAACGTGGACAGATAGAACATCCAGGGCGTGCGGGCGAACGCCAGCATGCCAAAGCCCACCGCGAACAAAAACCCGGACAGCGCGGTGTTGACCAGCGGTCCAAAGCGGCGGAACAGGGCAACGGCCGGCACGTTCAGGACAACCACCAGGGCCGCGTTCGTGGTCATGAGCAGGCCGTACAGCACGTCTCCAGAAGAGCCGAACAAACCGGCCGTCTGCAGGGGCAACAGGAAACGGTGCTGGGCGTACGCAAAGCTGAGCCAGGTGCTGATGGCCACGTAGGCCAGGAGGAGCGGACGCGACAGGAGGGCCTTGATGACGCCACCGCGCTCAGCCCGTTCAGACGATGTGCTTTCATAGCTGGCGGCTATCTGGGCCTGGCTTGGCTTCGTTTCCGGAACAAGGACAAGCACGAGCACCGAGGCAAGCCCGGCCGCCAGGGCATTGCCCCAGAAAAGCCACTGCGGAGCAACGTTAAAGAGGAAACCGGCTATTAGAGGTCCGGCGGCAAAGCCAAGGTTGTGTCCCAGATAGAGCAGTGAGTACGCGGTTTGCCTGTTCTCCGGCGTCGTCAGATCCATGTTCATGGCTGCCCTGGCCGGGTCCGTGATGCCGTCGAAGAGGAGCGACACGACGATGAAGGGAATGATAGCCGGCGAAGCTGGCATGAAGCCGCAGGGTATAAGGGCTCCTACGGAAATGATCTGGGTGGCCAGCATGACGGTTTTCCTGCCAAAGCGGTCAGCCAGCTTGCCGCCTATGAGTCCGCCCGGCAGATAGGCCAACGACAACAGCATGATGACAGCGCCCGCCTCCGACGCGGACATGCCGAGGTTTTTGGTCAGGATGCGCGTCATGAAAGGAAAGACGAATATGCCAACGCCGTTGACCAACGTGGCCATGAAGATGATGTATATGCCGCGCGGGAGCTCCAGGTAGGGCCGGAGGGCTCGCGCAAGGCGATTGTCGGTCGGTGGCTTCATCATGCTGCTCCGGGCACAGGCTAGCATAACGGCCGCGTGCGGCATAGGAGTCCGGGGAATACTTGTCGTTTGTAAGGAAAAAGTACCACGCATCGCCCGCCAGGTGATACTTCGTTGCCTTGCGGGCCACCGGCATTGGACGTACACTGGACCTATGGTTACAGGCCGGCGGAACGCCGAAAGTGCAACAGGGGAGGGCGGACGCTCGGACCTTCCGTGGGATAGGTGGTTCAGGCTGAGCCCAACCCCCATGTGGGTGGAGGATTTCAGTCCGCTCAAGCGGCTTATGGACGGCCTCATAGCGCAAGGTGTGGCAGACGCGGCGGCCTGGCTCAAAGACAATCCGGACGCCGCCTTGGGCCTGGCCCGGGACATACGCGTGCGTGACGTCAACCAGGCCGCCGTAGACATCCTGGAGGCCGATAGCCGGGACCAGCTGATCGGCGATCTGACAGGCGGCTTTGACGACGAGTCGTACGGGCCCTTTCTGGATGAACTGGCCCGCATAGCCGGTGGCGAGCGTCGCTTCAGCATCGACATAAGCGCCCGTTCGTTCAAGGGCCGGAAAAAGCTCCTCCGCATGCAGTGGACAGCCGCCCCCGGTCACGAGGAAGACCTGTCCACGGTCGTGCTCAGCGCCGTCGACCTCACCGACCTGGTGGAGGCCGAACAGCGCCTGCGCGTAGCCCTTACGGACAAGGAATTCCTCTTGCGCGAGATCCAGCACAGGGTCAGGAACACCCTGAGCCTGATAGAATCGCTCATCGGTCTCCAGGCCGAACGCTCGCCGGCAGCCGCGGAAGCGCTGAACGCCTCGGCGCGCCGGGTCGAGATGCTGGAGCTCGTCCATGATTCGCTCTACCGAGAAGGCGATCCTTCCAAAGCCAAGCTGCGGGATTGCGTGGAAGGCGCGGTACGGCAAGTGGCTCACCGGGAACGAGCCGGGACAGAGGTACTCCTGGACCTGTCCTGCGACGAAGCCGACCTGGCCGTGGAACACGCTCCGTCAGTGGCCTTGATCGTGGGCGAGCTTGCGTCCAACGCCCTGCGTCACGGGGGGGTGGACGGACGGCGGCCCCAGGTAGGCATACGGGCCAGAATGGACCCCGACGGTAGGCTTGAGTTGACCGTTGCGGACAATGGCCGCGGTTTTGACCCCGCAGATGAGCAGGGCGGGAGCCTGGGGCTCAAGCTGGTCCGAGCCCTTGTGGAACAACTCGGCGGCACCATGGATATCCACGCCTCCAACAGCGGCACCACGGTCAGCATGTCGCTTGGCCTCAACAGTGGCACAAAGCTTTGACGCGCCAAGAGGTGTGGGGTTCCGCGCCCCAACAGGCTTTGTAAAGCGGTATACCACGGCGACTGTCCAGACGACATCAAAGCTTCGACACACCGGGGTAAGCGGTCAAAGGTATCTATAAAAAACCATTTATGAAGGCTCTTTTAAAAGTCGGACGAGTTTTGAAAGAACTACATATTGAGACGTGATGTGCGTAGCGGTTGCGATGTATGCAAACAACCGCGAGCAATCGCAAAGCCAATTTCAGAAGTAACAGACTTTTGAAATTGGCTCTATGGTAAGGAAAAGGCCATAAAAAAGTACCGAAACCGGTTGCGTAACCCGAAAAACTGTCGTATTCTTCTCTTGTCCGAGCGGAACGAGCGATCCGTGGACCATCCGGAGGCCCCGCGCGTGGGGCATCCTCCCTCCGGGGAAGCCACGGATCGTGCTCGGCGCCTTCCTTGACTCAAGCACCCACATTTGGCGTGGCGTGGCTCGATGGCTTCCGGACGGACAAGGAGTATGCATGGCACGTTTGGTTTTTCCCCCGGACTTTCTGTGGGGCAGCGCCACAGCCGCCTATCAGGTGGAAGGCGCGACCCGCGAGGACGGCCGGGGTGAGAGTATATGGGACGTTTTCTCCCGGCGGCCGGGGAGGGTGCATGCCGGGGAGAACGGCGACATAGCGGCCGACCAGTACCACCGGTACCCTGAGGACATAGAGCTGATGCGCGGGCTCGGGGCGGGGGCGTATCGCTTTTCCCTGGCCTGGCCGCGGGTGTATCCCGAGGGGAGGGGCAAGCTCAACCCCAAAGGTTTTGATTACTACCAACGCCTGGTGGACGCTCTCCTTGGCTCAGGCATCAAGCCTGTGGTGACGCTGTACCACTGGGATCTCCCCCAGGCTCTGGAAGAAAAGGGCGGCTGGACCGCGCGTGACACGGCGTATGCCTTCGCGGATTACGCGTCGGCATGCTACACGGCTCTTGGAGACAGGGTGCGCGACTGGATTACCATCAACGAACCCTGGTGCTCGGCGTACCTCGGCTATGGACGCGGCGTGCACGCGCCGGGCCACCGTTCCGAGTCCATGGCCGCCAGCGCTGCCCACCACCTGAACCTAGCCCACGGCCTTGCCCTTGCGGCATACCGGGCGACGGGACAGGGCGGTTCGGTGGGCATAGCCCTGAACCTGTCCACGCCCCGCCCGGCTACGGCCAAGCCGGAAGACGCCGCGGCGGTGGAACGGCTTGTGGACAGGGACAGCCGCATGTTCACCGGGCCTCTGTTCGGCCACGGTTACCCTGAGGCCTATCTCAAGAAGGAAGGCCTTGCCCTGCCCGTGGAACCGGGTGACATGGAGCTCATAGCGGCCCCCATGGATTTCCTAGGACTGAATTACTATTCCGAGCCGGCGGCGGTGGACGATCCGAGCGCGCCGCTCGGGGCAACGCACGCGCCGTCGGGCTATCCGGAGACCGGCATGGGATGGCCAATCGTGCCTCAGGGACTCCTGCGACAGCTCCGTTGGGCGACCCGAGAGTCCGGGGGCATACCGCTGTACATAACGGAGAACGGCGCGGCCTTCGAGGACAGGGTCCAGGGCGAGCGTGTCCACGACGAGGGACGCGTGGCATACCTGCGGGACCATTTGGCCGTATGCTCGGAGGCCGTGCATGAAGGCTTGCCCCTCAAAGGCTATTTCCTGTGGTCGTTCATAGACAATTTTGAGTGGGCCTGGGGATATAGCCAGCGCTTTGGCATCGTGCACTGCGATTTCACAACCCTGGAGCGCAAGCCCAAGGACAGTTACTACTTTTACCGTGACGTCATAGCCGGCACGGCCGAATGAACACCGGCCATCACGGGCTGCCCAGAGCCGCCCGTGATGGATCCGGTCGCCGGGCCGCGCCGGCTATAGGAAGCTCTAAAGGGGCCTCTAAAAACTTCAGTTTTTTTGAGGGCTACCTTAGAAACCCTGCGTTTTCTGCCGAAAACGCAGGGAACCTCTACTAACCAAGGGGTTATTAGAGGTTCCTAAAGTAAAGACTGAAGATTTAAAAGGCTCCTAGAGCGAGGCCGCGCTGTCTCGCGCGATGAGTTGTGTCGCCACCCTCGGTACGCTTTCCGGCCGTATATCTTCCCCGGACAGGATTCTCAGCATGAGTTCGGCGGCCTCCGTGCCCAGGCGAACGCGGTCCTGCCGTATAGTGGTCAGCGACGGGGTCAGGTACGCCGATACCTCGTAGTCGTCAAAACCGACAAAGGATATGTCGCCGGGTACAGACAGGCCGCGATCTCGGGCGGCGGCCATGGCCCCATAGGCTATGGTGTCGCAGGCCGCGAACACGGCGCTGGGGCTGGCGCCAGAATCCAGGAGGGCGTTCATGGCCTGTCGGCCCGCCTCTGCGTGCCAGTACGCGCATTCCACGGTCAGTTCTGGCTCAGCCTTGATGCCGCGGGCTGACAGTTCGTCCAGATAGCCAGAGCGACGCTCGAGGCCGGCCGGCGATTTTTCCGTGATGGGGCCGGAGAGGTGGGCGATGCGACGGTGCCCCATATCGCAGAGGGCGGCAACGGCAGTCCTCGCTCCCTGGTAATTCTCCGATACAACGCGCGGCACGCCGGGGAAAGGATCGTTGGCGGACACGCAGGGCAGGTCCCCCGCCACCAGTTCGTCCATGCCCGTGTCGCCCAGGGACGTATTCACGATGTACACGCCGTCTATGTGGCGCATGCGGGCGTGATCGAGGTAGTTGAGCTTACGCGGACCGAGTTGCCTGGACAGGAATATAAGCTCGTAGCCGGCCACCTCTATGCGCGACTTGAAGGCGTCTATGATACCGGCGAACAGGGGATGCTCCATGCCCCGGAGCATGTACAGGTCGTCGTATATGATGCCTATGAGGTAGCTTTTTTTTGTGGACAGGGCCTTGGCCATGGCGTTGGGCGTGTAGCCCATGCGCTTGGCCGCGTCCACGATGCGCTCGCGCGTGCGCTCGCTCACCTCGGGCGAGCCGTTGAGCGCCTTGGACACCGTGGGCGCGGAGTAGCCAGTTTCCTTGGCGATGTCGTAAATCGTCGTCATTCCTTGACGCCGCCTATCGTGATGCCAGCTATGATGTGCCGCGACATGAACGCGTAGAACACCAGGATAGGAACGATGGACACCGCTATGCCCAGGTATATTCCGCCGTACTCCGTGCGGTATATGTCGGTGCGCAGGAGCTGGACGAGCATGGGCAGGGTGTACTTGTCCTTGTCCGATAGCAGTATATATGGGGTGATGAAATTATTCCATGATCCTACAAAGCTGAAGATTGCCATGGTGGCCATGGCGGGAGCTATCACCGGCGTCACGATGGTGTTGAATATCCTGAATTCGCTGGCCCCGTCCATACGGGCTGCTTCCACCAGCTCCAGGGATAGGACCGACTTCAGGTACTGCCTGATGAACAGGACGGTGGCCGGGGAGGCCATGGCCGGCAGGATCAGCGGCACAAAGCTGTCAAGGAGTTTGAGCTGGGCCATCATGCGGTAGAAGCCTATCAGGCCGAGCTGGGGCGGCACCATGATGACCACCAAGATGACGCTCCAGAGAACCTTCTTGCCGCGGAACTGGAAGACGTGCAGGCCATACGCGGTCATGGCCGAGAAGTACACGGCCACGGCCGTGGTAGCCAGGGCTATGAAGGCCGAATTGAAAAAGCCCCTGGTGATGTTGAAGCCCCGGTTGGTCAGGGCCTTCCAGTTGTGGGCAATCTGGTTGCCGGGCAGCAGCGACAGGCCCTGCTGGATGGCTTCCGTGGAGCGCGTGGCGTTGATGAGCATGAGGTAGATGGGCACCACGGCGAGCATGGCAAAAAACGTGAATACGGCGTACACGGCTGTGCGGGACAGGCCGAGCCCCAGTCGGTGGCGGCTGATCATCGAGCCCTCCCTTCCTCGTGAACGGCGTTCCTGCGGAGCCACGCGGCGCTCGGGCCGAACTTGCCGGGCCGGAGCTGGCTCGGGTGGTGCCTGTCGCGCATCACGGCGTACATGAGGATGGCGGCCGTGGACGTGAGGAGGAAGAGGCCAGTGGATATGGCGGATGCGTACGCGTAGTTGTTCGAGCCCGTGAAGGCGTGGTTGTACAGGTACACGGCCGTTGTCAGGATGGATCCGTCCGGGTCGCCCCTGCGGTTGGTGATCAGGTACGGTATGTCGAACATCTGCATGCCGCCTATCATGCTGGTGACAAGGATGTACAGCATGACCGGTTTCAGCATGGGCAGGGTAACGTGGCGGAACATCTGCCTGGCGTTGGCTCCGTCTATGACCGCCGATTCATAGAGAGCCACGGGTATGCCGGCTATGCCGGCTGATATCATGATGAGCGTGTGGCCGTACCACATCCAGAACTGGATAAAGGCCACAATCAGCCTCGTGAAGGTCGAATCCCGGAAAAAGTTGAACGCCACGTCCCTCATGCCAGCCTGGACCAGGGCCTGGTTGATGGGACCATTGGGGTAATAAAACAGCGTTGCGTACAGGACCGCTATACTCGCGGCGGTCAGCAGGTTGGGAAGATAGAAGATGGCCTTGAACAGGCCCTGGGCCTTGAGCCGGAGCCGCACGTCCGAGCACCAGACGGCGAACAGGAGGGCCAGGCCGAGCTGGGGGATAAAACTGATGCCCCATATCAACCAGGTGTTCGAAAAGGCCTTCCAGAAATACGCGTCGGAAACAAGGTGGACGAAATTCTCCAGGCCGACGAATTTGAAATTCCTGGACATGCCGCGGAAGTCGGTTAGTCCCAGGGCAAAGGTGTATATGATGGGGTAGAGCTGAAGGGCCAAGAAGGCGACGACGAAGGGTAGTACGAACAGGTAGCCTTGTCGTTCCAGCCTGGCCCGGGTACCGAGCGCGTTCCGCATGGGGTGTTCTCCTCAGGGCTCTAGCGGCCAAGGCGGGATACCCGCCCAAAACCGCCAGCCGGAGCCCTGCGAAGGCGTCCGGCCGGCGGGTACCGCCTTGATCAGCATCCGGGAGACAGAGCTCCCGGTGCCGGCTTATTGGACCGAGAGTTCGGTGAACTGGCTGGCAACGGCAGCCTTGAAGTCGGCAAGAGCCTCGTCCAGGGGTTTTTCCCCGTTCACATACGCGTTCATCTGTTCCTGGAACAACACTTCGATCTCCTGGTCGTAACCGGTGAGCACCTTGGCTGATATGTTGCGGGCCATGTCCGCAAAAGCAGCGTAGTGGTTCTGACCGGACAGGAAGGGCTCAACATAGCTGTCCTTGATCTTGTTGACCACGGCCATGTTGGATACCAGGTCGCCGGTTTCCTTGGCCCAGGGTTCCAGGAAATCCGGGTCCGTGGTCAGGAACCGTATCAGGTCCAGGGCCAGATCCTTCTGCTTGGTGTCGGCAAAGGCACCGAGCCATGTACCGCCCCAGAAATAGGGCATGGGGCCCTGTATCATGGCCCAGTCGCCCGAGGTATCGGAACTGCCGTCCGCCGCTTTGGCGTTGGCCTTGAGGACGTAATGGAGGCCCCAGGTGGGCAGGAAGTAGCCGAATACCTCCACGGGGGCGCCGCTTTCGTCGGTCAGGGTGCCTTTCATGCCGGCAAACCAGCCCTCTCCCCACTGTGCCTGGCGGCCTTCGTAGTCGTTGTCATGGAACAGCTTGCCCTGTTCCATCATTTTGACCATCAGGGGATCGATGCCGAATACGCTGTCCTTTACCCAGGGCACGGTTCTGCCGGACTTGTATACCTGGAACAGGTCTCCGACTGACGACACGATCACGGCTCTGCCGCCGGATTTCTGCTTCAGTTCCTCAGCCACGTCAAGGAATTTGTCAAAGTCGGACAGCATGGCCTGCACGGCCACGGGGTCGTCGGTGCCCAGGTACTTTTTGGCCATGGAGCGGCGGTAGAAGTACGCGCCGGGCGTGGCCTGCCAGGACAGGCCCATTAGCTTGCCCCGTGAGTCCAGGGCGGCGTCCTTGGTGTACTGGACCGTATCCTTGGCCGCTGACGCGATGGGGGCCAGATCCAGCATGAATCCTGTGTCAACGTACCCTTTAATGTACGCCGCTTCCAGGGCAAAGACGTCCGGCGCACCCTGGCCGCTCTGGAGAACCGGCTTCAGTTTGGACTGGTACACGTCATTCGGCACCATGACAAACTCGATCTCGACATCCGGGTTCAGCGCCTTGTACTTGTCCAGCATGCCGCCCAATTCGTCGCTGAATGACCACACCACCAGTTTTTTGGGACCGGTGTCCTTGGGAGCGCACGCGCTCAAAACCACCAGGGCGGCGACCGTCAAAGCGAGCGCCGCGGCGAATATTCGCCACGTTCCACGTTTCCGCATACCATGAGCCTCCTATACCGTGCTACTTGTCGCGTCCGTGTCGCCATCCCCTGCGCCGGAGCATGGCTGCGTGGCTTGTCCTCGCAAGCTCACGAAACCGGTTGCATTATACACCGAAACCGGTTGCAGTCCAGTAAAAAAATCAATTTTCTTGCTCTTTTCTGTCTCCTGCCCTAAAACACGCTCCATCCTTTCCATTATCGAGCCAGAGGCGCAGCCCGAGAGAGCCCAGGAAGCTTTCCTGGCAACGCAGGCTGAAAAAGCCTACATGGCTTATGTCTTGGCGATACCACCACGCGGAAAAGGCCCGGGCGTCAGCTGGCGGTCGGCCGGTCCTGATAAAGAGAAACCCGCCCGGCGCAAGGCGGGAAGCAGCGAGACGCAACGCGTCGCCCGGCCAGTGCATATGCTCGGCAACCTCGTGGAGCACGATGGCGTCCCACGTGGCGTCTGTCCAGGCGCAATCGGGATGGAAAAAAGGATCCCATGACGATACGTTGAAGTCCCGTTCGGTCAAGAGAGCCGACAGGGCCGGCTCGGGGCCGCACCCGTAGTCCAGGACGCGCGCCCCCGGAGCCAGCGCTGGCATGATCAGCTCGTCAACAAAGCCGGTAAGCCAGGAGCGGTATCCGGGGTCGGCAGGGTCGTTTCTGTGAAGCAGATAGCGCTTTCGCTCGTCGTCGCCCGTAGGCAGATGGCTCTGGGCAAGCTGCAGGTATCCGCACTCGCTGCACGACTCGTATCTTGAGAGCGGAGCGCTTGGCCCAAGAGCGTCGGTGGGCGACCCGCATAGCCTGCACGTCATGCGTACAGTGTAGCGTTGGCGCGCCCGAAGGGCCAGCAGCATAGCGGGGCCTTGTAACCGGCGGCTGCCCCGGATCGCACTGCCTTCCGTCCTTGACTAAGGTTACGTGCCTGTGTAGCTTGTGCTTGAACGCTTGGATCCCCCAAGGGCAGGCCGATGGCTATACGCTCATCCGCCGCCCGTCATGGACCGAGACGCGAGGTGATCATGTCCACATCGCTCGGCACACCCGAGCCGGCCGTCCGGCACGCCCTCATAGATATCCACTCCCTGTCATACCGCTATCCGTCCAGGTCCGAGCTCGTGTTGGACGACGTATCGTTTTCCCTGGCACCCAGAGAGTATGTTGCCCTGGTGGGCGCGAACGGCTCTGGCAAAAGCACGCTTGCCCGTTGCGTGTGCGGACTTCTAGAGCCGCCTCCGGGATCCGTGAACGTTGGGGGCCTGGATCCATCCAAGCGAGCGGACGCGTTCGAGATCAGGAAAAGGCTGTCCCTGGTATTTCAGTCGCCGCTGGACCAGATTGTGGCGTCCGTGGTCGAGGAGGATGTGGCTTTCGGGCTGGAGAACCTGGGCGTGCCCAAGTCGGATATGGACACGCGGGTTGAAGCCGCCCTCAGGGCTGTGGATTTATGGTCGGTCCGCAAACGGCCCACGCGCTTTTTAAGCGCCGGACAGCAGCAACGCCTGGCCCTGGCGGGCGCCATGGTCATGGAGCCAAAGGCGATCATTTTTGACGAAGCCACCGCCATGATAGACCCCGCCGGCAGGGAGTCCATACTGGACCACATGGACATACTGGCCGAGGGCGGCACGGCCATACTCCACATCACCCACGATATGGGCGAGGCGGCCAGGGCGGACCGCGTTCTGGTGCTGTCCGGGGGGCGACTCGTGTACGACGGCCGGCCCCAGGCCTTGTTCGAGCGTGAGGATGTATCCGCCTGGGCTTTGGCGGAACCTCCGTCCATGGCCACCGCGCGGGCCCTCGGCATGAAAGCCGTGGCCGGTGAGAGCGCGCGAGATTTCGGGCGACGGCTGGCCGGGTTGTCCGTCCTGCGGCCCTCCAAGGAAGCGGCGCATGGAGCGCCCCCTACGGAAACGGCGGAGGGGAATTCCCTGGCCTGGTCGGCCACCACGGCGGGTTTTTCCTATCTAAAAGGTACGGATCAGGAAACCAAGGCCTTGGAGGGCGTGGATCTGGCGCTCTCTGGCGGACGTTCGCTTGCCCTGGTCGGCGGCACCGGCTCGGGGAAATCCACCCTGCTGCAGCTCCTGTCCGCCCTGGCCGAACCATCTGAAGGCAGGGTGCTGGTCTTCGGGCAGGATACCCAGGATCCTAAAACAGACGTTCGGAAACTGCGCATGCGCTCGCCGCTTGCCGTACAGCGCCCGGAAACTGCCATATTCGAACTGTACGCCGCCGACGAGGTATCCTTTGGCCCGCGCAACGCCGGCCTGGAAGGCAAGGCCCTGGTCGAAAGGGTTCGTTCGGCCATGGACACGGTAGGCCTGCCCTACGCCCAGTTCAGGGACCGGCAGTGCAGGGCCCTGTCCGGCGGGCAGAAGCGTCGCCTGGCCCTGGCGTCCATTCTAGCCATGGAGCCTGATGGCCTCGTGCTGGACGAACCGACATCGGCCCTGGATCCCCTGTCCAGGCAGGCCCTGATGGACGTGATTTGGTCTCGGGTGGAAGCCGGCCGAGCCCTCGTATTTTCCACGCACTCAATGGAAGAAGCCGCCCGGGCGGACCTGGTCGCCGTCATGCGCGGTGGCCGGCTCGTGGCCCTGGGCCCGCCGTCCAGCGTCTTTGGCCCCGCCTGGAGAGAGGATTGGGGCATAGGGCTCCCCTTCGCGGCCGAGCTGAGCCGCTCGGCTCGCCAGGAGGGCCTGGACCTTCCCGACGGTATTATTGACCTTGCAGGCTTGGCCGCCGCCTGCGGAGCCTTGGCCAGCGTGGGCAGGGAAGCGCCATGAAGAACCTGGAATTTTTCCGGAGGGTATCCATAGGCCAATATCTGGACGCGGACAGTCCCGTGCACAGGCTTACCCCGGCCACCAAGTATCTCTGGCTGTTCGCGCTCATCCTCCCCGCCAGCATGGCCAGATCGTCGTTGGCCATTATTCTCGTGGCCGCGGCCTGCCTGGCGGCGGCCAAACTTGCCCGTGTGCACCTGCGCTACCTGCTGCGAGGTTTTGGGCCGGTTCTGCCGCTTGTGCTCCTTACGGCCGTCCTGCAGTTCGTTTTCGGCTGGAGGGACGACGGGAGCCTGGTGCTTGCGGACCTGGGCCCGATCAGCGTGACCATGAGGGAGGTTCTGTCCGTCCTGGGCATGGCGGCACGATTCCTGGCCATCATGATGGCGCTGGGCTTGTTCACGGCCACTACCACAGAAGGGGATTCGGCCAGGGGTATTGAGGACCTGATGCAACCCCTTGCCAGGCTTGGCATCCCGGCCCACGGCCTGGCCCTGGCCGTTGCCGTGGCTTTCCGCTTCATCCCGATCGTTGCCGGCGAGCTGGAGGCCGTGGTCAAGGCCCAAGCCGCCCGGGGCGCGGATTTTGGCGCGGGTAGGGGCGGTATCGTGCGCAAGGTCAGGGCGTATCTCCCTCTGGTCGTTCCCGTAACGGTCCGCGCCCTCGAGCGGGCTGAGGCTTTGGCCGAAGCCATGGACGCGCGCTGTTACCGTTCCAAAGGCAGGACGCGCTTTGTCGTGACCGTGGGTGGGCGGGGAGAAGCCCTGCTACGGCTCTCGGCCATCGTTTTTGGGGCGGGCGTCATGGTCCTGTCCGGTATGCTCTCCTGGTGACAGGGGGCTGGTGTTTCGGCGCTACATGCCGCTTATGGTTGGCCGCGCTGGCCATGCCAAAGGGGCAATATATAACGGGCGACTCGACCCGAGCGGGCGGGTACGCTCAAGGAGGTTTGTATGGAAGGTTCGTCAGTTCGGAAGCTG
Source organism: Spirochaetales bacterium (assembly GCA_016928955.1). GTDB lineage: Bacteria > Spirochaetota > Spirochaetia > Treponematales > UBA12059 > JAFGJV01. The sequence goes on from JAFGJV010000054.1 coordinate 19,880, forward strand.
GTTACGGCTGGTGCCCTTGGCGCCGTGTCGGTGGTCATGGCCGTCACGCCCCTGGGTTTTCTCCCCTGGTTCGGGGGCGCATCGCTGACCATCATGCACATACCGGTGATCATAGCCGCCGTGCTAGAAGGCCCCCTGGCAGGCACCATCGTCGGCCTTATTTTTGGCGTGTCCAGCCTCATGAAGGCGGGCATAGCGCCCACATCGGCTTTTGATCCCCTGTTCACCAATCCCCTGGTATCCGTGTTGCCCAGGCTGTTTATCGGGGTGGCGGCCTGGGCTGTGTTCAGGCTGTTCCGCGGCAAGTTTACGCCGCTGGCTTCTGGGGTGGCGGGTGCCGTTGGCGGATTCACCAACACGGTGCTGGTGCTCGGCATGCTCGGCATAGCCGAGGGTCCCAGGCTGGCCAGTGTCACGGGGCTGGAGTCCGGAGGCATCGTGCCCTTCCTGGCGGGCATTGCCGTCAGCAATGGCCTGATCGAGGCTGCTGCTGCGGCCGTGCTGACAGCGGCCGTGGTCACGGCATGGAAGGGAATAGCCGGCGGAGGCAAGGCCCGCCTGGCCGACGAGGATAAATAACATGCTTCTGGCCCTGGATGCCCGCAACGGGTCACTCACGGTTGGGTTCCGCCATGGCAATGCCTGGTTGCCTCTGACGCGTCTTGGCGTGAACAGGACGGAAGACGAATACGCCTTCCTGTTGAATGCCGCCCTGGACAAGGCCGGACCGGGCTTGCGACCAGACCGGGCCTGGCTGTCCAGCGTGGTGCCCGGCCTTACGCCCGTGCTCAAGGAAGCCGTGCGGCTGGCCTTCGGGCTGGATGTGACCGTGGTGGGCCCGGGAGTCAAAACCGGGGTCAAGATACGTGTGGACCAGCCGGCCGAGCTGGGGAGCGACCTTGTGTGCCAGGCGGCGGCCGGGTACGCGCTGGCGGGCGGCGCTTGCCTGGTCGTCGACTTTGGCGCTGCCCTTACCATGGCAGCCGTCAATGGCAAGGGTGAATTCATGGGCGCCGCCATAGCGCCGGGACTGGAGACGGCCGCCACGGCGCTCAGGCGAACGGCCGCCCAGTTGCCGGAGGTGAGGCTGGAGGCAAGCGACAAGGCCATAGGAAGAAATACGCCTGACGCCGTCCGTTCAGGACTCATACTAGGGTATACCGGCCTGGTCGAACGCCTGGCCGAGCGCATGCGCTCAGAGCTGGGCGAGGACGCCGCGCTCATAGGCTCGGGCGACAAACTTGGCCGGCTGGTGCTTGACGGCCTCCCGGCTCTGGCCTTTGTACCCGACCTGGCGCTGGATGGCCTGGCCCTTATAGCCGAACGCAACACGCCATGACGCGAGGCAGGTCCCAGGGACGAGCCGGGGCGCGGTTTCAGAATGCGCAGAGGAAATCCCGTTGACACAGGCGGGGCCTTTCTTGTATAAAGACCGCGCACAGGCAACGGCGGCGTAGCTCAGCTGGCAGAGCAAGCGGCTCATATCCGCTGTGTCGAGGGTCCGAGTCCCCCCGCCGCCATGTCGTCGCCACGGCCGCCTTAACAGGGCGGCCGTTTTGTTTGACCGCGGGAGCGGCGGTCCCGCACGAGAGGCGGCCTTAGGGCGATAGGAGCGAGCGTGAGTTCGACTGCGTGGCGAGACGAGGCCTTCCGGACATCGTACGACGATACCCTGGCCAGCCTCACTAAGCGGAGGAACAGCGAGCCGGACTTTTCGGTTGACAGCCTCCGTGGTATACTCAAGCACCTGTACGAGCAAGACGGAAACGACCAGTTTGGCCGAGGTGAGCTTCAGGATCTGATCCTGCGCGGCATCATCGAGGCGCACGAGGACTTTTTGGCAGGCTGGGAAGCCGAGCGTCGCCAGTAAGAAGGCCCGAACGGCACATGCCGCGTTCCTCGGGGCGCGGGTATACAGTAGGCTGGCGGCCATACGGCGGCCGGCAGGAGCGATCCATGGCATTGGAAATTCGCGAGCTCGCGTCACCGCGCGAACTTAAGGCGTTTGTCAACTTTCCCTTCACGCTGTACAAGGGCAATCCCAACTGGGTGCCCGCCCTGGTGCTGGACGACCTGTCAACGCTGAACCTCCGCAAGAACCCCGCGGGGGAGTTTTGCCAGTCCGCCTACTGGATGGCCTACCGCGACGGCAAGCCCGTGGGCCGCATCGCCGGCATCGTGAACCAGGCGTATATCCGGAAATGGGGCAACAAGTACGCCCGTTTTGGCTGGTTTGACGTGGACGACGACTTCGAGGCCGCGCAGGCCCTGGTTGCCGCCTTTGAGGATTGGGCCAGGCGCAGGGGCCTGGAAGCTGTCCACGGCCCCCTTGGTTTTACCGACCTGGACAGGGAAGGCCTCCTGGTTGAGGGATTCGACGAGAAAGGCACCCTGGCGACCAACTACAACCATGCCTACTACGGGCCCTTTCTCGAGCGCCTAGGCTATGCCAAGGACGTTGACTGGATAGAATTCCAGGTCAAAGTGCCGGAGGCCATACCCGATAAGGTGCTCAGGGTAAACGACCTGATAGCCAAGCGCACGGGCGTGCGGCTGTTTACCTGGAAGAGAAATTCCGAGCTGGTCCGAAAATACGGCGCCCAGCTGTTCGAGCTCATCGATGAGGCATACGCGGGCCTGTACGGCACGACGCCCCTGACCAGGCGCCAGGTAGAGGTGTACATCAAGCAGTACCTGGGCTTTGTGGACACCCGCTTCACCAAGATCATGATCGACGAGCACGACAAGCTCGTCGGGTTTGGCATAGCCATGCCCAGCCTGTCCGACGCCCTGATCAAGTCTCGCGGGCGCTTATTCCCCCTGGGCTGGTGGCACCTTCTGTCAGCGCTGAAAAAGCCATCCGTCATAGACATGTATCTGGTGGCCGTGCGGCCCGAATACCAGTCGCGCGGGGTCATAGCCATACTGATGACCGACCTGAACAAGAGCGCCATGGAAGAAGGCGTCCTGTACGCCGAGACCAATCCTGAGCTTGAGTCGAATTTTGCCGTCCAACAACTCTGGAAGGATTACGAGCGGCGCCAGCACAAACGGCGCAGGGTGTACCTCAAAAAACTGTAGTCGCCTTTTGTCCCGCGCCCTGAACGGGGCGCGGCAGGCGGTATCCGCGCGGGTCACGCGTCCTTTATGTCGTTGTATATACGCTCAAAATCCTCGTGCATTTCCTTGAACAGGTCCACCAGTTCGGGATCAAAGTGGGTGCCGCCGTCGGCCGTGATGAGCAGGGTAGCCCGCTTGTGGTCAAAGGTTTCCTTGTAGCTCCGCCTCATGCGCAGGGCGTCGTAAACGTCTGCCAGGGCGACGATGCGCGCGGGCAGGGGAATCATGTCGCCCACCAGCCTGTACGGGTATCCGGTGCCGTTCCACCATTCGTGGTGGGACTGGGCAATCTGCTTGGCCATGGGATTGGGATAGCTGGACAGGATGAAGGCGCCGTTTATGGTGTGTTCTTTCATGATGGACCACTCGAATTCGTTCAAAGGGCCCTGCTTGTTCAGGATGTCGTCCGGTGTGCCTATCTTGCCGACGTCGTGCATGGCAGCCAGAAAGCCAATATTGTCCACAAAGTCCACGTCCACTTCCGGCCAGCGTGCGTCGCCGTACATAGCGCTGGCAAGGAGATGGCTGTAGCGGTTGACGCGCTCTATGTGCCGTCCCGTGTCCCTGTCCTTGAGCTTGGACGCTTCCAAGAGGCTAGAGAACATGGTGCGGAGAAAGCGCTTGTTCTCGTCGGTCACGTCGTCAAAGAGCACGACCCAGGCCAGGGGAGAGCCGTCCCCGTCGTCCGGTATGAAGGGCAGTATCTGGACGCGCGTGCGCATGGTGCCCGCGTACTTGGCGCGATGCTCAAGATAGTCGCTCCAGGTATAGCCGTGCGACGGATCCTTGATGGCCCTGCACAGGGCGGCCGCTTGCCCGGGGCTGATGCAGCGCTTGAACGTGTCCAGGAAGGACGAATGGTCGGGGTATTCGAAGGAGCGCACCACGGTGCGGAACGGATCGTTACGGTATATGAACGACAGGGACGCGTCCAGGAGGGCCATGGGCGAAGGTATTCCTTCATAGGATTTAAGGAGGCCTCGAACGCAGCCAAAGGACAGGAGAGGGGAGGCCGAGGGAGCCTTGTTCGTCTCGTCCTCAAGCTCCTGGAGCTCGGCCAGCTCTTCCACGTCGGCCACCTCTATCAGGGGGTGAAGGTCCTTATCCACGGGCCGCCTCCGCCGCTTCCTCGGCGTCGCTCGCGCGCAGGTACGCCGGCGCGGCGTCGGACGCCGCGGGGCCGTGGGCGGTAAATTCCGTGACAGCCAGGTCCAGCATGGCGACAGCGGGGGAACGGCGCGATCTCTCGGCCAGCCTGAATCCCGTCCGCTCGGCCAAGATACCCTCCAGCATGTCGGCGTCCGGACCTGCGAAAAGCACCTCGGGATAGCCGCTTACGGCGGCCAGTATGGCGTCAGCTCCCGCGTCTCGCGGACCCTCGACCAGGCGTCCCGCCTGATAGACTGCCCAGAAGTACCGCGAGCGCTTGGCGTCGATCACGGGCACGACCACCGGGGACACTCCCGCCCACTCGGAAGCCATGGCGTCAAGGGTGGGCACAAGGACAAAGGGTTTTCCAGTGCCGTACGCCAGGCCTTTTATGGTCGAAAGGCCTATGCGGAGGCCCGTGAACGATCCGGGCCCTTTCGAACACGCAAAGAGGTCTATGTCGGCCAGGGCAAGGCCGCATTCGTCCAGGCAGAAGTCCACCGCCCCCATGAGGCGCTCGGCGTGGCGGTAACCGGCGTCTATGGCCACGGACGCAAAGCCTGCGCCGGGCGCCGGATCGTGTCCGGTGCTATCGCGATACGGGTGTTTGGGGGCCAGGGGCGACGATTCGGGCGTACCCCTGTTCCTACCGGCGGCCACGGCGAGGATGTCTGTTGAGCAATCCACGGCAAGCACATTCACCGCAACAACTCCTCAAGCCCGCCGGACACGCGGACACGGCGGGTGTCGTCCGTTAGGACATCCAGTTCCACGACCGTTGCGTCAGGGGGAAGGATGCCTTCCACCCGTTCGCTCCACTCTATGGCGCATACGCCCCTGCCGTAGAGATAGCGCCGAGCGTCCAGAAAGTCGAATTCGTCGGGGCCGCCCAGCCGGTAACAGTCTATATGATACAAAGGGAGGCGGCCTCCGTCGTACTCGTTGACCAGGGTGTAGGTCGGGCTGGTCACCTGATCTGATATCCCTAGGCCACGGGCCAAACCCCTTGAGAGGACTGTCTTGCCCGCGCCCAAACCACCGCGGAAAGCCAAGACGGTTCCGGGCACTGCGACAGTTCCCAGCCGTTCTCCCAAAGCCTCGGTATCGCCCACGCTCGGGCACTCGAACTCGATCAGGGCAAGCTCCCCCTGGAGTGCAAATCCAGAATCAGATGCTTCAGCTTTGAAACCACAGGCAGGACGGGGTAATCCAAATCCTCGGTCAGGGCAACACGGATATCCACGCCTCCCAGAGGTTTGTGCTCGAGCGTGAATTCCACGGGCGAGCTCACCGTCTGTTGGAGATATTCCAGTACCACATCCGCCGTGAACTCGCGCCGGTAGTACAGGTGAGTGTCCTTGCGTTTGATGTTGACCAGCTCGAGTACTTTCACGGCCTCAATTCTATTGTCCGGAGGCTACCGCGGTCAAGGCAAGGGCGGTGAAGATTGCCGCCCGGTCTGGCAAAACAGGCGATTAGGCTCCCAGGAGGAGCTGGTAGAAACCAAGGGAAACCCTTGCTACTCAAAACCGTATACGTATGAAAGTATCTCGTTGACCGTTTTCCGGGGGATTTTGACGAATTTCAGGTGCAAAGACGTGCCGGAACGAAGGCGACTGGCCCTGACCACGCTGGCGTACGCCCAGCGTGTGCCAGCGCCGAGGTCGAATTCTATTTTTACGAATTCACCCACGTTCGCTGGGCTCATGGTCTGCATGGACAGGCCGCCGGCGGATACGTCCGTGATGATGGACGGCACGGCGGCTTTTTCCACCTGCACGCTTTTGACAACTTTGCCCCTGTCCCTGGCGGCGTGCACATGCACCAGGTAGAACCGGCCGGACAGCCTGGCTTCCCTGCGCTGGTGCCTTCTGGACGGCAACTGCTTGACCGAGTCGTTATGGGACAGCGCCAGTAGCTGGCGGCCGTCTAGGTTCACAAGACCGCCTGAGCGGGTATGGAAGTTGTAACCCACATGGTTACCCGCGTAGAAAAAGACCGTCAGTTTGGAGCCCCGAGGGAATCTGATGGGAACCCCAAAGGCGTCCAGGGCAGGCTCCACATAGAGCGCGCGCGGTTCGTTGAAGACGATCAGGGACGCGTAATGGGCTTCCTTGTTGGTAACCAGGGAAATAGGCGTCCTGGCTTTCAGCTGGCGGCTGGACCGTATGGCCGCTCCCGAGTTGATGCGGAGCGACAGGGCTTCCCGGATGGCAAACAGCCGACCCTTCAGATCCTCGGCGCTTTCTTCTGTTTCAGCGTGGCGGTCTATGTAGCGGAAGGTAGCCTTGATGAAGGAGTCCAGCTGTTGCCGGGTGCCGAACACCGATTGTGGGTTCTGGACTCCTAGTTTCCTGGCATAATGCTCTAGAAAGTCTGCCTCGGCGTCAGAAAAACCGACATCCAGGGCTTTTCTCCTGAAGGTTCCTGAGCGGAAGCCAGGCACCCGTGATGATATGGTTCCGGAGGACAATTTTTTGATCAAGCTGTACACCAGGGCCACAGCCACCAGCGCTCCGAGCACAATGAGGAAAATCCGGCTATCTTCCGGGTTGGATTGCTTCCAGTATGTCTGCGCCAGCAGGGCAGGCCAGACGGGCATCACGGCAGCACCCCATCGAGGGCCGCAAACAGGGATTCCAGCCTCGGGAGTATCTCGTATTCAGCCAGGTCGCCTATGAGCACCCCGTCCTTTGCCTCGAACGCTCCCGCCAGCTCGCGGAGTATTTTGTTAAAGCCGTCAAAGAAGTCAGCCAGAGCCGCGTCCCCCACCTTGAGGGCTGCCACTTCTGGCGAAAGCCGCATGACATCGGGAAGGACGCGCACGATCTTGTTAATGAGTTCCACCGTCAGCATCATGGTGCGTATGGCTTCCGGATCCTTGCCGGTCTGCATCCGCACGGGCACCTCGGCCAGGTCCGGAGCCAAACCCGTAAAAAGGCGGGAAGCGCTGCGAAGGGAACCGAGCGGATCTTCCACCTCAGACAGGCGCTCTCCGAAGAACGACATGAGCTTGCCAGCGCTTCCGGACGCATCGGCAAGGCCCGAGTCCAGTTCCGTACCGAACGCGTCTAAAAACGACAGCTCTTCGGCCGAGTGGAGGCCGGAGAACGACGTTCGGTAGGTGGACCATGCCTGGCGGAGGGCGGGCAGGGCTTCAGGGCCTGCCTTTGACGCGGAGTCCAGCAGGGCAAGCAGGGTGCGGAGGGCCTCCGTCCGGAATGCAGACACGCTTTCCGCGCGTACATCCAGTGTGCCGGGGCCGTCAGCGGGCGTGTGGGCCAGTTCCGACAGCCTGTCCGCGTCCAATTCCGCCCCGTTCAGGCTGAGCGCGGTTATGATAAGCCCCGCGGCCTCGAGCCGTTCATCCACAACGCCAAGAATCTCAGCCAGGTTGGCCGCGCCTTCCGCCATGGATGTGGGTTTTCCGTTTACTGTGATGTCCATACATTCTCCTGGCGTCCCGTAGATGCCACACGCGCGGCCACCCGGGTTTCGCGGTCGTAGTTAGTCGCCCTGATTCATGAAATTCTGCCAGGCGCTCGAGCTACTTTCCATCTGCTCAAGCGCACCCTCCATCATACCGTACTTGCGGCGGTATTCTTCTTCCTTTGCTGCCAGCTGTTTGTCCAAGCTGGCAATCTCGGAGTTTATGGAGCTGATCTGGCTGTCAAAGGTCGACGTTTTGAGAGCTATGATGCCGCCGGTTTCCACATAGCCCTTGGTGAGCGTGTCCAGCTTGAGGGCCACGCCAGAGTCTATGAGCAGGTCGCCATCGGTGTCGAAGCCGAACGTGTCTTTGCTCCGGAGGAAGAAATCCTTGAGGGCGCGATCCAGCTTGTCTTCGTCGATGTCCAGATAGCCTCGGAGCCTGGACGCGTCATAGCCGCCTCCCGACGTGGCGTTGGTGCTGATGCCCATGGCGGACAGAAGCGACGCTCCATCCCGGGTCGCGTAGGGATCCATCATGATGCGCTGGAGATTCGACCGTATGGACGACAGGGTCATGTCGCCCTGCATGAGCCCGAGGCGTTCGGAGTAGGTTTCCCTCTCGTCGTCGGACAGGTACTCCAGCTCGTCCAGGATAGTCTGGTCGGCCCGGGACAGGATGTTGATCTCGGCCATGAGCCGGTTGTACTTGCCCACCAGGTCTATGACGGAATCCTTCACGGCCTCGCGGTCGGGCTCTATGGTGAGGTCCACGGGTTCCTTGGACGGGCGTTTGACGTCCAGCGTCACCCCGGGTATGAGGTCGTCTATGGAGTTGTCCGGGCGGGTAACCTGTATGCCGTCCATTTTTATGACGGCGTCCTGGGCGGTGGACACGGGATTCTTGGGGGAAAAGCCGGATACCTCGTTCGGATCGTACACGCGGATCGACGTTATCCGGACGTCCCGGTGGGTGTTCTGGTTTCGCACGCCAAGGCCGGCCACCGTGTCCGAGTATGCGGACAGGGGTACCGTTATGGTCTTGTATCCCCCGCCAGCTTCCAGGGCCGGCAGGGCGTAGGAGCGGCCCGAACCGTCTATGAGGTACAGGACCCGTCCGTTGTCAACGCGGGGCGGCTGAACGGGAGGAGCCCATTCGGGCAGCTCGGCGTCCGACGGGAGGCTGTTTATGTGGATGCCTTCATAGTCGATGCCGCCTATGCCAGGTATGGCGGGGCCTGGCGGGGGGCCGCTTAGGCCTTCATCGGGCCGCTCAGCCAGCTCGACGACGATTTCCATAACCAGGCCAGAGCTGGGTAGGGCGGAGGGGAGCCGGGACGCGGCCTCGCCCCCGGGGCTGACCGTGAGGACCTTGCCATCGGTGCGGGCCTTTGCCGCGTCCAGTGGCTGTTCGAAACGGGACAGGGGGCTCAAGGCCAGTTCCTGCCTGGATGACCGGCTGGGTTCTATGAGACCGGCCGAAAGCCCCAGGCTTTCAGCAGCATCCGTAAAGGTCAGGCGGTTGTCCTTGCCGGTTTTCATGGATTCTATGACGAGGACCCGGGCATCGGGGCTGACGTTGACCACCTGGGCCCGGACCAGCTCGGGATTCTTCTTGTTCAGGGCGGCTACGAAGTCATCCAGCGTGCCGCCGGAGAAGGATAGCTTGACCGACCCGTCGCCGACGCCGAACACGTAGGTGCCAGCGGGAACTGTGTAGTCCTTGCCCAGCTGGTCGGACATGAAACGGTCGGCCGCGGCCGCCTGGAGCACCTCGATGGAATGGGTCGCCTCCACGGCTTCCCTGGTCGCCGTGGCCTCAAGCACGGACGGATTGGCCGACGTGGCCACGCGCTCGTTGAAAGGGGTCTGGAAGGAGAACAGCACCCGCGCGCTCTCCCGCAACGACGACAGCTTGCGGCTGAATTCCAGCCACACGGTCTTTTGGAGCTTGACTTCCTCAAGGCGCTCGGCCGCGCGATCCCTGGGGATGCGCTCGACCTTCATGAGCCCCTCGATGAGCGTCTGAGTGTCGTATTTGCTTGTTACCCCCGGGATGGTGACGTCCGACATTGGGCTACGCTCGCTCCTTCCGGCCAGGATGGCAGCGGAGACCGGCCCTGGCCGTCCTGCACGCTCCGCGTGCTAGGCCCGCTCGTCGAACAGGATGCCCATCACCTCTCGGATGCGCTCGTGCACGTGCTGGACCTCGGCGGGCGGGATCTCCCGTATAACCTTATCGGTTGCGTTGTCTATGACCTTGACGACAACCTGGCCGAGTTTCTCGTTCAGGCGGAAGGACAGCCGGCGGTTGAAGGTAGCGCTGATATCGGTCAGCTTGGCAAGCATCTCCTCGATATCGGGGGCGCTTTCTTTCCTGTCCGGCGCTTCAGCTGCGGCCTGAACAGCCTGTTCCACTGCCCGTGGCTTCTGAACGGTGAGTATGGCTTGCGCCGGGGTCACGGCGCTGATTTCGAGGGACATACGCTCCTCCTTGAAAAAGAGGCACAAGGAGGGGGGCGCGATCCCCTCCTGCACCTGCCTGCGTCCACGTCCGGGAAAGACGACGTCCAGGAAGCTCTCCTTTACGTGAACGCGTGAACGGTTTTTACAGCATTACCCCAACAGCTGCATGACCGACTGGGTCCTGGTGTTGGCCTGGGCGAGCATGGCTCCACCGGCCTGAGACAGGATGGTGTTCTTTACGTAGTTCACCATCTCGTTGGCCATGTCGGTGTCGCGGATGCGGCTCTCTGCGGCCTGCAGGTTCTCAGCGGCAATGGCGACGCCCTTGGCGGCCATCTCAAAGCGGTTCTGGTAGGCGCCAAGGTCGGCGCGCTGCTGTGAAACCGTCCGGAGGGCGGCGTCCAGCATGCCGATGGCCCTATTGGCGGCCTCGGGATCCTCGATGGAGATGGTCTCCTCAGTACCCTGGATCTTCTCAAGACCAAGGGCCTGGGCGGTCATGGTGCCGATGTAAATGCGCTCGTTCTGGTCCATGTTGGCGCCGACCTGCAGCTGCATGACCTGGGTGCCGCCGTTCCTTGAGAAACGGCCGGTGAGCAGGTTCATGCCATTGAACTGCGCGTGGCTGGCGATGCGGTTGATCTCGTCGACCAGCTGGGAAACCTCAACCTGGATCTGCATGCGGTCCTCGGCGGTGTAAATGCCGTTGGCGGACTGCACGGACAGCTCGCGGAGCCTGTGCAGGATATCCTGCGACTCCTGGAGGTACCCTTCGGTGGTCTGGATGAAGGACACGCCGTTTTCGATGTTCTTGGTGGCCTGGTTCAGGCCGCGGATCTGGCTGCGGAGCTTTTCCGAAACGGCCAGGCCGGAAGCGTCGTCGCCGGCGCGGTTGATGCGCATGCCGGAACTCAGCTTCTCCATGTTCTTGTTGAGCTCGGACTGGGTGACGCCCAGGGACCTCGATGCGTACATCGCGCTCATGTTGTGGTTGATGATCATATGACCCTCCTTGCGGACTCACGTCGCGGCAATCCGTGCCGCGCGTCCCGCGCGCATGGCTTATGTCCGGGGCCGGGATTCGATAGGTTCGCGCCCTCTCCCGTCCGTTCATGCCCCGTGCGGCGGGGAATCAGCTCCAGGGCTTTGGCGTCCGCGCCTGTGGCGTCCGCTTAAGCGACCAAGGGCTGCCTCCCCGTCGGCATGCGCATGAGGGTGTTTGTCAAAGATCAGGCGGGCCGGCACGGAACCTGCAAAGGCCCCGCCGGCAACCCGCATTCAGAAACCCCGATGGCGTTCACTCGTGAACCGCCGGGGAAGGAAGCCTGGAAGGCCGCTTTTATGGCGACCCTCCAGGACCAACCTTAACTATATCCCCTTACTGGAGCAGCTGCAAGACCGCGGCCGTCTTCTGGTTGGCCTGGGCCAGCATGGCGTTGGACGCCTGCATGAGGATCTGGTTCTTGGAGTACTCGACCATCTCGTGGGCCATGTCCGCGTCGCGGATGCGGCTCTCGGCGGCCTGCATGTTCTCCGCGCCGATGTCGATGCCCTTGATGGCGTGTTCGAGGCGGTTCTGGTAGGCGCCAAGGTCGGCGCGCTGCTTGGAAACCTTCTTCAGGGCTGCGTCCAGGACACCGATGGACCTGTTGGCGCCGTCGGGGGAGGACAGGGACAGGATTTCGTCGCTCGAAACCTGCTTGACGCCCAGACCCTTGGCGGTCATGGTGCCGATGAACACCTGCTCGCGCTGGTCCATGTTGGCGCCGATGTGGAACCACATCGAGCCGGTCACGATGTTCTCGCCGTCGGCGCGGGCAAAGCGGCCGGTCAGGAGGTTCATGCCGTTGAACTGGGCATGGCTGGCTATGCGGTCGATTTCGTCGATCAGCTGGGACACCTCGACCTGGATCTGCATGCGGTCCTCGGCGGAATAGATGCCGTTGGACGCCTGGACGGACAGCTCGCGGAGTCTCTGGATGATGTCCTGGGTTTCCTGGAGATAGCCTTCAGTCGTCTGGATGAACGATATGCCGTTCAGGCCGTTCTTGGACGCCTGGTTGAGGCCGCGGATCTGGCTGCGGAGCTTTTCCGACACGGCCAGGCCGGACGCGTCGTCCCCGGCGCGGTTGATGCGCATGCCGGAGCTGAGCTTTTCCATGTTCTTGTCAACGTTCAGGTTGTTGATCCCGAGCTGGCGGTTGGCGTACATGGCGCTGAGATTGTGGTTGATGATCATGACTTCCTCCTTGAGTCGGTACGGGAAGCATCCGTGCTTCCCTTATCATCCCGATGTCGGCTGTGTTACCCTACGGACGGCCCTCCCTTCCGCCCATCCGCGTCCGGCTATCCTCCAACGGAGGCGTTAAGCCGGCTCGCATGGCGGCCGATCATCGTGGGGAGGAGCGCTCCGGGTGTGTCCGGCCATCCTGGCCGCCCCGGTGTGGGCTCTCCCCGTTCCTTATATCGGCAGGGCTACCGGAAAACTTGAGCGGAAATCGAAAAAAAACCACCCCGGCAAGCGGGCCCCCAAAATCCTACCCGGAGCTAGCGTTGCCGGCCGGCATACCGACCCTCAGGCGCGAGCGGCCGTCCTTGCCAGAATCCGCCAACGATATATACTGCAAGCATGAAAGCACAGGAATTCTCATATATCTCGGACGACGGCAAGAGCATACACGTGCGGCGCTGGACCCCGTCGGGCAAGCCTTTGGCCCTGATCCTGGCAGCGCACGGCATGGCTGAGCACGGAGGGCGCTACGCTGCCTTTGCCGAGGCCATGACAGGCCGCGGCTACGAAGTGTGGGCCCCCGACCACCGCGGACACGGTAAAACGGCGGCTGAAGGCGAGTTGGGATGGCTGGCCGAGAAAGACGGTTTCCGGAGGGTGGTGGACGACCTTCACGGCCTGGCCGAACGCATGCGCTCGGACGTTCCCGGCGTTCCCTTGTTCCTGCTCGGCCATTCCTGGGGATCCATGTTGTCCCAGGGCTTCGTCGGCCTGTACGGCAAGCTCTTGTCGGGCTGTATCCTGTCGTCAACCACGGCCGACGGAGGCCCGGTGGCGGCCGTGGGCAAGCTGATCGTCGCCCTCGGAGGCCGGATGCGCGGGTGGAAAACGCCGTCTCCCCTGGCCGACACCATGAGCTTTGGCGCGTACAACAAGCCCTTCAAGCCAACGCGGACAAAATTCGACTGGCTGTCCCGAGACAACGCCGAGGTTGACGCATACGTGGCGGACCCCTTCTGCGGTTTTGTGTGCACCTGGGGGTATTTCCGTGACATCCTGTCCGGCATGAGCTGGATGTCGTCCCGGGACGTGAGAAACGGCATTCCCAAGGACCTGCCGATTCTGTTGGCTTCCGGCACGGACGACCCCCTGGGAGGCACCAGCGGCGGACTCCAGCGCCTGATCGACGCGTACAAGGCGCAGGGCCTTACATCGGTGGACGTGTCGCTCTACAAGGGCGGACGGCACGAACTGCTCCATGAGACCAACAGGGCGGAGGTCACAGGCGATATCGGGGACTGGATAGCCCGGCACCTGCCGGCCAGGTAAGAAGCCCGGGGAGAGTCCGGCCGGACCTTCCCCGGCGCATCTTGCCTCCCGGGCCCGGCAAGGAGTATAGTGTACCAGCCTGGGCGGGCGAGGCCTCCGCAGGCGCCCGCCGGACGTTATCCACGCGGTTCGGGCTTTCAAAACCAAGGCCAGAGGACATCTTGCTTATACGCTACCATACGGGCCCCGACGGCAAACCGGTAAAAAAAGCCGTCGTGTACACCAGAAACGAGCATGGCATACAGCCGCGGTCCGTCGACCAGGACGCGGTCCGTATCGTGGAACGCCTCAGGCAGAACGGCCACGACGCGTACATAGTCGGCGGGGCCGTGCGCGACCTTTTGGTCGGCAGGGTGCCAAAAGACTACGACATCGTCACGGACGCCGAACCGAGCCGGATCAAGCGGCTGTTTTACCGTTCGAGGATCATAGGCAAGCGTTTCCGCCTGGTGCACGTGTACGTGGGCCAGCGCATATACGAGGTGTCAACCTTCCGTTCCATCAGCAACGGCACCGTGGGCAACACCTACGGCACGATCGACGAGGATGCCCGCCGCAGGGACTTCAGCATGAACGCCCTGTACTTTGACCCGACCGAGGGCATCATTGTCGATTACGTCAACGGACTGAAGGACATCAAGGCTCGCAGGGTAATGCCCGTCATACCCCTGGCCAGCATTTTCTCCGAAGATCCGGTGCGCATGATACGCGCGGTCAAATACGCCTGCGCCACAGGTTTTTCCATACCCCTCCTGACCCGTATGGCCATACGCCGGAACGCGGCCGCCTTGGCGTCGGCATCGGTGTCCCGCCTGGGAGAGGAAGCCATCAAGATACTCGGTTCCGGCCATGCCGGAGCCATTATAGACATGCTCCACGCCTACAAGCTCCTGGCTTACATCCTGCCTGAGGTGGGAACGGCGCTCGCGGACAAGGGCGCAGAGGCGGACAAGCTACGGGAGGCACTCAGGTCATTAGACGACCACGTGCGTTCGGCCGGCGACAAAACCTTGGGAACGCTCTTGTCCTTCCTGGTCAAGTTGCCCGTGGACAAGGCGGCGGCTTTGCCGGCGCCTGACGTTCAGACAGCGGCCCGCAACGCCATGGACGCGGCCCGCGCTTTCCTCTCGCCACTCACCCTGCCGAGGGTCGAACTGGAGGCCGCCGTGGCGTCCGTCTTTGTGGCCCCGGAATTTCCCGCCCGCGTCAGGAAGGCGCGCAAGCGCAAGCGACGAAAGCCGGGTTCGCGCACGGACGCGCAGGATGCCGCCGCTCCGGACGGGGAAGCCGCAGAGGCGGCTGAGTCAGGTACGGACGGGCGCGCTACCGACCAGGGAGGCAACGGGCCGGACCGTCAAACAGGCACGTCTGCGTCGGCGCGCCGCAGGAAGCGCAGGCGCAAGGCAGCAGCCAAGCGTTCGGACGGAGCCCAGGACGGCTCCGCCCCCGGACAGTGATCCGTCCCGCTTGACACTCAAGAAGCATTTTCGGATGATGCCAACGTGAACGTCGAACGCCTGAACGGACTATCCCTTGAAGCTCTCTACGCCTTGGCCGAGAAAATGGGCCTGGATCTGCCCGCTGGGCTGGAACGGGTGTTCGTGGTCGAGGCCGTGCTGGAGGCCTTTGACGAGGATAATGAGGAGCGCCGCGCGTCCGGGGACGCGGCCATCCATATCGAGGAAAAGAAATTCTCCGGCTCGGAACTGGACGAGATCGACGCGTCGCTGGACGCGGCTCCGTGCATCGTTGGCAGGTACAACGAGACGGTCATCCATTGCGTGCCCCGGGACCATGAGTGGGCCTTTGCGTTCTGGGACGTGAGGGACGACGAGCAGGACCTGCTCAAGGCCGAGGGCGGTTTTTCAGGCTTTTTCCTCCGCGTGGTCAAAAACCCGTCCCATGACGGCAAAGGGTCGTCAGGCTTTGACATACCGGTCGAGGACGACGACAACCACTGGTACATCCACCTTCCCGAGCAGGATACCGTGTACAGGCTGGATCTGTGCGCGCGCTTTGGCGCCAAATTCCGGCCTATAGCCCATTCGCACGCTTTCAGGACACCCCGCTCGGTGCTCACTACCGCCGACGATGGCCTAGAGCCCAAGCAGGCAGCGCTGGCTGGCTTGTCAGGCATAGACCATCTCATGATCCAGAACCTTCCCGATCGTCATCCCTCCCGCATACTCGGCGGCTTTGACGACTAGGGCGGAGGCATACTCGTGCAAACCGGAACCATTGCCCTGGTCTTGAACGCCCATCTCCCTTTTGTCAGGCAGCCGGATTATCCTCGCTTCCTGGAGGAGCGCTGGCTGTTCGAGTCCCTGTCAGAAACCTATCTCCCCCTGTTGCGCCTGTTCGCGCGCCTTGAGGCCGAGCACATACCCTGGAAGCTGACCATGGCCATATCGCCCACGCTCCAGGCCATGCTGTCCGACAAGCTCCTGCGCGAGCGCTACTCGTCATGGCTTGAAACCCAGCTCGAGCTCGCCGAGCGCGAGCTGGCCAGGGTAGGCTCCGACCCGGTGCAGGGACCCCTTGCCCGCATGTACCACGACCTCTACCGCCAGAACCTGGAGGATTTCAACGTCCTGCACGGCGGCAACATACTGGGCGCCATAGATTTCTACTTCAAGAAGGGCCGGCTGGATCTCCTGACCAGCGGCGCAACGCAGGCCTTCCTGCCCATTTACCGCTGTTTCCCCGAGGCGGTGGCCGCCCAGGTGGAGGCATCCGTCGTTTCGTACCGCGCAACCTTCGGGCGCTCGCCGTCCGGATTCTGGATGCCCCAGCTGGGCTGGTACCCCGGCGTGGAGTCCATACTGGCGGCATACGGATTGTCCTACAGCGTGGTGTCCACGCGGGGCGCCATGCTGGGCAAGCCCACGCCCAAGGCGGGATCCTACGCCCCCGTTGCCTGCCCGAACGGTTTCACCGCCTTTGTTCGCGACGTTGCCGCCACCGAGGCCGTATGGTCGGAGACTGAGGGGTATCCGGCAGATCCAGCGTACAGGGATTTTTACCGCGACATAGGTTTTGACCTGCCTTTGGACTACGTGGGTCCATACGTCGAGCAGGGACAGATACGGACCTTCACGGGTTTCAAATACTGGGCCGTGACGGGCCCGGGCGACGACAAAAAACCTTACGACCCTGAGCTGGCTTCGGCCAAGGCCGTGGAGCACGCGGAAAACTTCCTGTACAACAGGGCACGGCAGGCGCGCAAGGCTGCCGCCCTCATGGACAGGCCACCCCTCATGGTGGCGCCCTACGACGCCGAACTGTTCGGCCATTGGTGGTTCGAGGGCATACAGTGGCTCGAGGCCCTGTTCCGCAAGGCACAGGGCACCTCGGAGCTGGCGTTCACCACGCTGGCCGAGTACAAGAAAAACTGGCCAGACAATCAGGAGTCCTTGCCGGAGTTCTCAAGCTGGGGCGACGGCGGCTACGCGGGGATATGGCTGGAAAAGGCCAACGACTGGGTATACCGGCACACCTTCAAGATGATAGAGCGCATGATAGAGCTCGCCGAGCGCTTTCCCAACGAAAGCGGCCTCAGGGAGCGGGTGCTCAACCAGGCCGCCCGCGAGGTGCTGCTCTCCCAGGCGGCGGACTGGCCCTTCCTCTTGCGTTCGGGCAAGTCAGGCTCGTTCGCGCGCAAGCAGATAGAGGACGCGGTGACCAATTTCAACCGCATCTACGAAATGCTGTGCGCCAACACTGTTGGTACCGAGTGGCTGACCCGGCTCGAGAAACGCAACAACATCTTCCCGTCCATCAACTACCGCATATTCAGGCGCAAGCGCTAGGGCATGGCCAGGGCACGGTTCCGTATCCAGTCCATGGAACGAGTCACGCCCTTGGCCGCGCGCCTCAGGCTTGCGCCGGAGGACGGCAAGCTCCCGGAAGCCTTCCGGCGCAGGAAACCCGGCCACGCTTGCGCGTTCAGCTTTGGCGTACCCGGCTTCCCGCCCTGGTCGGGGCCCTTCATTCCCGTAAACGCCCCGTCCGATGCCGGCCTGGACATCATCGTGCCAGCCGTTGACCAGTGGACGCTAGCCCTGGTCGACGCATGCGAGCGCTTTCCGGGCCCAGACGCGAACCGGCCGTGGACGGCGGACGTGAAAGGTCCCGCGGGCGGATTCGTGGTCGCTCGCGGCACCGGCCCCATCGTCATGATAGCCTGCGGTTCTGACGCGTCGCCCTTCCTGGCCGTGGCATCGGACATGGCGCGTACGGGCGACAGGCGCAGGGCCGTTTTCCTGTGGTCGGCCCGCACCCGGGATGACCTTGCCGGGCTGGACGCGCTGACCGCCGCAGGAAAGCCAGCGGTACTCACCATACCCATACTGTCAGGCGATCCTCTGTGGACGGGCAGGCGGGGGGCCGTGGACGAAGCAGCGCTGAGGGAACTCGCAGCGCCGGAACTGGCGGACGCAGGCACCGGATTCTGGCTGTCGGCTCCGGCTGAGGAACTGCGCAGACTGTCGCGTGTCCTGCGCCAGCTGGGAGTCGGGATGGGGCGCGTCCATGCCCGCCGCGTGCCGGGCAGGGACTGAAGGCCATGACGACCAACGCCATACGCATGGTGAAGGCGCTCGGCCTGAGCGCGCGTGTGCTCGAGTACGAGGTGGACGACAGCGACCTTTCGGCGGGGCACGTGGCCGCGGCCCTTGGCCTGGACCCGGACCGCGTATTCAAGACCCTGGTGGCTGTGGGCGACAAAACAGGACCTTTTATGTGCGTCATACCGGGTTCCTTGGAGCTCAACCTCAAGAAAGCAGCATCTGCGTCCGGCAACAAGTCGGTGGCCATGCTGCCGCTGAGGGAACTTGAGCCCCTGACCGGTTACGTCCGGGGCGGCTGCTCGCCGGTGGGCGCCAAAAAGCGCCTGCCCGTGTATCTGGACGAGACTGCGGCCCTCTGGGATGACATAGCGGTGAGCGCGGGGATCAGGGGTGCCCAGATGGTCCTTGCTCCGGGAGACCTGATTACGGCATCCGGCGGGAGCTACGCCGACCTGACCTGACGGCGGAACCGAAGAGCCCGATCCGGGCCCTGGGCCACTCGCGACGTGCCCGCGGCAAGCCCATCCTGTGCGGCTGGTTTTAGGGGCTGTCGTTTTTTTAACACACGACTAGCAATTTCAATATAATCTTTTCATGGTTGGCGGGCATACTGCCGCAAGTTCGCAGGCGCGTACTCAAACGCGTAAGCTTCTAATCAGGGAGGCGCGCCGGATAGCCCGGACCTGGGCGCCCGCGCGGACGGCCTACTGGCGGAAGGATGGACGCTTGAAGCTTGCGGAGTTTCTGAAAACCATGCATGAGCTTATGGATGGCGCGCGGCGGGAGACGCTGGGTTCAGGCGACCGCATCGTGTTCGTAAGCGATCTGCACCTAGGTGACCGTTCGGGCAGCGACGACTTCAGGCGAAACGAAGACCTGGTGCTCGGGGCGCTGTCGTCGCATTACCGCGAACGGAACTACCGCCTTGTGCTCAACGGAGACATAGAGGAGCTGCATAAATTCCGCCTCAGCGCCGTTCGGTCGGCGTACAGCCATCTGTTCGACCTGTTCAGGGACTTTGCCGCGGGCCCCGGCCTGGTCAAAATAGTGGGCAACCATAATTTGCCCCTGCTTCTTCTGCCTGAAGACGAGTTTCCCCGCGACCACGCGCTCAGGCTTGACTGGAACGCCAACACCATACTGGCTTTTCACGGGCACCAGTCCCACAAGCTGTTCACCAAATACAACTACATCTCGAATTTTATCGTACGGTATCTAGCCAATCCCCTGCATCTCCATAACGTGGACATACCCATGACCAGCGCCAGGCGGTTCCGCGCCGAGAAAAGGATTTACCGGGCGTCCAAACAGCTTGGCATCGTAAGCATAGCCGGGCACACGCACCGGCCGCTCTTTGAGTCGTACAGCAAGTACGATACCCTCAGGTGGAACATAGAGACCATGCTCAGGCGCTATACGCTGGCCGACGAGACGGGCAAGAGCGAGCTGAGCCAGCTCATATCGATATACGCCGACGAATTCAGGCGCCTTGGCAAACGGGACAGGACACGGAAGGTGTCACGGAGCCTGTACGAGCGAGAGGAGCTGCTGTACCCCTGCATGTTCAACTCGGGGTGCCTGACCGGACGGGGCGGGTTTACCGCCATAGAGATAGCCGACGGGACCATAGCCCTGGTGTACTGGGCCAGGGACGGCGCGGCCAGGAACTATGTGGAAAAGGAGGCGCAGCTCAAGGAGCGCGCCTCCGGTACTCCGTGGATAAAGTACACCATAGCCAGCGATTCCCTGGACTACGTGTTTGCCAGGATACAGCTGCTCGGCTGACTGATCCCTACAAGCCGAGCCCGCCAAGAGCGTCGTGGATAAGCTCGCTGACCGTGGGGTGGGGGAACACGACGGCGTCCATATCCCCGACGCCGGCTCCCTGGGCAATGGCATACTGCAGGCCCCATATCAGCTCGCTGGCGTAGGGCGCCACCACGGTGGCTCCGAGCAGGCGGCCGGTTTTGGCGTCGGCCAAGAGCTTGCACATGCCGTGGGCCCCCATGCCGTTTTCCGCCAGAAAGCGGCCATTGGCGCGGGCGGGCAGGGAGCTTTTTGCGTACTCCACCCCGGCAGCCTTGAGCTCGGCCTCGGTGGCTCCAACACCGGCGGCTTCCGGTTCGCCGTACACCACCCAGGGTAGGGCCTTCCAGGGCACGGACGCGGTTTTGCCCGCTATGGCGTCTGCCACGGCGCGGCCCATGGCGCTGGCCGAGTGGGCAAGGAGCGAGCGGCCGGTCACGTCGCCTATGGCCCACACGCCGGGCACGTTGGTGCGACACTGGTCGTCCACGATTATGCCCTTGGGCCCGAACTGCACACCGGCCGCTTCCAGCCCAAGGCCAGACACCAACGGTTTGCGGCCGGCTGCCGCGAGGATAAGGTCGCCCGTGACCGACCCGTTGTCGTCGCCCTTGGTATAGCTGACCACGCCGCCCTCTATGCCGGTCACCCTGGCGCCCGTGTGGATGGTCACGCCCTTGAGCGAGCGGCGGAACACGCCCACCGCCTCTGCGTCCATGAAAGGAAGGATCTCGCCCATCATCTCAAGCACCGTGACACCCACGCCCAGGGCCGAGAAATAGGTGGCGAATTCTATGCCCACTACCCCGGCGCCTATGATGACCAGGGAACCGGGCAGTTCCTTGAGGTTCAAAAGCTCGGCGCTGGTAAGCACGGATGGATTGCCGGCCAGGCCCGGTATGGGCGGCAGGGCGGGTTCCGAACCGGACGCCACTATGATGTGCCTGCCTTCCAGCATTTGTCCGCTTTCCTGAACGCGGATGGATGAGGCCGACGCCAGTTCTCCGGTGCCCTGGATTACGTCGACCTTGTGTTTCTTCATGAGAAAGTCCACGTTGGCCACCAGGCGTTTGACCGTCTGGTTTTTCCACTCCATGGCGGCGGCCAGGTCATAGCGGGCCCCATCCACGCGGATGCCCATGGCCTCCGATTCAAGTGCGTGGCGGTAGCGTTTGGCTCCAGCCAGGAGGCTTTTGGTCGGTATGCAGCCCCGGTTCAGGCAGGTGCCACCCAGGGCGTCCTTCTCGACCAGGGCCACGCTGAGACCAAGCGATCCGGCCCTCTCGGCCGCCACATAGCCTCCGGGACCTCCGCCCAGAATGACGATGTCGTACACGGTATCCCCCTTTTTTTAGCGAGTACCCACCCGCCACCGGCATAGTGGACAATAGTCGTCCCCCGCGTCAACCGTGGGCGACGCGGCCATCGGGCGACGCGGCCTTTACGGGTCCTCCCCCCGGATGCTAGACTGGCCGCACCATGTCCTTTGTCCACATCCACACGCACAGCGACTTTTCGCTCCTTGACGGCGCCGCCTCCATTCCGAGCCTGGTCGGCAAGGCCAAAGCCCTGGGCATGCCCGGCTTGGCTATTACCGACCACGGCAACATGTTCGGCGCCCTGAAATTCTACAAAGAGTGCCGGAAAGTCGGTATCAATCCCATAGTCGGGAGCGAATTCTACGTTGCGGGGGCGTCCAGGAGGGAAAAAACCGGCACCGAGGGCGGAAACAAGTACTACCACCTGGTCCTGGTCGCCAAGAACGAGGAAGGGTACCGCAACCTGGTGCAGTTGTCGTCGTTGTCGTATACCGAGGGCTTCTATTACAAGCCGCGCATAGACTGGGAACTCATGGAGAGCTACCACGAGGGGCTGATATGCTCCACGGCGTGCATAGCCGGCGAGGTGCCCCAGTATCTGCTTCTGGGGCGCAACGACGAGGCAGAGCGCGTGGCCGCCCGGTACCGCGATCTGTTTGGGGCGGAAAACTACTATCTGGAGCTTCAGGACCACGGCATGGACGAGGAACGCCGCGTCAACAGGGAGCTCGTACCCATGGCCAAGCGGCTGGGCGTGGGCATCATTGCCACCAACGACGTGCACTATCTGGAAAAATCCGACGCGGCGGCCCACGACGCCCTCCTGTGCGTGGGCACCAACCGCAAGGTGTCGGACGTGTCGCGCATGCGCTTTCCCTCTCCCGAGTTTTACCTCAAAAGCCCCGACGAGATGGCCAGCCTGTTCCGCGAGCTGCCGGATGCCCTGTCCAACACCCTCCGTATCAACGAAATGGTCAACCTGACCATACCCCTGCCAGGGCCGCTCCTTCCCAAATTCGATATACCCCAGAGCTTCTGCTCGGACGACGATGAGAAAGCTGCCCCGGAGGTGGAGCGCGTACGGGCCTTCCTGGGCGCCATGAGCGACGACGATATATGCAAACCCAATCCCAAGTACGGTAAGGTAGCGGCGGGGGAGCTGGCACCCGGCATTAGGAAGACCCTGGAGCGAAGGCTTTCAGACCCGGTGACCCGGTATTTCATATTCAGCGCCAACCGCGGGCTTGAGAAGCGCTATCCGAACCTGAGCGACGACATACAAAAGCGCCTGGACTACGAATTGTCCACCATCATCCTGATGGACTTTGTGGGCTACTTCCTGATCGTGGCCGACTTCATCAACTGGGCCAAGGATAGGGATATACCCGTTGGCCCGGGGCGCGGCTCCGGCGCCGGTTCCATCGTCGCCTATTCTCTGCGCATCACGGACATAGAGCCCCTGCGCTTCAACCTGCTGTTCGAGCGCTTCCTCAACCCGGAGCGCGTGTCCATGCCGGACTTTGACGTGGACTTCTGCTACGAGCGGCGGGGCGAGGTGATCGACTATGTGACCAAGAAGTACGGTGAGGACCGCGTTGGCCAGATCATCACCTTTGGCACGCTCAAGGCCAAGGCCGTGATCAAGGACGTGGCGAGGGCCCTGGACATATCGATAGACGAGTCCAACATGATCACCAAGCTGGTGCCGGACGACCCCAAGATGACCCTGGCCCTGGCCTTTGAGCAGGAACCCAAGCTGGCCGAGCTCGCTGAAAATCCCCGCTACCAGGAACTGTTCGAGATGGCCCGCAAGCTGGAAAACAAGAACAGGCACACCAGCTTTCACGCGGCAGGCATAGTCATAGGCAAGTCCAAGCTGTCGGACTTTGTTCCCCTGTTCAAGGACCCCAAGACGGGTATCGTGGCCACGCAGTTCACCATGGACCAGCTTGAGGAATGCGGCCTTGTAAAGATGGATTTTCTGGGTCTCAAGACCCTGACCCTGATCAAGAACACCCTGTCCTTGATGCGCAAGCGCGGCGTGGACATAGACATCGGCTCCATACCGGAGGACGACGCCAAGACCTACGCCATGCTGGGAGAGGGCCGCTCGACCAGCGTGTTCCAGTTCGAGTCTGACGGCATGCAGGGCATCCTCAGGCAGGCCAAGCCGTCGCGCATAGAAGACCTCATAGCCCTGAACGCTTTGTACCGGCCCGGGCCCATGGACAACATACCCCAGTTCGTGGACTGCAAGTTCGGCCGCAAGCCCATCACCTATCCCCATGCGTCGCTCAAGCCCATCCTGGAGGAGACCTACGGCGTGATCGTCTACCAGGAACAGGTGATGCAGGCCACGCAGATCCTGGGAGGGTACACGCTCGGAGGCGCAGACATCCTACGCCGCGCCATGGGCAAGAAGAAGATCGAGGAGATGGCAAAACAGCGCGCCCTGTTCAACGCGGGCTGCGCTCGCATCCACGGCATAGACGAGCGCCAGGGCAACGATATCTTTGACCTCCTGGAAAAATTCGCCGGGTATGGTTTCAACAAAAGCCACGCGGCGGCCTACGCCGTGCTGGCCTACCACACGGCCTGGCTCAAGGCGAACTACCCGGCCGAATTCATGGCCGCCAACCTGACCAACGAAATCAACGACACGGACAAGCTTACCCAATACATAGCCGAGGCCCGGTCCATGGGCATAGAGGTGAGCGCCCCTGACATCAACCGTTCTGAGAGCAGGTTCACGGTGGCCGACGGCCGGATAGTGTACGGGCTCATAGGCATCAAGGGCGTGGGCGAGGGCGTGGCCATGGACATCCTGGCCGAACGCCAGAAGGGCGGCCCGTTCAAGGATTTTATAGACTTCCTGGAGCGGACGGGCGTCCAGTCAGCCAACAAGCGCGTCATAGAAACCCTGGTGCGCGCCGGCTGTTTCGACTCCCTGGGCGGACGGAGGGCTGAACTGGTCCTGAACCTGGAGCGCGCCTACGACTACGCAGCCAAAAAGGCCGAGGCGGGCGAGTACGGACAGGCCAGCCTGTTCGAGGGCGCGAGCGACGAGGAATTCCCGCCGTTCCGCTTCGAGCCGGCCGACGAGTGGCCGCGGGCGGAGCTCCTGCGCCAGGAGAAACAGCTTCTGGGCTTCTATTTCTCCGGCCACCCCCTGGACGAATTCAAGGACGTCTACGAGCGCTGCTGCGATGTGGATTTTGCCCATCCCGAGCGCTCGAGCCCGGACCGCCAGTACACCCTGGTCGGCCAGCTTACGGAATTCCGGGAAATTCTCACGCGCAGGGGCAAGAAGATGGCCTTTGGCAAGGTGGAGAGCTACCAGGGATCCATAGAAATAGTCGTGTTCGCCGACACGCTGGAGCGCAATCCCGGCCGCTTTGAGCCGGACGCCATCGTATTCCTGCGCGGCAAGGTGGACACGGACCGGGAGAACCCCAGCTTCAAGGTGGAGGAATTCGCCCTGCCAGGCGACCTACGGGAAAAAAGCTACCGAGAGGTCCATATAGCCCTCCACGCCGTGCGGCGCGAGGACGACCTTGCCTGCCTGAGAGACATACTCTTTGCCTCAAGCGGCCAGTGCGCCGTGGTGTTCCACGTTCCTGAGAACGGTGGAAACGTGCCGGTCAAGGCCCATGCCCAGATATCCTGCGCGCCCAGGGATGATATCCTTGAGCGCATACGGGAAACGCCCGTGGTGGCGGACCTGTGGCTGTCGTGACGGAGGGACGCGGGGAAAGGGCGAGCGCGTTCGGCGCGTTACCGGCCGGTCAGCTGCGCGACGCTATCCACGGGCAGAGCTCGGCGTAGGTGCTGAAGGCGAAATCGGCCGTGCTCACCGCACGCTTGCGGGCTTGCCTGGCTATCAGGGCGGTCATCATTCCGGCGGCCTTGGCTCCCCGCACGTCATACGCCTCGGAATTGCCCACGTAGAGCACTTCGTCATTGCGGACGCCCAGGCGCTCGGCCAGAAGGTCAAAGGGCGCGCGGTCGGGTTTCACCAGGCCCGTTTCCTCGCTGGTCATGGCCACGTCAAAGTGGGATGACAGTCCCATCAGTTCCAGTTTGCGTTCGCAGGGGAAATCGGACAGGGCTCCGAGCTTGAAACCCCGGGACCTGAGTTCCTCAAGGCAGGCCTTGGCCCCGGGAAAGAGCCGTATGCGGTCAAAGGGCTCAAAGGCCTGGTGGTAGAAAAATCGCTTGATGGCGTCGCGCGTGGCTTCCTCGTCGGCTCCCAGGCGCCTGGCCACCAGACCGGCCTGAAGGCGGTGAAATTCGTCTATGGACCCGGGCGGGCTGTTCTGGAAGGGCAGTCCCGGGTTGAGCAGCCTGAGCTCCCGACGCACGGCGTTGAAGGCCCGCAGGAGCTTGAAGGACACGATGGCCCTGGGCAGCATGCGAAGGAACAGGGCTGATGAAGGGTAGAGCGTGCCGTCTATGTCGAAACCAACCGCGCGTATGGCCATGGCTGGTTTATAACGGAAAGCGCCCCGCCTGTCCAGCTAGGCGGGGCGCCCAGGATTTTTAGCTACAACCGGTGGTACTCCCACAGGTCTCTCGTCGGCCCTGCTGGCCGACGGTTCGGTTCCGCTTGAGCGGAACCAAGCCGGGATTGAACCTGAAATGCGAGACCACAAGCCAGCGTACAGCCGCCTTTTCCAATCAACTACAACCGGTGGTACTCCCACAGGTCTCGCATTTCAGGCAGGTTCCGTTGCGCACCAGGGTCAGGTGGCCGCATATCGGGCAGGGGTCGCCCTCGTAGCCCTTCATGCGTGCGCTACGCACCTCGTCGCGGGCTGTTTGGGCCGTCTGGGCGGGGGCGCGCTTGGCTGCCGCGGCCGCCTGGTCCTCGGCGTGCCGTTCCGCGGCCATGCGCGCCTTGCCGTTCTGCGTGGCCGTGGCTATGAGGTCCTCCGGTTTGACCTGGCCAAGGTCATACCGGTCCTGGTAGCTGATGGCCAGGTCCCTGAACACGTAGTCCAGGACGCTGGTGGCCATCTTGATGTACTCATGGCCGCGGACCATGCCGTTGGGCTCGAAGCGGCTGAACGTGAACGCGTCGACATACTCCTCAAGCGGGACGCCGTACTGCAGGCCAAGGGACACGGCTATGGCAAACGAGTTGAGCAGGCTCCTGAAGGCCGCCCCCTCCTTGTGCATATCCAGGAAAATTTCCCCGATGCGGCCGTCGTCGTATTCTCCGGTGCGGATGAAGACGGAATGGCCGCCGATCTTCGCCTTTTGGGTGTAGCCCATCCTGCGGTTGGGCAGGGGACGCCGTACGCTGGTAGGCGCCTTGTCCGACGGTTGGGGGGTAGGCTGGGATTCAGCCTGCACGGCCAGAATGCTCTCAGCCAGCGCGTCGTCCATGGCCGCGATGGAACTCAGGGGCTGGGACAGCTTGGATCCGTCGCGGTACAGGGCTATGGACTTGAGCATGCTCTGCCATGCCAGCATGTACGCGCCCTTGACGTCTTCCACCGTGGCCGAGTTGGGCATGTTGATGGTTTTCGAGATTGCCCCGGACACAAAGGGCTGGGTGGCGGCCATCATGGCTATGTGCGCTTTCCACTGGATGGAGCGGGTGGCGTTGCGGCCTGAGGGCGTGGCCGTGTCGAACACCGCGTAATGGGCCTTCTTGAGGTGCGGCGCGCCTTCTATGCCCATGGTGCCGCATGCCCAGCCCTCGGCCGCCGCGATATCCTGGATGGAGAAGCCAAGAAAGCGGAGTATGTCAAAGCCTGGCTCGGAGCGCACGGCCGCCGTCGCGCCCACGGCGTCGCAGGCTTCAGCGCCCAGGGTAAAGGGATTGAAGGCCGAATCCAGGCTCATGGCGTTGCGAACGGCCGCGTCCGCCTTGAGAATGGCCTCCTCGGGCAGGCCCTTCTCGCGCAGGGCTGCCAGCGGCACCCCGGGCGCCCCTTCCAGGGTCCCCGTGCCAACCATGTACGTGCGGATGTCTTCTATCGCCTCGTCGGAATATCCCAGGGCGCGCAGGGCAGGCAGCACCGAATTGTTGACAATCTTGAAATAGCCGCCGCCGGCCAGCTTCTTGAATTTGACCAGGGCAAAATCGGGCTCTATGCCGGTAGTGTCGCAGTCCATGAGCAGGCCTATGGTGCCCGTGGGCGCTATGGCCGTGGTCTGGGCGTTGCGGTAGCCGTGTTTTTCTCCCAGGGCGACAGCCTGGTCCCAGGCGTCGCGGGCGGCGGCCGCCAGCTCGGCCGGGGCTTTGCCGTCGGCTAGTCCCTGGGGTTTGACCGACAGCCCCTCGTACTCCGACTGGTCGGCGTTCCAGGCGGCCTTCCTGTGATTGCGCATGACCCGCAGCATGGACTCGGCGTTGGGACCGTAGGCGGGAAAGACGCCAAAGGCCTGGGCCATGCGCGCCGACTGGGCATAGGCCTCGCCGGTGGTGATGGCCGTCAGGGCGGCGGCCGTGGCGCGTCCCTCGTCAGAGTCGTAGGGCAGGCCCATGAGCATGAGGAGGGTGCCCAGGTTCGCGTAGCCCAAGCCCAGGGTGCGGTAGTCGTAGCTCTTGCGCGCTATCTCCTTGGACGGGAACTGGGCCATGACCACGGATACCTCAAGCACCGTGGTCCACACGCGTATGGCGTGGCGGTATGCGCTGTCGTCAAAACGCCGCGAGGCTTCGTCATAGAAGGTGGCAAGGTTGAGCGACGCCAGGTTGCACGCGGTGTCGTCCAGGAACATGTACTCCGAGCAGGGATTTGAGCCCCGGATCTCGCCGCCTGCCGGGCAGGTGTGCCAGTCGTTCACGGTGGTGTGGAACTGGAGGCCGGGGTCGGCGCATTGCCAGGCCGCGCGGGCTATCTTGTCCCACACGGCGCGGGCCTTGACCGTTTTCATGGTCTTGCCGCCCCGCCTCATGGTCAGGTGCCAGTCTTTGTTCTTGACCACGGCTTCCATAAAGGTGTCGGCCACTCGCACCGAGTTGTTGGACGCCTGCCCGGCCACGGTGGCGTACGCTTCGCCCTCCCAGTTGGTGTCGAACACGGCGCCGTCCACGTCGGGTTCGCCCTCGGCCGCCCTCCTGAGGGTCTGGTATACGTAGGAACCCGGCACGCCAGCGTCCAGGGCCTGCTTGGCCGCCCGCTGCAAGGCCGGGTTCTTGTCGAACGAAAGCCTGTCCCCGGCCGGCACCGACGCGTCGGCGGCGGCGTCCCTGACCGCCACCGTGAAACGCCGTATGGCCTGGGACCCGGCGACCATGCTGGCTACCTTGTGCTCTTCCCCCGTTTTCCAGTCTATGAAGGTCTCTATGTCCGGGTGGTCCGCGTCCAGGATCACCATCTTTGCGGCACGGCGGGTGGTTCCGCCAGACTTGATGGCGGCGGCGGAGCGGTCGGCTATCTTGAGAAAGGACAGAAGGCCGCTGGAAAATCCTCCGCCGGACAGGGGCTCGTTGAGGGCGCGGATCTTGGAAAAGTTGGAGCCGGTGCCCGAGCCGTACTTGAACAGGCGGGCCTCGCGCTCCACCAGGTCCATGATGCCGCCGTCGTTCACCAGGTCGTCCTGTACATCCAGGATGAAACAGGCGTGGGGCTGGGGGCGCTCGTAGGCGCTGGTGGACGCTACCACCGTGTCGGTCTCGGGATCGACGTAATAGTGGCCCTGGGCCGGCCCTTCCAGGCCATACACGGCGTGGAGCCCGGTGTTGAACCACTGGGGGCTGTTGGGGGCCGCCATCTGGTGGGCGAGCATGTAGCAAAGCTCGTCGTAAAAAGCCTTCTCGTCGGCCTCAGTTTCGAAGTACCCGGCTTTTTTGCCCCACAGGAGCCAGGTGTAGGCCAGGCGGTGGAACACCTGGCGCGCGTCGTGCTCGCTCCCCTGCTTGGGAGACGGGCCGGCCATTGCCTGCTGTTTTTCCGGTACCCAGGCGCGCCACGCGTCGGCCTTGTCGTCGGGGACGCCTGCCTTGCGGAAGTACTTCTGGGCCATGATGTCAGTGGCTATCTGGCTCCAGGTGGACGGAACCACGACGCCGTCCATGCGGAAAGCCACGCGACCATCGGTGTTGCGTATTTCCGACACCCGTTTTTCCCAGGTGATGCCTTCATAGGGGCCTTTGCCGGCCTTGGTGAAACGACGTTCTATCTTCATGCTCGCCTCCAGGCTAAAATATTCTCGTAGGAAGGCGAAGTATACTACATGTTGTGGTCTATGGAAAGACCTCTACAACTAAAAGTGGGATAAAAGAAGCGCCTAGGGCTAAGACAAAGCGGCGCCACGGCCGATACTATGGAGGATATGGCTACCATCGTCATCGTCAACGCCACCCATTGTACCAGGCACGCTTTTGTGCCCTTCGCGGGGTCGGACAGCGCCTTCCGGCGCGTGCTGGCCTTTGCCCGGACGCTCGCGTCTCCTAACGCGGTCCATGTGGTGGCCCTGAAGGGCTTTTCGGAGGCCGTGCCGGACGCCGGCCTGAGCCTGGTCGATACGGGCGACATGCGCGCGGTGCTCATGGCGGCGCTCGCTGCCTGCCCTGACCCGGACCAGCTTCACGAACTGGTGTACGTGCATGGCGACGCTCCCTTCCTGGACGCCGAGCTTAGCGCCACCCTGTTGGACACCCACAGGCGCTACCGGGCGGAATACACCTACGCTGACGGCTATCCGGCCGGCTTTGCCCCGGAAATCCTGTCGAGCAGGGCTCTTCCCAACCTGGTGGAACTGGCGTCAAGGAACGACATAGCGGCGGAACGAGACGGCTTGTTTGCCCTGATCCAGAAGGACATCAACTCATACGACATAGAGACAGTCCTGTCGCCGGTCGATCTCCGCTCCTACCGTTTTTCTCCCGTATGCGACACCAGGCGTAACATGGATGCAGCCCTGGCTTTGGCCGCACTTGGACCGGTCAGCGCTGCCGGCGTGGTGCGCGAGCTGCCTGAGCGCCCGGAGTTGCTACGCACCCTGCCAGCCTTCCTGTGGGTCCAGGTTACGGAAGGCTGTCCGCAAGCCTGTTCCTACTGCCCCTATCCTTTGATGGTGGGCGACCCCCGTGGGCGGAACGGCTTCATGCCGCTTGAGCGCTTCGAGAGCATCATGGCCCAGGCGGAGGATCTGTGCGACGACCTGGTGGTCGACCTGTCCCTGTGGGGCGAGCCGGCCCTGCACCCTGACTTTGCCGGCCTTGCCTCGGCGGTGCTGGCTAGAAAGCGCTTTACCCTGATCGTGGAGACGTCCGGCCTTGGCTGGGCGCCCGGGTTGCCCGAGTCCGTGGCCAGGGCTGGCAGGGAGCGCGTTCACTGGATCGTGTCATTGGATGACGACGACGATGCCGGCTATCGGGCGCTACGGGGCGAGGGGCGGGACGAAGCCGCTGCTTTTGTCCAGCGGATGGCCGCGTCCTGGCCCAAGCAGACCCACGTCCAGGCCGTGCGCATGGCCGATACCGAAGAGAGGCTGGAACCGTTTTACAGGCACTGGAAGGGCGTGCTGGACGGTGTGATCATCCAGAAATACGATAGTTTTGCCGCTTGTCTTCCAAAGCGCTCGGTAGCCGACCTTGAGCCGCTTGAGCGCATACCCTGCCGCCACCTTGCCCGCGACCTGGCCGTACTGCTGGACGGATCGGTTCCGCCGTGCAAGCACGCCCTGGCGCGGCAGGCGGACGGCAAGCTGGCCTATGCCGCCACCATGGGCAACGCGTTCGCGCCGGGCGGGCTCAAGGCCGCCTGGGACGCCATGGGCGCCTGGTACGCCGACCACGCGGCGGGTAGACTGCCTCCACCCTGCGAGCACTGCGATGAATACCATACCGTTAACGCTTGACGACCGGAAAACCAGCTACGCGGTGGTCGGGGGGCGGGGCTGTCCTGGCAACTTCCCCGTGTCCGTGGTCATCCTGAACCGAGGTCCGCGTATATACCGGGCCGCCTTGGTACAGGACATCCTGGATGCGGGCTTCGACTCGCTGATATCCGTGGAAACGGGGCGGCCGTCTCCAGAGCTGGAAGGGGTGGCGACGCGCTTTCCCCAGTTGCGTTTTATACTCCTGCGCGACGACGTGTCTGTAGGCGAGCAGATTAACATAGCCATGCGGGAAGCATGCTCGCCGTACGTCTTTGTGATCTGGAACGACATGCGCCTGGCGTCCAGTGCCCTGTCCGCCCGATTTTTTGATAGAGTGGCCGAACTGGACGCGGCCTGCCTGGTGCCCCAGCTCAGCTCGGCGGACGGAAGCGTCGTGCCATCCGTCATGCATCCGGCCCTGGCTGGCCAGGCTCTCAGGTGCGTGCCCCTGCCGCCGGCCAAGGACGGGGAGGGGAGCCTCTTCCCCTACGACTATTGCGGCATATACTCGCGGGAGCGTTTTGTGCTGTCCGGCGGCTTTGACTGGACCATAAGCCAAGCGTACTGGCAGCTCATGGATTTCGGTATGAGGCTGTGGCTGTGGGGCGAGCGGGTATCCCACGCCCAAGCCTTGAAAATCCGCTACCAGGGCAGCCCTCCGGACACCGACCTGACGCCGGACGCGTCGTATGCCCGCTTCTGGCTCAAAAACCTGGCTCCCCGGCACCGTGGCGACTCGGCCTACCTGCCTGGCAGGCGCTTTTTCCGCTTTCTCCTGAGTTCCCGCCTGGGTCCCGTGGAGGCCAGGAACGAGTTCCTGGCGGCCAGGACCTGGGTAAAGGCAAACGAATACAGGTTCAAGCAGGACGCCGCGCGCCTTGTGAACCTGTGGGATCCCCTCCCATGAACCCCGCCAAACGTATCGTCCTCATCGTACAGATGCGCCTGGATTCCACGCGACTGCCGGGCAAGGCCCTCTTACCCCTGGCCGGTGGATGCATGGCCCAGGCTGTCATGCGGCGGCTCTCAAGCGTGCGAGCCGATCGGCGGGTGCTTGCCACGGACGCCGACGGGGCGGCCGCCCTTGGTGCCATGGCGGCCAGCCAGGGGTTTGCCGTTTTTGAGGGACCCAAGGACGATGTGCTCAGGCGCTTTGCCCTGGCCGCATCCAGGCACGAAGCCGCGTACGTCGTCAGGGCCACCGGCGACAATCCCCTGGTGTCCTACGAGCTGGCCAACGCGCTTGTGGAGCACGGCATGCAAACGGGTGCCGATTACGCGGGATACACGGGCATGCCCACGGGCATGGGCGTGGAATTCATCCGGGCGGAAGCCCTGCTCACGGCGGACGAGGAGGCTGACAGCGCCTATGACCGCGAGCATGTATGCCCGTACCTGTACACCCATCCCGAGCGCTTTAGCGTGTTCCGGCCGCCCTGCCCCGATGCATGGCGCCTGCCGGCAGCCAGCGTGACCGTGGACACGGCCTTGGACTACCAGCGCGTCACCCGAATCTTCGAGGAACTTGGCCGGGATCCGTCAGACGCGCGGCTCATGGACTGGCTCAGGGCGGAGGCAGGGTCGTGAAATCCATACTGCTGGTACCCTCGGTGCGGCGCGGCAACGGTTCGGGCCATTTGGTACGCTGTTTTTCCCTGGCCAAGGCCCTGGGCAGGGGTGCTGCCGTTTTTCTCTCCGAAAACCCGCGGGCGGACGAACGCGGCTCAGCCGAGCTTCAGCTTGCCTACCATAACGATTTTGAGGCGATCCGCGTGATTACCGCCCTGCGCGACGAGCGTTGGGACCTGATCGTCCTGGACCGATTTACCAGCACGTATGACGAGTACCTGTTCTGGTCCACCTACGGCCCCGTGGCGGCTATAGACGAGGGGGGTGGGGCCAGGGCATACGCGGAATACCTGATCGACGCTCTTCCCCACCTGCCGTCAGGAACCACGGGCTGGGACGGGGCTAACGTGTCGTCCCTGGGCTTTCTTGCCCTACCGGAAGCCAGAAGGACGGCTCCCGGGCGCATTTCGTCGGTGCTCGTATCCTTTGGCGGCGAGGATCCCGCCGGCCTCACTGAAGCGTTTCTGGCCGCCGCCGTGGACTCAGGCCGCCTGAGTCCGGGGAGCGTCACGGTTGTGTGCGGCGCACTGGCCCAACAATCAGGCGCGCGCCGGGACGGCATCACCTACCTGGGACCCATCCAGGATCTCAGGGAAAAGCTTTCGAGCTACGACCTGGTGGTTACCCAGTTTGGCCTGACGGCCTTCGAGGCCGCCTGGGCGGGTTGTGCCGTCCTCCTGCTCAATCCAAGCGCCCTGCACCAGCGCCTGTCCGCGGCGGCCGGTTTTGTCAGCCTGGGCGTCCGGAAGCCGTCTTTTGCGCGCTTGGACGCGGCTCTGGGCGACGCGCGGGCCCTGGCCCAAGCCAGCGCCGCTGCCGCCCCGCCTGAGCGTCTGGATCTGGCCGCGCGCCTTGCGTCGCTCGAACCCAGGCACCACGGGCCGTGCCCAGCCTGCGGGAGCCGGACGCTTAGGGCCGTGTACCGCGACCAAGACCGCAGTTACCGGCGCTGTGCCGACTGCGGCCTTGTGTCCATGGCGTATTTTGGCCCGCGCAGGAACCCCTATGACAACTCGGCGTACTTTTTTGAGGATTACAAAAAGCAGTACGGCCGCACCTACCTGGAAGACCTGCCGTCCATACGGGCTTTGGCGGCCCGTCGATTGGATGTCATGGAACGCTATCTGCCGGCTGGCCGTGATGGCGCCGTGGTTCTGGACGTAGGCTGCGCATACGGCGCCTTCCTTATGGAAGCCCATGCCAGGGGCTGGCATCCCGTGGGCACGGACCTGTCCACGGACGCCGTTGCCTATGTCCGCGACACGCTGCGACTGCCGGCCTTTGTGTCCGATTTTTCAGGCGAACAAGCTACCGGGCTGTATCCGGACACGCTGGACGCCTTGACCCTCTGGTACGTGATAGAGCATTTTGACGACCTGGGCAGGGTGCTCGCTCGGGCGCGAGGACTGCTCAGGCCAGGCGGGGTGCTTGCCCTGTCCACGCCGTCGGCGGCCGGCGTGTCGGCGCGGCTCCGCCCCGAGTCGTTCTGGTCGTCGTCGCCGGCAGACCACTTTACCGTGTGGGATCCACGGACAACGGCCGGATTACTCAGGCGCTGGGGCTTCAAAATGGTCGCCGTACGGATAACCGGACATCACCCGGAACGTTTCCCCGGCGTGCCGAACAAGCCGCGCTCGCTCCGCTACCGGCTGGCCATGGCCGCGTCCAGGCTGTTCGGCCTGGGCGACACCTTTGAGTGCTACGCACTGCGCGTCGACGACGGGCACAAGGACGGGACATGACATCGATATTCATTCTGGGAGCCGGCGTAATGCAGGGGCCGGCCATACAGGCGGCCAGGAACAAAGGCTACCACGTTGCCGTGGCAGATGGCGACCCGAACGCGATCCATGCCCGGGACGCCGACGTTTTTTTCAACGTTGACCTCAAGGACAGGGAAGGGCTGGCAGCCGCTGCCGCAAGCGTGCCGAACCTGCGCGGTGTGTTTACCGCAGGAACGGACTTTTCAGCGTCCGTGGCCTGGGTGGCCGAGCGGCTGGGCCTGCCAAGCATATCGTATGAAACGGCCCTAGACGCGTCGGACAAGGCCCGGATGCGGGCCAGGCTGGAAGCAGCCGGCGTACCGGTGCCAGGCCACGCCGTGGGCTCCAAGGGCGACGATCCCGAGATCCTGGCAACCGGCTCCTCCGGAAGAACGCTGTCGTACCCCGTGGTCGTCAAACCCGTGGACAATATGGGAGCCCGCGGCTGTAGGCTTGCCCGGGACAGGCACGAGCTGGCGCATGCATGGACGGACGCCCTGGCGCACTCGCGCTCGGGCAGGGCCATTGTGGAAGAATACCTGGACGGCCCGGAATTCAGCGTGGACGCATTGGTCCATGGCGGCAACATCGTTATCCGGGGTCTGGCAGACAGGCATGTGTATTTTGCGCCGTACTTTGTCGAGCTGGGACACACCATGCCCAGCGCCTACGGAGCTGACGTACAGGCGGAGGTCCTGGCCGTTTTCCAGGCGGCCGTACGCGCCCTTGGCATTACCACGGGGGCGGCCAAAGGCGATATCAAGTACACCCGCAGGGGTGCCTTCGTGGGTGAGATAGCCGCCCGGCTGTCCGGCGGCTTCATGTCCGGCTGGACCTATCCCTACGCAAGCGGCGTTGACCCGGCGGCTGAGGCCATAGACCTGGCCTGCGGCGTGACGCCGGCCTTCCAGAGCTCGACGCGGGACTGGGTGTCGGCCGAGCGCGCCTGGATATCCATACCGGGCACCGTGGCCGAGGTACGGATGCTGGACGCGGCCAGGCGCCTTCCCTACGTCAAGGACGTGTTCCCACGGCTGTCCCGCGGTGACCGTGCCGTGTTTCCCTCAAACAACGTCCAGAAAGCCGGCAATGTCATCAGCCAGGCTCCGGATCGCGCCAGCGCCGAACAGGCGGCCGAGCGCGGGGCCAGAGCCGTGCTGATACGCCTGGAACCTGGTGACCCGGACACCCTGGCCTTTTTGGACGGAGCCATGGACATACGCTCAGATTCCGGCCAGCTGTGGCCGCCTCCGGCCTACCAGCCATCGGCCATGGCGCTGGCCTCAGCGGACAAGCTTCCGGATCTGGTGAGGAATGGCGGGGAGGGGACCACCGTGTCGATCGCGCCGCTCCGTGGGCTGGACGGCGACACGTCAACGGACTGGCTCGGCCGTACCCTGCCGGAAACTCTGGACGCCGTCAGGGAGCTGACCGGGGCCAGGGTGGGCGACCATGGCGATCTGGTGCTCGGTCGTAGATTCTGGAAAGCCTTGTTCCGGGGCGGCTACCAGGCCGGGGCCTGGGTGGTGGATAGCGCTCGGCGGGGAGGGGATCGATGATTTCTCGCCTTCTGGCCATACTTCTGGCCGTGGCGGCCGGTTGGGGCTCCGCCTTTGCCGGAGCCCAGGGCGGGTCCGTTGACCTGGCTGTCAAGGCAACTGAATGGAAGGCGAGCTTTGCCTTCGATCCGGTCACGGGCACGGGGCATGTGCTCAGGGGCCAGGATCTGGTACGCTTCCGAGTGGGCACCGGAGCGTTGATGATGGGCAACGGCGCCCTGGTGGCCAGCGATGCTCCGGAGTGGACTGGTTCGAGCGTGAAGGTAAGCCCCGCCGTCGTGGAAGCGATCCAGGCCTGGTTCGATACAATCGACGAGGAGCGGGCTTCCCGTTTTTCGGTGGCCGCCATCCTGATTGACCCTGGCCACGGCGGCCGGGATCCTGGGGCAATAGGCGAGCACGGATCGGGTGGGGCCCGCCTGCGGATAGCCGAGAAGGACATCGTGCTCAGCGTGGCAACGGATCTGTACGCCAGGCTGAAAGCCAGGTGGCCGGACAAGACCATCATGATTACCCGCGCGGGCGACAGCTACCCGAGCCTGGACGAACGCGTCGCCATGGCCAACCAAGTGGATCTGGCCCTGAACCAGGCCATCATATACATATCGATACACGCAAACGCGTCGTTCAACAAAAAAGCGTCCGGCTACGAGGTGTGGTACCTGAATCCGGAATACCGGCGCACCGTGGTCGACCAGAAAAAGGCCGGGGACGTGGACGAGGACGTACTGCCCATCCTGAACGCCATGCTCGAGGAAGAGTACACCACAGAAAGCGTGTTCCTGGCAAAATCCATCCTGGAAGGCCTTGGCCTGGCCGTTGGGACGGACACGGCAAGCAGGGGCATGCGGGCAGAGGAGTGGTTCGTGGTAAGGAACGCCAAGATGCCATCCGTGCTGGTGGAGCTCGGATTCGTGACGAACGAGAAGGAAGCCCGCCTGTTGGCCGACCCTGGCTACTTGCGGAAGCTCGCGGACGGCATCTATAATGGAATAACGTCGTTCGTCGATTATTTTGAGACTCGGAAAGGTCCGTAAGCCATCGTGAAGCACAGCGCATCCGACCTGTTCTCAGCGTGCAGGAAGTACCTGGACGCATTCCTTTTGCCCAAAATCCTGTGGCCGTCCCTTCTGGCCGTTCTGCTTGCCATTGCCCTGGTCACCGTACTGGCCGGCGGGCTGGGCAGGCCAGCCACCCTGTGGTTCCCCAAGGCCCGGGGTCAGGGGGTGGGGGCCGAACTCCGCTACCTGCCCGTTCGGGGCGATGTGGAACTGGGCGTGCGAGACCTGGTGGACGAACTGGTGCTCGGCCCCATGGACGAGGACCACGCTCCCCTCTGCGAGCCGGGAAGCGACGTATCGGCCGTGTTGGCCCGGGGCAAGACCCTGTATGTTGACCTGTCGTCTGACGTGCTGTTCGGCAGGAAGGCGTCCACGGGAATATGGTCCGAGGGCCAGGCCGAACCAGCCCTTATCCTCGAGCTTGTCCGCAAGACCGTCTCATGGAACTACCCCGGCAGGAAGCTGGTATTGACCATAGGAGGCAAGGAAGCGCTGACGCGGACCGCCGAGCCTGAAAAAACCGCGCCTGATACCGGTGCGAAAATAGAACAAAATAATTGACAAAGGGTTTGGCGCGACTATAATAAATTTCGCGTAGCCAGGTTCTAGAGCGCGTGACGCTTATGTCCTGGATTCGCGTCCGTCCGGGCGCCTCGGGAGGGTACCGGAACGGCCGTTTTGAATAGCACAGTGCCGGAGCCGCTAGCGGTTCCGCACCCTGACAGGGAAAAAACGAACGCGCACTTAGGAAAGGAGCACGTGAATGAGAAGGCCGATTTTCGTGATCGCCGTGGCCCTGATGATTCTGGGCGCCGTCTCCGCATTCGCAGACGAAGCCGTCGTCATCGATTTCTCTCTCCTGACGGCGGACATCATCGACGATCCGATGAACCCCGGAACCATGACGCAGAACCGGGCTACCATGATGGATTTCTCCACCGTGGCCGGTGCCAGCTATACCCCGGAGCAGAAGAAGCAGATGGCCATATCGCTGGCCATCGTCAACTGGGATGTCGTGCTCGCCTCATCGTCGCGCACCAACGACAACCAGTCGCTCTCCTACACCAAGGAAGCCACGGTTGACGCCGAGGCCAAAAAGTATGCCGGCCAGACCGTCATGGGCATCCGCGTCCGCTTCCCCCTGGAACCTTTCAATTCCTGGGCGCGGATAGAGCCGCCGTTCGAGGTCCCCGCCTTTGAGCCCGCGGCCACCGTGGGTGACGACGGCGTGATCACCGAGGACCCCACCAAGGCGTCGCTCAGCGCTAACAACACCAGGCTGAGCCGCTTCGAGGGCAGCTACAACGCCGAGTCCAAGGTCACCACCGCGTTCGGCGTGGTCAAGAACGTGGGCGTTGTCAAATCGGTGGCCGTCAACGTGAAGGGACTTAATTTCCCGCACGGCATGTCGGTGATCTTCAAGGACAACGACGGCAACGAGAAGGTCATGTTCCTTGGCTACCTGAACTTTGACGGCTGGCGCGAGCTGCGCTGGGACAACCCCCAGTACATCACCGACGTCCGCAACCGCGAGCTCAGGATTTTCCCCCTGTATCCCAAGTCCACCCCCTATGTGAAGCTGGCCGGCTTCCTCGTGACCCGCGACGCGGCGCATGAGGGCGGAGACTTCATCGCGTACATCAAGGACGTCAAGATCCTATACGACAAGGCCGTGCTCGAGCCCGTCAAGGACATTGACGACGAGGCAGTGTGGGGCATCGTTGGCCAGAAGGAAGAGGAGCGCAAGCGTCTTGAGAGCCTCCGCTTCGGCGCCAACCAGGTCCTGCGCTACATCGAGCGCATGAAGCAGGAGCAGAAGACCGAGTTCACCGGTACGGAAGCTACCGAGTAACGGTCCGACTCTCGTAAAACAAGCCGCCCGGCCTAGTCCGGGCGGCTTTTTATCGCTTGCGCCACCGGGCTTTTCAGCGTATCCTGAGCCCATGGAGTCAGCGGAGACCATCCCGAGCCGGTCCGAGCTCGAAGCCGCCTACAGGGCATCCTATGTCGGCATCGAGCGGATCCTCGGGCAAATGCTGTCGCGCATCAAGGCGCTGGTAGAGGCAGTCGGACTCTTTCCCGCGTACAAGCACCGGGTAAAATCCTTCAATAGCTATTTTTCAAAACGGGTCAAATTCATGCGCGACGCAAAGGCCCAGGGTCGGGATCCTCTGCCCATCACGGACGTGCTTGCGGTCCGCATTATATGCCCGTTCATAGGCGACCTGGCGCGCGTCGAGGAAGCGCTCCTAGACGGCTTTACGGTTACCGAGGTGGAGCGAAAAGGGGCTGAAACATCCTTCAAGGAGTTCGGCTACCAGTCCACACATCTGCTGCTAAAAATACCAGAGGAACTTATCGGGAGTACCGGCTTTCTCAATCCGCCTGTATGCGAGGTGCAAATCAGGACCATATTGCAGGACGCCTGGGCGGAGGTGGAACACGAGCTGGTATACAAAGCGGATTTCACGCCCTTTGACGACCCCATGCGTCGCAAGCTGGCAGCCCTGAACGCAACGCTGACGCTGTCCGACATGCTGTTCCAGGAAATCCGCGACTACCAGCACCAGCTGAACAACGAGCTTGCCAAACGACGCGTCGCCTTCTTCAAAAAGGTTGAGGACGCAATAGACGGGGACCTGTACGCGGGGCTCAAGGCCAAGGCGAGGGAGGGCGACGACCGGCGCGCCGACTCCGGTTGGCTTGGCCCGTGGAAATCCCAGGACGACCTTTTGCTTGAGGCGCTGAATGCGCACAACCGCTCAGACTATGTCCGCGCCATAGACATTTACTCGCACATACTGGCCATGAACCCCAAGGCGGAGATCCGCGCCATCATCCACAAGCACCGCGGTATGGCCTATTTCGCTGAAAGCCGTTACGACGAGGCTGCGGAAGATTTTTCCGATACCCTGACGCTGGACGCGGCGTGCTACAAGGCGGCATATTACCGCGGGGTCGTATCCAGCGTCCGCCAGAACTACGCGGCTGCGATAGATGATTTCAACGCGGCCCTGGCCATACATCCCTACCACTTCTACTCGACATACCGGAGAGCCCAGGCCTTCTACCACATTGGAGACTATCCAAAAGCCCTTGCAGACTGCGAGGTGGCGCTGGAACTCGAGCCGGACAACGAAAACGTAAAAATGCTCAAAACCATGATACTTGCCCAGCTCAAGATGTAACGTCCGCAGACAGGTCCGTATTGACACCCCCTGCCGTTTTCTGGTAATTTCTCACGCGTTGTCTGTCCCCTTCGTCTAGAGGTTAGGACACCGGGTTTTCATCCCGGCAACAGGGGTTCGATTCCCCTAGGGGATAACCAAGAAAACCGGCCGACAGGTCGGTTTTTTCTTTGGAACCCTAGGGGAATCGAACGTGAGCGGCTGGAGTGAGAGAACACG
>JAFGJV010000055.1 GCA_016928955.1 Spirochaetales bacterium
GCGAAGGCGGCGGAAAGCGCGCAGGACGCGCGCGACAGGCCCGAACCGCGGCCCGGAGCGAGCAGACAGGACGTATGCGAGTGGAGGCGGCCGAGCTTGCAGGGAGGCCGGTCATCGGGTAGACTCGAACATGAAGGCTCCCTGCCTGGGCCTATCACGATCGAGGACGAAACGTATGCCCGATGACATAGATCCCGAAATTGCGGCGCTGTTAGGCGGCGTTGAGGAATACTCGCCCAAGAAAAGCGGCAAGGCGGCGCCCAAGGGCGCCTCTGGGCCGAGCTTTGAGAAGCTGTTCGGCGACATGAGCGTGAGCGGTGAGGTGGCCGACAAGGGCGAGTTCAGCGTCGATTTCAGCAAAAAAGCCTATGAGCCCATCTCGGTATGGGAGCAGGAGCCGCCTAATTCCTGGTTCGAGGACCCCCAGTTCTACCAGAAGGCCATGGCCGGCGAGGGCGAGCTGTCCCAGCGTTTCCACGACGTCCTCAAAAAATTCCTGCAGGCCACGGATCCGAAAGACAGGGGCATGTTCCGCCAACAGGTGATAACCACCTACTGGAACA
This sequence comes from Spirochaetales bacterium, assembly GCA_016928955.1. Classification (GTDB taxonomy): domain Bacteria; phylum Spirochaetota; class Spirochaetia; order Treponematales; family UBA12059; genus JAFGJV01. The sequence continues at coordinate 564 of JAFGJV010000055.1, forward strand.
TGATGTCCAGGCTGATCATACGGGCAATTGCCAACCAACCCATCATGCCCAAGCTGATCCTGTCGCGCTACGGCTACGCCCTGCCGACCATGCTCCTGCCGGATCAGCGCGCCGCTTTTGCCCGCGTGGTCCACCGCAAGATACCCAAGGAAACCGTGTACTACATGGACGAATGGCTCCGGGCCGTGGCCACGGGCCAGATCAGCCAGAGCAGCACGGACGAAGTGCGCACGTCCGCCAAGGACGAGCACAGCCGCTTCAACGCCCTTCTGCAGAAGGCCATGGGCAAGCGGGAAACCGCCGAGGCCTTCCTGAAGTCCAAGGCCGACGAGCGTCGTTCCATGGAGAGCATGCTCAAGGACCGCATCGACCTGATATGCGAGCATTCGGGCATGCCCGGTTTCCTCCACATATCCGCGCCGTACTCGGACGCCCAGAAGAAAACCATCAACGAGCTGTCCGAGATCATGCGCAAGCTCCTAGGCGCGGACCGGGAGCTGGTGGGCGCGGCCACGGCCTTTGAGGAGGCCAGCAGGGACGTTCAGAGCATACGCGAGAAGATGACGGGCCTGGGCGCTGAGGACACCAAGGCAAACCTGCAGACCCTCAACCAGGAGTTCGACACGGTTCGCCAGATGCTCAAGATGTGCGTGGGCAGGCAGGGCAATCATTTCCCGCTGGTGACCAAGGAGTATTTCCACCTGGGCATCAAGGACATGGGCACCAGGGAAAACGTCATAGACGTGCTGGCGTGGATAGAGTCCATAGACGCCCAGGCATACTGCAGGCCGTACAAGAGCTCGCTCAACCGCATCGAGCCGTACGTGGTGCTCCTGCCCTGCTATGGCGACCAGGGCGTGTGCTGGGAGCCCTTCGACAAGTTCAACAGGCATTCCAGCCGTTCGCGCCTGGCGGTTCCCATGTATCCCAAAAACCTGCGCATAGCCGTGGCCATAGCGGTGGCCGACATGCGCTGGCAGGCGGCCAAGGAAAAGGCGTCGTACTACTGGATGGAGGAAGGCCTGACCGGCCAGTACTACCAGTGGTTCCAGAAGCAGAAGCTCAAGGGCGACGTGAAGGAATACTTCATCCAGGACTATATCATCTGGGTGACCAAGGAAAGCGAAGGTATCCAGAAGCTGGACAAGGAAGTGCGCGGCATATTCTGGCGGCTCATGCCCTTCCAGCAGTCCATCAAGGACAAATTGCGCGACCGCAGCTTTGTCTACCAGGAGTTGTACCAGCGCGACATCAACCGCACCATGTCCGACGGCTACTGATAGCGCGGGTTCCGGGCGGACATGCCGGGCACTAGCCCGTTTGCCGCCTTTTTGCTCCCGACAAGCCGGCCAGGTACACGCCGGCAACGGCCACGGCTCCGCCGGCCAGCTGGATAGGCGATAGCCGCTCCCCGAGCAGGGCAAAGCTGGCAGCCACCGATACCACGGGCACCAGGTTGATGAACACGCTGGACACACCGGCCCCAAGGACATCCAGTCCGGTAACGTAAAACAAGTAGCCGATGGCCGAACAGAACACGCCCAGGTACAGCACGTTGAGGATCACCGGCGCGTCCACCCGCGCCCAGGGCACGCTCTCGAACAGCACGAACGGCACAAAGCCCAGGCCCCCGAACACGCTTTGCCAGAAGGTGATCTCCACGCGGTCGTAGCGCTTGAACAGAGGCCGTGTCATGAAGGCGTACGCCACCCAGGACAGGGCGGCCAATCCCATGAACAGGTACCCCAGCGGCTCGTCGCTCACGCGCAGGGATTCGGACACCATAACGCCTATGCCGACGGCCGACATGCCCGCCCCCAGATACTGAGCAGCGCCCATGCGGGCGCCTGAGAATAGGTGGTCGGCAAGCGTGGTGAGCACGGGTATGGTCCCTATGATGATGGACGACTCCGACGCCGACAGGAGGAGCACGCCGTTGTTCTCGCCCAGGAAATACAGGGTGACGCCGGTGAGGCCGGCGCCTGCCATCAGGGGAAGGTCCCTGAGCTTGAGGGCGGGCCGCCTGCGCCTGAGCGGGAAGGAAAGGCCCAGGATGGCCGACGCTATGACAAAGCGCGCCAGGCCCAGGCTCATGGGCGGTATGACGGCCACGGCCACCTTAATGCTGAGAAACGACAGCCCCCAGATGACCGCCACGCCGGATGCCAGGGCTATGGCCAGTTTCCTGCCCACGTTCATTGCCGCTGGTACTCCATGCCGGAGCGGGGTACGGCCGGGTCGCCCTTCCAGGCGGTCATGGCGCCATCGAGTCCGCCAAGGCCCGCAAAGAGGTCGTCAAAGCTCCCGTAAGCGCCCATGAGGAAGCTGCCGCACAGGCCCAGCATACCGTCAACGCCGAGCCGGTCCAGGAGAAACGCGCTGAAATCCCCGGCCGCTTGGTAGAAATTCGACAGCTTGTGCGGTTCGGAGAAGGTGGCCATCCATATCAGGCGTTCCTGTTCCGCTATGGGGCTTGATTCGGAGGCGTACGCGTCGCGGACGTGGGCGGGGTACGCACGGGCCGCGGCGTCCATGCTTCCAAGGCGTCCCGACAGGGCCTGTATGTCGGTGACGAACAGGGCGACCGCCTCGTCGACAAACCGGAACGAGAACCAGGTATCCTCGTTGAAATTCGTGTCAACGTTCATGCTGGCGGCAAGCTGCGCGGGCATGTTCCTGGCTGCCAGGGCATGGACGTGGCCGTGCAGGGCCGCCCGCCGCCAGTCTCCGTTGGCCGTCAGGAACACGTACTGGCCGTCCTTGCTGGTTATGGTGTCTGCGACCAGCTCGTTGGCGTACAGCCTGAGGCTGAGGTTCCTGAAGACGGCAAAGTCCGACGACGCCGCTCCCGGCAGCTTTTTGGCAAGGAAGGAATCCGACGAGTTGATGGCGCCGTAGTTCAGGTTGGTGACGAAGAACGCAGTTGGCAGGGGACGGGAGGGACTGCGTATGCCAAGCCGCGCGAGGGCGCCCACCGTGGCGTCCTGGAGACCGTCCTGGATTTCCGCCCGCGCGGCCGACTCGAGGTTCCTGTCCATGAACACGTGCGCGCCGTCGATGAGCTTGTATTGGAAGCCGCTCTGCACCTCGTCGGACGAGAAGTGGGCTATGAACCACAGGAGGAGGATGCCCGATACGACAACCGCCGCCTGGCCGATGGCTTTTTTTGTGGAGCTTTTCATGGAGGATATCCTTTCGGGCGTGCCGGCCCTGTCGGCCAGAGGATACAACGCGGCGGCCCGCCTGCGCAATGGAGCGGGTTTGACCAGCCAGCCCCGAATCCGCATAATGGGCTTCGTCGCGGATCCCGGTCCGCGGACGTGCCCAGGGCACGGGCGTCTTTGCCAAGGGCGCCGAAATAAGGAGGGTTTCTGTATGGCTGATCTCAAGGAACGCTTTGCCGCGCTGGGTGTCGGCGTCCCGGACATGTACCTGCCGGCTCCGGGCGTGGACTACGCGCGCTGGGCCGTGGTGGCCTGCGACCAGTATTCCAGCGAGCGCGAGTACTGGGAAAAGGTGGCCGCCGATGTGGGCGACGCTCCCAGCACGCTCAGGCTCATTTTTCCCGAGTGCTACCTGGAAGACAGCGACAAGGCGGAGCGTGTTGGCCGCATCCAGGCAGCTATGCATGACTATCTGGCCAAGGGTCTGGTCAAAGCCCTGGGTCCCGGTTTTGTCCTGGTGGAACGCTATACCCCCTTCGAGAAGCGGCCCCGGATAGGCCTGGTCATGGCCGTCGACCTGGAAGCGTACCAGTACGGCAAGGGTGTCACCTCCCGCATACGGCCAACCGAAGGGACCATCGTGGAGCGCCTGCCCCCGCGCATGGACATACGCCGGGGCGCTCCGCTGGAACTGCCGCACATCATGCTGCTGGTAGACGACGCCGCCAGAAGCGTCATAGAGCCCCTGTACGCCAGAGCGTCCGAGCTCCCGTCAGTATACGACTTTGATTTGATGCAGGGTTCCGGTCACATACGCGGCTGGCACGTGTCCGATCAAGGCTCACTGGCAGCCGTGGCGTCCGCCCTGGAAAAACTGGCCGACCCCGCCGCGTACAAGGCCCGGTACGGCAACGACCAGGTGCTCCTGTTCGCCGTTGGCGACGGCAACCACTCACTGGCCACGGCCAAGGCCATCTGGGAGGAAACCAAGAAGGCCGGCGCCTCCGATCCGCGCATCATGGAGCATCCGGCACGCTGGGCCCTGGTCGAGCTCGTCAACATATACGACGAGGGCCTCCCCTTCCATCCCATCCACCGGGTGCTTTTCAAGGCCGACGAGGCAGCCATCATGGCTGATATCCAGGCGGCTGGAGCCGAGTTCAGGCCCATGCCCTGGGCGGACGCCGTGCGCCTGACCGACGAGCCGGCCGGAAGCGAGCATCGCTTTGCCTTTGTGTCAGCGGGCAGGAGCGCTCTGGTCACGTTCAGGCGGCCAAGCGCCAAGCTGGCGGCAGGCACCATCCAGGAAATATTGGATGCCTTTCTCAAAAAAAGCCCGGGTACCGTTATAGACTACATACATGGCACGGAAAGCATGGAGACCCTGGCCAGGAAGCCGGGGAACCTGGGCCTGTACCTGCCTCCCATAGACAAGTCCAGCTTTTTTGGCACGGTCATCCGCGACGGCGTCATGCCCCGCAAGACCTTCAGCATGGGCGAGGCCCCCGAGAAGCGCTTCTACATAGAAGCCCGGCGTATCACCCGCTAGTATCCGCAGCAAAAAGAGCGGCGCGGCCCGATGGGCCGCGCCGCTCTTTTTTGTCGTCAAGATAATCCGCTACTTTTTCCGTTTAAGGTACTTGGGCGGGTGTATGCCCAGGGGGTTGGAGTACCACCCGTCCCACACGGTCAGGTCTATGAGATCCTGGTTGGCGTAATAGTAGAGGGGAATGACATGCTGGTCTCGGGTGATCAGCATGTCCTCAGCCTGGCGCAGGGCGTCCATGCGCGCGGCGCCGCTCAGCTGTGCCGCCCCGCGCACCAGCCGGTCGTAGTCGGGATTGTCATAGAGGCCGTCGTTCAGGCCGGAGTCGGAAAGGAACATGTCCAGGAAGGTATTGGGGTCAATGTAGTCGCCAACCCAACCGGCGCGGACTATTGAAAAATCATGCGAGTCCTGGCGCACGCGCAAGAACGCGCTCCATTCAATGTTTTTTGTGCCTATGGTGATACCCAGGTTTCTTTTCCAGGAAGCCACGGCCCACTCGGCGATCTTCTTGTGGCCTGCATTGGTGTTGTATAGGAGGGTGACTTCGGGGAAGCCCCGGCAGACAGGGCTGGTTAGCAGCCGGACAACAATATATCTTGCCAGTCTGGACAGTTTCTAGGGCCGTGGATGATGTTGATCCGCTTGTTGGTTTGAGCGCGTGACCCCGGGCGCAAAAAAACCCGCTCCCTGGAATGGGAGCGGGCTACTAAACAGGGCTTTGGGGAACCTCTAAAAACCCCATGGTTTTTAAGGTTCCCTTGCGTTTTCGGCCGAAAACACAAGGTTTTTCAAGGAAGACCTCTAAAAACTGAAGTTTTTAGAGGTCCCCTTAGGTATGTCAGGCGGGATCGTGGTACAGGAAGCAGGCAACCTGGTGTCCCGGGCCCGCGTCCTTGAGCAGGGGCACGTGATCCTTGCACTTGTCCATGTGTTTCTGGCAGCGGTCATAGAAGGGACAGCCGGTCCTCACCTTGTCGGGAGACGGCACGTCCCCGGTCAGGATGATGCGTTGGCGCTTGCGCTCCACCTCCGGGTCGGGGATGGGCGCCGCGGACAGAAGAGCCTGGGTGTAGGGGTGCAGGGGCTTTTTGTACAGCTCCGCAGACTCGGACACCTCAACGATGACGCCCAGGTACATGACCGCTATGCGGTTGGATATGTACTGGATGACCGCCAGGTCGTGGGCAATGAACATGTAGGTCAGGCCGAACTCGTCCTGCAGGTCCTTGAACAGGTTCAGGATCTGGGACTGTATGGACACGTCCAGTGCGGACACGGGCTCGTCGCAGAGCACCAGGTCGGGCTTGAGCGCCAGGGCGCGGGCAATGCCTATGCGCTGGCGCTGGCCGCCCGAGAATTCGTGGGGGTAGCGGTTCTTGAAGAAGCGCGACAGGCCCACGCGCTCAAGCAGCTGCTCCACGCGCTCGTCGATCTCAGCCTTGGACATGGAAAGGATCCCGGCCTTGGTGAAGATGCGCATGGGCTCGGCCACGATGTCGCGGGTGGTCATGCGCGGGTTCAGTGACGCGTAGGGGTCCTGGAACACGATCTGCATGTCCTTGCGGGCGGACATCAGCTCGCCCTGGCTGAGCTGGACCAGGTCCCTGCCCTTGAGCATGACTTTGCCGGCTGTCGGTTTGTACAGCTGGGCCACCGCGCGGAGCGTGGTGGATTTGCCGCAACCGGACTCGCCCACCAGGCCAAGGGTCTCGCCCTTCTTGATATGGAGGTCCACCCCGTCCACCGCGTATATGTAGCCCTTCTTGCGGTTTAAGAACGAGCCGGTGTGGAAGGGGAAGTGCATCTTGAGGCCTCGGACCTCGAGCAGGTTTTCGCTTTCGTTCATTTACTTCCCCTCTCCGTACAGCCAGCAGGATACCGTCCGGCCATTCCCCAGGTCGGCAACCGGCGGATACTTGGACTTGCATATGTCCATGGCGCGGTCGCAGCGTGGGAAGAAGGGACAGCACTCTGGCAGATTGATCACGTTGGGCGGCTGGCCGGGTATGGAGTACAGCCGCTGTTTGTTTTCCTTGTCCAGACGGGGCACGCTCTTTATGAGGCCTACGGTGTAGGGGTGTTTGGGATCGGCAAAGATCTCGTCGGCCGAGCCCTTCTCAACCACGCGGCCGGCGTACATCACGCATATGTTGTCGCACATGCCGGCCACCACACCCAGGGAGTGGGTAATGAGGATCACCGCCGTGCCCAGGCGCTGTGACAGCTCGTTGATGAGCTCCAGGATCTGCGCCTGGATGGTCACGTCCAGCGCCGTGGTCGGCTCGTCGGCTATGAGGATCTCCGGATTGCACGACAGGGCCATGGCTATCATCACGCGCTGGCGCATGCCGCCTGAGAACTGGTGCGGGTACTGGTCGATGCGGTTTTCCGGCGCGGGTATGCCGGCCAGCTTGAGCATCTCGATGGCTTTTTCCTTGGCCGCTTTCTTGTCCAGGCCCTGATGGAGGACGATGGTCTCAACCATCTGGGTGCTGATGCGGAGGAAGGGGTTGAGCGATGTCATGGGATCCTGGAAGATCATGGAAATCTTGTTCCCGCGGATCTGCCGGATCTCGTTGTCGTTCATGGGGATGAGGTCCTTGCCGTCAAAGATCACCTGGCCGCCGGCTATGCGTCCGGGCGGCGTGGGTATCAGCTTCATGATGGCCAGGTTGGTAACACTCTTGCCGGATCCGGACTCGCCCACGATGCCCAGGGTCTCGCCCTTGCGGAGGTCAAAGCTCACGCCGTCCACGGCCTTGAGGAGTCCCTCGTCCAGCTTGAAGTATGCCTTCAGGTCCTTGACCTGGAGTATGACGTCATCGGTCATTCGGTGGTCTCCTTACGCGCCTAGGTTCGGTTCTTGCTCTGCGGATCCAGGGCGTCCCGCAGACCGTCGCCCATGAAGTTCATGGCGAAGAGGAAGATGGTCATGGCCGCGCCCGGCACGAGGAGGCGCCACGGATACAGCTGCATGCTCTGGACGCCGTCGCTTACCAGGGTGCCCCAGGAGGCCATGGGCGCCGAAACGCCAAGACCCAGGAAGGAGAGGAAGCTCTCGTTCATGATGAAGCTGGGAAAGGACAGCGTAGAGTACACGATGATGATAGTCAGCGTGTTCGGCAACAGGTGGCGGAAGATGATGCGCGGGCTAGACGCGCCCATGGAGCGGGCCGCTTCCACGAATTCCGAGTTCTTGATGCTGATGACCTGGCCGCGCACCACGCGAGATATGGTAAGCCAGGATATCATGGCTATGGCGATGAACAGCACGAATACCTTGGTGGTGGGATTGGTGGTCTCTATCATGGCCATGATGATGATGACGATGAGCATGTACGGCAGGCTGTACATGATATCCACAAAACGTCCGAGGAGATTGTCGAACCAGCCCCCGAAATAGCCGCCCATGGCCCCAAGCACGATGCCGATGAGCCCGGCCGTCAGGGTGCCTATGAGCCCGATCAGGATGGATATCTGGCCTCCGTATATGGTGCGGGCCAGCATGTCTCTGCCCAGGCTGTCTGTGCCCAGGATATACACCCGCTTGTGGACGGGGTTGGAGTCAATTTCCGTCTTGAGCTGCTCGGCTTCCAGGAGGATGCGCGTAAGGTCGGTCTTGAGGTCCTCGCGGTTGGTCTGCGCGATGGCGGACTCAAGCTCGAGCTTGCGCATTTCCAGGCGCTCAAGGGTCACGATGCCCGCCGGCTTGAACGACGGCGGCAGGTTGGCGTGCATGAGCTCCTGGTCGGTGTAACTGAAGAAAGGAAGCAGGCCGGCAAAGAAGGTGATGAATATGTAGATTCCCACTATCCACATGCCCATCAGGGCCATCTTGTTGCGCCTTAAACGCTTCCACGCGTCCGCCCACAACGAGACCGGTTTTACGTACTGGTTGAACTCGTTGACGGCGTTGTCCTTGGTCTTGGTCGATATCGGCATGTGCGGGCCCCTTATTTGTAGGTGATGCGCGGGTCAAGGATGCCGTAAAGGACATCGACGATGAAGTTCGCGCTGATCAGGATGAGGGAATACACGATGACGTCGCCCATGATAACCGTGTAGTCGCGGTTGAACGCAGACTGCACGAATATCTTGCCTATGCCCGGTATGTCAAAGATCCTTTCCACGACCACCGAGCCCGTCACGATGCCGGCAAAGGCCGGGCCTAGGTAGGTGACAACGGGCAGAAGGGCGCCCTTGAGCACGTGTTTGGTGATGACGACGTTTTCCTTCAGACCTTTGGCGCGGGCCGTGCGTACATAGTCTGAGCGGATGACCTCAATGATGGAACCACGGGACATGCGCGCGATGTAGGCAAAGGGCGGCAGCATAAGCGTCATGACCGGCATCACCACTGTTGCCCAGCCCGCGCGGCTGCCTATCCAGCCTGAGGTCGGCAGCCAGTCCAGTATAAGCGCGAACACGAGCATCAGGACCGGGCCGACCACGAACAAGGGTATGGATATACCCAACACGGCAACGGACATTGCCGCGTAGTCCTGCCATTTGTTTTGTTTCAGCGCGGATATTATGCCCACGAGCACGCCCAGAAAGGTGGCCACGGCGAGGGCCATCACGCCCAGGGTGAGCGACACGGGGAAGGTGGTGCCCAGGAGGTCGTTGACCGTCTGGTCCTTATACTTGAACGACGGTCCCAGGTCAAAGCGGAGCACATCGCCAAGGTAGCGGAAGTACTGCTGGGGAAGGGGCTCGTCCATGTGATACTTTTTGAGCAGATTCTGAAGGATCTCCGGCGGAACCTTCTTCTCCCGGGCAAAGGGGCCACCGGGAGCCATGCGGATGAGGAAGAAGCTGAGCGTTATGATCACGAACAAGGTCGGGATGGTGCTCAGCAGCCTGCGTACGATGAATCTGGTCATCATGGCCTCGACTGAGAGGATTTCAAACCGCTGGTGGGGGATGCGGTCCGACGCGGGCAGGTGGACCGATGCCGGTGGCAGGCGGACAACCGCGCCGCGAACTAGGGAAGTATATACTTCTTTGTCATTTCGCGCTACTGCTAAAGGGCGCTTATCTGAAAAGTAAAATCAGTTTTTAGAAATTGAAACGACTCGGTCGACCCTTGTGGAAGCAACCCAAAAAGCGGGCCGCCCCGGCATATGCCGGGGCGGCCCCGATCGCGCACGAGCGGCCGGATGGCCGTCCGTTACAGGAGTCTTACTCCTTGGGAGCGATGTACTTCCAGGGATGCGATCCGAGAGGATTCGGATACCAGCCGTCCCACTTGGACAGGTCGATGAGGTCCTGGTTCACATAGTGGTAGAACGGGATGACATGCTGGTCGTCCGTGATCATGATGGTCTCGGCCTGGCGCAGGCTCTCCATGCGCTCGGCGCCGGACTGGGTGGCCGCGAGGCGGACCAGTTCGTCGTAGGCGGGGCTGTTGTAGAGGCCGTCGTTCAGGCCGGAGTTGGCCAGGAACATGTCAAGGAAGGTGTTGGGATCCAGGTAGTCGCCCACCCAACCGGCGCGGCAGAAGTCAAAGTCGTGCAGGTTCTGGCGGATGTCCAGGAAGGTGCCCCATTCCTTGTTATCCAGGGAGATGGTGGTGATGCCAAGGTTCTGCTTCCAGGATTCCTGGGCCCACTCGGCGATCTTCTTGTGGCCTTCATTGGTGTTGTACAGGAGGGTGGTCTCGGGGAAGCCCTTACCGTTGGGGTAGCCGGCGTCAGCCAAGAGGCGCTTGGCTTCTTCGGGGTTGAAGGGGTTGCCGTCAACCGGGGTGTAGCCGGCCATGGCCGGAACCAGGCCGTTGGCGGGGATCTGGCCGCCCTTGAGCACCTTGTCCACCAGTTCCTGCATGTCAAGGGCCATGGTCAGGGCCTTGCGGACGCGGACGTCTTTGAAGGGCTCGCGGGTCATGTTGAAGATGTAGTAGTAGGTGGCCACCTGGGGGTTGCCCTGGTAGTCCGGGCGGAGCTTGACTTCGTCGATCAGGTCAAGGGGAACGCCGGAGGCCCAGTCGATCTCGCCGGCCTTGAACTTGTTGTACGCGGTCAGCTGATCCTCGATGGGGAGGAAGGTGATCTTGGACAATTTGACGTTCTTGGCGTCCCAGTACTTGGTGTTCTTGACCACGGTCAGGGATTCCTGGGGCTTCCACTCCTGGAGCACGAAGGCGCCGTTGCTGACCATGTTCTCGGGCTTGATCCACTCGGTGCCCTTCTCGGCGATGACGTGCATCGGGAGGATGGCAAAAGCGTAGTGGGCCATCATGTCGACGGCGTAGGGCATGGGGCCGAGCAGGTCGACCTGGAAGGTGTAGTCGTCCAGGGCGCGGATGGCCACATCGGAAGCGGCGCCACCGCCGGTGTTGTAGGCTTCGGCGCCCTTCACGACCATGTTGACCATGTAGGCATACTCAGCGGCGGTATCCGGATGCAAGGTGCGCAGCCAGCTGTCAACCACGGTCTGGGCGGTGATGGGGGTACCATCTGACCAGGTGGACTTGCGGAGCTTGAACGTGACGGTCAGGCCGTCGGCGGACGTACTCCAGCTCTCGGCCACGCCGGGAGCCGCCAAGGAGGTCTTGGGATCGTAGGTCACCAGGCCATCGAACAGCGCCATGTAGATATGGTGCTCAGGGACGCCCGAAATGTTGGACGGGTCAAGGGTGGCGGGCTCGGCGCCGTTGTTCATGATGAACTCGGCTCCCTGGGCTCCACCGCCGCAGGACACGAAGAGGCTCGTCGCCAGCGCGATCATAAGCACTGCAGACAGAACACGTTTCATGGTTCCTCCTTACGGAACTAGTTGCGACATTGTACGCCCAGGTTATTAAACTTGACAAGCGTTTTAGCCATTTAATTACCACAGCCATTTACTGAAACGGTTTAGCAGACAAAAAGGCCGCTTCCGGTCGGAAACCGGAAGCGGCCTGCAGCTGGAAAAAGGCCGGATCAGCCGCGGCTGATGGCTATGGTCTTTTCCTGGGCCTCGGGGCGCTTGGGCATGGATACGGTCAAGAGGCCGTCCTTGAAGCTGGCGCCTATCTTCTCCGCGTCCACATTGCGCGGCAGGGTGAAGGCCCTGCGGAAGGCGCGGACGCCGCGCTCGCGGATCAGCCACACGCCGTCGCGCTCTTCCTTCTTGTCTTCTTCCTTTACGGAAGCAATGGACAGCACCCTGTCGTTGACCTTTATGGCCACATCTTTCTCCCCGAGTCCGGGAAGCTCGGCCTCAAGCACGTAGCGCTCTTTTTCCTCGCGGACATCCACCGGCGGGTACCCCGCGCTTGCCATGCCCGTGTAGCTTTCGCGGCCAAGGAAATCGCCAAGCATGCGGTCCCAGTCGTCAAAAATGGACAGGACGGAATCGGGATTGTACGTGACTACGCTCTTCATAGTGTGCCTCCTCACTACGTTGTGTTCGTTTGTGTCGCGACCCTTGTGGCATTGGCCACTGTCGCGTTCGTAAATATATATGCAATAAGCGTGCCAAAATAACATTAAACTTGTATTGAGGCGCACCGTCCGTTGTCAAAGCGTCGCCAGGTAAGATATGAGTAATTCTATTATATAAAAACAATTAACTGTAGAATTATAAGGTGGTATGTGTCGTCCCGAGAAAAAAAACGTGCGTGGTGTTGAGAACGCAGGCACGTATACCACCAGTCATGAGTTTGGTGTATCATAACGAAACAACGTGTGTGGCTATTATTTTCCTGCTAGTGTATCAAAAATAAACACTATTTTTAGATGGGACGCTGCCCTGTGTCTCCCGGAAACTGGAACGCCGAGCCCGGTCGGCCTTCCGCCTTCCTGCTAGTGGGTCTGTCTGCCAGCGGGCGGCCGACGCACAAACAAGGGTATGTGGGCTCTTTCCTGGCCGTCTATGGCCAGGCTTACACGCCAGCTGCCCTCGTGCTCAAGTCGCAGGTTGAACAGGTTCAGGGTCATATTTGCGCAGGCGGAGTCGCCTCCTATGCCGTTGACGTTCAGCTCGCCCTTGAGCGGGGGCACGAGCTGGGCTCCGTCGGCGTCCGTTATGTCGACGCTTACCTGGTGGGCCCCCAGCTCGTATACGGGAAAACGGATGCGCGCTGCCACGCAGAGCAGGGGGTGGGTGGCCGGGAAATCGCGCACGGTTACCGCGTCAAAACAGCCCACCACGGTAAGTTTTCCCATCATATCCTGGGCAAAATCGCACAAGGTCAGCACTTCAACGGTCATGACGAGCTCCCTTCAGGGAATAACCTGAAATTCAGTGAAGTACACGGTGTCCAAAGCGCCGAGCACAAGAATGGCATTGAGGCGGTCTCGAAGCCCGGCCTTGACGGCGCCTTCTCCGCCTTCCTGGATGGTGCCTGAGTCCACGGATTCCAGGAGTTCCCGGGCCAGGGCCTTGAGTTCGGTCCTCTTGCCGGCAAGTTCCTCGCGGAATGCCCGATCGGCGCCGCTGTAGGGCAGCACGATGCGCGCCACGACGACGGAACCGTCAGCCGCCTCGGCCCTGAGCCTGCCAAGATCCAGCCACTGGTCCTGGCCAGAGGCGTCCGGTTCCGATGCCGCCAGGGCCGAACGTATGGCCTTTTTGGCGGGAAGTCCGGCCGCCAGGGCATACACAGTCCCGGCCGCCAGTACCACGGCCAGGCAAGCGGCCACCGCGCCAAGGACGCGTTCTATCCGGCGTGGGCCGGGTTTTTGGGTTTCGTCACTCATGCGCGCTCCACGGACCTTTCCGGGCCGGCAAGGCGGCCGGCCTTCGTGTTGATGGCCACCATTATGCCCACGCCCCCCAGTATGGCGGTAGTAATGAAGAAAATCGAGCTATAGCCGGCTCCCAAAGCCATGACCGTCCCCAAGGCTGGGCCCAGCGCCATGCCTGCGCTGGATATGGACGCAGACAGCCCGTAGGTCGCCCCCTGCTTGCCCCGCTCGCACAGACGCGCTATCAGGGCGTTCACGTTGGGCATGGTGCCGCCCAGGCATAGGCCGCTTCCAAAGCGCAAGGCCAGGAGTATCCACGGCGAGCGGACAAAGCCCTGGGGCAGGTAAAACAGAAAGGCGCCCGCCATGCTCAAGATCAGGGTCCTGGCCGAGCCGGCGCGTATGGATATACGGCCTATCAGCACGGCGCCCAGGGCGCCCGCCACGCCAGTGGTCGTTATGATGGTGCCCGACATCATGGTTGCCTGGGCCTCCGTGGCCACCACGGAGCGTATGTACAGGGGAAGCATGGGAGCCACCACCGAGTTGGCGAACTGGAACAGGAATACCACGGCCAGGAGGGGCAGGAGGGCCGGCGTGCGCACGAGGGGCGAAAAGTCAGGCAGTATCCGCGACACGAGCGAGCCGGTGGACGGTTTAGGCGCGAATTCCTCCTTGGCAAAAACGATGATGACCAGTCCGGCGGCCATGAGCAGGCCGCTGGTTACCAGGAAGTTCCCGCGATAGCCCGTGTGCACGGCCAGGGAGCTTCCTATGATGGGCCCCAGCGAGTTGCCCAGGTAGACGGCCATCTGCATGAGCCCAAGGCGGTAGCCCGTTTCCTTTTCCGGTACCAGCGACGCGGTGAACACGTTGGCCGCTGCCACGGTGCCTGTCACCGAACCCTGGACGGTGCGCAGGAGCGCCACCTGCCAGGGTTCCGTGGTCAGGGACAAAAGGCCTATGAGGAGCGAGCCGCCGAACATGGCGCGCATCAGCATGGGCTTGCGCCCCACGCGGTCGGCAAGGCCGCCCCAAATGGGCGCGAATATGGCCATGGCCAGGGACGCGCCGGTGTGCGTGGCGCCTGTCCAGAATTTGAGCGCAGCCTCGTCCCCAAGGCCCAGGCTGGCCAGGTAGTAGGCTATGATGGGCGTGGTGGTGGCAAAGCCGGCTATGGCTATGAACTCCGCCACCCATACGGCCCAAAACGTCCGCTTCCATTGTTCCATGCGTCCGCCCATCATAGCGGCGTGGGCGGACGCGGGCAAGGGCGCCCGGCGAGCCTCAGGGCGCTATCAGGTCGGTCACCGGCACCGTGCCCGACAGCTCGAAACCAAGCGTCCAGTACGCGTCGCCAGACGAGGGGAAGGCCTGGGTCAGGAAGGCCCTGCCGCCGAACGTGGCGTCCCTCCTGGTCCATTCCAGGCGCAGGTCCGCCTGGACCAGGGGATAAAACTCGTCTGCGTCTGCGTATATGCCGCCGGCCACCCGGCCTATGAAGCCCAGGACGCCGCCTCCCGACAGGCCCGGCCAGGACAGCAGGGTAAGGGCCAGGCGCGCGTTCAGGGCCTGGTCGGGGGCGTAGTACAGGCGCGGCTCGTGGTCAAAGGCGTGCTCAAAACTGAGTTCGGCTGCGGCCAGCAGGTTGGTCCACGGCGAGTCGTCCAGGTGGAAACCCAGGGCAAGCTCGCCCAGGCCCGTGGCTATCAGCCGCGGGTCCTCGGCCAGCCCTTCCAGGATCACGTCGTCCAGGCGGCCGTACAGGCGCGCATAGCTGAAATCCATGAAGGGCAGGGTGACTGATGCGTCCGCGCTGGCCCGGTACATGAGCGGGCGGCCAGGCACCAGGGACTCGTCCATGAGGCGCAGGGACGCCCCCGCTGACAGGCTTGATCCGTCCGAGCCCAGAACCAGGCGGATGTCGGCGCGCGGGTACACGTCCCGGCCGCTCAGGGCGTCCAGGATGCCCTCGCCTGACACGGGGTAGCCGGCGCTACCGCGACGGTCGACGATGGTGGCGCCCAGCTCGGCGGCGACCTTCACGGGCGAGGACGGCAAGCCAAGGCGCAAACGGGCGCCGGCGTCCATCCAGGAAGCCGAGGACGGGTCCTCGGTAACGGTGACCGTGCCTCCCATGCCGTCGTCCACCAGGAAGCTGCGCGCGGTATAGCGTCGCACGTCCCTGCCGCTCAGGGCCAGGGTAAGCTCGAGCGAGCTGGCAAGCCCGAGCGACCAGGACGAGCCCGCGTCGAACACCGATACCAGAGGATCCACGTACCCGGTGGCCGTGGCGGCCAGGCTGTCCGCGTTGGACCGCGCCAGCGCGTTGTGGAAACCCTGGACATTGGCGTAGGAAGGATCCAGCTCGTACACGCGGCGGTACAGGCGCATGGCCTCCACCCAGTCGCCCGCGCGTTGCCGCAGGTTGGCCAGGGCGAACACGGCGGCCGCGTCGCCAGGGTCGCTTTGAAGCGCGGTCCGGAACTGGGCAGACGCCCGCTCAAGCCGCCCGTCCGCCAGATGGAAGGAGCCAAGCTCCCGCCGGAGGCTGACCAGGTCCCGCTCGACCTCGCGGAAGAGCCGCTGGTCGCGAGCGTCGCCAAGAGCCAGAGCGTCCCTGGCCAGGACGTCAAGGCTCTTTATGGTTGACGGCAGGGCCTCAAGCAGGGCGTCAATGGCGGCAAGGGCTAGAGGGGCCCCGGAAAAGGCGCTGGCGCCGGACGGGAGCCCCTCGGATGCGGGGCGCAGGACGCCGGCAAGCAGGCGCATACCTTCGCTGCCGCCCGGGGCCAAGGCGTCCGCCAGGGATAGCGCTTCCTGGCGTCGGTCCAGCGCGAGTGCCGCCTTTAAGGCGCCAAAACGCAAGGACGGCGAATCCGGCTGGGCCAGGGCCGCGTAGGCCAGCCCCAGCTCGGTCCTGGAAGGAACCGGGCCGGGCAGGCGCGTCCGTACGAACCAGGCCACGGGATCGCCGGCTTTGAGGGCGGAGGCCAGGTCGTCCAGCCACACCTGCCTGTCCAGGGTCCAGCCGGACGCAGAGCGTTCCAGCTCAAAGGCGTCCGCCAAGGGCTTGTCCGCCTGCCTGAGCTGGTCCAGGGTCAGGGCCAGGGCCGCCGCCCTGTCTGCCAGGGCCTGATCCCAGCGCAGGGCGGCCGTTTCTGCGACCAGGGCGTCGTCCATGGCCTGGGCGCTCCGTTCGGCTTCTACTTTCAGCTCTTCCCGGTCAGGTTCCTTGGCCAGGCGGGCCGCTGCGGCCTCAGCAGCGTCAACGGCGGCTTTGAGGCGGCGTCCGCGTTCGGGCAGCTGTTGCCTGGCGTCATCGGCCCACAGCCTGAGGGCCATAAGCTCGGCCTGGAAGTCGGCAAGATCGGGCGACGCTCTATCCGCGGCGGCTATCACGTCATAGGCCCGGGCGGCAAGGAGGCCCTCAAAGGCGGCTATGGCCTCGGCACGGCGGCCGTGCCAGAACAAGGCTTGCACGCGGAGGTTCCTGAGGCCTATGTCGTCCGGCCGGGCGGCCGCGTCCGCGGCCAACGTATCAAGATAGGCGCGCGGCGCCTTGATGACGGCTTCCTCCCGGCTGGCGTAGTCCAGGTAGTCCGCGCCTGGCTCGTAGTCTTTCCGGGCCTTGGACAGTACGGCGTCCGCCCCTGCCTGGTCGCCGGAGCGTTCCAGCGCCGCTGCCAGGGCGTAGCGGAGGGCGGCCTGGGCGGGATGGGCCTTGACGGCGGCGGCAAGCAGGGCGGCTGCCCGGTCGGGGTAGCCCGAAACCACAAAGGACGCGGCCAGGTCCAGGGCCCGCCGGGGCTCGGCAAGAGCAAGGCGCTCGGCTTCCTTAAGGACGCGCTCGCCCTGGTCGCCCTGCCCGGACCATATCAGGGCAAGCCCGTAGTCCACGGTCAGGGTGGGGTCATCGGGGAAAAAGGCCAAAGCGGTCCGGTACAGGGCTATGGACCGGGCGTAGTCGCTTCTCCACGCTGCCGTCTTTGCTGCCTCCTGCCAGCCGGCAAGGTTGTCCGGATCCAGGGCCAGGCCGCGTTCCCAGGCCATGAGGCCGCCGGTCACGTCGTCCAGGCCCAGGCGGGCGCGGGCAAGGGCCTTCAAAAAGCGCGCCGAGTCCGGAAACAGGTCGGACGCGCGCTGGGCGTGGCGCGCCGCCGACGAATAGTCGCCCAGGGCAAAGGCCGTCTCCAGGAGGGCCGCGTGGGCGTCGCGGTCGCCGGGATTGGCACGGATCAGGCGCTCGTACTCGCTTTCCGCAAGGGGAACGGCCACTGGCGAGCCTACCGCCCCCCGTGGCTGCGGGGACGCGCCCAGCACGGTCCTGATGGCGGCGACGGCGTCCAGCTCGAAGTAGAACCGGCCGTCCGCCCTCCTCTTGTCGCGGATCTCCAACCTGAGGATGTGCGGGCCTTGGGTGAGCGTGGCCGTGGTGATGGCCGCCCAGCGCCGGTTGGGCTCGTCGCCGGAGGCATGCACCTGGGAACCTTCCCAGGTCAGGAGGAAGGGCGCGCCGCCGTCAAGGCTGGCCCACACGGGGGCGTAGTAGCCGGGAACGTCCGTCCTGGACGAAGCGGGCGGGCTGCCCGCGTACCAGAGGGTGTATTCGCCCGCCGCCGGCACCTGAAGGTACAGTTCCGCAAAGTAGTCGGCGCCGCCATAGGCTTTGTCCGACGCGTCCAGCACCAGGGCCCTGTTGCCGGACGCCCTGTAACGTATGACAGGCTCGCGGGCAAAATTGGTGGCCAGGGCGTTCTCGCCCTCCGCGTACACCGACGTGGATTCGGGGTAGGGCAGTTCAGCGGCTATGCCGGCCTGGGCCTGGGCCCGGCCGGACACCATGCCGAACAGCACGAGGGCAACAAGGAAACTCTGGCGCATGGCTTGCTCCTGGCTTGCTGGCTCCGGCCCCGAGGAACGCGGGCCGGGTCCTAAAAAAACATCCTGGGCTCTTTCAAAAGTCGGACGAGTTTTGAAAGAGCTACATAGTGAGACGCGATGTGCGTGGCGATTGCGAAACATGCAAACAACCGCGAGCAATCGCAAAGCCAATTTCAGAAGCAACAGACTTTTATAGGTCCCCTTTTGAAATCGGCTCACCTGTTAGAAAAATCATCAATTTCCGACAAAAACGCAAGGCAATTCGGAACGGGCCCGCCGGCAGCGTCCAGACGACTATGGGCAAAGACCGGCCCGTATATGCCGATATACCTAACAGGATGCTGGCATCCTGCAAGGGAGCAAGGCGGGTCGGGTGGGTGTTCGCAGGCTGAAAAACCGTATCGTTCCTCTGGAAATGCTGGCGGTGCTGGCGGCCTTGGTGGCGTGGAATGTCCTGTCTGGCGACCAACCAGGCTTTCCGCGCCTGGCCTTTGTGCCGTACTGGCTGCCGGCAGTGGTGTTCGCGTCGTTTTACGGCCCGGTGGCCGGTCTTGCCGCGCTGGCCCTGGGCGTGGGGGCCCTGCCCGTGGCCGCGGCGTTCATGCCCGGCAGCCGGGTGCCCTGGGCCGAGTTGGCCGGGCCCCAGTCCGCCCTGGTCCTTCTGGCCGTGGGAGCCATAGGCTTTGGGCGTTCCGGGTCCAAGGCAGCCATCGCGTCGCTCCGCGCGCGCTACCGCGAGCTGTACAAAAAAGGCGTACGCCTGTCCAAAACCCTGGACGCCCTGCGCGTGGTCAACGGCTACTACGAACGGGAGCTCCTGTCCGCCAGGGATTCCCTGCCCCTGATCCACGAGCACCTGCGTTCCCTGGATACGCGCTCGGTTGAGGGTGTGGCCGGGGGCATACTGACCCTGCTGGAACGCTTTGCCGGCGTGCGCTCTGCCGCCCTGTACCGGGCGGATTCCGCGGACGGAACGCTGCAGCTGGTGCTTGGCGCGGGCGACGGCCAGGCCCCCGCTCAGCGGCCGCTGGAGGGTTGCGTGGAAGGCTGGGTTCACCGCAATGGCTCGCGTTTTACCATACGGCAGGTGCTGGACGACCCGTACCTGGCGTCCATGGATGACGGCGGCGTGATCATGGCCTTTCCCCTGGCCCCGTCCGGGGAGCCCTGGGGCGTGCTGACCGTGCGCGACTTGCCCTTTGTGGCCTATACCGAGAGCACCGAACGGGCCATAGAGGCCATGCTCGAGCTGGCCAGGCCCTATCTGGACCGGGCCGTGCGCTACGAGCGCCTGACCAAGGACGCCGAATTCGACCAAGGCGCCGGCGTGCCGTCCTACGCCCAGTTCATGGCCATGGTGGACGAGGCCTTTGGGCGCGGTACCGGCTCCCCGTTCTCCGTGGTAATATGCCAGATCGACAACCTTGCGGCCATCGTCGCGGAAGCCGGACCGGACTCGGGGCGGCGCATAGCGGACGCCGTGTCCAGGGCCTTCAGCGCGTCTGCCGACACCCCGATGATGGCCTGCCAGTACAAGCGCGGCGACCAGCTGGGCCTGTTTGTGGGCGGTCTGGACGAGGACGGGGTGTCCCGCCTGAGCCTGGAAGCCCTGGGCACCCTGCAGATGTCGCCCCCGGACATAGGCGGACAGGCACGGCGCCTGGATCTGCGCGTGGGCTTTGCGTCCAGGAGGAGAGCGGACGCGGGCGTGGACGAGATCATAGGCAGGGCCGAGCTCCTGATAGAATTGCAGGGCTGACATGGGAGAATGGCGACGCGCTCCCGACGGCTACGAACGTTTCAGGAACCCGGGCGTGTACCGGACGGCCCGCACCCCGGACGCTGCCATCCACGGCATGCTGGCCGGGTCCTTGGACGCGGCCGCCCTGTACGAGGCCGCCGGCAGGGTGAAGCCCCTGGTGTCCGAACCCCAGGATCCCGCCGACCTGGACCGGGCCCTGGCGCGGTGGAAACCGCTGGCCGAGGGCGGCTTGGCCCTGGGCGAGGCGTTCCGAGCCCGGCTCCATTCCCGGGACCAGGAAAGCGCCCTCCACGCCGCCGAGAGCCTGTCCATTATGGAAGTACGTCACGCGCGTGCCATAGAGTCAGCCCGCAAGAAAGGCGACAGCTACCTGGTGGCCAGACTGTACGCCGAGCTGGCCGAGCTGGCCGGCAAGGGCTCTCTCAGGGCTTTTTACTACCGGGAGGCGTTCCGTGCCCTTGAGGAACTGGCGCGCGCCGGAGCCCTCAAACGCAAACACGTCAGCCTGGCCCTGTCCATCCACCTGGCCCTGGGCAGGCTCAGGGAGGCATCCGCCCTTCTGGACCGCGTCCTTCTGGCCCGCCCGGACGATCCCGAATTCCTGGAGCTTCTAGCTGATCTCCGTTTCAGGCTGCGCGACTACGCGGGCCTCCGCTGGGCCGTGCGCCGCCTACAGGCCACGGGGCACCTGGGCATGGGCCCCTTTGCCGCCGCGTCGTCAAGGTGGCTGTGATGGGCGCGGCGGGGGCCAGGCGCGTGTGCGTCATATCCGAGGGTTCCTATCCGTACATCACCGGGGGCGTCAGTTCCTGGGTGCATGACCTCATAGGCAATCTGGGCGACTATCACTACGCCGTGTTCAGTTTGTCGCCCGAGGCCGGGCAGACGCCCCGGTATACCTTCCCGGCCAACGTGGTCGAGCATCGGGACGCGGTCATATCGCGGGCGCCCAGGGGCGGCGGCGGTACGGCGGCCAAGGCGGCCGTTGCCTTTCTGCGTTTCCTGAACTCGGGCCAGGGCGAGGCCGTGGACAGCTTTGGCTGCCTGGTCCGCGCCCTGGACGAACGGCCGGTGGGCATGGACGAGCTGTTGTCCGACCAGCGGCTGTGGAAATTCGTGTGCGCGTCGCACCAGACCCTGAATCCCCTGTATCCCTTCAGCGATTTTTTCTGGGCCTGGAAGGCCGTATACAGCATGATGCTGGCCGCCATCACGGCGCCCCCGCCCGCGGCCGACCTGTACCAGTGCCTGTCCACGGGTTTTGCCGGCCTGGCGGGGCTCGCGGCCAAGGTGCGCACAGGGTCGCCCCTCCTCTTGTCCGAGCACGGTCTCTACCATAAAGAGCGCGAGATGGAGATACGCAAGGCCGACTTTGTGCGCGGCTACCAGCGCGACCTGTGGATAGACGCGTACGCCCGTTTTGCCAGGCTGTGCTACGCGGGGGCAGACGCCCTCACGTCGCTCTTTGAGACCAACAGGCGGGAACAGCTCGCCCTGGGAGGCCGCGCCGACCGGGCCCTGGTCACGCCCAACGGCATAGACATCCAGCGTTTCAGCGTGGAGCGCCAGGAGCATGAGGGTTTTGCCGTGGGCCTGGTGGGCAGGGTAGTGCCCATCAAGGACGTGAAGACCTTCATAGCGGCCGCCCGCATCATAGCGGACGCCGATAGCCGGGCCCGCTTCTACTGCATTGGGCCCACCGACGAGGACCAGGCATACTACGACGAGTGCGTGAAGCTACGCGACAGCCTTGGCCTGGCCGACACGCTGGAATTTACCGGTCCCGCCGACGTACGCGCGTGGTACGCCCGCCTGGATCTCCTCATGTTGACCAGCGTGCGCGAGGCCCAGCCGCTGGTCATCCTAGAGGCATACGCGGCGGGCGTGCCCGTGGTGTCCACGGCCGTGGGCAACGTGCCCGAGCTCCTGGACTACGACAGCCGCTTTCTGGCCAGTCCTCGGGATCCCGAGGCCCTGGCCGCTGGAGCCCTGTACGCTGCTGCCCATCCGCAGGACATGGCCGCCGTGATAGACGCCAACAAGCGCCGCGTGCGCGCCCATTACGACAAGCGCGGCCTGCACGAGCGTTACCGGACCATATACGCTTCCCTCCTGGAGGGCGCATGGCGGGCATAGGCTTCACGCTCAAGCGGGTCATATCCCGGGGAGACCTCACGTCCTTCACCGCCGGCAGCCTGTCCGGCGTGCTGGTTGTGGCCGGCCCGTCCCTCTTGTCCATGGCGACCATATGGCTGGTGATGGGGCCTTTGGGAGCGGCCAGGCCGGAGGCGGCCGCGCCCTTTACCGCCCTGCTCATATACACCTTGGCCCTGTCCACCATCCTCTCGGGCGGCATACAGTACTCGTTCACGCGTTTTGTTGCGGACCGCATCCACGAGCGGGCCGAGCCGGTGGCCGTGGGCGCCCTGCTCAGGCTCCTTGCCTGGCTGGCCCCCTCAGCATGCGCCGCCGGCGCGCTGTTTTCCTTAATTGGCCGGGTGTTGCCCGGGAACCAGGCCCTGGCCGCCGCCGTGTCCGGCCTTCTGTCCGGGGCAGTCACCTGCATGTGGGTGCTGGTGCTGTTCTCAAGCCTTCTCCACAAGCACGCTCGCATCCTGCTCGTGTACGGCTTAGGCATGGCCGCCGCGGCCGGCCTTTCCTGGCTTGGCAGGGATATGGGGCCGGCCGGGCTGGCCCTGGGCTTTGGGCTTGGGTACCTGGTCCTGTGCGCGGGCCTCCTGATCCTGATCCTGGCAGAGTTCAAGCCACAAGCTCCGCCCCGGGGTTCGGCCGTTGTGGCCATGGCCAGGCGCTATCCCGCCCTGTGCGCCTACGGCTTTACGTACTACGCGGCAACCTGGGCAGACAAATTCGCGGCCTGGCTGGTCTTGGGCGACGCTCCCCTGGGCACCAGACTGCTTCTCCACCAACCGACCGATTCCGTGGCCTATCTGGCCGGCCTCACTATCGTTCCCGGCCTGGCGTTTTTTGTCATAGCCAGCGAGACCTCGTACTTTGCCGCGCTCAGGCGTTTCCTCAAGGCCCTGTCCGGCAGGCCGTACCTCGATATACAGCGCACGCTCGCCGATCTTGCGGCCAGGGGGCGGGAAGCCCTGGCCGCTCTGGCCCTTTTCCAGGCCCTGGTAACGGCCGCCGCCCTCCTTGCCGCCCCCGCCCTGGCCCTGGAGCCGGGCCGCATGCGCGGCTTTGCCGTTTATACCCTGGGCGCTTTTTTCCAGCTCATGGCCGTGGCCGCCCAGAATTTCCTCTTTTACGTGGAGGCGTACGGAAAGGCCCTCTCTGGCGCCGCCGTGTTTCTGGTGGTCAACGCGGCGCTCAGCACGGCCCTGGCCCTGGCGGCCCCCGGCCTGGGACCTGGCTGGGGCTTTCTGGCCGGGGCGTTGGCGTCTGCCGTGCTGTCCCTGTTCCTGGCCCTGCGTTCGTTGCGCTGTCTGGACAGGCTGTTGTATACTTCCAGCAACTGAAAAAAGCCGTGCGGCTTCCCTCTCCGGCCGCCCCTGGTCGCCCCAAGCCTGTGTCGTAGGAGCATCCGTGAGCATGCAGGACCCCGTCAGCCTGGTGTCGTCCGTACCCGTACTGCCGGCCGCCGCCTTCAAGGCGCTCGAGCTTTTGGACCCTGACTCCAAGGCCAGCTTCAAGGACCTGGAAGACGCGGTCAAGCTGGACTCTGCGCTGACCGCCCGCTTTCTCCGCGTGGCCAACTCGGCCATGTACGCGCGGCGCGGCAAGGTGGAAAGCCTGGGTACAGCCATATCGCTCTTGGGCTTTTCCATGGCGCGGAACCTGGTGCTCCTGGTGGCCACCTCGTCCAGCTTTGACCCGGAATCATCGGACCCCTTCTTTCCCGGTTTCTGGCGTGCCACCCTCAGGGCGGCGTTCTACGCCAGGTACCTGGCCGACGAGCTGTCCGCAAAGGACCAGGCGGACAGGGCCTTTACCGCCGGCATACTCCACTACATGGGCCTGGTTGGTTTACATCGGGCGGACGGAACGGCCTTGGCCGGCGCCCTTGCCCAGGCCGGTGAGGACCTGGAACGGCTCCTTGCCCTGGAAACCCAGACCTTTGGTACCGACCACCGGGCCGTGGGCGCCGCTTTGCTGGCTTCCTGGGGCCTACCAGAGCCCTACGTGGACGTGGCCGCCGAGTACGGGTCGGCCCGGGTGACGTCCAGGCACAAGCGCCTGATCCTCCTCTTCTCCCTGGCCGAGGCCCTGGCCAGGCGCTCGTCCCTGGAGCCCCTGCCGCCTGAGTGCGCCGAGCTTGCCCGCGCCATGGACGTGGACGCGGCGCGCCTGCCTGTCTTAAAGGAAACCCTGGAAGCCCGCTTGGGACTGGATCCCTTTGCCGGCGAGTGCGGTCTCATGCTGTGCGCCGGAGCCAGGCTGGTCAGCGCCTGAACCACAGGCATCGCCCACAATTCGACAAAAAGCGCGAAACCAGAAAAAAACGTCGAGGCATGTTGACATTCTTTGCATGAAGCGCTACATTCATGATCGGAATACCTTCTGTATGTCACCCCAGTTGTCGTTGATGTCCCGGGCCGCATGGTCGGCGCCAGGAAATTCGCCCGAGCGCGAGGTGGGATGATGAAGAAGAACCTGTTTTTTGGCGTGCTGGCCCTGATCGGTCTGGCGCTTGCCGGCTGTTCGGCCAGTCCCGTGGTGGATCTGGAGCAGGCGGCTGTCCAGCTCGAGCCCCTGGGCTCCATGGTGTCCGTGGCCCGCGCCGCCGGCCATGTGGTGGACGCCAGCGGCTACGAGGCCAGTTCCAAGGCCGTCAATCCCGGCGACGCCTATTTTGACTCAACCGAAATAAATGACCGGACTCCAGCCCAGGTATGGGCTCTACGAACGGACGGCACGGTGCGCCGCTATCCTACAGCAGGCTACTATGAAGACTACTACAACGTCGGCGAGGAAGCGTACTTCACCCTGGAAGTGGCCACAGACTCGCTGGGCGCTCCCATCAGCGGCTGGTATCTGGTCAAGGTGTACGTGTATCCCCGCTACAGCCTGCTGGTGAGCTACGTGTATGAAGAGTATTACGTGCAGGCCGATGACGCTACCTGGGCTTATTATTCCGATACGAGCTCTAGCCCGGGGTACGCCCTGCTCCAGACCTACATGAAATCCGGTCAGGTATTCACCAAGACGGTAAACGCCACCGGCGTGGCTAGCTACACGGGCACGGACGCGTTCAGCCTAGATCCCCTGGTCGATCCGCCTGCCTACGCATACAGCGCGACTCCCGGCGCCCCGGGCACGGACACCGGGCTTTTCTACGTGGACGCGTACTCGGTAACGCCCAACGGCCGCGCCTACGTGCGGGAATTCTACTCGGAGACGGATTCAGTC
The DNA here is from genome assembly GCA_016928955.1 of Spirochaetales bacterium. Classification (GTDB taxonomy): domain Bacteria; phylum Spirochaetota; class Spirochaetia; order Treponematales; family UBA12059; genus JAFGJV01. Next base: position 25,971 of record JAFGJV010000055.1, read on the forward strand.
GTTCCCGGGCAACCTGACAGCTCGGGCGTCATGTACGTATACGACCGCTACCTCGGCAACAAGGAAAAGACCGAGGTAACCCGCTACAAGAAGCTGGGCGACGAGCGTACCATACGCTCGTTCTATACCGACGACAGGCATAAAAGCGGCCTGTACACGGGCGTCGTGGCCACCAACATAGACACGGTATCCGGAGCTCCCATCGTCATAGAAGAGTTCTCCGACTACTGGCCGGGCACAAGCGGCCAGAGCTACGATACCGCGTCCGGTACCTATATCAAGCTGACGGAGACAAGCGTCGGTTCCAACGCTTATTCAGGCACCCTGGTGGACTACTGGCCGGGCGGGGCATACGTGTACAGCGCGGATATCAGCGCCGACGGCACGGCAAGCTACTCGGGCGGCGTGTACGACGGAGCCTGGACCAGGACCGGCGTGGCCGGCTGGCCGGATACCTTCAACGCCCGCTCCCTGAGCCCCCGGGCGGCCCTGGCGGACCAAAGCCTGGACCTTGCGGCCCTGGGCGGCTTCTCGCTGGTGCTGCCGTCTGGCGCCCGGTTCCACGGCGCGTTTGAGGGCGGCGTGTTCTCGGGCACCTTCACCGACCTCAACGGAGCCACGGCGACCGTGGTGGTAGACAGCTTTGGCGTCGCGGTCGGCGACGACTTCCAGCCCTGGCCCCGCCTTCAGGAAGCGCTCCTTCCCTGATTTCCCCTGCGTTTTGAAACAGCGGCCGCCCCTCTATGGGGCGGTCTTTTTTTTGCAACGCCGCCGGGTGCGGCGGCGTTTCATTATTTGACGACCTGTTTCCTTCCTTGACATGGCCTCCCGCGCGGGCTATAACTGGAAGACTCGCCCGGGCTCCCGTGGGCTACGTGTGCCCGGAGACCAAGAGCACAAGGAGGACCCATGGCATTAGGATGCAAGTACGGCACCCACCGGGTGATCGAGCCGGTTGGGGCCATGCCGCAGACCGCCCAGCGCATCAACAACGACATGAGCACGATCTGGGACAACGAGATCCTGCTGGACGTGATCGCGCTGAACGTGGACTCGGCAAGCTTCACGCAGATCGAGGAAGAGGCCGGCGGCGACCCGGACAAGATCGGGCAGAAGATCATGTCCATCGTGGGCGAGCGCGGCAAGCAGCAGAATCCCGTGACCGGTTCCGGCGGCATGTTCATCGGCACCGTGGCCAAGATCGGCCCGGCGCTCAAGGACCGCGACCTCAAGGTGGGCGACAAGATCGCAAGCCTGGTGTCGCTGTCGCTCACCCCGCTCAAGATCAAGCGCATCATCAAGGTCATGCCCGAGGTGGACCGCGTCATGATCGAGGGCCAGGCCATCCTGTTCGAGTCCGGCATATACGCCAAGCTTCCCACCGACATGGACGAGGGACTGGCCCTGGCCGCCCTGGACATAGCCGGAGCTCCCGCCCAGACGGCCAAGCTGGTCAAGCCGGGCGACAGCGTGCTGGTGCTCGGCGCCGGCGGCAAGTCCGGGCTCATGTGCTGCTACGAGGCCATGAAGCGCGTCGGGCCTACCGGCCGCGTGCTGGCCAACATCCGCAACGAGAAGTACGTAAAGCCCCTGCGGGACATGAAGCTCTGCCACGAGATAGTCATGGCCGACTCCACCAAGCCCGTGGACGTGCTCAACGGCGTGCTCAAGGCAAACAAGGGCAAGGAAGTGGACGTGGTCATCAACTGCGTGAACCTGCCCGGCTGCGAGATGGCCAGCATACTTCCCGTGCGCGACAACGGCATCGTATACTTCTTCAGCATGGCCACCAGCTTTACCCGCGCGGCGCTCGGAGCCGAGGGCATAGGCAAGGACGTGCTCATGATCATCGGCAACGGCTACACCAAGGACCACGCCGAGATCACGCTCTGGGAGCTCAGGGAAAACGCCCAGCTCCGCGCCTTCTTCGAGCAGCAGTACGTTAAGTAAGGCGTTTCCGCCCAAGGCGGGAGCGACCAGGTAAAAATTCAAGGCGCGCGCAGCAACGCGAACACGTTGGCCACGCGCACCCGGCCAGGAAGCACGGCAAGCCGGTCCGCGATGAGCGCGGTCAGCCGGCGGGGGCAGTCCGACTTCCGGCTGCGAAGGGTCGTCCGTCGGCCGTTCGCGGCGGCGACCGGGCGTATGTAATGTGAGAAGACGGGTAACCGTCTCTCGCCCCGGGGGCTCCCCGTCCCCGGCGCGGCGAGCGAGCGCCATCCGGCAATCCGGACCAGACGCGCGCAAGCCGGAAGCGGTGGAGGCCGGACGGGTTCCGGCGGGATGGACGAGACCATCCGTCACCATGCGTTTTCAAGGAAGCACACTATGGCGAGAGAGTATCCCAAGCTCAAGCTGGACAAATCCATGTCCATGTTCGAGGAGGCCCAGCGCCTGTCCCCCGGCGGCGTGATGGGCATACGCAGACCCTACAACTTCATCCAGGGCGAGTACCCCATCTTTATCGATCGGGGTTACGGCGGGCACATCGTCGACGTGGACGGCAACGACTACATAGACATGCTCTGCGCCTACGGCCCGGTGATCCTGGGCTACGACGAGAAGGAAATCAACGACGCGGTCAAGCACCAGATGGACCACAACGGCTTCTGTTTCAGCCTGGTCCAGCCGGCGCAGAACGAGCTTGAGCGCGCCGTCATCGATATGGTGCCCTGCGCCGAGCAGGTCATACCCGTCAAGACCGGTTCGGACGCCACCACCCTGGCCGTCCGCATCGCGCGCGGCTACACCGACCGCTCCGTGATCCTGCGCTGCGGCTACCACGGCTGGCACGACTGGTGCGTGGAGAACCACGGCGGCGTGCCCGAGGAGACCCTGGCCCTGACCGACGAGTTCGAGTACGGCGACCTTGCCGACCTGGAGCGCAAGCTGGACGCGCACAAGGGCAAGGTTGCCTGCGTGATCATCACGCCGGTGGGCCATCCCCTGGCCAAGCCCGTCCAGGCGCCGCCGCCCGGTTACCTGGAAGGCGTCCGCGACCTGGCCCACAAGCACGGCGCCGTGCTCATCTTTGACGAGATACGGACCGGCTTCCGCGCCGCCCTGGGCGGAGCGCAGGAACGCTACGGCGTGACGCCGGACCTGGGCACCTTCGGCAAGGCCATGGCCAACGGCTACCCCATATCCTGCGTGGCTGGCAAGCGCGAGATCATGTCCGTGTGCGAGAAGAAGGTGTTCGTGAGCTCGACCTTTTTCCCCAACAGCCTGGAAATGGTCGCCGCCATCAAGTGCATGGAGATACTCAAGCGCGAGGACGTACCCAACAAGATATGGGAGCGCGGCACCCGCTTCCTGGCCGGCATCCAGAAGGCCGTGGACGACACGGGCTCGCCGATAACGGTATCCGGCATTCCGCCCATGCCCTTCTTCACCTTTGACCAGGCGCCCGGCGACCCTGACAAGACGTATAAGGCCCGCCGCGAGTATTTCTACACGCAGACCATACGCCGCGGCCTTTTCATCCAGCCCTTCCACCACTGGTACATAGCGTACCGGCACACGGAAGCCGACCTGGCCAAGGCCCTGTCCGCCATCCGGGAAAGCCTGGAACTGATGATGGACAAGTACCCGGTGAAGAGGTAATACGGAAAGCGAACCACGGAGGCACGGAGAAGAGGATGTAGGGTGGAGACAAGGGAGCGGGATCCATGAACCAAGGATATCATCGCGAGCGCGATAGAGGTGCGCCGTGAACTTGGTCCGGGTTTGCTTGAGAGCATATGCGATGACGATAGAATTGGATGCGCTGGGCTTGCGCTACCAGAGGCGGGTTCGCTTGCCGGTCATCTACAAAGGCAGGGCGTTGCCCTGTGTATTCCGCGTTGTAGCCCTTGTTTTTTCTGCGACTCTGTGCCTCGGCGGTTAGCCTATTCGTTTGTATCGTTGATAACTGGAGGTATCATGTCATTGGACGGTAAGATCGTAATTACCTGCGCCTGTACGGGCGCGGAGACCAGCAAGGAACTCCAGCCGGCCCTGCCCATCACGCCTGAGGAGGTGGCCAAGACGGCCGCCGAGTGCAGGGCCGCGGGCGCGGCCATACTGCACCTGCACGTGCGCGACGAGCAGGGCAAGGCCACCCAGAGCGTGGGGCGCTTCAAGGAGGCCATAGAGGCCGTCCGCAAGGTAAGCGACATCGTGATCGAGCTGACCACCGGCGGGGCCGTGGGCGACACAGCCGAGGAACGGCTCCGGCCGGTCACCGAGCTGGAGCCGGAGATGGCCAGCCTGGACTGCGGCACGGTCAACTTTGGCGACGAATACATCGTCAACGACCTGCCCACCATGCGCGCCTTTGCCTCCGAGTTCAAGAAGCGCCGCGTGCGCGCCACGCTGGAATGCTTTGACCTGGGGCACGTGTACGCCAGCCACTACCTGATCAAGGAGGGCCTCCTCGAGCCGCCCTACCATTACGGCTTTGTGCTCAATGTTCCGGGCGCCGTGCCCTACACGGTGGAGAATCTGTCCGCCTTCATGCGGGCCTTGCCCGACGGCGCGGATTTCACCGTGATGGGCATAGGCCGCTCTTCTTTGCCCGCGCAATACGGCGCCCTGGCCAACGGCGGCTGGATACGCGTGGGCTTTGAGGACAACGTGTATTTCAGCAAGGGCGTCCTGGCGTCCAGCAACGCCCAGCTCGTCGAGCGGGCGGCCCGGATAGCGCACGAGGCTGGCCTGAAGCCGGCCACGCCCGACGACGTCCGGAAGCACCTGAAACTCCGGGGCTGACCGATCGATGAAGGCCAACCACAGAGACGCAGAGGCACGGTGCGATCCGAGCTGGCGCAGGATCGCAGGGTCCGGGGCGCGGGTACTCCCGCGAATCCCCGGAGAGGGGGTAGCGGAGAAGCGTTGCGCATCGCGCAACCTTCGAAGCGAGGGGGAGACCTCCCCCTCATTCCCTACACGAGACTCTGCGGTGGAACTAACGTAAGGAGAAACCATGCACGAGTATCCGAGCTTCGAGTATAAACGCATTCCGCTGTACAAGGACGTGACGCCGGAGCAGTGGAACGACTGGCACTGGCAGATGAAGAACGATATCAAGGACGTGGCTACCCTGGAGAAGGTGGTGCCGCTGACCGACAAGGACAAGTCGGACATCAACGAGGTCCTGAAGGTTTTCAGGATGGCCATCACGCCGTACTACGCGTCGCTCATAGACCCGGAGAATGCCGGCTGCCCGGTGCGCCTCCAGGCCATACCCCGCCTGCCGGAGACGCGCTTTGACGCAAGCGACCAGGAAGATCCCCTGCACGAGGACTCTGACAGCCCCGTGCCCGGGCTCACGCACCGCTACCCGGACAGGGTCCTCCTCCTGGTGACGCATATATGCTCCATGAACTGCCGGCACTGCACGCGCAGGCGCCTGGTGGGCGAGGAGGACATGTCCATGCTGGACCATCAGGTGGACGCGGCCATAGACTACATAGCGCGCACGCCCATCATCCGCGACGTGCTCATATCCGGCGGCGATCCCCTGGTGCTGTCCGACGAAAAGCTGGAGCGCATCATCCAGAAGATCCGCGCCATACCCCACGTTGAGATCATACGCATCGGGACCCGCACGCCGGTGGTCATGCCCATGCGCATCACCGACTCGCTCGTGGCCATGCTCAAGAAGTACCATCCCATATACGTGAACACGCACTTCAACCATCCCAAGGAGATCACCGCCGAGTCGCGCGAGGCCTGCCGCAAGCTGGCCGACGCCGGCATACCCCTGGGGAACCAGACCGTGCTCCTGCGAGACGTGAACGACTGCCCGGTGCTGATGAAGAAGCTCATGCAGAAGCTCCTGGCCATACGCGTCAAGCCGTACTACATATACCAGTGCGACCTTTCGCGCGGCATCAGCCACTTCCGCACCACCGTGTCCAAGGGCATAGAGATCATCGAGAACCTGCGGGGCCATACCTCGGGCATGGCCGTGCCCACCTTTGTGATAGACGCGCCCGGGGGCGGCGGCAAGACGCCGGTCATGCCCAACTACGTGATCACCAGCAATGACAAGCGCGTGGTGCTGCGCAACTATGAGGGCGTGATCACCACGTACGACGAGCCGAGCGAGTACCACGAGGATTGCGGCAAGTGCCGGATATGCTACGACGAGGTCCAGCTCAACGCCACCTGCGGCGTGGCCCGGCTTCTGTCCGGCGACGAGAAGACTCTTAATCCCACGGGCCTGGCCCGCGGCGCGCGGAGCGCGGACAAGCTCAAGCCGCGCGGCAAGCGTTGAGCCGGAAGGGACCCAAGGGCAGCGTATGCGTGACGACGCGCTCGATTTTCTCGGCTCGGTGACCTTCATCACCGGGCCGGAGAAAAACTGCGGCAAGACCACCTTCATGAACCGCGCGGCCGAGCTGGCCAGGCGGTCGTCCCGTGAACGCGGGCTGAGGGCGCCGGCCATACTCACCGTGGGCTACGACGGCGAGACCAGGGATTTCCTGTCAGGCGCCCGGAAACCGTCGGTGACCGTGGACGCGGGAGACGTGTTCGTCACGGCTGAGCGCTTCCTCCGCTCGGGCGGGGCGGCGCCGGAAATTCTGGACCTGGTGCCAGGTTCCACTGCGCTCGGACGGCTGGCCGTGGCCCGGGCCACCCGCCGTGGCACGGTGGCCCTGATAGGTCCTGAGGGGAACGCCGCCGTGGACTGGACCATAGCCCGCGTCGTAGACGGCGGCCTTGCGGACACGGTATTCGTGGACGGGGCCATCAACCGGGTGACGCAGGTTGCCGGTAGGCCGGGCGCCAAGCTGGTGTACGTCATGCGCGTGGACAGGGCAACGCTGTCACGCTCCGGCGCCCAGGCCCGACGCATGGCGGCACTGGTCGGCCTCCCCGTCGCCGAGCCGGGGGCTCCCGGCGTCCTTGAGTTTGAAGGCGCGCTGACCGCGGACGAGGCCGGAAGGCTCCCGCGCGAGGCCCAGGCCGTGTCCGTGGCGGACTTTACCAAGGTGTTCCTGGACGCGTCAGAGCTGGCGGCTTTCTCCCGCGCGCGGCGGCTGTACGTGCGGCGGCCCGTGGACTTTGCCGGTTTCTCAGTGTCCCTGCGCGGCGTGACCCGAGACGAGTTTCTCGCGGAGCTCGGGCCGGCCGCGGGCATGGCGTCGTTCAGTCCCTACGAGACGGGCAGGGTGGCTGCATGAAGGACGCCTGGGCTTTCTGCCAGCTGGACGGTTTCTGGGCCGACTACACGCCCCTTTCGCCCTGGGGCCGGGACGAGGCGGACCGGCGCGAGGTGCTCACCGAGCGCGAGTCGATAGAGTCGCGCTATGACGACATCGAGCGGGCCCTGGCGTTCATGGACGCCTGCTCGGGTGATCCCGCGCGCCAGGACAGGGTCAGCCATCACCTGAAGCGCGTGCCACGGCTCCCGCTCCGCGCCAGCGAGCGCTACGAGCTCATAGAGCTGTTCCAGATAAAAAAATTCCTGGCCAACTACCGCGGGCTTGTGTCCGCCCTGGGCCCGGATACGGCGGGAGCCTTTGGCCTTACTTCCGTGGCCGCGCGACTAGCGGCCGAGCTGGACAAGGGCGGCTCCGATCCCGAGACTTTTTTCATAGCCGACCGCTATGACGACGAGCTGGCTGCCGCCCGCGCCGCGCTGGCTGAGCTGGACGCCGACGAGCGTACGGAACGCGCGAGGCTGGAAGCGTCCATCAGGCTGACGCATGGCCTGAGTTTTGACGGCCGGGAGTTCGTTGTGGTGCCCAGGGAGGACGCGCCGCCGCCCGACTCAACGCTGTGCGCCCTCGAGCCCTACGACGACACGCGCTACCTGGTGCGTCCGCGTCCGCAAGCCCAGGCCCTGGAGTTGGCTGCGCGCAGGCAAGCCTTGCTCGAGCGCGAGCGCCTGGCTGAGGACCGCGTCATCGGGCGCCTGTCCGAGCTGGCTTCCGAGGCCATGCCGGAGCTCTCCGGCGCCGTGGCTGCGCTCACGCGCTGGGACCGGGCCTTTGCTGGAGCCAGGCTGGCGCGGGCCTTTGGCCTTGTACGGCCGGCCCTGGATTCGGACGCCATGGTCCTGGACGGCGCGCGCCACATACCCTGCCAGCGAGACTGCGCGGACCTGGGCCTGGCCTACCAGAGCCTTTGCGCGGATTTCAGCTCGGGTGCCGTGGTTTTGTTCGGCTCCAACATGGGCGGCAAGACCGTGGCGCTCAAGACCGTGCTCTTCCTCCAGCTCCTGGCCCAGGCAGGGCTCTTTGTGCCGGCCATCGCGTTCAAGACGCGCGTGTACCGGGCCGTAGAGTACGTGGGCGAGCTGGGCGGGGAGCGGCTGGCCGGGCTGTCAGGCTTTGGCTTTGAGCTGTGGCGCCTGGAGCGCGCGTGGAAGGAAGCCGACGGCGCCCTGGTCGCCTTTGACGAACTGGCGCGTACCACCGGCTCGCACGAGGCGGAAGCCCTGCTGTCGGCGGTGGTGTCGGCGTGGGCGCTGAAGGCGGGGCGATCGGGCGGCCGCGCCTTTTTTGCCACGCACTTCCGCGGCGTGCGCCGGGCGGACGGCGCCCAGTTCCTCAGGATGCGCGGCCTGGACAGGCAGGGCGCCCTTGAGGCCCTGGACGCGGACGCCCCGCTCAAGGACAGGCTGGCCGGGATCAACCGCCACATGAGATACGAGATCGTGCAGGACGACGCTGGAGACACGGCGGGGCGCAGCGACGCCCTGGCCATAGCCGCCATGCTCGGACTGGACGGGAACATAGTCGCGGACGCCGAAGCATGGCTGTCCCGCGCTACAGAACGACACTGACACCGCGCCGCCCGGCGGCAGCGGAAAGGACGGACCATGCGAACGAAACTGCATCTACCGAAGGACCGGGTGGATTACGCCCGCCAGCTGGCGCGCAAGATCACGGCCCCGGTATCGGAGTTCATCGACCAGCACAGTTCGGTCACCGTTGAGCGCGCCACGCTGAGGCTGGCCGGCGCCGACGGGGCCAACGCCGACGGCGTGCCCGTGCCCAATCTCGTGGTCGACCAGATCCGAGCGGCTGATCCGGCCCTGCTCGAGGACGGGGCGGCCGTGCGCTATGTCAACGCCCTCCTGAAAACCGGGTCGTCCGTGGACGAGCTCAACAGCAAGATAGCCGGCGGCCTGGACGTGATGGGCCTGGCTCTCGGCGAGCGCGCCGCCATAGAGCGCAAGGCCGCCGAGCTCGTGGACGCCGCCATCGCCCGCGTCAAGGACAACCGCGCCCACCGCGACCGCAAGCTGGAGGAATTCCGGGATCGCAACCACAAGCCGCTTTTGTACCTCATCGTCGCCACCGGCAACATTTACGAGGACGTGAAGCAGGCCACCGCGGCGGCCGAGCAGGGAGCGGACGTCATAGCGGTCATCCGCACCACGGCGCAGAGCCTCCTTGATTACGTGCCCTATGGGCCCACCACCGAGGGCTTTGGCGGCACCTACGCCACGCAGGAGAATTTCCGCATCATGCGCGCCGCGCTGGACGAGGTGAGCGAGAAGGAGAAGCGCTACATCCTCCTTACCAACTACGCGTCCGGCCTGTGCATGCCCGAGATTGCCGCCATGGGAGCGCTCGAGCGCCTGGACATGATGCTGAACGACAGCATGTACGGCATCCTGTTCCGCGACATCAACATGTACCGCACCTTTGTGGACCAGAAGTTCAGCCGCATGATCAACGCCCAGGCCGGCATCATCATCAACACCGGCGAGGACAACTACCTGACCACGAGCGACGCCTACGAGAAGGCGTTCACCGTGCTGGCCAGCCAGTTCCTCAACGAGCAGTTCGGCTTCATGGCGGGCCTTCCGCCGAGGCTCCTCGGCCTCGGGCACGCGTACGAGATGGACCCGTCCATCAAGAACGGCTTCCTGTACCAGCTCGGCGAGGCCCAGATGGCGCGGGAGATATTCCCCGAGCATCCGCTCAAGTACATGCCGCCCACCAAGTTCATGTCCGGTGACGTGTTCAAGGGCTACGCCATGAACACCTTGTTCAACTTCGTTTCCAAGGCGACCAACCAGGGCATCCATCTCCTGGGCATGCTCACCGAGGCGGTGCACACGCCGTTCATGATGGACCGCTACCTGGCCGTGGAAAACGCCAAGTACGTGATGAACAACATGGAGGACTTCTACGACGACGTGGAGTTCCGCAAGGACGGCATCGTGGTGAGGCGCGCGCACGACGTGCTCAACCAGACCATCGCCTTCCTCGAGGAGGTCGAGGCCATGGGCCTGTTCGACTCTATCGAGCGCGGCATGTTCGCCGAGGTCAAGCGGCCAAAGGACGGCGGCAAGGGTTTTGAGGGCCTGGTGCGCAAGGGGCCCGCATACTGGAATCCCTTCGAGGCTCGGCTCAAGGCCGAACTCGGGCTGGGCAAATAAGGAAGGACGGATAGCATGCACGTGATACGGCCGTATGGCGATACCATGGACGACGGCAAGGTCCAGCTGTCCTTCACGCTCCCGGTACCGGACGGGGCCCGCGGCAGGGAAGCCGCCCGCAAGCTCGTCCTGTCCTTCGGTTTCCGCGACTGCGAAGTCGTGCACTCGGCTCCCCTGTCTGCTGAGTTCTCGTTCTACGTTGTGTACGGAAAGACCGAGGCGCAGATAGACTACGATTCCGTGGAGGCCGACGAGGCGACCAGCGAGGCGTCCATGAGCATGGACGAGGTGAACGAATTCATCCGGCGAGAGATCGGCCGCAAGGTCGTGGTCGTTGGCGCCTGCACCGGCTTTGACGCGCATACCGTGGGCATTGACGCCATCATGAACATGAAGGGCTACAACCACCATTTCGGGCTTGAGCGCTATTCGGACATGGACGCGTATAACCTGGGCGCCCAGGTTCCAAACGAGAAACTCATAGAGTTCGCGCTCAAGGTTAACGCAGACGCCATCTTGGTCAGTCAGGTGGTCACGCAGAAGGATACCCACATCCACAACATGACGGAGTTCGTGGAACTCCTTGAGGCCAAAGGTCTGCGCGGCCGATTTATTTGCATAGCCGGCGGCCCCCGCATCGGCAACAAGCTCGCCGTAGAGCTGGGCTTCGATGTCGGCTTCGGGCGCGGCACGTACGCAGACGATGTGGCCACGTATATCGTGAAAAAGCTCGTAGAAAGAAAACA
>JAFGJV010000056.1 GCA_016928955.1 Spirochaetales bacterium
GGACCAAGAGAATTCTACACTAAAAAAGGCAGGGGTGCCTCGTTGGCCCCCCTGCCTCCCTTAAGTCGGCTTTTTCAGTGGCCCCGTTTAAACTGGAGCGTTTTTTAATAAGCGGCGAGCAGAATCGAAGGGGGCGAGCGCCTGCGCGCTCCGAGCTAGCGTAGGAGCGCGCAGGAAAAGGCGCCAGGACGGCGCCGACAGCGAGACCCCCGGCCCGGAACGAGACTGCAGGAGGCAGTCGAGTGGAGGGCGATTCCGATCGGCGCCTTGAAGAAAACGAGCACGGCAAAAGGTCGTGCTCGTTTTCTTTTATGGGAACCTCTAAAAACCCCATGGTTATTAGAGGTTCCCTGCGTTTTCGGCCGAAAACGCGAGATTTTCTAAGGCAACCCTCTAAAAACTGAAGTTTTTAGAGGCTCCCTTATGCCGATCGGGGCCTAGAGGAACGGTTGGACGTGCGCGCTTATGGAGGCCAGTCAAAACTCCGGAGAGTTTTGACTGGGCAACCCTATGGCTTGCATGCGCTGGGCGACCGATCGGCGGCTGGTATGATGAAAGAGTGTGGCAAAACTTGGATGAGGTCGTGGAAGCCTGCGGGGGGCGGCGGGATCGCCGCGCGCGGAGCGGGCGGAAGCCCGCCGCGGGGGGCGCGTCTGGCATGGCCCACCGTGGCGCGGTAGCTGGCGCCCCCCGTACCCCAAAAGAAACGCCCCCAGATTTGGGGGCGCGAGCGCTACCGTGCGGACGCCTTAGCGCGCGATGAGGCGGTTCAGGCGGGCGACGAAGTCGGCGGGATCCTTGACGGCCGCGCCTTCAACCAGCAGGGCCTGGTCGAGAAGCACGAAGGCAAGGTCGGCTATGCGCCCCTCGTCGCTTTCAGATGCCAGGCCGGCCACCAGGGGGTGGTCGCCGTTGATTTCCAGGATGGGCCTGACTTCCGTGTCCGCGCTCCGGCCGAGCGCCTTCATGAACTGGGCCATCTGGATGCTTGGGTCGTGCTCGTCCACCACGATGCACGAGGGGCTTTCCGACAGGCGCGACGACAGGCGGACGTCCTTTACCTGGTCGCCCAGGGCTTTCTTGACTTTGTCGACGATGGGCTGGAGGTCCTTGTCTGTCTCTTTGTCTTTTTTATCTGAGATATCCTTCTCGGCGCCGGCGCGGTTGACGGCCTTGAACTCCAGCTCGCCGTAGGTTCCGGCCATGGGCATGACCAGCTCGTCTATCTCGTCCGTGCACAGAAGGACTTCCTGGCCCTCCTTGCGGTACATCTCCAGGAGGGGCGACTTGCGCAGGCGCTCCTCGGAGTCGCCGGTAATGAACCAGATGGCCTTCTGGCCGTCCTTCATGCGGCTTTTGTAGTCGGCCAGGCTGGTCCAGCCGTCCACGGCCGTGCTCTTGAAGCGGATGAGCTCCAGGAGGGCCTCCCGGTTGGCGTAGTCTGAATACAGGCCTTCCTTGAGGGGCCGGTTGAACTGGTCCACGAAGGAGGCGTATTTGTCCTTGTCGCGCGCGGCCAGGTCCTTGAGCTCCGAGAGGATTTTCTTGACGGACGCCGTGCGTATGGCGTTCATGACGCGGTTCTGCTGGAGGATTTCCCGGCTGACGTTGAGCGGGAGGTCTTCCGAGTCTATGACGCCGCGGACAAAGCGGAGATACGGCGGGAGGAGTTCCTTGTCGTCGTCGGTGATGAACACGCGCCGTACGTACAGCTTGACGCCCGGTTTGTAGTCGGCGTAATAGAGGTCAAAGGGCGCCTTGGCCGGCACGTAGAACAGGGTGGTGTATTCCACGGTGCCTTCCGCGCGCGTGTGCGACCACAGCAGGGGATCGTCGTCGGAGTCGGCTATGTTCTTGTAGAACTCGACGTAGTCCTGGTCCTTGAGCTCGGACTTCTGGCGGCGCCACAGGGCCTGGGCGCTGTTGATCTGCTCGTCTTTTTTGACCTTCTTTCCGCTCTTTTTGCCCTTGTCGTCGTACTCTTCCTCCTCGTATGCCAGGTGGATGGGGAAGGCGACGTGGTTGGAGTATTTGCGGATGAGCTCTTCCAGCCGCCAGCGCGACAGGTACTCGCAGCCGTCGTCGTTCATGGACAGGGTCACGGTGGTGCCGTGGCCGTCACGGGATGCGGGCTCGACCGAGTACGCGCCCTTGCCGTCGGACACCCACAGCCAGGCCGAGTCCTGGCCGGCTTTGCGGGTGAGAACGCTCACGGTGTCTGCGACCATGTAGCTGGCGTAGAAGCCCACGCCGAACTGGCCGATCAGGTTTGAGTCCCGGCGCTTGTCGGCGGCCATGGCGTCAAGGAAGCGCCTGGTGCCGGAGCGGGCTATGGTGCCCAGGTTTTCCACCAGGTCCGACTCGTCCATGCCTATGCCGTTGTCCTCCACGCTGAGCGTGCCGGAGGCGGCGTCAAAGGTGATGCGGATCAGGGGGTCAAAGGCTATGGCCTTGTACGCGTCGTCCGATGCGGACAGGTAGCGCAGCTTGTCTATGGCGTCCGACGCGTTGGACACGAGCTCGCGCAGGAAAATTTCGCGGTGCGAATACAGGGAATGGATGATGAGCTGGAGGAGCTGGTTGACCTCGGCCTGGAACTGGTGCGTTGACATGGCGTACTCCGGTTGTGCGGGGAATTTTTACGTGTACAAGATAACGACGAGCCGGGGAGCTCGGCAAGGGATCGGCTCAGGGAGCGCGGGCCAGGGCGTCAAGGGACGCGGCGAGCTCGGCGGGGTATTCCGAGTGGGGGCAATGTCCGCAGCGCTCGAACTCAAGGAAGCTGTGGCCGGGCGGAAGGATGGCGCGGAACTCGGACGCGTACCTGAACGGAAGGACCTTGTCGGTGTGGCCCCATACCAGGAGCACGGGAAGGTCCAGGCTGCCTGCCGCGTCCTCTATGGTGTCATGTTCCAGGGCGCGGAGGGTCACGGCTTTGAGGGCGGCCTTGCCCTCCTTTGTGGCCAGCGACCTGCCGCCGTAGCGGGCGGACGCCTCCGGAAACTTGTCCTTGTCATAGATGACCCGGGCGCGGTGGGCGCGCAGGTAGCTGGCCTCCGTCAGGAAGGACAATGCCATGCCGATCGCAAAGGGCGAGCGAGACGCGAGTTTCCCAAAGGCGCCGGTTTCCCCGGGCAGGCCGGCCGGCGCAAGGAGGCACAGGCGGTCTAGGAGCGCGCCGTCAGTGGCAGCGTAGCGGTAGGCCATGTGGCCGCCCAGGCTGTGGCCGACCAGGGTGACGACGGGTTCCTGGCCGTCCGCGCCGGCCTTGTCCACGGCCGCGGCCAGGCAGGCACGGATAACCTGGCCGAACCAGGCGTGGTCGTAGGGCGCGTCGGCCGGTTTGTCGGACGAACCGGTGCCGGGAAGGTCCACGCACCAGGCGCCCGAGTCGGGGTCAAGGGCGTACAGTTCCCGCGCCACGTCCAGGAATTCGGCTCCGTTGCCCGCCCAGCCGTGGATGAACACGTAGAGGCGGCGCGGATGATCGGCGCCCACGCGGAAGGCCCTGACAGCCACGCCACCGAGCGTGCAGAGCAGCTCGGGCTCGGTGCCGAGGCCGAGCTCAAGGGCCATGCCGGGCTGGATAGGGGGAGCTGATGCGCAGGACAGGGCTGATATGGCCATGGCCGCCACCGCTATGCCGACGGCGAGTGGTCGTAGGCGTGCCATTGTTCCACCAAGCCGTCAAAGCCGAGTTCCCTGACGCGCTCCCGGTTGGTCTCCACCGCGTCGCCATAGTGCATGAGGCGCATGCGCGAGCGCACGTCCGTGGGCAGGGTGGCCAGCTCCTCCAAGGAGGCGTGTACGCCCCCGGTGAAGAATTGGCAGTCGTGGTATATGATCCGTGGCTTCCAGCGCTCGTCCAAGAACGCTATGAGGCTGGGATCAAAGCGGGTGTCGCTGGTGTAGGCCACCGCGTCGTCTATGACCACGCCGTAACTGGGGGCCGACGAGCGCCAGCTGGGCGCGGAGTCGGGTATGTGCTTGGTGCGGAACAGGGACAGCTTGATGGAGCCGACGCGGGCTTCGCAGAGCTGGCGGTCCGCCCCCGGCACGGGCTCAGGCTCTATCACGTCCCAGAAGTCCTCAAAGCGGAGGAGGCGGCCGTCCACGCGCTCGTTGTAGGCGGCCCCGCCGGCCAGGCTCTTGTTCCAGAGAAAGCGGCGGTAGCTGGCTGGGGCGACCATGGTGGACTTCTGCCTGGCGAAATACCGGTTGAGTAGCATCACCTCCTCAAGGCCGCCAACATGGTCGGCGTGGGAATGGGTGATGAGGTAGTTCCGTATCAGGGTGACCGAAAGCCCGAGCGTGGCCAGGGCTTCTGGTGCCCGGGTGCCGCAGTCTATCAGCAGGTGGTCGTTTCCTTTGACCACCAAGAGGTTGTTCTGGTAGAATTTTTTGGTGAAAGCGCTCCCCGCCCCGATGAAGGTAAGCTCCAAGTTTCCGCTGTTGGTCAGTGCCAGCTTGGGCGCGTCCGCCGCCGTCTTTTGCTTCATGGTGTGCATACTATAGCCTGGAAAGGAAAACTTTTCAAAACCCGTTGGAGCCCCGGCAAACGGCCAGGGTTTTGTCAAAATAGTTTTCCGCTGAATTTTACGCGGGATTATTCAAAAATCACGCCTTGCCGCACCCGGCCGCACAGGGTAAAAGCCTTATAAGGGCTTGCGCAATCCTTTGACAGGCCGATAATTAGCGTGTTATAGTGTCTCGATCATGGCGATTTTGCCCCCATTCGCTCGGGGGATTTTTTAACGCGCCTTCCGGGAGGCTGTTTTGTCCACGCTGCGCCGTTACAAAGAAATTGAGAAAAACTTCGCAAAGCGTTCCTCGCGGGCGCTCGGCGGGGTGTTTTCCGCCGTGGGCGCTTTTTTTGCCAGGCTGGGCAAAGCCGGCCGGCAGAAGCTTACCATCATGCTGGTTCCGCACACGGAACGGCGCATTTTCAATCTACAGATCAGTTTTTTCGGGCTTGCCCTGGCCCTTGTGGTCCTGGTCGGCGGCATAGGCGTGCTCGGCTTTGCGGCCGTGGATTATTCCGACGCCCTTGGCCGCCTGGCCGGCAAATCGGACAGCCTTCAGGAAACCCAGCAGCAGCTGGACGCCATGCGCGACAACACCAATCGCCTGGTCAAGGCTGCCCGCTCCTTCCAGGTGGCCCTGGACGCCACCCTGGCCAAGCTGAGCGGCCGGCCCGCATCCAGTTCCGACCAGGCGCGGGAAGGCGACCTTGCCTCGTTCTTTGAGTCCACGGACGCCGTGTCCGGCGGCGTGCGCGAGGCCGGCGAGATAGACCGGGTGGCGGCCTACCTTGAGCGGAGCGTCGGCCCCGTCAAGGAGCTTGGGGACATCCTGGCCAGCCTTGGGGCAACGCTCAACGAGATACCCAGCATATGGCCCATCAAGGGCGGCCACGGCGTGGTTACCATGCATTACGGCCAGAACGAGAACCCCATCTACGGATCCTGGTACATGCACAAGGGCATAGACATTGCCACCTTCCGCCAGGGCGACCCCATCGTGGCAACGGCAGACGGCAAGGTTGTCACGGTGGCCTACGAGAGCGGCTACGGGAACTACGTGGTCATCGAGCACGCCCACGGCTACCTGACGCGCTACGCGCACATGAAGGCGTCCAGGGTGCAGAAGGGGCAGGCGGTGCGCCAGGGCGACGTGATTGGCTACGTGGGCAACACGGGCCTTTCAACGGGACCGCATCTCCACTACGAGGTCCAGCTGGGCACCGACACCGTCGATCCCTACAAATTCATCAAGAACCGCTCGACGGGCTCGTTGACTCCCTGACGCCCTACCGGGTACCATGACCCCATGTCCGCGCCACGGGACCTTCGCGTAAACACCATCCTCGGGACAGACAGCTCGTTTCAGGGCGACCTTGTCATAGACGGCTACACCCGCGTCGACGGCGAGGTCCGAGGCAGCATCAGGACCACCGGCGAAGTGGTGATCACATCGAGCGCCCGCTGCGAGGCGTCGGTTACGGCCAGGTCCGCCATGATAGGCGGGGTGGTCAAGGGCGACGTGTGCGTCACCGAGCGCCTGACCATACTGGACGGCGGCGTCATCGTGGGCAACGTGTTCGCCCCCCGGCTGGACGCGGACGCCGACATCATCATCCACGGCGACATCGAGGTGTCCGGCTCCACCGAGGGAGCAGAGGAAGCCATGCTGGCCTTTCTCAAGCGCCATGACTCGGGCTTACGGCCCATGGGCTTTGACCGGAGGCCGGGCGGCTCGGGGGACCGGTGGCAGCGCTAGACGGGGCCAACCCGATCACCGCCGCGTCCGTGGCGGCCATGTCGGGGAAAAAACCGGAACGCAAAAAGGAAGCGCAGAAAGCCAAGCTGTTCGGGACGGCCTTGCGGGAAGCGGAGCGGGCTGACAGCACGCCCGCCGCTGAAGGCCAGCCGTTTTCCCACGCCGAGGCCGCCGAGCTCCTGGACGCCGTTACGGTGGCTGGGGAACTGCTCAAGCGGGACGCGACCACGGACGCCATCAAGGGCTACAAAAAGGCCGTGCGCGATTTTGTGCATTATGTGGTGGAGCGCGCGTACGATGTGGACGAGCACGTGTCGGGCCGCAGCGTGCTCAAGCGCAAGAAGTTCACCACGGTTACGGTCATAGACGAGAAGCTGGAGCGCCTTGCCGCGGACGTTCTGTCCGCCCAGCGGGACAAGCTGGACATACTCAGGCGCCTGGACGAGATACACGGACTCCTGGTCGACCTTTTGCGGTAGGCCGGCGGGTCGGAAGGGCTACACATGGACGAGGATCTGTACCGCGAGGTACCCGAGGAGGACCTGTCCCACCTCGAGGACGAGCGCGTCGACATACCTGAACACCGTTCCAACCGGGCGGATCTGCCGGATTCGCTGTACCGGATCAAGGTAGAGCCGTACAACGAAACCTTCCACGCCACGTTTGAGGGCGAACTCAAGGCGGGCGACAAGGTCATGGCCCCGACCCGCTACGGCCGCGAGCTGTGCACGGTGCTCGGGCACGTGATGCACCCGATGTACGTACGCCCTGAGGACGTGGTGCACATCGAGCGCCTGGCCAGCGCGGCCGACCTCGAACGGAGGGCGGCCGACGAGGAGAAGGAACGAAAGGCTTTTGCCATCTGCCAGGAGAAGATCAAGGTACGCAACCTGCCCATGAAGCTGGTGTTTGCCCATTACCTGCCGGACGATTCAAAGGTCCTGTTCTTTTTCTCGGCCGACTCTCGCGTGGACTTCCGCGACCTGGTCAAGGACCTGGTGGCCGTGTTCAAGATGCGCATAGAGCTCCGGCAGATAGGCGTTCGCGACGAGGCCCGGGTGGTCGGCGGTTGCGGCGTGTGCGGGCGCGTGCTGTGCTGCAACGGCGTGAACGACAAGCTGGTGCCGGTATCCATCAAGATGGCCAAGGACCAGAACCTGTCGCTCAATTCGCTGAAGATATCCGGTCCCTGCGGCCGCCTGCTGTGCTGCCTGGCTTACGAGTACGGCTTCTACAAGGAAGCAAGGCGTTCCATGCCGTCAGAGGGCGTGCGCATACCCTATGACGGCACCGTGCTCAGGGTGCTTGAGGTCAACGTGCCGGCGGGCCGGCTCAGGCTGTCCGGAGAGGACGGGCGCTATCTGGAAGTGGGAGCCGAGCGCTTCGAGCAACGCGATGGACGATGGGTGCTCTTGGACGAGGCGGGCAGCTGAGGCAGGCCCAGGGCAAAAAAAAAACCGGCGCGCGGCGCCGGTTTTTTTGTCATTCGGTGTAGCCAGTCACTTCCAGCTCGAAAATCAGGTAGGAATTGGCCGGTATGAGGCCTCCCGCCGCTGACATGGGGCCGTAGCCGTATTCCGGCGGTATGGCCACGCGCCTCTTCTCGCCCTTTTTCATTTCCAGCAGCACGAGCTCTACGCCCATGATGTTGAACTGCCCGGCGCCCAGCTCGAACTCTATGGGGCCGCCGTGGAAATCCGATTCGTCGAACACCTGGCCGTTGGGGAGCATGCCCTTGTACGCCAGGTTGACCAGCCAGAAACGCCTGAGGACGGGACCCGAGCCTTCTTCCAGCACTTCCTCCAGGATGCCGTCAGGCCTCTCCTTGAGGTTTGGCCAGAGGTCCTTGATGGTCGCGATGGCGACTTGGCGTTGTTTGGTCTTGCGCTCGCGGAGAGCCGCCAACGCCGGCTCGTACAGCCGCTGCCAGTCGGCCTGGGTTGC
The DNA here is from genome assembly GCA_016928955.1 of Spirochaetales bacterium. GTDB lineage: Bacteria > Spirochaetota > Spirochaetia > Treponematales > UBA12059 > JAFGJV01. Next base: position 8,224 of record JAFGJV010000056.1, read on the forward strand.
GCTGAAGGCCTGGGCGGCCGCGCCCACGCGCTCGATGCGCACGGACTCTATGCGGTCGCCTTCTTCCAGGGCTTTCACCGCGTTCATGCCGCTTACCACGTGGCCGAACACGCTGTACGAGCCGTCCAGGCTGGACGCTATGTCGTCTGAGGCGCCAAGGGTGATGTAGAACTGGCTACCGTTGTAGTCTGGGGCGGCGTTGGCCATGCCCAGGGTGCCGGGCCTGTCATGTGTAAGGTCTGGATGGATCTCGTTGGGGAAGTAGTAGCCCGCGTCGCCGGTGCCGTCGCCCGCGGGGTCGCCGCCCTGCACGATAAAGTCGGGCATCACGCGGTGGAACGACAGACCGTCGTAGAAGGGAGTGCCCTCTGCGGCGTCCAGGGTGCCCTCCGCCAGGCCGACAAAGTTGGTCACCGTCAGCGGGGCCTTTTCGTATTCCAGCCAGGCCACTACGGGACCCTTGGTGGTTTCTATACGAGCGTAGAGGCCGTCGGGAAGGCGCGAGCAGGACAGAGCGATCAGGGCAAGGGCCACCGCTAAGGCGGCCGGGACGATGCGTCGCATACGTTCCTCCGGGAACAGGGAATCGGTCGGTGCCGGCCTGCGGCAAGGGCGCCTGGCCAGACAGCGAACGTAGGCTAGCACGGAAGGGCTCATGCCGGCAAGGATGGACTACTCCGGCCGCCCGTACCCGGTGCGTATGGCGCCCGTTGCCCAAGGCGGGCTATACTGTCCGCGCAAGGGAGGGCGGTATGGCTGAAAGTGGCTACAGGCGGCCGAGCTGGGACGAGTATTTTATGGAAGTGTGCGAGGCCATAGCCAAGCGGGCCACCTGCGACCGCGGCAGGTCGGGCTGCGTGATAGCCCGCGACCACCAGATCCTGGCCACCGGTTACGTGGGCGCGCCTGCGGGCCTGCCCCATTGCGACGACGTGGGCCACCAGATCAAGCAGCTGACCCACGAGGACGGCACGGTGACCAGGCACTGCGTCCGTACGGTCCACGCCGAGCAGAACGCCATCTGCCAGGCTGCCCGGCGGGGCATAGCCATAGAGGGGGCGACGCTGTACTGCCGGATGACGCCCTGCCGCACCTGCGCCATGATGATCATCAACTGCGGCATCGTGCGCGTGGTGTGCCAGCGTAAATACCACGACGGCGCCGAGAGCGAGGCCATGTTCGACAAGGTGGGCATATCCGTGGAATACGTCGAGAACGCCATGGAGACCTACGACAACCAGTAAGGGGCCGCTTGAAACGCACTGCCTCTTCCGGCTACCCTCCAGTCCGTGTCCATCAGAATACTGTACCTGGGCGAGATCGTCGGCAAGGCCGGCGTCTTTGCCGTCAAGAAACAACTGCCCGGACTCAGGGAACGCTACCGTCCCGACCTGGTCGTGGCCAGCGGCAACGGCGTGACCGGTGGATCGGGCATAGGCAAGGCGCATTCGGTATACCTGCGCAAGCTCGGCATAGACGTGGTGACCACCGGCGAGGGTGCCTTTTACAAAAAAGACATCGTGGAAGCCTTTCCCGCCGAGCCCTGGATGCTCAGGCCGGCCAACCATCCGTCCGGAGTGCCCGGACGGGGCTTTAGGGTGTACAAGGCGGGCAAGGGAAGGGTGGCGGTGGTGCAGCTCCTGGGGCAGGCGGGTTTCAACCGCGTGCACCTGGACAACCCCTTTGTGGTCCTGGACGAGGTCATCCAGCGCCTGCGAGGAGAATGCGACGCCGTGGTGGTGGAATTCCGGGCTCCCACCACCGCCGAGAAACAGTCAATGTTCCACCACGCCAACGGTAAGGTAGCCGCCGTCATAGGGTCGTACGCGCGGACGCTCACCGCGGACGGCGCGGTAAGCACCCTGGGCACGGCGTACATAACCGACGCGGGCATGACCGGCGCCTCGGATTCCGTGCGCGGCTTTGACCCCGAGCCGGTTATACGGGAATATCTGACGGGCATACCGTCCTGGGACCGGGAGGGCGGATCGCGCCCAGAGGTCCAGGGTTGCCTGATCGATATAGAAGAAAACGGCAAGGCCACGGGTTTGGAAACGCTGAGAATCCCCTGCAAGGAGTTGTTCCATGACGGAACGGGCCATAGTGCTTAAGGTGGAAGGCCGCACGGCCGTGGTGGGCATACAGGCCAGTGAGGGCTGCGCGCATTGCAGCCACGGCGGGGACTGCTCTCTGGCGGGAGCGCGCATAGACGCCGACCTGCCAGAAGGTTTTGAGGGCAAGCCGGGCGACGAGGTGACGCTCGTGCTGCCGTCCGGCGTGCGCGCGGCGGGTTTGCTCTGGCTACTCGTCGTGCCGCTGGCCCTGTTCGCCGCCGGATACGCCGCGGGCGACGCGTGGGCCGGGTCGGAAGCGGCGGCGGCCGGGCTGGGACTGGCCGGCTTGGCCCTTGGCCTTGGGGCGGCCGCCCTGGCCGTGAGGCGTGGCAAGGCGGCCAGCCGCCCGAGGGTGTTGCCGCTCTGAGCGACGCTGGTGGCGCGGCTGCTCGGCCGGGTTACAGGAGTACGGACTCCCTGAGGCGGGCCGCTGCCTCGTCGCCCATGAGCACGGCCGCCAGCGCCTCGGCGAATTCGCCCGCGCAGCCGGCCGCCCGGGCGCTGACCAGCCTGCCGTCGATTATCACCCTGTCCTGTTGGAACCGCCCTTCCGGAGCAAGGCGCTCAAGCCCCGGGTAGCAGGTGAAGCGCCGGCCTCCCAGAAGGCCGCAAGCCTGGCCCAGGACCACGGCCGGAGCGGCGCATATGGCCCCGATAACGGCTCCGCCGGCGGCGTGCCGTTGTATGAAGGCTACCACGTCGGCGTCTGCGGCCAGGGCCTCGGCTCCCTTACTGCCGCCGGGCACAACCACGCAGTCAAAGGTTTCGTCGTCTATGTCGTCGAACGCCGCGTCGGCGCCCAGCGCTATGCCGCGGCTGCCCAGGATGTCGCGGCCCGTGGTTCCGGCGCTCACAACCTCCACGCCGGCCCGCCGCAGGTAGTCGATGGGCGTAACGGCCTCGACTTCCTCGCAGCCGTTGGCCAGAAGCACGCAGGCACGTTTCATGCTTACCTCCTTGACGGATCTGCCGGAAGGCGTCGCTCGATTTTCTGGACAAATCCATCTGGTGGGAGTATACTGCGCTCCGAGCCAGCTTGAAATGGTAAAGGAGCTTCCACTTATGGATACGAAGAATGGACTGGTAGTCTTTATCCTGTTCGTGGTTCTGTTCGCGTTCGCGTTCGTATTTTCAGACGCGGCCCTTGCCCAGGAAAACACGTTCTACGGCATCCTGGCCCTGGTCGGTTTCCTGGTGTGTCTCTTTGGCGCTTTGTTCAACGGCGTCATGGGGCAGAAAGCCGGCGACGCGCTGGCCGTGTGGTTCTTCGTGTACGCCGTGGTGGTGGGCGTCGTGCTGGTATGGTTCCTGACCAGAGTCGGCACGTCCTTCGGCTGGTGGTAAACCGGCCCTAGGCACCTAGAGCAAAAAAACGGCGGCCTGCTAGGGGCCGCCGTTTTTATTTCCGGATGCTCAGCCGCCCGGCCTGTCAGAGCTTGGCGGCCAGGGCTTCCGCCGTGAGGCCTAGATGCGCGGCCACCTGGGCGCCGGGACCCGATTCGCCAAAGCGCTCTATGCCCAGGAAATCGTCGGCAAGGGCGTCCCAGCCCATGGAGCGGCCGGCCTCGCACGCCACGACGCGGCTTCCGGGCGGCACGATGGTGTGGCGCAGGGCGGCGGGCTGGGACAGGAACAGCTCCCTGTCGAGCACGGACACCACGCGCACGCTCTTGCCCACGGCCAGCTTGGCCGCTTCCATGGCCAGGGCCACCTCCGAGCCGCTTGCCACGATGGTGGTGTCCGGCTCGTCCTTGGTAGACGCGATGACGTAGGCACCCGCGCGCACCGTGTCCCGCCATACGGGATCGGCCTTGGGCAGGACAGGCAGGTTTTGCCGCGACAAGGCTATGACCGTTGGCCCGTCCGTCCGCGCCAGGGCCATGGCCCAGGCCTCGTTGGTCTCCTCCGCGTCGGCCGGCCTGAGCACGGCCAGGTTGGGTATGGCGCGCAGGGCCGCCAGGTGTTCTATGGGCTGGTGGGTCGGGCCGTCCTCGCCCACAAAGACCGAGTCGTGGGTGAGCACGTAGATGACCGGAAGGCCCATCAAGGCCGACAGCCTGAGCGATCCCCTGAGGTAGTCCGCGAACACCAGGAAGGTGGCGCAGAAGGGCCTGAAGCCGTGGAGGGCCAGGCCGTTTGAAACGGCCGCCATGGCGTGCTCGCGTATGCCGAAATGGATCATGCGGCCGGCGCGGTTTGAACGCGCATAGGGCAACCCGGGCAGCTGCGTCGAGTTGGGGCCGGTGAGGTCGGCGGAGCCGCCGACCAGCTGGGGCCAGGCTACGGCCGCGGCGGCCAGGGCCTTGCCGGAGGCGGCACGGGTGGCCACGCTGGCTCCCTGGTCCCAGGCCGGCCAGGACGTTTCGGCCAGGGCCCTGCCGGCCAGCATGGCGTCCAGTTCAGCAGCCAGGGCAGGCTCGGCCGAGCGCCACGCCGCGTAACGCTCCAGCCAGGCGGCGCGTTCGTCGGCCAGCTCCTTCCGCCTGCCGGCAAAGAAGTCAAGGGCCGCCGGGTCCACATGGAACTGGGACTCAGGATCAACGCCGAGCGCTTCCTTGGCCTTGGCTATCTCATCCGGGCCAAGCGGGGCGCCGTGTACCTTGTGGGATCCGGCCAGCGTCGGCGCGCCCTTGCCAATGACGCTCCTGAGGGCTATCAGGCTGGGCCTGGACTGGTCCCGTTTTGCGTCGGCGACCAGGGCGCGGATACCGGCCGCGTCGTACATGTCCCCTTTGAGGACCTGCCAGCCGGCAGCGGCAAAGCGGGCTCCCACGTCCTCCGTGAAGGACAGCTCGGTGCCGCCGTCTATGGTGATGCGGTTGTCGTCGTAGAACACGATCAGCTTGCCCAGGCCCAGGTGGCCGGCCAGGGAGGCGGCTTCCATGGCCACGCCTTCCTGCATGCAGCCGTCCCCGGCAAGCACCCAGGTGTAATGGTCGACGATAGTCTGGCCTGGCTTGTTAAAGCGGGCAGCCATCATGGTCTCGGCTATGGCCATGCCCACGGCCGTGGCCAGGCCCTGGCCCAGGGGGCCGGTCGTGGTTTCTATGCCGGGGGCCATGCCGTATTCCGGATGGCCGGCCGTCTTGGAACCCACTTGGCGGAACTTCTTGATGTCGTCCAGCGTGATGCCGTAGCCGGCCAGGTGGAGCAGGGAATACAGGAACATTGACCCGTGGCCGGCGGACAGGACAAAACGGTCGCGGTCAAGCCAGGCGGGGTCGGCGGGGTCGTGCCTGAGGAATTCCCCGTACAGGAGAGCGCCCAGTTCGGCGCAGCCAAGGGGCAGGCCGGGATGGCCGGAGTTGGCTTTCTGGATGGCGTCCATAGACAGACATCGGACGGTGGTGGCTATGGCGCTCAGGGCTGCCTGGTTCATGGGAACTCCTTTTAGAGTGGGTGCGGGCGGGCGCCCGGGACCGCCACACAACGGTGCCCGCGCGTACCTTCGTCGCCTGAAACTTACTATAATGGGCGGCAGTGGCGCAAGAAGAGCGGGGCCCGCCTGTTTTTTAGGTTCCGCCCGGCTATACTACGCGCATGACGGATTTCCTTGTGCTCTTCGTTGGTGCGGCCCTGCCTGCCCTGGTCCTGGTGCTGTGGTTCAGGGCCCTGGACCGCAAGCGCCCCGAGCCCCTGGGCAGGGTGGGCTGGAGCGTCCTCCTTGGGTTTGTGGCGGCGGCTCCCGCGGCGTTTCTGGGGATTTTGGCATCCCTGCCGGCCGCGTATATGCCCGGCCCCTTGGCCCTGGTATGGCTGGCCTTTGTCACGGCCGCCCTGGTGGAAGAGGGCGTCAAATACCTCTTCTTGAGGATCCAGCTCAAGAGGAATCCCCATTTTGACGAAGTGATGGACGGAATTGTATACGCGGCCAGCGTGAGCCTGGGCTTTGCCTTTGCGGAAAATCTCCTGTACGGGCTGGACGACCGGGGCGCCCTGGTCATCAGGGCGTTTACCGCCGTGCCCATGCATGCAGCGGCCACGGGCATCATGGGATACTGGCTGGGCCGCGCGAAACGGGAACCCGAGGCGGCTTCCGCCCATGCGCGCCGCGGCTTCCTCTGCGCCGTGCTTGTCCACGGCCTGTACGACCTTTTCCTGTTCGCCGGCGGGGCGGCCGCGCTCCTGTCCATGGCTGTGCTGGTGTGGGCTGTCTACCGCGTCGTGGCGCTGGCCAGGGACGCAAGGGCCCAGGACGAAGCCCGAGCCGCCGTTTAGCTTTGCCAAGCTCACCGCGACGCGATACAATAGGCACGGCTTTGAGGCTGGCGGGCTCTGCCGCGCTTGAGCCCGTGGCCTTTGAGGAGAGAAAGTACCATGCATGAAATTCTACTGGCTGACAGGGTCAAGGGCGAGAGGGAAATAGCGGTTTTCCGGCTGGTTTTGCTGGTGGTGTCCGCGCTGATGGTCCTCCTGATGGTTGCCTCAGGCGACGGCTTTACCCTGTCCGACAATTTCAACCTGGTGGCCTGCGGCGTGGCCACGCTGTACACCATCGGGCTCCTTGTGGTCATCAACCGGTTTGGCTACCGGCGAGTATACGGCTGGCTGTCGTCCACGGTGGACGTGCTCCTGGTGGCCGGCATGACCTACCTGTCGCGCTACGCCGCCGAGTCGTCCGTGGCAAGCCTGGTGAGCACCAGCTCCTTTGCCGTGTACTTTCCCATCATCCTGTTCTCCGTGCGCAGGCACGATCCGGCCAACACCCTGTTCACCGGGATCTTCTCGGCGCTGACCTGGGGAGCCATGGTCGCCGTCATGGCCGTGGAGGACTCGTTCTGGGTGAGCATGCGCTCGGATACGGGGCTGGTCATGAGGAACGACCTGTTCAACGAGGCCCTGAAAGGCGCCCTGCTGGCGCTGACTGGCGTCATAGGCTGGGGAGCGTCGCGCCGTTTTGACCGGCTGTTCGAGGAGACGCTCAAGGCAACGGAGGAGCGCTCCCACATACGCAACATGTTCGGCCGCTATGTGTCAGAAGAACTGGTGGACAAGATCCTGTCCCGCAAGGTGTCGTTCCTGGGCGAGCGGCGGGAAGCCACGGTCATGTTCATAGACATACAGAATTTCACGTCGCTGGCTGAGCGCTCCGATCCACGCACCCTCATAGCCATACTCAACAACTTCTTCAACCTGTCCATCAACGTGATAGCCGCCCACGGGGGTTTCATAGACAAGTTCATAGGCGACGCGATCATGGTGGTGTTCGGGGCGCCTGAGAAGCGCGAACACCACGCGGAGGCCGCCATAGAATGCGCCAAGGAGCTGTCCCGCGCCCTGTCCAGCATGAACGCCTGGGTACACTCCCTTGGCGTGGACTGGGAGTTCGGCTACGGCATAGGCATCAACTCGGGCGAGGTGGTGGTAGGCAACGTGGGCACCGAGCGTCGCATGGAATACACGGCCTTGGGCGACACGGTCAACGTGGCCAGCCGCCTTGAGCACCTGACCAGGACCCTTGGCCACCCCATCGTGCTGGGCGAGTCCTGCGTGTCGGCCTGCGGCGACTGCAAGCTGGCTGGCCCCTTCCGCGCCCGGCTCAAGGGCAAGTCAGAGCCCGTCATCGTGTACGCCATACCCTCGGTGGAGCTGGAAGGCGCCCCCGGAGAGCCTATCGTCGTCCAGGACAGCCTGCTGGCCCTGGCCGAGGACGAATCGTCGATATAGGGGGCTGCATGAGGGCGACGATTCGGAACAGCGGAATGCCCGTGCCTCCCGGTGTGGAACCAGGGTCGGCGCGCCTTGCGGAATTCTTCGAGCACTTTGCGGAAATGCCCCACCGCGGTTCGGGCACTCCCAACGAGCCCCGGGCCGCCCGGCTCCTGTCCAGGTGGATAGCCGGACACAGCTCGGCCTTGGTGGACATACTGCCCTTTGCGGTGGACCTGTCGTCCGGGGCGTGGAGCATAGCCATTCACGGCACCCTGCTCTGCCTGGGCGTGGGCGTGCTGTGGGCGGCCGGGTTGGGTTCGGCGGCCGTGCACGGCCTGGGTCCCGGAGCGGCCAGGCTGGGCTGGCTTGGGACCCTGCCCTGGCCATACATGCTCGCCGCCCTGCTGTGGACCCTGGCCATTCTGGGTTCCCGGTGGCTGATGGACTGCAAGGGCTGGAACATCGTGTCGTTTTTTGTGCCCAACGCCGACTCGTGCTCGGTGGTGGCAACGGACGTGCCCCGGCCGCCCATGGATCCCGGCTACGCGCGCCAGGCCGAGGCCGAGCGCTGGCGCCGGCGCTTCCAAGAAGCCAAAAACGCCGGCGTGACCAGGCTTCGCGTGGGTATGACCCACTACGATTCGGCCAGGCAGCTTCCGGCAGGAAAAACGCCCAAATTCCTCCTGGCGGCCTTGAAGGGCGGCCTTGGCAAGCTCCCCACGCTGTGGCTCACGATCCTTGCCCTTGCCCTTGGCGTGCCCCTGGCTCTGGCTGCGTTCGGCCTGACCCAGGCCGCGTATGCCGGATGGCAGGGTATCGTACTGTCGCTGGTGCTCACCCTGGCTGCGGTATGCGGCCTGGTCATTGTGGCCATGGAGGCCCTGATGGCCGGACGCTCGTCCAGCCTGCCTTTTGTGCAGGGCATCAACGACAACCTGTCTGGCTCAGCCGTGCTCATGGAAACCCTGATAGCGCGGTGTCCGCCCGCGGGGGACCAGGACAACCCGACCAGGCGCTTCATGGCGATTTTCACCGGTTCGGAGGAAAACGGGCTCAAGGGGGCCGCCCATGCGGCCAGGGACATCCTGGTGCCGGCCATGGACGTATTCGGGCCAGACAACGTCGAGCTTGTGAACCTGGACACCGTGTCCGGCGGCAGGCTGTGCGTCTTGCCGCGGGAAGTGAATTTCAGCGGGCGGACGGTGGGCAGGATCAGCGGATTCGGCACGGATTTCCATGCCTGGGCCACGGGTCCCGTGTTGCCCGTATCCGAGGCAGAAGCAGCCCTGAATCCGGAGCAACGGGCGCTCTGCCTTTTGAATCATGGCTCCGGGTACGGACTGGTTCTGGACTACGCCGACGAGCCCATACCGTCATGCACCGACCTGAGCGGCGTATGGGCCGCCCTCCCAGCCAGGTACCGTAAGGAGCTCCGCGCCTTTTCCATAGTGTCCCGAAGCTTTGATGGCGACCCCCTCAGGCGGCCGCGGGACTACCACCAGCTGTCCGACACCACGGAAACCTTGTTTATGGAACAGGAGCCCGGGAATTTCGGCACCGTGGCCGCCCTTGCGCTGACGCTTGCCAAATTCTAAGGGGCGGGACGTTCCGCGTACACGGTGGTTCCGGTCGGGAGAACTTACACGTGGAGCCTTTCGGCGGCCGGTTTGGGAAGGTTTTCAGGCAAGGTATGCCAGAAAAAAGAAGTTGACAACTGGCGTGTTTTCGTCATAATGCAACCATTCGCGGACCACATGGTCCGTAGCGAGGAGGCACTATGAAGCTGACCAGTCCTTTCTTCGCCGACGGGGCTATCCTGCCCTTCGAGTGCGCGTATGAAGGCTCGAATCGCTCCCCGCTCCTGTCTTGGGACGACGCGCCGCTCGGCACGGGCGCCTTTGCCCTGACCTGCCTGGACACTGACGCTCCGTTCGGCAAACCCTGGGTGCATTGGCTGTGCTGGAACATACCGCTGTGGCAGACCAGGCTCATGCCCGGATGCCCTCCCTACGAGCGGCTTCCGGACGGGACCGAGCAGGGCTTGAACGGCTTTCTGGAGTACGGCTGGGGCGGGCCCTGTCCGCCGTCCGGTCTGCACCGCTATGACTTCACGCTGTACGCCCTGGATGGTCCCCTATCCCCGCAGGGGCGTACGCTTGAAGCGCTGAGCGCCGCGCTCGAAGGCCATACACTCGCGGCGGCCGGCATATCGGCGTATTACGGACCGGATCACGCCCTGGCGTCCTACGAGGCGCTTGGGCGGGAGGGCAGGCTGGCGTCCTTCTCGGGCTGAGAGGCACCCGGGCGTCAGAGGTCAGCCAGGGCGCTCGCCACCTCTTCCCATTCGGCTGACAGGGCGGACAGGCGGGCCTCCGTCTGGGCAAGCTGGGCGCTCAGTTCCTTCATGCGAGCGCCGTCGGCGTAATTGCCGGGCAGGGCCATGGCGTCCATGGCGGCTTTTTTGCCGTCTTCCAGGGCTGCCATTTCGGCCAGGAGTTCGTCCTCGCGTTTGGCAAGCCGGTTCCTCTCGGCCTTGCGTTTTTTCTCCAGCGCGCGGTCGTCCCTTGTCGCTTCAGGCTGACCGGTCCTGGCTGGGCTGGTGGCCGCCAGGTCACCGTCCGCGGCCTTTTTGGCCAGATAGTACGTGTAGTCGCCCACAAACAGCCGTGGGGTCGACCCGCAGGACAGCTCCAGCACGCGGTCCGCAAGGCCCTCGATGAAGAAGCGGTCGTGCGACACGAACAGCACCGTGCCGGGAAAGCGCTTGAGAGCGTCCAACAGCACATCCTTTGAATCCAGGTCCAGGTGGTTGGTCGGCTCGTCCAGGATCAAAAGGTTGGCCGGATGCAGGAGCATCTTGAGCAAGGCCAGCCGCGAGCGCTCGCCGCCTGACAGCACGCGCACCGGCTTGTGCACGTCGTCGCCGCGGAACAGGAAGGCGCCGAGCAGGTTCCGTATGCTCGGGAGCAAGGCCGTGGGGCACGCGGACTCGGCCTCCTCCTCCACGGTCAGCTTGTCGTCCAGCTCGTCTGCCACGTCCTGTGAAAAATACCCCACGGTGATGCCGGTGCCCAAGCGGAGCGTTCCTTCGTACCCAGAGTCTCGGCCGGCCAGCACGCGCATGAGCGTGGATTTGCCCGCGCCGTTTTTGCCCACAAAGGCCATCTTGGCGCCGGACTCCACGGTCAGCGACAGCTCATCCACCACCGTCCGCTGGCCGTAGGCCCGAGACAGGTTTTCCAGGGTCAGGGCGACGCGGCCGCAGTGAGGGGGCGGCGGAAAGGAAAAATGGACGCGTTTCATGCCCTCGGGTATGACGATGGGCTCGATCTTGTCCAGCTGCTTGACGCGGCTCTGCACCTGGGCAGCCTTGGTTGCCTGGTAGCGGAAGCGGCGTATGAAGTCCTCAAGATGGGCTATTTCTTCCTGCTGGGCCTGCCAGGCCTTGAACAGGGTGTCCAGTTCCTGGCGACGCTGGCGCTCGTAGGCCGAGTATGAGCCCGGGTAGCGCGACAGCCTGCCGTTCCACAGCTCGTAGGTTTCCCGGGTTACGGCGTCAAGGAACGAGCGGTCGTGCGACACGACCAGGAAGCCGCCCTTGTACGCTATCAGGAAGCGCTCCAGCCAGTCGCGGGCTTCCAGGTCCAGATAGTTGGTCGGCTCGTCCAGGAGCATGATGTCCGGATTTTCCAGGATCACCTTGGCCAGGGCAACGCGCATCTGCCAGCCGCCGGACAGTTCGCCCACGGGCCTGTCCAGGGCGTCGGGCTCAAAGCCAAGTCCCGTGAGCACTTCCCGTATCCTGTCGGCGCGTCGGTAGTAGCCGGAGTCCGTGATGGCCTCGTCCAGGGCGTGGAAGCTGTCCAGGAGGGCTGACAGGCGGGAGTCGCCTTCCGATACCGTCTCCAGTTCCGTGCCCGTCCGGTCTCGATCGGCTATCAGGACCTCAACCGCCTGGTATGCCTTCTCGGCCTCCTCGAACACGGTGCAGCCCGAATACGCCTCCCCGGACTGGGGCAGGTACGACACCCGGGTACCGCGCTGTATGGCGCGCTCGCCGGAGTCGGGCGGGAGCATTCCCGCGATGATGCGCATGAGGGTGGTTTTGCCCGCGCCGTTCGGCCCGGCCAACGCGGCCTTGGTGCTGGACGACATGTACAGGGCGGCGTCAGAGAGTATGTCCCGGGCGCCAAAGGCCAGGCCGACCCCGGTGAATTGGACAAAAGCCATGCGCTTAGCGGTAGCGCGTAAAGCTGAGGGGGACGACCAGGCTGTCCGACGGCACGACCACCGATCCGGTCAGGGAACCCTCTGGCAGGTAGGCCAGCTCCAGGGACTCAGGCGTGGCGTTGTACAAGAAAGACAGGGATGGCCGGGACCCGCCGTCAAAATGGATGGTGAAGGCGCCCTGCCACTGGCTTTGCAGGGCCGGGTCCAGGTGCAGGTCCATGTCGATGTAGCCCATGTCGCCCGAGTCGGCCGGGATGATGTCCGGGGACAGGGCGTCGTGCCCCGCCCATGTGATCCTGGCCGAGCGCGTGATGACCAAGGATCCGTACTCCTGGCTTTCGAACAGCTCGCCGTCGGCCACCAGCGCCGACAGGAGGCCCTGGCGCCTGCGTTCCTCGGCCGCTATCACCTCCAAGGGGTCGTTCCGCTGTGGCACAAACACAAAGGAAACAGGTTTGCCGTTGTTGGCGGCTACAAGCTCGGGTTTCAGGTGTTCCGCCGGCGGCGTGAAAACGAGCTGGCCGGCCGTTGCCATCGATATGGTCGCTCCGGTCGAGCCAAGGGAGAAGACGCCCTTGCCCTCGGACACCAGGCGGTCGTAGTTGTAGCTCTTGGAGAAGTCCGGCCGCTCCACTCGTATCTGGTTTCGCAGGGGATCTGTGAACACCCCGAAGCGCGGTTTGTAGAGGTCCAGGTCGATGACGCCCGACTCCTCCATGGCGGCAAAGTAATCCGGGCGCCAGGTGCGCTCAAAGATGTCGTCTTCCCGGGCGTCGCGCTCCGCGGGAGCGGCAGTTGATGGGCGCAGGTCGGCGGCTGCGTCCCACACGGACAACTGGTTGGAAAAAACATAGCCGCGGGTGCCGTCGTCGGCCATGGCCAGGTACCATTCGCCCTTCAGGGTCCGGCCGCCGGTGGTGACCGGTTCGCCCTCCACCGACTGGAGCAGCTTGATGGTCTCGTTGGAGCGCAGGCGGTAGGTCTGGGCCGCCCGGTTGTTCGGTTCGTCCCTGAGTATGAGGCCGTCCCTGGACACCACGGCAAAAAGCGGCGCCATGGGCGCGAACTCGGCGGCGCGGTCCTGGGCGGCGCCTTTGCTTCCGGCCAGGTCCATGCGCCACAGTTCCAGCTCCTCCTTGGCCTTTGAACCGGGCACGCCAACGGCGTAGGTTTGCGTTATATTGGACTTGAAGTACACGGGCACCGCCTGGCCGTAGCCCAGGGCCGAGCCCTCCGGTGGCCAGAGCACCACGCCCCAGCCAAGGGTGCGGGAGCAGGACGCGGCCAGGAGCAGCAACACGGACGCCGCGAGCGCGGCTGGCTTGAAATGGACGCGGGTGGCGGTCTTCATGGTGTAGTTATACCCAAGCTTGGGCGTTTTGTCATCCGCGCGCGTGGCTGGCATCTTGCCTTGCCCGGCACGATGGGAGCATGATGTCCCTTTGACGCGCGTCATGCGTTGGGTTTTAATAGGGGACCTTTAAAAACGTCAGTTTTTAGAGGTCTTCCTTGGAAACCCTTGTGTTTTCGGCCGAAAACACAAGGGAACCTTAAAAACCATGGGGTTTTTAGAGGTTCCCAAAAGAGGTTCCGTCAGGATGTTGGAAAGCCCGACGCTTTCCAACGGACTGATGGAACGTGGTTGCGTGCCTGCCAAAAACGACATGGTTGTGCAGGGCCGCTGAATATTTCGCGCGGCGGCAACGGGCCGCGCGCCGGAGGTTTTGTGTCCGCCAACACCCAGGCCATCATCGAGATAGGCTCAACGGGCATCCGGCTCCTTGTGGCCACAACGAACCCGGACGGTTCGTTCGAGCCCCTGGACGGCGCCGGCAAGCCCGTCCAGCTCGGGCGGGACGTGTTCACGTCCGGTTCCATCAGCCGGGAATCCACGCAGGAGTGCATAGCCGTGCTCCGCGGCTTCCGCGAGCTCATCAAGGCCTACGGGGTGGCCCCGGAAGACGCCCGCGTGGTGGGCACGAGCGCCGTGCGCGAGGCGGAGAACCGCGACGCCTTTGTGGACCGGGTGGCCCTGCGCACGGGCTTTACCGTGGACATCGTAGAGGATATCGAAGAGAACCACTACATGTACCTGGCCGTCCAGCATGCCCTGGGCGACGACGCGAAATTTTTCTCACGGGGCAACTCGCTGATCATCGAGGTTGGCGGCGGCTCCACCGAGCTCATGCTGCTCAGGCGCGGCCGCATTGTGGCCGCGCACTCCCTCAGGCTGGGCACCGTCCGCGCCGACGAGCGCACGCGCCTGGCCGTGGGCTCCACCGGCTTCCTGACCCGCTACCTGGAGGACAACGTCCGCACCACCTGCGACGCCCTTGAGGACGACCTGTCCCTGGCCGGCGTGCGTTCCTTCATCGTCATCGGGAGCGACGCCCGCTTTGCCGCCGGATTGGCAGGCATGGAAGGGCGCTCGGAATACCGGCTGATCCCCAAAGCCGCCTTCCTGGACCTGGTGGACCGCCTCAAGGGCATGAGCGCGGAATCCATAGTGGCCGAGTACCACCTGCCGTACACGGAAGCCGAGGCCCTGCTGCCCGGCCTCCTCATAACCAGCCTGTTCCTGGAGAGGACCAGCGCGGAGGAGATCGTCGTACCCAGCGTGTCCATACGGGAAGGCATCCTTATAGCCATGGCCGGAGGCAAGCGGGCCGAGATAGAGGACGAGATGAAGCGCCAGGTGCTGGCCTCGGCCCTGAACCTCGGCCGGCGCTACCGCTTTGACGAGGCTCACGCCCTGCACGTGGCGGCCCTGTCGCTCTTTCTCTTTGACGGCCTTTCTGGCCTGCACGGCATGGGCGCCAGGGAGCGGCTGTTTCTGGAAACGGCGGGCATACTCCACGACATAGGCACCTTCATCCGCGTCAGCGGCCACCACCGCCATTCGGAGTACATAGTACAGAACTCTGAAATCTTCGGTCTCCAGCGCGACGAGCTGGCCATCATAGCAAACCTGGTGCGCTACCACCGCAAGGCCGGCCCCGACCATTCACATCCCGGCTACATGGGGCTGCCCCGGGAAGACCGGGCCGCCGTGCTCAAGCTGGCCGCCATCCTGCGCGTGGCGGACTGCCTGGACCGAGGGCACGCCCAGCGCGTCAACCTGACGGGACTGGAGATCAAGGAGGACGCCCTGGCGCTGCGGACGGAAGGCCAGGCCGACCTGGCTTTGGAGCGCCTGTCCCTGGCGGACAAGGGAGAGTTGTTTGAGGACGTGTTCGGCCTCAAGGTGTCCGTCCTATGAGCTCACGACCAGCCCCCGGATGTTACGTATCGCGCGAGCTGTCGTGGCTGGATTTCAACATGCGCGTGCTGGAGGAGGGGCTGGACCGCTCGGCGCCCCTCCTTGAGCGCCTGCGCTTTCTCTGTATCGTGGCCAGCAACTTTGACGAATTTTTCATGGTCAGGGTGGCCGCCCTCAAGGCCAGGCTGCGTTCCGGAGACCTGGAGCCTGATTTGGCCGGCAAGGGGCCTGAGGAACTGCTGTCGGCCATCACCCGCAGGACCAGGGAAATCGTGGGAAAGCAGTACGCCTGCCTGTCGCACGAGCTCGTGCCTGCCCTGGCTGGAGCGGGGCTCAGGATAGTCAGGCCCGAGCAGTACGGCCCCCTGGAAGAGCTGTGGCTGGAGGGGTATTTCTCAGAACAGGTGGAGCCGGCCCTCACGCCGCTGGGGGTGCCGATAGAAGGCGACTCGTTCCCGTCCACGGGCAACATGAGGATCCACGCGGCGTTTCTCCTCTGCCCGCCCGAGGGGCCTCGGCGCCTGGCCATTGTCCAGGTGCCGGCTAATCTGAGCCGCTTTGTCATGCTGCCGCCCACGGAGACCAAGGACGTGCGCTACGCCCTCCTGGACGACCTGGTGCTGGCCTTCGGCCACAGGCTGTTCCCCGGCCAGACCGTGGTGGAACGGACTTTGTTCAAGGTGACCAGGGACGCCGACATAGGCGTGGACGAGGACCGCGACGACGATTTTGTGGCGGCCATGGAGGAGATCCTGGTCAACCGGCAGAACTCGTGGCCGGTCCGCCTGACCATCAGCGAGGATTCGGAGCTGGTGGGAGCCATGGTGGCAAAGGCTCTAGGCTTGGGCGACGACGACGTGTACGTGCTCGCCGGGCCCGTGGACCTCAAAGGCTTCATGGAGCTGGTCGAGCTCAAGGGCTTTGAGCGCCTGCGCTACGTGCAGAGGAGCGGCGCCGTTGTGTGGTCCCCCGCCGACGAGGCGACCATCTGGGACGATATCAGGCGCAAGGACATACTGCTCCACGTGCCCTACGAATCCTTCAGCCCGCTGGTCAGCTTTGTGGACGCGGCCAGCAGGGACCCGAACGTCCTGGCCATCAAGATGACCCTGTACCGCGTGTCCGGGGATTCGCCCGTGGTCAAGGCCCTGACGAGGGCCGCTCGGGCAGGCAAGCAGGTCAGCGTGGTTGTCGAGCTCAAGGCCCGCTTTGACGAGGAGCGGAACATAGCGTGGGCGTCGCGGCTGGAGCAGGCTGGCGCCATAGTGGTGTACGGGGTTGCCAGGCTCAAGGTGCACGCCAAGGCCCTCCTGGTCATACGCCGGGAAGAGGACGGCTCGGTCCGACGCTATGTCCACCTGTCAACGGGCAACTACAACGAGAAAACCGCGCGGCTGTACGCCGACCTGTCCCTGTTCAGCGCCGACCAGGCCCTGGCGTCCGACCTGGGCATGTTTTTCAACATGCTGACCGGCCTGTCAGCGCCCGTGGAACTCAAGACCCTGGGCATGGCGCCCTTTGACCTCAAGCGTCGCCTGCTTTCCATGATAGAGCGCGAGACGGGCCGTAGCACGCCGGAGTCGCCGGGCATGATAGCGGCCAAGGTCAACTCCCTGTGCGACAAGGACATGATAGACGCCCTCTACCGCGCGTCCGCCGCCGGCGTGCGCGTGCTCCTCAACGTGCGGGGCGTGTGCCAGTTGTTGCCGGGAGTGAAGGGTCTATCGGAAAACATACGCGTGGTGTCCATACTCGGCCGCTACCTGGAGCACGCCCGGATAGCCTATTTTCGGAACGGCGGCGCCGAGGAGCTGTACCTGTCCAGCGCAGACTGGATGCCGCGCAACCTTGAACGCAGGGTTGAGCTCCTGTTCCCCGTGGCATCTGGGGATGCCCGGGAGCGCGTGTACGACATACTGATGTCCTATTTCATGGACAACCAGGCCGCGCGGGTCCTCGGGCCGTCCGGCCACTGGAAACGCGTGAAGCCCGCCGAGGGCGAGGAGCCCTTCAGCGCCCAGAACTATTTTCAGACCGTGCTGGACGGGCGCGCCAGGAACCGCGACGAGGGACGGCCAGAGGAAGCGCTTCAGGTACGGCGGCGCCTTCCCTGAGCGGGGAGCGTCAGGCCAGGCGGCCGTACAGGCCGGACAGGTCGCGCAGCTCCTGTGCCAGCGCGGCCGTCAGCTGGCCCGTCAGCAGGCGCCATTCCCAGTTGCCGCCCAGGGTGCTGGGCGTGTTCATCCGCGCCGACTTGCCCAGGCCGAGCAGGTCCTGGACGGGGAAGACCGAAAAATCGGCCACGCTTTTCATGGCCTCGCGCATGAGGGCGCGCACGCGGTCGGCGGGGCTGTACCCGAGGTACAGGTCGACGGCAGACAGCTCGGCAGGGGTGGCGCTTTCAAGCCAGCCGGCCATGGTGTCGTTGTCGTGGGTGCCGGTGTACACCACGGACGCGGTGTTGTAGTTGTGCGGCAGGAAAGGATTGGCGGGATTCAGGCCCGATTCGCGAGCGTCAAAAGCGAACTGCAGTATCCGCATGCCCGGAAGGCCGAACTCGTCGCGCAGGGCGCGAACCTCGTCGGTAATGAACCCCAGGTCCTCGGCTATGATCGGAAGGCCGCCGCCCAGCCGTTCCCTGAGAGCTGCCAGGAGAGCCTTGCCCGGCGCCGGTCTCCACGTGCCCTCTCTGGCTGTCTTCTTGCCGGCAGGCACGGCCCAATACGCGTCCAGGCCGCGGAAGTGGTCGATACGGACGATGTCGTAGAGCCGTAAGGCCGCTTCCACCCTGGACAGCCACCAGGAAAAACCGTCCGCGGCGTGCCTGTCCCAGGCGTACAGAGGATTGCCCCACAGCTGGCCGTCGGCGGAAAAATAGTCTGGCGGCACACCGGCCACCTCGTTGGGTCTGCCGCTGGAATCCAGGTCGAACAGCTCTGGCCGCGACCACGCGTCGGCTGAGTCCATGGCCACAAAGATGGGCAGGTCCCCGATTATCTGTATGTTTCGCGCGGCCGCCTTGGCCTTGAGAGCGTCCCATTGACGGTAGAACAAAAACTGGGCCGCCTTGCGGACCTGGAGGTCGCCTGACCGTTCGGAACGCCGGCGCTCGAGAGTGGCCTCGTCCCTGCCTGCGTAGGCTGGCGGCCAGTACGCGTTCCACGACGAGTCGCGGATACCCTCGGCCGATGCCCTGGCGTCGTATTCTTCCTTGATGTCCATGAAGAGAACGAAGTCGTCCAGCCAGAACGAGTGCTCCCGCGTAAAGGACGTGAACGCCGCGCGGTCTGCCGTGCCCGCGCCGGCCACAAAACGCTCGGCGGCGCTCCTGACGAGCCGCTTGCGCCGGGGAATGAGGGAGCCGTAATCCACCGCGCCTGTCTGGGGTACGCGCTCGGCGGCCAGCTCGGCAGCCGATATCAGTCCGTCGGACAAGAGGAATTCCGGCGATATGAGCAGCTCATTGCCGGCGAAGGACGAGAACGGCGCGTATGGCGAGTCTCCATAGCCTGTCGGGCCAAGGGGAAGAACCTGCCACACGCCTTGTCCGGCATCGGCCATCCAGTCCAGAAAACGTTCCGCCTCCGGACCGAGGTCGCCTATGCCAAAGTCTCCGGGGAAGGAGCTGGGGTGTATGAGTATGCCGCTGCATCGTCTGGCGTTCATGGTCGACTCCACTTAGGGCCCGGCTGGCGCATTGCTCGGAAGACGGTGGCCAACTCAGGCTAGCTATATGTATAAAACCGGTTTAGCAATTTGTCAAAGGGGTGGGGAAGAATTTCTTGTTCTACGCGCATCCGGCGGCGCAAAGTGCCGTGGACTGGGCTACAATTCGCCGCCTGAGCGTATTCGAGCATTCAACGGGCCACATTTGCCTTCCATTGGCGCAATCATGACTTGCGTTGGCATGGCATCGGTGTTAGCATATATGTCCCACGCGAGAACGCACAACGTGCGTTTCACGCATATCAGAACCACAAATCCGTTCAAGGAGGACGTATGAAACGTTTTGCACTCGCGCTTGCCGTCGTAGCCGCATTGTTCGCGGCGGCCTGCGTGAGCACGCCCAAGGCTCCGGCCTCGGCCGAGCTGGTCGTGCTGCATTTTAACGATTACCATGGCCAGCTGGCCGCGGACGCTAATGGCCAGGGTGGCATAGCCGCCATGGCTGGCTACGTGGCGTCTGTCCGCAAGGCCAACAAGAATGTGTTGCTCCTGAACGCCGGAGACATCAACACCGGCTCCATGGTGTCCGACAAGAACAACGCCCTGCCCGACATCGAGATATTCAACCAGATGAGCGTGGACGTCATGACCGTGGGCAACCACGAGTTCGACAAGGCGCCCGAGGTGATGGCCGCCCAGATAGCGGCGTCGGACTTCCCCTGGATTTCCGCCAACATCCGTAAGGGCGGCGCTCCGGCCTTCCTCCACTATGTGGTCAAGACCGTGGGCGGCCTCAAGGTCGGAATTTTCGGTCTCACCACGTCTGACACCCCCGTCAAGGCGCACCCGCTCAAGGTCGCCGAGTACGATTTCACCGACGAGATCGAAGCCGCGCGCGAGACCGTGCGCATCCTCCGCGAGCTCGAGCAGGTCAACGTGGTCATAGGCCTTTTCCATACCGGTCTGGGTGAAGGTTCTGGCCCCACGCCCTCCGACAAGATCGCCGCGGCCGTGCCCGGCATCGACCTGATCGTGGACGGCCACAGCCACACCGACATGGCGGAGCCCGTCATGTCCGGCGGCACCCCCATCGTGATGGCCGCGTACAACGCCCGCAAGGTGGGCAAGGCCGTCATAGCCTTTGCCGACGGTAAGGCCAGCCTCAAGTCCTGGGAAGCCGTCCCCATGAACCTCAAGGACAAGGATGGCAAGCTCATAGGCGCCGCCGTTACCCCTGACGCCGGCACCGAGGCCCTTGTCAAAAAGTACGCCGACGAGATCAAGGCCGCGTACGCCGTGCAGGTGGCCACCACCAGTGCCGCGTTCGACATCGGCGACCGCCTGGTCCGCAAGCAGGAAACCCCGCTTGGCAACCTGGTGGCCGATTCCATGATCTGGAAAGTACGCGCCATGGGCATCAAGGCCGACTTTGCCGTGACCAACGGCGGCGGCATCCGCAAGAGTATCCCTGCCGGCGTTGTCACCAGGATGAACGCCTATGAGGTTCTGCCCTTCGGAAACACCCTGGCCTACTTCGAGATGACCGGCGCCAAGGTCATGGAGCTGTTTGCCAACGTTGGCAAGATCAGCCCGGGCAACGGCGGCTGGGCCAACATGTCGTCCGACGTCCGCTACACGGTGGACCTGAGCGACAAAGCGGTTAAAGACCTGACCATAGGCGGCAAGCCCGTGGACATGAACAAGACCTACATTGTCGTGACCAACGACTTCCTGGCTGTCGGCGGCGACGGTGTCTACCCGGTGTTCGGCGCGCTGAAGTTCAAGGATACCTTCCTTGACATGCTGGAAGGCTTCATCGAGTACATGAAGCAGCTGCCCCAGCCCCTGACCCCGGCCACCGATGGCCGCGCCAAGCTGGTTCCCTGAGTTGTAAGCCGGCGGCTCATGGCCGTCGGCTGTTTTTCTGCCATGCTAGGCCAGATCGCGACCCGGACCGCAGCGCGGTTCGGGTCGTTTTTTATACCGCCAGGGCAGCGGCAAGGAGAAGGACGCTCAGCTCGCCAAGCTCAACGGCGGCTCCCAGGGCGTCGCCGGACACGCTGCCGAAGGTCTTTCTGTACCACAGGGCGGGCGGAAGGGCTCCGAGCAGGGCGGCGGCCGCTCCCAGGGGTATGGCAAGGGCCGCGCCAAGCGCCCCGTAGGCAAGACCGGCCAGCAGGGCGGCGGGAGCGGCCGCGCTTACAAAGCCCGCTACCCCCGCGGCCGGCTTGGCCTCCGATAGGATGGAACCAAGCCCGGATCCATCGGACGGCGGGGCCAGCCAGGCGGCTATCAGGGCCGACAGTCGGCCGGCGGCCGGAGCCAGGGCCAAGCAGGCCCAGGCCAGGGCTCCAGAGCCGAGCACCGTGGCAAGGGCGGCTATCCTGGCGGATAGGGTAAGGACGGCGGCGAATACCCCGAACGAGCCCAGCCGTGGATCCTTCAGGGCCTCACGCCTCCGTTCCGCGTCGCCCGTAACGCCAAGGGCGTCGGCCGTGTCGGCCAAGCCGTCAAAATGGAACAGGTTGAAGGCCAGATACTGGACCGTCACGGCGCTTATGGCCGACAAAACGCCCGGCCCAAAAAGGGCAAGCCCCACTGCCGCCCCGGCCATGGCCGCTATCGAGGCCGGAATGCCCACCAGGGGGAGCATCCACCCAACGGACGAGTAATCAGGAGCCGTTTCCAGCCTGACCGGCACGCGGGACATGAGTGAAAAAACGCTTGCCGCCCGGTGGAGCAGGGGTTTCATGGGTGGCTTCCTTTCTCCGGGGACGAGTCGAGACCGCGCATCAGGTTCAGGCAGGGTTCCAACTCATGCCACGAGAACAGCTCAAGCTCTATCACGCCGGGAAAACCTTTCAGGAAATCCGCAAGGCCGGCTAGCCAGGGCTCGTCGGGGCCAAAGGGTACGTGGTCGTTGCGGCCGTTCCAGCCATGGGCGTGGATTTCTGCCACCCTGTCCGCGCGGGAAAGGGTCCAGACCGCCGGATCCCGACCCTCCATGGCCAGGTGGCCAAGATCCGCGCAGAGCGGGGGCGGTCCGTATGCCGACTCGGCAAGGGCCGCGTCGGCGGGCTCGAAATCCGCCAGGCGCGTGTTTTCCAGAAAAAATCGGCGCTGGCCAAACGTGGCACGCCATTCATCCAGAAGCCGCGTGAACGCCGGGATGCCCGACCGGTCCCGCGGCGGGTGCACCACAAAGGATTCCGCCAGGCCATCCAGGCGTTCCACCAGCGAACGCTGGCCAGGCAGCAGGGGATCGGGGAGATGGGCCGTGAACGAGAACTGTCTGCGGGCATCCGTGAGCTCGGGCAGCTCGCGGGCGAACAAGGCCTCCACATCGTCGTCGTACATGAAAAAGAGGAGTTCAACCTGGCGTTGGTCGGTGTTCGCTTCCAGCCAGCGCAGGTTCTCGGCGTAGGTGCCGGGTATCACGTAAGACGGTACGGACAGCCTCATTTACTTGACCCTGAGCGGAATGCCGGCGACCATGAGCTCCACGGCGTCCGCGGCGGCGGCCAGGCGGGCATTGGCCAGGCCAAGGGCCACGCCGTAGCGGCGGGACAGAGGATCGGCGGGTATGACGCCCATGCCAATCTCGTTGGTCACCAGCACGGCGTCCTCGGGCATGGCGGCTATGAAGCGGTCCAGGATGGCTTCCCAGTCCTGCTCTCGTTCCTGGAAAAACAGGTTGTTGAGCCACATGGGCACGCAGTCCAGCACCATCCGTGGCCCGATGGCGCGGTCTATGTCGATGGGTTCCTCGCGGGTGACGAATTCCGGACCGCGCTCGGCCTTGTGCCTGGCTATGCGGTCGCGCATTTCGTCGTCAAACGGCAGGGCGGTGGCTACAAAGAGGCGGGAGCCATCCGGAAAAGCCCTGGCCAGCTCCAGGGCCCGTGTGCTTTTGCCGGATTTGACACCGCCCGTAATTAGGGTACGCATGGCCTGACCATAGCCGGGGCCGACCTGTCCGTCAAGCAAAACCGTCTTGGCGACCCTTATGCTCTTGCGCCCGCGGCCAGAGGCCGCTAGCATTGACCGCATGCGTACCGACATACGTCTTCTTCTGGACTACGCGGACGACGAATTCGATGGCGCGTCGTTCAACGGGCCTTCCTTGATGAAGACCCTGGACGGCCTGTCCGCAGAGGCGGCCGCGGACAGGAACACCTTTGAGGGCTACAGCGCCTGGGACGTGGCCCTTCACTGCCTGTTCTACAAGTATTTTATCGCCAGGGAATTCGGCAAGGCCGGCCCGCTCGAGCCCTATCCGTACGAAGAGGGCAATTTCGCGGAGCGCGGGCCGACCGACGAGGGGAGCTGGGCGGCCCTGAGGGCGTACATGCGCAAGGCCCACGCCGTATGCCGCGACGCGATAGCGCGCGCCACCGACGACGAGTTGGCGGAGCTGGTGCCGTCATGGAAGGTGTCCAGGGGCAAGGCCGCGGCGTGGCTGGCCGGGCACGACACGTACCACACGGCCCAGATCCGGAGCATGGGCGTACCCGGCATCAGGGAACCTTGGAAACGGTGAGCCCAGGCCTTCCGCTGAAATACCCGGCGGCCCGTTAGCCGCCTACCAGCAAAGCCGCTTGCTTTGCCAGCGGCCCGTCAGCCGCCCGGGGCTTCCCTGATCTTGAGCACCAGCGACGATCGTCCTCGGTCGTCCGTCTCCTGCCTGAGCGCCGAGCCGTGGAGCTCGATCAGCCGGCGGGCAAGGGGCAGGCTGATGGCGCTTGGCTTGCCGCCGTCCTTCCCGCCGGAATCCAGGACGCCGTACTCGGCCATGGCGCGGTCTATGTCATCCAGCTCTATGCCGCGTCCTTCCATGGCGATCCTGATCTCCACGCCGTCTTGGGCGGGCGACGCCGATACCACGGGCGCTGCCGTTTCGGACCGTGCCTGGGCGGCGGCCAGGAGGGATGCCAGCGCCTTGCGCAGGCGCGCCCTGTCTGCCGCTATGGGCCTGAGCCCCTGGGGCACGTTGAGCACGGCCGAGCTCCCGGCTTCGGCCGCCGCCTCGGCGAGCAGGGTCGGTACGTCGGTGGCCTCTATGACCAGTTCCAGCTTTCCAGCCTCTATCCGGGCCATGTCCAGCACCTGGTCCACCAGGGTGGCCAGTTGCCTGCCTGCGCCCTCCACCCTGCGCAACATGGATTGCTGGGCATCGGAGAGGGACCCGTGGAGGCCCTCCGCAAGGAGCATGCTGTAATTGAGTACCGCGTTGACGGGTGCGTTCAGCTCGTGGGACATGGCGGCCAGGAATCGTGATTTGACGCGGGACGCCTCCTCGGCCTCCAGTCGGGCGGCCATGGCCCTGCCGTACAGGCGGGCATTATGCACGGCTATGGCGGCGAAACTGGCCAGGGCCTCGCAGAAACTGAGGTCGGCCGGCAGAAAGCCCGTTTCGTCGGTTCCCCGCCATACCGCTAGGACGCCCAGCACGGAATTCCTGAACGACAGCGGGGTTGCCAGAAGCTTTTCCTGAACCCGGTCCTCGGGCGTGCCGTGCAGGTGGATGCCCCGCGAGTCGTTGTACGTGTCGTTGACGATCTCGCCGACGCCGCTTTGCGCCACGGTGCCTACGATGCCCTCGCCCAGGCGCACGGTGTCCGCCTGGACTTCCGCGGCGGATATGCCTTTGACGGCCACGGCGCTCAGGGTTCCCGTGGACTGATCCATGATATACACGGCGCTGGTGTCGCGGGTGAGCAGCTCCCAGGCACGTTCGGCTATCACCGACAGGACGGAGCTGTATTCAAGTGATGACGTCAGCTCCCTGGATATTTCCAGGAGCACCCGATTTTCCATAGCCCTGCGCGCAGCCTCGTTGGCCGTGCGGGCACCGGCCAGGGCGCCTGCCGCCGTGGCCGCTATGGACTCCAGCATGGAAACGTCTTCCGGCGTGAAGAAGCCCTCGGTCTCAAGGTTCTGCACGGACAGAACGCCGAACGCCTCGCCGTTCCACAGCAGGGGGACGCCCAGCCAGGATTTCGGGCTCTTTTTGTCCACCCGTATGGAGCCCAGCCGGTTCAACGTGTTTTCCGTGTCGTTCTGAATCAGCAGGGGCGACTTGCGGTCCATGACGACGCTGGTCAGGCCGGCGCCGTAGCGATAGGGCGGCAACTCGGTCCTGATCCCGTCGCTCATGAGGAAGGGCGTTTCCCACTGCGTGCGGTCTTCGCTGGCTATGGCGATGTACACGGTCTCCGTGCGGAAAATCTCGGCCAGGATCTCGCCGATGCGGGAGCACAGGGAGCCGATGTCTATCTCAGAGGACACCGCCAGGGCTATCCTGTTCAGGATTTCCAGGCGTTTGTCGGCCGGGTTCTGCGTGTTGTTGCCGTCACCCTGCTTGCCGGCAGGCATGTAGCGCCCTTTCCGGGGCCGTTACGCAGCACGATGCCGCCGTGCGGACACGGGCCGGCCCCCGACAACCAGTGTAGGCTGACGGGAGCTCCTCTGCAAGGCGGGCCATGCCCGTTGGCTGCGTGACCCGGTGGCTGTCCGGATGCGCCCTCAGGTCACCCTTTCCCTGGCGCGCTCATAGGCCGTGCCGCCGTTGGCTGACGGCGCACCGGCAGGCTCGGCCACGCTGAATATGGACCGGACGCCTTCCCACACCCTGCGCATGCTGGCCGAGGGATCGATCATGTCGTTGCCCCGGGACCATTCTGTCAGGAGGAGGGCGACCGCCCCTATCAGACTCACGGCCAGGGTATCCACGTCCATGTCTGCCGGAATCTGGCCAATATCCTGGGCCTCCCTGAGGCAATCTATGACCCGTTCTCGGGAGGCGGCCCGGATGTCTTCCAGCCTTTGCCTGAGGGCGGCGTATTGCCTGAAGATGGGATCTGCGTGTATGACCAGGTACCCGAATTCCACGGAGTCTTGCAGCACGTCCACCAGGTCCTCGTAGGCGGCGTGCAGGCGCTCAAGGCCGGGCGTGTCGCAGTCCAGAAAACGCACTTCCAGGCGGCGGAAAAAAAATTCCACCACGGTGAACAGCGCCTCGAACAAACCATCAACACCGGCAAAGTGCCTGAAAATGGCCGGTTCGGTCACTCCAGCCCTGGCTGCTATGTTTTTCAGTGTTGCCGAACGGGGGCCTTCCTCGCGCATAACCAGGGCGGCTGCTCGGAGGAGCGACGTTTTGGCCTTGGAAAAAGGCCAGTCATGGCCAAAAGGCGATATTTCCACGTTCATAAAACGATGGTATTCCCGAAACCGATTTTTGTGAAGATAAAAAATGAACAAATTGGTCATAAATACGGGTGACGCTTGTTAGTATATTTTCCTCACAAAGGGACCCTATCCTGGAGGTACATGCCATGCGAACGCCACGTGGAGCGGTGTTGATCCCCGTGCTTGCGGGGACGATCCTGTCAGTTTCCTGCGCGGCCGGCGCCGAACCGGCCACCTATTCAGGAGGTGCGTATATGAGCAAGGCCGAAGCGGCTGACGTTTGTTTTGTTGAACCCACGGAGGAACTCAGAGCCCGCCTGAGTCCCGAACAGTGGGCCGTGCTGGTGGACGCTGCCACCGAACCGCCGTTCCGCAATCCGTACTGGAACAACCACGAACCCGGTGTATATGTCGACGCGATAGACGGCACGCCCCTCTTTTCCAGCCAGGCAAAATTCGACTCGGGCACGGGCTGGCCCAGTTTCTGGACGCCCATAGAACCGGACAGGCTTCTGCTGATTGAGGACCTGTCCCTGGGCATGAGGCGCGTCGAGGTGCGGGCCAAGGCGTCCGGCGGCCATCTGGGGCACGTGTTCGACGACGGGCCGCAGCCTACCGGCCTCCGCTACTGCATCAATTCCGCCGCCCTGCGGTTCATTCCGGCGGCCGAGCTTGTGGCGGCCGGATACGCCGAACTGGCCGCGTCGTTCCAATAGCGGGCGCAAAAAAACGCCCGGGCTGTGCCGGGCGTTGATGGCGCGGATGGATGCGCGGTCTACAGGGGGCCTCTAAAACATCAGTTTTTAGAGGTTCCCTACAGCTTGAACAATACGGACACGCCGGCGTCCAAGCGCAGGGGTATGATGCCCGCGTCGTACCCGGCGTTTTTGGCCGACCTCACGGCGTCGCTTTCAGCCTCCGTAAGGAAGCGTAACCCGAGCATGAGCCTGCCGCGTATGACGGCTTTCGGGCTCAGCTTGAGGTCTGCCCCCGCTCCGAGCTTGGCCCAGAACAGGTGCTGTTTCTCCAGTTCGTTGCCGTCCTGGTCCTTGTTCACGACGTTGAGCGCAGCCAGGATGCCGCCTGCCGGGAACCAGGTGAGGCCTTTCTTGCTTATGGGGTATTTGAACAGGCCTTCAAGGGTCAGATAGAGGATATCGTCGCTTATTTCCTGGGTATCCTCCGTGGTTGTAAGGCTCCCCAAAAAATCGGTAGTGGTTTTTCTGGTAAAATCCCCGACGGGGAACATGAGGCATAGGCGGCCTTCCAGGAATTTGCCGTCTATCACGCCGCCCACTGTCAGGTAGTTCATCGTGAGCACCGTCTTGACATGGCCAGCGTACATCTCGTTGCTGATGGTCCAGGTGGGCGATATCTCCACCGAGGGGCCCAGGTTTTGGGCATGGGCAGTTACCGCGAGGGCAAGCAGGATTGCCGCCAAAGCTACGCGTTTCATGGGGACTCCTTGCTACGGGCCCTCCGGGGGATGCCATTGCGGAGGGCGGGGACGCCAAACATCAGGGTGTTCAGAGCCCCTCTGGTAAAAATTTCACGCGTTTTCCGGAGAAAACGTCTGGAGTTTCCGGATGCCTTAAAAGGAATCCGTTCCGCACAGTTGCTATGCCATACGAGCCAATTTCGAAACTCGTCCGGCTTTTGAAAGAGCCTCATAGTATAAAGGCAGGGGCTCCAGGTCAAGTAGCTGAACGAACATTCACTCAAACGCTACTAGGACCTACCGGCCGGGCTGATCTCGGAGGTCCTGTGCGTGGCCGCCGTTCCGCGCTCCCGTCATTGACAAAGCCTTTGGGTGGCAGTATTCTGCCAGAGGCGTTTCAAAAAAACTACCGTATATTTTGTCTTTAGAAACGGAGCCCGATGAGCGAATCAGCCTTAAAAGCCTTTGACCTCCTCTTTCATCTGTCCCGGTCAGGCAGTTCTTCCCTGGCAAAACTGTCCAGGGACACAGGCTGGGACAAGGCCACGGCCTTACGGTATCTCACCGCCATGGAAAAACGCGGCGTTGTTGAACGGAGGGACGGGGACTGGACCCTGGGCCTGGCCCTGGTCGAGCTGGCCAGCAGGGTGCCCGTAACCGAGAACGTGGCCAACCGCGCCAAGCCGATACTTGAGGAACTGGCCAAGGGCACGGGCGAGACGGCGAACCTGTCGTCCTTTGCGGGCGCCGACGTGATGTACGTGGCCAAGGCCGACGGCGGCAGGGCCCTCCGCCTGCGCTCAAGCCCGGGCGACCGCCTGCCCCTGTACTGCACGGCCGCTGGCAAATGCATCCTGTCCAGGCTTCCCGTGGCCATGCGCACCCAGTACATAGCCGAGGCCAAGCTGGCGCCCATCACGCCAAAAACCATCACCGATCCCGTGCACCTGACGGATGAGATAGAGCTCACCATAAAGCGCGGCTGGGCCATAGACGACGAGGAGCTGGAATCCGGGCTTCTCTGCTATGGCATGCCCCTGGATCTGCCCCGCTACGGCTTTTCTGGCGCAGTCAGCGTGTCCGGGCCGTCTGGGCGCATGCGCCAGGCCCAGGAAGAAATCCTGGCGGCCCTGCGCTGGGCCATAGATGCCCTGGTGAGCGAGCTGGGCGGCGGCCATGACGACGAGCCGACCCCGATTTTTGGCCCGGGTCGCGGAGGCTTCAAGAGCAGCGACTGGCACCGGCCGGGTTCGGAGACCTACGAATAGGCAACCCGGACCGCGCTCCGGCCTGAGCTAGTCGGGCCGGAGCCCATGGAATTGTTCTGGATCGGCCGGTCCCCTGGCCGTTGGTATCCGGAAAAAGGAGGCGGGCGGCCTCCGCACAGGCCGCCCGTGAAAGCCGCCCCAACGGGCGGCTTTCGTATTTTTTTTTGGACCGGTTTCAGAAGACGGTTTCAGGCTCCCGGATGCTCACGGTTTCGGACGTTTCCGCGTCCTGGCCGGCCGCCTGACCATCCTTGGCGAACACCGGCTTGAACTCCACGTGTTCGGCCACGATTTTGATCTTGGCCTGGTTTTTGCCCGAGTTGTCCGTCCAGCGGTCCTGCTTCAGGCGGCCCACGACCCTGACGCCCCGGCCTTTCTTGAGGACTTCCCCGCAGGTCTGGGCCAACTTGGACCAGGTTTCTATGTCGAAAAAGGACACTTCCTTTTCCGTCTGGTCGTTGCTACGGAAGAAGCGGTTGGACGCCAGGGAGAACGAGCACACTTGGTGTCCCCCCGGCGTGGATTTGGTGATGGGATCCCTCACCAGGTTGCCTTCGATAATGATGGAATTCAGGTTATTCAACATGGTTTCCTCCTCGGGCCGCTTACTCGGTCCGATAGTGCGCGTATCGGCAGTTTCTTCATGATGTCCGCTGCCCTATGCTGAGCGCTGTGACGCTCCCGGCCGGCGAGCGTCGACCCGGTATACGCCAAAGGAACGGACGGTGCTTGCGTTTGGGGGAATATCGGGCGGCATTCTTGACCGGACGGGCCCGCTGGACCTACAGTTTGTCCTGGACATACCAGTGGAGCAAGACGCATGACACATGACGATATCGAACCCCTGCGCGCGCGGTCGCTGAAAGACGAGTTCATCGAGCGCTTTGAGGCCTTGATCCTGTCCGGCCGCTTTACCCCCGGCCAGCGGGTGCCTTCAGAACGGGAGCTGGGAACCCTGTTCGGCGTGTCCAGGCCGGTGGTGCACGAGGGACTCCGCGCCCTGGAGGGCAGGGGCCTGGTGACCATAGAGAGCCGGCGCGGCGTGCGCGTCAACGACTACCGCCGCGAAGGCTCCATAGAGATGCTTTTGTCCATACTCAACTACACCAGCGGCAGGCTGTCGCCCGAACTGATGAACGGGATTCTGGAAATGCGCCTGCTCTTTGAGGCTGAAACCGCCCGGCTGGCGGCCACGCGGAGGACAAAGGAGCACCTGAGCGCCCTGCGGGATGTATTGCGCCGGGAACAGGCCATGGTGCGCCCGAGCGTCGCCGACGTGTCCCTGGTTGACTACGACTTCCACCTGGCGGTGGCCATAGCCAGCGGCAACCAGATATACCCGCTCCTGCTCAACAGCTTCAAGCGCATCTACCGGACCATACTGGAGCAGTTCTACACGGATCCGGCCGTCATACGGCCCGTGTTCGAGTACCATGCTGCCCTGGTGGGCGAAATAGCGGCCGGCCGTGAGGACGGCGCCCGCGACGCGATGCTGGACATCCTGCGCTTTGGGGAGAGCAACCTGAGGCGCATTATGGGCGACCAGCGGGCGGAACTACGGGACTAGGCGCCGACCACCGTGTCCAGGGCCAATTCGGCCATGGCGCGGAAGCTGGTTTCGCGTTCGGCGGGGCTGGTCGCCTCTCCGCTCACGATGCTGTCGCTCACGGTCAGGACGGCAAGGGCCTGGGCCCCGAATTTTGCGGCAAGGGTGTACAGCTCAGCCGCCTCCATCTCGATGGCCAGGACGCCAAAGCGCGCCCACAGCTTCCACTGTTCCGGATCCTCGGCGTAGAACGAGTCGCTGGACACGATGGAGCCTACCCTGGGCGCCAGGCCGCGTTCCCTGCCCAGGGCGTTGGCGCGCTCAAGGAGGCCGAACGAGGCCGCGGGCGCGTAGTCCATGCCGCGGAAACGCACGCGGTTCACGTTTGAGTCGGTGCACGCGCTGATGGCCAGCACCACGTCGCGCACCTTGAGGTCGGCCCGTATGGAGCCGCAGGTGCCCACGCGTATCAGGCGCTTGGCGCCGTAGTCTCGCAGAAGCTCGTTCACGTATATGGAATGCGACGGCATGCCCATGCCGGTGCCCATGACCGACACGCGCGTGCCCTTGTATGTGCCCGTGTAGCCGAACATGTTGCGCACGCGGTTAAAGAGCTCGGCGCCTTCCAGGTAGGTTTCCGCAATGAACTTGGCGCGGAGGGGGTCGCCCGGCAGGAGGACGGACTCGGCTATGGCGCCGGGGGCGGCTTCTATATGGACGCTCATGAAAGCTCCTTCAGGACTCGACGTAGGGCAGGCCGCACAGCTCGGCAATGGCCTTGCCGCGCTCGGCCAGGGCCTCTTTGCGGGCTGCCGGCAGCACGGACAGGGTAAGGTTCCTGCCGTCGGCAAGGACCAGGCCCAGGGCAGAGCGGCCCTTGCCCGTGCCGGCCAGGGCGCGATACTGGGGGTCGTCCGAGCTCAGCTGGGACGCGTCGCCCAAGAGCTCCACCGATGTCAGCTCGGACAGGTCCAGGGCCCAGCTGCGATGGAAGAAAATGAAGCCGGACCGCCTGCGGATTTCCCGCTTGCGCATGTCAAAGGACCAGCGGTCCTCCTGGAGCACGGCCAAGCCTATCACCAGGGCGAACATGAAGCTGAGCCAGGAAAATCCTTCCATGGCCCTGACGAGCACGACCAGGAGCACGGCGCCCAGGACCAGGTACAGAAGGCGTATCAGGCGGGGCTGGACCAGTTCCAGGCGTTCTGCGTCTGGCCTGAGCATCTGGGGCGGGAACGAAAACAGGGGCATGGTACCTCCTTGGAAAATACGCGCGGGCTTTGGATCAGGCCGAAGCCAGTATGGCCGGCAGTTCGGCAAGGGACGCTATGGTGGTCAGGCCGGAATCCCCGTGGCGGCCGTCCAGGTCCACAAGCACGCCTGCTCCGCCGCGGGCCACAAAGCCGCGCACGTAGCTCGGCACGTCGTCCGCAAAAAGGATATCGGCCGGCCGTGCGCCGGTGTCGCTTGCCACGGCCTTAAGCACCCGGTCCACGGCTTCCGCATGGGGTTTGCCGCGCAGCTTGTTCCATTTTATGTCAAAGACGCGGCGGAAGCGGTCGGCCACGCCCAGGTGGGCAAGCACGCGGTCCGCGTGTTCCACGGGGGCGTTGGTGAACACGTATTTGGGCAGGTCGATGCTGTCAAGCAGGGGGCCGAGTTCCGGATCCGGCGCAAGCGCGGCTTCCTCGCCGTCCGGGTGGACGGCGGCAAAGTAGTCGTCCGTGTCCGTAAAGCCGTACTCGGTCATCAGCCACTCCAGGGTGGTGCCGTACAGGGGCATGCGTACCTTGCGCATGGCCCAGGCCTCTTCCACGGTCAGGCCGGTCACGCGGGATGCGTAACTGGTCATGCGGCGGATGATGTCAGCTTCCATGGTTGCGCTGGCGGGATAGAGGGTGTTGTCAAGGTCAAGGATCAGGACGCGGATCATGGGTTGTTTGTACCATAAAGCCGCGGATTTGTCCTAGCGGGACGGCGACAAAGCGCCGGGGCCGCCGCTCGGCGCATTCGCTAGCGCTGGTCGGGCGCCCCGGGGCCAAAGAGTCCTGTGTAGTACTGGGCGCACGAGCGGAACTCTTCCGAGCGTTCCTTAAGGGCCGAGAGCGACGACTGGGCCGCGGCCATGTCGCTGTCCCTGCCGGCCTCCTCCACCGTCTTGGCCGCGTCGCCCAATGCCTTGGCCGTGAGGTTCCAGGCGGCGCCCTTGATGGAGTGCGCCGTTTCCCGAACCGTTTTGGCGTCAGACGCGGCCACGGCCGCCTCTATGTCCAGGAGCTGGCCCTGGAGCTTGGCCGTGAAGCGTCCCAGAAGGTCCACCACGGTGTCGCGTTTGCCCAGGAAGGTGTCCACCAGGCCCGCAAAGTCGAACACGCCGGAGTCCCACAGGTGGCGCTCGGACACCGGGGCGGCGCTCTGCTCCGGCTCGCGGGATGAGCTGACTTTATTGCCCCAGAAGCCGAGCATGGTTTCCAGGTCCTTGCGTTTGAACGGCTTTACCAGGACGTCGTTCATGCCCACGGCTATGCACTTGTCGCGCTCGCCCTTCACCGCGCTGGCCGTCACGGCGATGATGGGTTGGGTGCAACCGCGTTCCCTGAGGGCGCGGGCGGCCTGATAGCCGTCCATGTTGGGCATGAATATGTCCATGAGCACCAGGTCGTAGGTGCCGCGCCCGTACATGTCCAGGGCCTCGGCACCGTCGTTGGCCACCGTGACCGTGCAGCCGGCCTTTTCAAGGAGGGTGCGGAACAGCTCCTGGTTGACCACATGGTCCTCGGCTATGAGTACCGAGAGGCCAAAGTCCGGTTCCTCCGGCGGGCGCGGGGCTTCCTGGCCGTCGCCGGCTGGCGGCAGGTCAACGTCGTCGCTCAGGGCCAATTTGAGTACCTGGAAGAGCTCGTCCGGGTCCAGGGGCTTGGCCGCGTAGCCGTTGAACCACTGGAGCAGCTTCATCTTGGCCTCTGGGCCTATGGCTCCCTCGGGGGCAAGGAGCACCAGGCGCGTGGCGTTGATCAGGCGGTCGGCGGTGATTTCCGCCGCCAGGCGCCACCCGTCCATGCCGGGCATATTCTGGTCTATCAGGCACACGGCATAGGGCTTGCCCGCCTCGGCCGCCCGCCTCAGGGCCAGCAGAGCGTCATCGCCGGAGCGCGCCCCGTCGGCCAGGAGGCCGTAGGACGCGGCCATGCGCACGCCGTGTTCCAGGGCCAGGGCGTGGTCGTCCACCACCAGCACGCGCGCCGGGGCGTGCAGGTCGCGTCCGTGCGGCGGCAGGCTGTATTCGGCCTGGATCAGCGGGATCTCGAAGGCAAACACGGAGCCCCGCGGCGCGTTGGGCTCGTACCATATCGAGCCGCCCATCACTTCCACCAGGTAGCGCGATATGGCCAGTCCCAGTCCCGTGCCGCCTTGGGTCACCAGGTACGAGCCGCCCTGGGTGAACGGCGTGAACAGCCTTGGGCGGACGGCCTCGGCCACGCCGTCGCCAGAGTCCAGCACGGCTATGGCCAGCGTGGGCCTCTGGCCGTCGCCACGCTTGCGGGCGCGCACCACGATCTCGCCCTCGCGCGTGAACTTGACGGCGTTCTTGAACAGGTTGACGACGATTTGCCTGAGGCGGCCGGGGTCGCCGCGCACAACCCTTGGCAGGCTGTCGTCCGTGTCCAGGATGACTTCCAGGCCCTTCTTGTGCGCGTCCAGGATGATGAGCTCCACCGACTGCCGCAGGAGGTCGCGGAAATCGAAGTCCGCGGTCTCCAGGTCCAGCTTGCCCGCCTCGATCTTGGAGAAGTCCAGGATGTCGTTGATGAGGCCCAGGAGCACGTCCGCGGAGAAGCGGACCGTGCGGATGTAGTCCATCTGTTCCTTGTCCAGGCCCGTGTCGGTAAGGAGCTCCGTCATGCCCAGGATGGTCTGTATGGGCGTTCGTATCTCGTGGCTCATGTTGGCCAGGAACTGGCTTTTGGTCAGGGTGGCCTTCTCCGCCTCCTCCTTGGCCGACACCAGGTCGTGCTCCCTGATCTTCTGGTCGGTCACGTCCTGGAAGGAGCACCATATCCAGCGTTCCGTGCGGTCCTGGTTTTCCGTGCGTAGGGGCGACAAGGTGGTGCGCAGCCACAGCCGTCTGCCCGACATGCCGCGCACCCCGCTCTCCACGGTGGCCGCTCCCATGCGCCCGAGGAGTATCTCGGTCACGTAGTACGAGTACTGGAAGGAATCGCGCTCCTCCAGCCAGTCGAAGAGCGGCACGGGCAGCTTGTCCGGCACAAAGCCGGCCAGCTCCAGGAACAGCTCCTCAAAGGCCTCGTTCCACACGGCGGGTATGCCCTGCTCGTTGAGCACGATGATGGGCTGCCTGGCCTGCTCGAAGGCCGCTTTGTATATCCGCTCGGGCAGGGGCATCAGAAGTTGGCCTTGAGGATTTCCAGGGTCTTGCGGAGTATCTGCTCCGGCTTCAGCGGCTTGATCAGGTAGCTCTTGACGCCGGCCTGGAAGGCGCGCACCACGGCCTCGCGCTGGGTGACGGCTGACAGCACGATGATGGGCATGTCCAGGTCCTGGGCGTGCAGTTCCTTGAGCACGCCAAAGCCGTCCACCTCGGGCATGCGCAGGTCCAGGAACACCAGGTCAAACACGCGGCCGCTCACGGCGTCAAGGAAGTCCCGCCCGTCGCGGAAGGTGGTCACCCTGGCGTTGATGGTGGAGAAGGTGGTCTTGAGAAGTTCCTGGATGACGAAATCGTCGTCAACCACCGCTATCTCAAGGTCTGCGCCCAGGCGCCTGGCCGCGTCTTCGGTGAGCTCGGCGGGGCGTTTTTCCACGTCAAAGCGCATGGTCACCGCCTCGGCCCCGGCCTGCTCGCGCTGGGGCGTGAGTATGCGGTCGGATATGATGGCTGCCTTGTCCTCCGGGGCGTCTGCAGCCAGCGCGGCGTCGGCAACCAGGCCATCCAGGGCGTACTCAAGGCTGGATACCACCTCCAGCTCGGAAAATTCGGGCCTGCCGGACACGAACTCCTTAACAAAAGCCGACCTGGTGAGGATTTTTATGTTCCGGTGCTTGGCCCCTGGCGACGCTATGATGGTGTTGAGGAGGAATTCCAGGTTGGGGCCGTCCACAAAGGACAGCTCCATGTCGGACAGCATGATCATGATGCGGGGCTTCTGTATGCCGTACAGGTCCAGAAGCTCGCGTATCTTGAAGCGCAAGAGGTCTATCTTCTCGCGGTTGATGCCGCGCGCCACTTCGATGAACAGGATGTTGTCGTTGACGTGGGCTTCCACGATGCAAGGGGTGGCGTCCATGTCTATACGCACGCCCAGGATGTCGCCCAGGATCTGGTAGAAGGCGTCCATCTTGATGGGTTTCATGAACACCTTGCGGATGTTGAAGCGCACCAGCTCAAGGAGCCTGTTTTTGTCTATTTTCTGCGCCGTCAGGATGACCGACACGGGGGCCGTGTTGGGGTTGCGGGATTTTTCCTCCAGGACCTCCACGCATGACTTGCGGGACAGGTGGTAGTCCATGACCACGGCGTCAGGGGGCTCGTTGCGCATTTTTGCTATGCCGTCCAGGCCATTGATGGCCGTTTCCACGCCTATGCCAGCCTGCGTGAGCCTGGATTTCAGGTAGTCCCTGAACAGGTCCGATTCGTCGATCAGGAGAACGCTTTTCCTGGGCATGGTTCCTCCGCGCTGGCTTTTTGGGGCCGGACGCTACTGTCCACAAGTATAGTTGAGGGTTCAGGGCGCGGCAATGCCAGAGCCGATGGTCGGCGAAATGCCCCTCGCGCCAAGAGTATCAAAAATAATTCGAAAAACCACATATATGACGGATAAAAATGTCGAAACATGTTATATTACAGTTGACTATCGGTGTCCTGGTGACACACACCGTGCTTTTCTCGGCAATATGGCCGATAGTAGATAGGGGGTGGAGTCTGTCCGCTCGTATCGTCTGGGGGGTATCCATGCGCTCGAAATTTTTCGTCGTCTTTGCCATCATACTGGCGGCTGTCCTGCCTCTGGCCGGACAGGAAACTGGAGCGGACACAGGCTCCGGGTCTGGAGACGAGGCGGGCACTGAAGCCCCCCTGCCCGAGGAACAGCCGGCGGAACAGCCGACGCAGGGCGGCGGCTCGGGAGACGGCTGGGCAACGGCCGAAGGCCTGGACAACTGGCGCTACGACTACGATATATCGGGCTTCAAGCCGGGCACCTACAATATCCTGGTGCGGGCCACGGACTCCGCGGGCAACGTGTCCTTTGGCGGCCCGTTCAACATCGTCGTGGACCCGGAATCAGACTACCCCGTGGTGGGCATAGCCAATCCCCTGCCGTTCATGCGCGCCGGCGCCGACCTCAACGTGGTGGGCACCTGCGTTGACGACGACAGCGTGGACTACGTGGAAGTGCGGGTGGACGACGGCGAGTGGGTACGCGCGGAGGGCTCCGACTACTGGTCGTACTACCTCAAGACCAAGGACTTGGCGGACGGCCTCCACCTGCTGAAAGCGCGTGGCGTGGACTCGTTCGGCGTGGCCGGCAACGAGGTACAGGTTCCCTTCCACCTGGACAGGACCAAGCCCCTCCACGAGGTGGCCGAGCCGGCCTTTGGCACCCTAGTGTCGGGCAAGCTGTCGCTGTCGGGCACCGTGTACGACGCCAACGGGCTGTCGTCCGTGGCCTGGTCCCAGGACGGAAGCGCCTGGCTCCCGCTCAAGTACTCGCTGGACAAGAAAACCAACACGGCCGGCTTCAGCGTGGCCATTGATACCAGGAAACTGGAGGACGGTCCCCAGGTGCTCTGGCTCAGGAGCACGGACGGCGTGGGCTCTGAAGGCGTGGCCGTCTTCCTGTATTTTGTCGACAATACCCAGCCCGAGCTGGCCGTGCTGTCTCCGGCGCCGGAGTCGGCGGTCAACGGCCGCTACACCATCACCGGCCGCGTGTACGACACGGTGGGCGTCAAGTCGCTGGAGTGGACCTACGGCAAGGAAAGCGGCCAGGTCGAGCTCCTGCCGGGCAACCCCTATTTTTCCGTGTCCTTCCAGGCCCCTCCGCAGGCGGGCAAGGCCACCGTTCTCTTCAGCACCACCGACATAACCGGCAACGTGACCGAGGCTAACGTGAGCTACCAGGTGGACCCGCGGACCGATCTCCCCCGCGTAACTCTGGGGCGGCCGGGGCCGGGCAGCCAGGCCTTTGAGCTCCTGGAAGTGTCGGGCGGAGCCAGGGACGACGACGGAGTGGCGTCAGTCGAGTGGCGCGTTGACAACGGCCAGGCCGCGTCCATAACCACGGACGGAGCCTTTTCCTTCTCCGTGGGCGGCCTTGAGGCCGGCGCCCATACCCTGTACGTGCGCGCCCTGGACGTGAACGGCCTGGCCGGCCAGTGGCTTGAGCTGCCGTTCAGCTACACTGCCGGGCCGCCGCTTGTAAACATCACCGGCGCGTCCGACTCGGGCGGCCAGCGCTCCTTTGCCCCCGGCCTGGTTTTGTCCACCATGGACGGCAAGGCCGTGCTGTCCGGCACCGTCACGGCCATGAACGCCCTGACCGAACTCACCTGGTCCGTCAACGGTTCGGAGCCGCAGAAGCTGGCCCCGGGCAAAACCCCCGGCAGCTTTGACTTCAGCCTGAACCTGCCTGCAAGCCTGCCCTACGGCGTGCTGAACCTGACCATCAGCGCCAAGGACGCCGCCGGCCAGGAGGGGCTGTTCAAGGCTCCTCTGTACGCGGTGAATTACAGCCGCCCGCGCGCCGGCCCCCTTATAGACCTTGCCGGCGCCGGTGATTCGGGCACCATTGCCATATCCGCCGACGCGCCGTTATGGGGAGCCTTTGTGGCCCCCTATCCGGACGAGGCCCTGGCCGGCGTTGAATTGGTGCCGGCCAGCGCGCTGGTAGCCGCGTCGTTTGAAGGCTCCCTGATCAAGGTGAGCCAGCTGGCCCAAGGGGCGACCCCTCCCACCACGGTGGTTGCGCTTACCACGCGGGGGCACCGCTTTGAGGCCGGTCCCTTTGTCTTCCTGACCGACGCCGAGCCGCCCCAGGTGAAGATAGCCGAGCCGGCCTTTGGGTCCTGGCACAAGTCCGGTTTTACCGTCAAGGCACAGGCCGCGGATGGCGACGCCGTTGCGGCGGTGGAGTACAGCGTGAACGGAGCGGCCTGGCAGCCCATGTCGGCCGCCGGAGGCGCGTACTCGGCTCCCGTGGACATCGCTGGCCTGTCCGGGCCCGTTCACCTGGCCGTGCGCGCCGTGGACAAGGCGGGCAACCAGGGACAGGCGGCCACCGCCGTCATGGTGGACACAGAGGCTCCCGCGCCCCAGCTGATCCTGCCCCTGCCCGGCGACGCGTCCATAGGCCAGCGCCTGTACGCTTTCCGGCCCGGCGAGTCCGCCCAGTCCACGGCCTCCGTGGAAGTGGGCCGGGGGGCCGTGTTCGAGACCCTGCCATACGCCCCGCTTGTCATGTTCAGCGCCGACGCGTCCGGCGGGCCCCTGCTCATACGCGTGACCGACAAGGCCGGCAACATAGCGGAACTCAAGCCCGCCGAGGCCCTGGCCGCCGAGCGGGTAGGGAGCGCGCCAGCGGCCCTTGATGAACTGAAAAGCGGCGGGCCCGGAGCAGGCTCCGGCGCGTCAGCAAGCTGGACAGGCGCGGATGGCACGGGCCAGCTGGCCTGGACCGCCCCCTTTGTGGACGCGGCCGATCCGGCCTTGTTCCCGGATGCGGCCCCGCTCCGCCTGTCCGGCGCGGCGAGCCTCGGCGCCGTGTTCACCGGCGTGTCGCCCGATCCAAAAAAACCCGTGGCCTTCTGGGGCTTTGACCCCGCGGCCCTGACCCAAGCCCTGGCCTTGAAGGCGTCCAAGACGCCCGGCGCCTGGGACGCGTCCATCAAGCTGCCCGTCCAGGCTGACGGACGAGCCAGCGTGTGGGTCAGCGTGCAGGATGCGGACGGGACCCAGCGCTATACCAAGATCGATTTTGACAACGACAATACAGCCCCTGATATCCAGGTGCTTGCTCCTTCGGGATCCCAGCCTGGCGCCTTTACCCTGGTGGTCAGGGCCAAGGACGCCAGGGGCATAGCGTCGCTCAGCTGGGAGGCCGGCGGCCAGAAAGGCCAGTTTGACCTTATTCCGGGCACGGGAGACGGAGCCGCAGACTTCAGCTTCCCGGCCAAGGGCGCTTCCTTGAACGTGGTGGTGCGGGCCGTGGACGGCTCGGGGCTTTCCGCCCAAACCACGGCCACCGTGGCCTACGACGCGGCGGCCGACACCCCGGCCTGCCAGTTCCTTGGTCCCCTGGACGGCGTGGACCGCGCGTCGGACGGGCCCATCCTGGCCTACGCCAAGGACGACGACGGCGTGGCCTCCGTGTCCCTGTCCGTGGACGGCGTGGCTAGCGGCGCCGAGGGCCCCGGGCCCGTGTTCCTGGTGGACCCCGGCGCCCTGCCCTCAGGCCGCCGTTCCCTGAGCCTGGTGGCCGTGGACACAGGCGGCGTGCCGTCAGTCAAGGCGGCCGCCGGCTTTACCAAACTGGGACCCGGCCCTGTAGCGTCGTTCAAGACGCTCCAGTCGGGCAAGGCAGAAGCCGTGCCCTACCAGCCAGGTTTGGCGTACGCGATAGACGGTGCCGCCACGCTCGCGGTATCGGTGGCAGCGCCCAACGGCCTTGCGTCCGCCGAATACAGCGTGAACGGCGCCGAGTGGGCCAAGCTGGCGGTACCGGCCAAACCGGACGCCGACGGAGCCTGGCCGCTGTCCATACCGCTGGCCGGAACCCTGCCTTTTGACCGCGTGCTGGTGTCGCTCAGATTGACTGACGCCACCGGCTCCCAGGGTAGCGCCTCCGCCGTGATATACCGCGTGGCCCCGCCGCCGGTCGCCGAGGTTTTGGACAAAGAAGGCGTGTACCTGAGCGACAGGCGCCTGGGCGACGACGGCTCGGTGCTCCTTGCGCCCGGGGAAAGCCTGGGCGCCCTGTGGAACGGCCGGCCCATAGACACGGTCAGCCTGGTACCCGCCGTGCCCTTTGTGGAAGTCGGCCACGACGCTGGCTCAATTACCGTGACGGCCACTGGCGAGGGCCTGGCCCAGCCTGCCGTCATCAGGGTGCGCACCGTGGACGGCGATACCTTCAATTCCATACCCCTGAGCTTCCGGTCGGACGCGGCCGGGCCTGAATTGTCGCTCAAAGGGCTTGCCGCCCAGGCCTGGGTAGGCTCGTCCATAACCCTGGCCGGCACCGCGGCGGACCCCAACGGCGTGGCGTCTGTGGAATGGTCCCTGGACGCCGGCCTGACCTGGACGGCCCTGCCCACGCCCGCGGGCGCCCTGGCCGCCACGCGGGAGTTTTCCCAGACCGTGGGCCTGGACGCCCCCGACGGCGCGATCGAGCTCCTTGTCCGCGCCTCGGACGGCGCTGGCAGGCAGACCTTTGCGTCGCTTCCCTTATGGAAGGACACGGCCGCGCCCGTGGCGGCCCTTGCTGCGCCCGGAGCGGGCCACCTAGTCAACGGAACGGTGTTGCTGTCAGGCGTGGCCCAGGACTCAGGCGACCTCATAAGCGTTGAGTACGCTCCCGACGGCTCGTCCTGGCAGCCGGTGACGGCGCAGGCCCTGGGCTCCGGCCCGGCCTGGCCGGACGGCAAGGGAGCCGAAACGCCCGAGCACACGGGCCGCTGGAGCTTTGAGCTCCTTGTGGACCTGGCCACCCTCCAGGCCGACCCCTCCGCCCTGGCCTTCCGCCTGCGCGACAAGTCGGGCAACGAGACCGTATACAAGCCCCTGGCCGGCGACGAGCCGGCCTTTGCCGTGGACATAGAGGCTGACAAGCCGCGCGCCCAGGTGCAGGTCCCCGCTGAGAACGACGTGATGCGTTCCGACTTCGTGGTGTCAGGCATGGCCTTTGACGACGACGGCGTGGCCGAGATCCACTGGCGAGTGGACGGCGGCGAGTGGACCCGCGTGGACGGCGCCAACGCCTTCTCCGTGCCCTTCAAGCTGGCCGACACGGCAGACAACGAGCACCTGTTCGAGGCATACGCCGTGGACCTCAACGGCGTCCGGGGCGACACGGCCGAGCGGCGCTTCCGCGTCAGCCGCGAGGAGCCCGTGGGCAGGCTCACCGGCCCTGACGTGTCAGTGACCAACCGGGGCGTCATCGTCCTTACCGGGGACGCATCCGACGCGAACGACATCAAGGACGTGTGGGTGTCCTTTGACAACGGCAACACATACAACCGAGCCACGGGCACCACGGCCTGGACCTACACCCTGGACACCCGCGTCCTCCAGGACGGCGTGCACAGCGTGTACCTCAAGCTGGTTGACGGCTACGACACCCCGGGCTTTGCCGCCGGCCTTATATCCGTGGACAACACCGCCCCCGCGCTGGAGCTGACCGGCCCCGCGGACGGCGAGGAATTCACCGGAAGCATGCTTTTGGGCGGGCGCTCGTCAGACGCCGTGCTGGTCAAGTCGATTGTGGCCGAACTCACGCCCATAGGGGCGCAGGCCGCCGTCAGGACCCTCCCGGTGACCGTGGCCGACGTGTTCAGCCTGGCCGTTGACCTTTCAGGCCTGGCCCCAGGCTGGTACAACATCAAGGTGAGCGCCGCCGACGGGGCGGACAACCGCAGCTACCAGTCGCGCAACATAGTCGTCCGCGAGAGCAAGAAGGCGGAGCTGGCCGAGCTCATCTTCCCGGCCCACGGCGAGCGCCTCTCCGGCCGCTTTACCCTGGACGGCCGCGTGGTGGCGGAAACCCTGCCGGACAGCGCCGAGGTGTTCCTTGGCGGCGCCAGCTTTGGCACGGTGGAGCTGAACGACGAAGGCTACTTCTCCCTGCGCGTTGAGCCGGGCCAGGTGACGGACGGCGAGCTTGTGTTCACGGTACGGGCCACGGGCTCAGGCGGGGCGGCGCTCGCGTCCGAACCGCGCACCGTGATATACCAGCGGGAAGGCCCCTGGGCGGACATAGACTCCCTGGATACCGGCGACTTTGTGACCGGGCGGCCCTTCCTGACCGGAGCGGCGGGATGGGACACCGCGCCCGCGGACAAGGAAGACAAGGAAGCATGGGCCGCGTACCAGAAACTCCTCAAGGAGAGGAAACCCGTCAAGGTGGAGATCAGCCGGGACAACGGCCGCAGTTTCCAGGAAGCCAAAGGCTCGGATGAGTTCCGCTACCGCCTGGAAACCCAGGAGTATCCCAACGGCGAGCTCAGGCTGATCGTACGCGTCACCTACGCCAACGGCCAGACGGCCGTGCGCAAGCGCATCGTCACCCTGGA
Organism: Spirochaetales bacterium; assembly: GCA_016928955.1. Taxonomy (GTDB): domain Bacteria; phylum Spirochaetota; class Spirochaetia; order Treponematales; family UBA12059; genus JAFGJV01. Next base: position 50,894 of record JAFGJV010000056.1, read on the forward strand.
CACCAAGCCGGCCCAGGTGGCCATAGTCAAGCCCGGCGAGAACGGGCGCTTCAACGGCAGCATAGCGATAGAAGGCACGGCCTACGACGAGAACGGCCTTCAGTCCGTGGACGTGATCGTCCGCTCGGGCGACAAGGCGTCCTACGAGGTGCCGGGCTTTATCCAGGGCTCATACCTGGACATGCATCTTCTGGGCGCCACGCGCTGGGAAGCCGGTCTTGGCCTGTCGTTCTTTGACGACAACGTGCGGCTCCAGGCCAACTTTGGCCAGGGCTTTGACGCACAGCCCAGCTGGGACAACCTTCTGGGCTTTGCGGACGCGAGCACACCGGCTTCAGAGCTGTCGCGCTTTACGGGCTTTGTGCTCGGGTTCAAGCTCCTGGCCAACCTTGCGTACATACCCTTTGGCTACTACTTTGGACCGGACTGGGACTTCTTCTCCATGTCGTTTGCCATGGGAGCCACGTTCACGTACTTCTCCCAGTCCAGCGACCTGAGCCTTTTGTTCACGCCGCCCGACGGCAAGTACATGGTCCTGTCCGGCGTGGTGGTCCAGTGGGAGTTCGCCAAGTTCACCCTGCCCGGCACCTTCCCCAAATCCCTGGGGCTGTACCTGGAGGGCGGGCTGGTGTTCATACCCTCGGAGGCGTCGCTCAGCCTGGCCGAGTTCATGCGCGCCACCGTGGCCCTGGGCTTACGCATAGGCCTGTTCTAACGCACACGCTGTTTTATGGGCGACGCTTGTGAGCCAGGCGCCAGCGCATAGCGCACGGGGCTTCCCTGAACGGGGAGCCCCGTTTTTTTGTTGCGCGTGCTAACTATATTGCTTCTATCCTGGTTATCCTGTCCTTATTCGTCCTCAAGAATAATGTGGACAGGATGTACAGGTTGTTGACGAGCCCCGGATTCGGATTGTCAAACGCTACACTGTTCTGGTTTTTACGTAGGATACCGCAAAGTGGATGCGAGTAAAAATGAAGGCTGCTGGCAAAGCAAGCAGCTTTGTCAGCAGCCCATTAAGAGACGCTAGCCCGCCGGCTTATCCCCAGATAGCGTACAAGGTGACGTTGGCCCCGCCGAGCGGCAAGGGGTCGCCCGGATTGTAGTCGGTGCCCAGTCCGTCCGCCTGGGTGTTCCATCTAAGGAAGCTGAAGCCGGTCTTGGTCAGGGTGCCCTCCGTCAGGGCTGCGGTGGTGGCCGTACCCAGGTAGAGGTTGGAGTCCACGGGCGCCGTGCCTCCGTCATTGGTGTTGCCGTCGTAGGTGACGGTGTAGGTGGCTGCGGCCGTCCATTGGGCGTACAGGGTAAGGGCGGCAGCCGGCATGCTGAAGCCAAAGCCGGCGTAATACCAGGTGCCGGAGCCGTCGGTCGCCGTGTTCCAGCCCACAAAGGAATTGCCCGTGAGCGTAAGGGTGCCCTGGTCGAGCACGGTCACGCCCGAGCCGTAGTCGTAGGGGCTGGACGGATCGGTGGGAACGACGCCGCCGTCTGAGCTGTTGCCGTCATAGGACAGGGCGTAGCTGTTGACGGTCCACTGGGCGTACAGGTCCGTATTGGCGTTGATGGTGAAGGTGGCGCCGCCGGCGTAGGCCGTTCCTGAGCCGTTGGCCGCCGTGTTCCAGCCGGCAAAACTGTAGCCGGTCAGGCTGAGCGACCCCTGATTCATGACTGTCACCGTGGAGCCGCTTGCGTAGGGGCTGGATGGATCCACGGGAGCGGTGCCGCCGTCTGAACCGTTGCCGTAGTAGGTGACGGTGTAGGTAGGTGTGGCAACCCACTGGGCAAAGAGGGTAACGGCAGAGTCCGGCATGGCAAAAGTGGCTGCCGGCGCGTAGGCCGTGCCCGAGCCGTCAAAAGCGGTGTTCCAGCCATTGAACGTATACCCGGTGCGCGTCATGGTGCCCGCGTCAAGCACGGTGACCGTGGCGCCGTAATCGTAGGGGCTGGAAGGATCGGTGGGAACGACGCCGCCATCTGAGCTATTGCCGTCGTAGGTCAGGGTGTAGCTGTTGATGGTCCACTGTGCAAAGAGGGTAACGGCAGCGTCCGGCATGGCAAAGGTGGCTGCGGGCGCGTAGGCCGTGCCCGAGCCGTTGGCCGCCGTATTCCAGCCACTGAACGTATACCCGGTGCGCGTCATGGTGCCCGCGTCA
>JAFGJV010000008.1 GCA_016928955.1 Spirochaetales bacterium
CAAGTCCCTGCTGATAATTGCTTATCAAACAGGGACTTATTTGGGCAGTATTGGAGTTGAACCAACGACCCCCAGTGTGTCATACTGGTGCTCTAACCAACTGAGCTAACCGCCCTCTACCAGTCCGTTGTGCCGGACGCGTCTTTATAGCAAGCCGCGCCGCCCTCTGTCAAGCTACTTGGACAGCACGTGCTGGATGCGCTCGAGCACCTTCTTCCTGTCCAGCGGTTTCACGATGTAGTTCTTGGCGCCCGTAAGCAGGGCCTGCTTGACCAAGTCCTGCTTGCCCAGGGCGCTGATCATGATCACCTTGGCGTTCTTGTCGAACTCTATGATCTTCTGCAGGGCCGTGAGCCCGTCCATGTTCGGCATGGTTATGTCCATGGTCACCAGGTCCACGGACGGGTACAGCTCCTTGTAGCGCTCCAGGCCCAGTAGACCGTCGGCCGCCTGGCCCACCACGTCATAGCCTTCCGAGGTCAGGATCTGGGTAATCTGCTTGGCCACGAACATGGAATCGTCCACCACCAGGATGCGGTAGGGCGTACCGTCAGGCTTGAGGCCGTCGGGTTTGCGCTCGTTGATGGACGGAAAGTCTTCCTTGGTCTTCATGCAACCTCCGCTAGGCCCGTTCCCGTATGGCCACGTTGATCTCAACCTTGCCCTGCGGCGTCTCCATGGGCACGATCAGGGCTTCCACGTCCTGGTTCGACACTTCCATGTTGTCTCCGGTAAAAATGGCCGGAGGCGTCAGGTCAAAGCGGAAGCCCAGCTCATGGAGCTTGGTAACGGCCTGGGCGGTTATCATGTTGGCCAGCTCGGTGATGGTGGCCTTGACGAGCTCGTCCATGGTGGTGAGATCCTCGCCGTTCATGGTGGACGCTATGCTCAGGGCCGTGTTCTTGTCCATGTCGAACAGCACCCGGCCTTCCACGTCTCCGGCCAGACCGACGATGGCGGCCACGCCCATGACCGGCATGGACGTTGACTTGAGGAACAGCTCGCCGCGCCGCACGTCGGCCTGCAACACCTCTCGCATCACGTTGAAGGCGCTCTCCACGAAGGGATTAATATACTCTACTCTCATACCGCTCTCCCGTCTTGCTGTGTCCCTAGCGGGACGTCTTCACGAACAGCGACACGCCGTCCTTGCCGGCGTCATTCCATCCGTCCAGGGGCATGCGCTCGCGCGCGCCCAGGATCAGGGCCGCGCCCTCCTTGGCCTTCTCCCCGAAATCCGCCAGGAGCCGTTTCTGCTCCGCCTCGGTCATGAACGACACCGTGTCCCGGCACAGGATCATGTCCACCGGCGGCACGGGATTGGCGTTCAGGACGTCGTGGAACTCGAAGAATATCGAGTCCCGTATGGCTTGCTGGAAGGTCCAGCCGTTGCGCCCCTCCACCATGAACTCGTGGTAGCGCTCCGGAACGTCCTCTATCATGAACACCATGTTGGGCGCCATCGATATGGCCAGAAGGTCTGAATCGTTTGCCCATATCTTGACCCTGCATTCAGGGTACTTGGCCTTGAGCAGGCAGGCCAGCGAGTAGGTCTCGTAACCCTTGCCGCAGCCCGGGTTCCACACGTTGATGCCGCGCGCCTGGATGACCGGCAGGGCGGCGAGCACCCGGTCCGCGTAGTCGTCCGACCACAGCTCCCCCGTGTGGGGCGAATAGAAGCCGCTCAGGAACTGGTCCGCGTCGCCCTCGTCCTTGAGCTGGATGTCCCCGCTCGAGCGCTCGCGCTTCCACGCATCGTACCGGGCCTTGAACCACGGCTCGTTGACCGGCGTCACGCCGAAGCGCCTGAGGGTCCAGAGGGCCTCGCGCACAAAATCCACGTTCACGTCGGCCGAGGGCTTGCGCGTCTCGGCGGGGGCCGGCTCCTGGACGCCCGCCTGTCGGCCCTGGGTCGGGCGTATGGGGGCGTCGCGCGACTCGTCCTCTTCCTTGGCTGGGGCAAAGAGCTTTTCCACGTTGAGGATGATGTACAGCTTGTCGCGGTTTTCTATGACGCCCTTGATGTACCGTATGTTGATGTCGCTGAAAATGGGATGGGGCGGCTGGACGCTGGAGCGGGCCACGCCCACCACCTTGTCTATGCTGTCCACCACCACGCCGAACACGTGGTCGCCTATCTGGAGTATGAGGAGGCTCTCCTGGGCGTTGTCCTCCTTGCGCTCGGCCGGCAGGTGGAACATGACCCTGAGATCGATGATCGATATGATGTCGCCGCGCAGGTTGTACACGCCCCTGACGAACGGCGCCGCGTTCGGAACGTAGGTGAAGCGGCCCGCGTGGGCTATCTCCTTGACGTTCATGATGTCGATGCCGTATTCCTTGCCGGCCAGGGCAAAGGTGACCATCTTGAAGTCGATCTTCTCGGCCCGTTCCTTCTTCTCTTCCTGGCCCTGCGCGGCCCGGTCGTCTGAGGCCTGTACGCTCATCGCTGGCACGCTCCCGTCATCGTATGGTCATCTCGAGGCGCTGGCGCTCCTCGAGCTCCTTTTTCTGGCCCAGCTCCAGGAGCTGGCTCACATCTATGATGAGACAGACCGAGCCGTCTCCCAGGATGGACGCTCCCGCTATGCCGGGCGAGTTGGTGAACTGGTCGCGGAGCGGCTTGATGACCACGTCCTCCTCGCCGATCAGCGAGTCCACCATCAGGCCCATCTTCTTTTCCGCGGTGCCGACTATGACCACAAAGCAGTAGTCGCCCTGCTCGTCGGTCTGGATGCGGAACAGGCGGTTCAGGCGCAGGAGCGACACCACGTCGTTCCGCACGTTGAACACCTCGTAGTTGTCTATCATCTTGATGTCCGCCGGCTTGATACGGTGGCTCTCTATCACGCTGGTGATGGGTATGGAGTAGATTTCCTTGCCCACGCGCACCAGGAGGCCCTGGATAATGGCCAGGGTCAGCGGCAGCTTGATGACAAACTTGGTGCCCTTGCCCCGCTGGCTGGACACAGTGACCGAGCCGTTGAGCTTCTCGATCTGGCGCTTGACCACGTCCAGGCCCACTCCGCGACCCGATATGTTGGTAACCGAGGCGGCGGTGGAGAAGCCGGGCTCAAAGATCAGGTTGTAGGACTCCAAGTCGGTCAGGACCTTGTTGGGATGGACGATGCCCCGCTCCACGGCCTTGCGCTTGACCGCCTCAACGTCTATGCCCTTGCCGTCGTCGGATATCTCGATGATGATCATGTTGCCTTCATTGGAAGCGCGCAGCATGACCGTGCCCTCTTCCGGCTTGCCGGCCTTGCGGCGCTCGTCCGCCGACTCTATGCCGTGGTCCAGGGCGTTCCTCACCGAGTGCATGAGCGGATCCAGGAGGTCCTCCACCACCGACTTGTCCAGCTCTGTTTCCTCTCCCTCTATGACCAGGTTGACCTTTTTGGCCAGGTTCTTGGACAGGTCCCTGACCAGGCGCGGGAAACGGCTGAAAATCTGGCTGATGGGCACCATGCGTATGCGCATGACGCCTTCCTGCAGGTCGCTGGTGATGCGTCCCAGGTTCTGGGCGGTCCCGCGGAACTTGGCCACGTTGGCCTTGAAGTCCGACTCAAAGGCGTCGAACACCCCGTACAGGCCGCCGTAGCGCTCCAGGATCTCCTTCTTGATTTCCTTGACTGCCCGCCCGTCCTTTATGGACGACAAGTAGTCGGGCAGGGAGTCGAACAAGTCCTTGAGCCTGTCCCGGAATTGTCCCTGGGAAGCCTGGAAGGCGTTCTGGATATCCCCGAACTGGGTGCTGACCTGGTTGAAGGTGGCCTTGTTGATGACCATCTCCGACACCTGGTTGAGCAGGTTGTCTATACGCTTGGAATCGACCCTGAGTATGCTGCCCGCCTGCTGGCCGGCCTTGCGGGCCTCGGCGGCCCGGTCTTCCGCCTGCTCCTCAGGTTCCTCGACGGTCTGGGGCGCGGCCGGAGCCGACTTGGGCGGCTGGAACGTGTCCTGGGCGGCCGGCGCGGGGGCTGAGGGCGCCTGGGCGGCCCGGGCAACGGGCGCGGCCGGCTGGACTGCCGGAGCCGGCTGGGCGGCCTGACCGCCCTTGATACTTCCGTCCTGGGCCAGCTCGGACAGGCGCACGGCGTTGACCACGTCCGGGATATTCGCGACCTTCTCCACCTCGGCCGCGCCGCGGGCCGACGCCACAAAATAGGTGACGGTTGGATGGAAAACGTCCTCGTACAGGTTCTCGAAATCAGGCACGGTCTTGAGCACGGTGCCCACGTCCCGAAGGGCGGCAAAGGCGTGTATGGCGCTGACCGTGTTCATAACGTTGGTCTCGTCAAAGTCTATCTCGACCATGAACACGCCGCGGTCCGACCCGGCGGCCTCGCGCATTTCCAGGATTTCGTATTCTGTCAGGCCCGACGCCGACGCCTTTACGCCCTCGGGCTGCTTGGCGGCTGGCTTCGGAGCCGGGGCTGCGGCCGGAGCCGCAGGCGCCTTGTCCGCTGACGGAGCCTTTACCGTCTTGGCAGCCGCCTTGGCCGCCAGGGAGGACGCTTTTTTGGGCGCCAGGGCTATGAGCCTGCCCTTGACCTCTTCGGAGTCGCCGGAGTACACCGACCCGTCTGCCCGGGCGTCCAGCATCGCCTTGACCACGTCTATGCCGGCCAGGAGGGCGTCTATGATGCCCTCGTCGACCTTGATAGCGTCGCCCCGTATGGCGTCCAGGAGGTCCTCCAGGACATGGGTGAACTCGGCCAGCTCGGACATCTCTACCGTGGCCGCGCCGCCCTTCAGCGTGTGGGCAGCCCTGAAGATCTCGTCTACCGCGTCGCGATTACCGGGGTCGTTCTCGAGCACGAGGATATTCTGCTCGAGCGCGTCGACCTGGCTCCGGGCCTCGGCGAAGAAATCCTTCAAGAGCTCCTGGTTATTCGGATCAAGGTAGTCGCTCATCGTAAGCTACAGTCTCATACGTACCGCACCTTTAGTCAAGGGAAGTAGTTAAGCGGCCTGTCGCCCTGGCCCGTGCCCCAAGGCCGGCGCGGGGCGGCGCTTGAGCCAAAAGCACAGAATGCCGATGATTTAAGCGGAAAATACGCTACACTGTATTGTGGGGAACGGAAGGCCTAAGGACGCGTCCCCCACCGGGAGCGGCGGGGCCGTGCCCGAGGCCTTCACTCACACCGTCCTGCCCGAGGTACTACATGAGTCGACGATACGCGCCGCGTCGCGGCCTGGCCCTTGCGGCCGTTTTTGCCATCTGCGCCGGCCAGGCCTTGGCCCTGGACCTGGACGTGGGCCTGGCCCTGGGCAACATGAGCCTGCCCTGGGGCTTTGAGTCGCATATCCCCGATCCAGCGTACCCGTCCAATCTCTTTACCTATAATGTGGAAGCCCACCTGATAGAAAGCTTCAGCGACTCGTTCAGCCTGGAAACCAGCTTTATCATGGACCCCATCGTTCACAGCATCCTGCGAAGCGTGGTGTCCTACGAGTCCGGCTACATCACTGTCAGCGCGGGACCCCTCCTTGGTCTATTCAACACCATCAAGACGCCGGTCAAGGCCGGCATATCCGCCGGCCTCAGGTTCGACCTGCCCGGCATCGTGTTTCTGGGCGCCAACGTGGACTCGTCGCTCGGGGCCACCATCAGCGCGGAAGGCGACTATTCCCAGGAAATGGCCAGGCTCAGCCTGGGCTGGTATGGCCACAACGTCATATACACGGCCAGCATCCTGACCAGGCGCTTCCTGTGGGGCGGCACCTCCGGAGACCTGTACACCGACATGTCCAACACCTACAGCTTTTCCCTGGACATGTTTAACAAGACGTCGCCGTACCATTTGACGGTGACACTCGGCTACGAGGATTTGTCCCGCACCTACCCCGACGCCTTTGTGGACAAACTCGGGTTCATCATCCTGGGAGCCCGGCTGGACGCCCAGCTGTCGCGAACCTTTGGCCTGCGGGCGGAGATGCTTGCCAGCCCCTACGCTTTTGGCATGGAAGGCCTGGTTGGCCGGGGCCCCGCTCCGACAGCCCTCATGTTCAGAAGCTTCCTGGGCATCGTCCTCAAGCTGGGCGCGGACGCCTTGCCGCCGCCGGCCGACGATATCGAGGAAGCGACCGCCACGGGCGAAGAAGCCGGGCAGGGCGCCTCGGCTGAGGAAGCTGCACAGACACCGTAAACCCGTCCGGCCCTCAAAGAATCCTTACTGCCGCGAACCTTATTGGTCGCTCTGGGAGCTAGGGCTCCGTCCGACCTCAGGCAAGGGCGAACCTCGGCGTATACGCCCTC
>JAFGJV010000057.1 GCA_016928955.1 Spirochaetales bacterium
CACACCCTGTTCGAGGCGGACGACGGCAAGTTCCACAAGGTCGCCAACATCGTCGGCTCGTGCATGAAGTACCACCCGCACGGCGACGCGTCCATATACTCGGCCCTGGTCGTCCTGGCCAACAAGGAACTGTTCATAGACCGCCAGGGCAATTTCGGCAACCTGTTCACCGGCGACGAGGCGTCTGCCGCGCGTTACATTGAGTGCCGCGTCACCCCGTACGCCAAGGACGTGTTCTACAATCCCAAGATCACCGAATACGCCGACAGCTACGACGGGCGCAACCGCGAGCCGGTGGTGTTCCCGGCCAAGATGCCCGTGGTGCTGTTCATTGGCGTTGAGGGCATAGCGGTGGGCATGAGCACCAAGATCCTGCCCCACAACCCGGTTGAGATCCTTGAGGCCGAGATTGCCTGCCTGCAGGGCAAAACCTTCAAGCTCCTGCCCGACTTTCCCACCGCTGGCGTGGTGGACGCGAGCGAGTACGCCGACGGGGCGGGCAGGGTACGGGTGCGCGCGTCTTTGGACACGTCCGATCCTAAGCGCATCGTCATACGGGAACTGCCCTACGGCGTGACCACGGAGAGCCTCATAGCCAGCGTGGAGAAGGCCGCCAAGGCCGGCCGCATCAAGATAGCGTCGATCAGCGACTTTACCACCGACAAGGTGGAGATAGAGATCAAGCTGGCACGCGGCGAATACGCCAAGGAAACCATAGACGCCCTGTACGCCTTCACGCAGTGCGAGCAGTCCATATCCTGCAACCTCCTCCTGATCAAGGACGGACTGCCCACGCAGATGACCGTCACCGACGTGGTCCGCTACCACGCGGACAAGCTTCTGTCCATCCTCAAGCGGGAGCTGGAGCTGGAAATCCGGGAGCTTCTGGACGAGCTGCACGCGCGGACGCTGGAGCGCATATTTATAGAAGAGCGCGTGTACAAGGCCATAGAGAACAAGAAGACCCAGGAGGGCGTGATCAAGGCCGTCGTGGACGGGCTCAAGCCCTTTGCCGCTGAGATCAAGCGCGAGGTGACCGTGGAGGACGTGGAGCGTCTTCTCAAGATACCCATACGCCGCATATCCCTGTACGACATAGAGCGGGCCCGGGCGGAAATGGAGCGCATCAAGGCAGCGCTCAAACAGGCACGATACAACCTGGCCCACCTGACCGAATACGGCATCAGCGTGCTCAAGGGCCTGTCCGAGCGCCTGGGCACGGCGTGGGCCCGGAAGACGCGCGTGGAATCGTTCGACAAGGTAGCCGCCAAGGAAGCTGCCCGCAGGGACGTGGCCCTGCGCTACGACGCCCAGGCCGGCTACCTGGGAACATCGGTGTCCACCGGCGACTACCTCTTTGACGTGTCGCCCTTCGACCGCCTTTTGGTCATACGGCGCACGGGTTTGTACTCGGTCGTGGAGGTGCCCGAGCGGCTCTTTGTGGACAGGGATATGCGCTACTGCGCCCTGGCGGACAAGGACGCCCTGTCCCAGGTGGTGTTCAGCGCCGTGTACCGTTCGCAGGACGGACAAGCATACATCAAGCGCTGTCGCATAGAGCAGTGGATCTTGGCCAAGGACTACGCGCTCATACCGGACGGCGCCCAGCTCATGTTCCTTACGGCCGAGCCCAAGAAGGGCTTTGCCGCGCGCTACGCTCCCAAGCCCCGCACGCGAGTCACCGAGGAGACGTTCCGTGTAGAGGACTACGATGTCAAGGGTATCAAGGCACAGGGAGTTCGGCTGTCAACCAGGGAGCTGTTGGACGTGGTGCCGCTTGACGGCGGGCTTTTTGACCAGGCGGGTAAAGCCGTCAAGACGGCATCCAAGGCGGGTCCCAAGGCCGCCGTTGCCAAACAAAGCCCGGCCGCGGCCAAGACGGCGGCAAAGAAGGCAAGCGTAAAAAGAAGCGCGGCGGCTAAAAAGGCGGCCGTTCCCAAAAAGAGCCCGGCCGGCGCGGCGACCAAGCCAAAAGCGGCCAAAAAGCCTGCGGCCGGCAAGCGAGCGGGAGCCAAGCCCGCCTCTAAAAAGAAAGCCCCCGCAAGCGGTCACGCCCACGGCGGCCTTCTGGACAAGGCGTCGGAGAAAAAGAAGAAGTAAACATCCATGGCGGCTTTCCCCCTCGGTAGCCCGAGGGGAAGGCCGCGCGGATCAGGAATCCAGGACCTTAAATTCGCCTATCTCATGGGCTATGTTGCCTATCAGCCGCTCGTTGCCCTCTGCCAGCTCCAGCACGGTCTTGGCTGAATGCTCGATCAGGCCGGTCTGTCCGGCGACGCCCTCCACGTCGGCCACGATGCCCTTGTTGCGCTCGGAGAGCTCGGTCATGGCGCCTGACAGCTCGGCGGCGTTGTCGCGGAGCGACTGGGCACCGTCGCGCACCTTGGCCGTGGCCGTATGCATGTCGGACATCACGTCGGATATCTGGGACGAGCCGGCGGACTGCTCGCGCATGGCGTTCTCTATCTCGGTCATGTGGTCGGCCACCCGGTGCACCCCGTCCAGGATATCCACAAAGGACGAGCTGGCCTGCCCGGACGAGGCCACTGCCGCGTCGATCGATTCCTTGATGGAGCTGAGTTCGGCAGCTATGTCCCTGGACTGGGTGGCCGTTTCCTCCGCCAGTTTGCGGATCTCGTCCGCCACCACGGAGAAGCCGCGGCCCGCGTCACCGGCGTGTGCCGCCTCTATGGCCGCGTTCATGGCCAGCAGGTTTGTCGTGCTGGCTATGCCGGATATGACGCCCACGGCGTCCAGCATGCCCTGGCTTTTGTCCGCTATGCCCTCAATGGACGACAACACCTCGTCCAGGTTGGACCGGCCGTTCTCGCTCTTGTCCATGAGCGACTGCACGTCTGAGCGCGTCGATATGACGTGGCTGCTGATGGACCCTATGTTGCCTATCATCTGCTCGGTGGACGCGGACGTCTCGGCTATGGCAGCTCCCTGGTCCTTGACCAAGACCTCAAGCTGGCTCGAGAAATTTTCCAGGGAGGCCATCAGTCTTGTTATGCGCTCGGCCACGGCGGCCTGGGCGTCCACGTTGGCCCTGGAATCGTCCAGCATGCGGCCGATGCCCTGGACGGCTGTGTAGGTGGCCCGCATCTCGTCGGCCAGGGTACCGCCCGTGGCCCTGAGCGCGTCTATGTCGCCCATGAGGCGCTTGGACATGGCCTGGTAGGTGCTGGTGGCTGCCTCGAACGCCGCCTGCTGGGACGCAAGGAGGCGGTTTATGGTGGCCGGAATGTACATGAGGCCCACGCCGAACAGGATCAGGTACATGCTTTTGTAGAACTGTCCGGACGCCTTGACATGCGGCGCGTACACGTACAGTTCCGGGGGTATGGCCGACGCTGTTGTCCAGTACACGATGTTGTAACTGACGACGGCAAGCAGGGTGGCGTAGGCTACCAGGCGCCGGTCGTGGCGGAACGACGCCACCAGGATGACCACCGGGTACAGGAGGACGATGGCTGTTGTAGCTGCGCCGGATGGGGCCATGAAGAGGGTGGTGTTGAGTATGTTGGTTGTGACCAGAAGCACGTCCACGCTGACAGACGCCCAGCGCAGCCAGCCGGGATAGCGTCGCCTGATAATAAAGGGAAGAAGGACTAGGTTGTACGCCACAGCCACGGCCAGCGTGATCAAGGCCCCGCGCCCCTGCGCGGCTTGCTCCGGATCGACCACCTGGATCACGGCCATGGCGGTCAGGAAGGCTATCATGCCCCAACGGATGTAGTACGACGCCCGCTCGCCCCGTTTGGCCTCCTCGGCCAGGAGATTCTTGGATATGCTCATAGCGCCCCCACAACGATCTACCATGGCGCCGTTTGGCGCCTGGGTCAAGGAATGAAAAATTATCTTTCAGCAGGGGCAAGGTCTTGACATTTTTACGGTGTTCCGGCATTGTACGACCTGCCAAGCGCGCGGTGGATGTAGCTCAGCGGTAGAGTCCCAGAATGTGGATCTGGTTGTCGCGGGTTCGAACCCCGTCATCCACCCTTAGCTCCGCCCGGCTTCGGTGATCGAGTTCCCAGGACCGTCGGGCGTTCGTAGCTCAGCTGGATAGAGCGACGGACTTCGAATCCGTAGGTCGCAGGTTCGACTCCTGCCGGACGCAGAGCTCGTAGTGTTTTTGAGAGTACCAGGGCCGTTAGCTCAGCTGGTAGAGCAGCAGACTCTTAATCTGCGGGTCGGAGGTTCGATCCCTCCACGGCTCATACGGATGGCGGATAAGCCGAAAGGCTTGTCAGCCGTCCAAGGGGATGTGCCTGAGCAACGCGGCCAAAGCCCCCGCCGGAACGGCAGGCTCGTCCTGCGGGGCGCTTGACAGCGTCCGGTCCCGTCCGGTATCGTTCGGTCGCCCCTGGGCTTCCGGGCGAGAGTGGTGGAATTGGCAGACACGCCAGACTTAGGATCTGGTGCCTTGCGGCGTGAGGGTTCAAGTCCCTTCTCTCGCAGAACGACGGACAGTCGTACGCTCTGGGAGTACATTGCGGGAATAGCTCAGTGGTAGAGCGCCACCTTGCCAAGGTGGATGTCGCGGGTCCGACTCCCGTTTCCCGCTCGAAGCCAAGGCGGTCCGGAGACACCCGGATCGCCTTTTTTCTATTCGGGCGCCACTAGCGGCACCCGGTCATAAAAAAAATCCGGACGGCGGAAAAGCGGCAGTGGGCTTTTTCGGATCCTGGTACAGCACAGCATCCCGCGGTCGCCATACAAAGCCGCGGCGGAAAGGGAATCACGTGATCGCGAGCAAGAAAATCGAGCGGCAGGCAAAATCCTCGGCCAGGCTGACCGTCAGCGTGGGCAAAACCGACGTCAGGGCCGCCTATGACGACCTCCTCAAGGATTACGGCAAGACGGTCCGCATAGACGGTTTCCGCCAAGGCAAGGTGCCGGCGGCTGTGCTCGAGCGCAAGTTCGGGGATGCCCTCAAGACGGAAGCCATGGCGCGTCTGATGGATGCGGCCGTCCAGGATGCCCTGGAAGGGGAGGAACTCGTTCCCCTGGCCTACGCCCAGCCTTCCCTTGAAGGCGAGCCGTCCTTTGACCTGGACTCGGACTTCAGTTTTTCTGTCACCTACGACGTGTTCCCGGAGGTCAAGCCAGGCGACGTTAGCGGCGCCGAGGTAGAGGTGCCGGCGGTCAGCGTTTCCAAGGCCGACGAGGAACGCGAGCTGGCGGAAATCCGCGAGCGCAACGCCCTGGTCAAGGACAAGGACGAGGGCTCCCGCGCCGCCAAGGGCGACATCGTCACGGTGAACTACGTGGAGCTGGACGACGCCGGCCAGCCGGTCCAGGGCACCGAGCGCCAGGACTTTGTGTTCGAGATAGGCTCAGGGTACAACCTCTATAAATTTGACGACGACTTTGTGGGCATGAAGAAGGGCGACGAAAAGGTCGTGGACAAGACCTTCCCCGCCGACTTCGAGTATTCAGAGCTGGCAGGAGCCAGCAGGAAGCTCAAGCTCAGCCTGGTCAAGCTCAAGGAAAAAACGCTCCCCGAACTGGACGACGACCTGGCCCAGGACGTGTCGGAGAAATTCAAGACCCTGGACGACCTCAAGGCCGACATCCGCGCCAAGCTGGAAAAGCGCCTGGACGACAGGCTCAGGTCGATCAAGGAAAAGGGCATCATTGACGCCCTCAGGGAGCGGTCCGAGGTGGACGTGCCAGAGTCCATGGTCCAGGCGGAGCTGGACATGCGCATGCGCAACCTCATGCAGAGGATGGGCCTGGACAACGAGGAGCGCCTGGCCCAGATCATAGCCGCCAGCGGCCGCACAGCCCAAAGCATGTACGACGAGTGGAGGCCGGACGCGGAGAAGGCCATCAAGACGCGACTGGTGCTGGACAAGATGGTCGCGGACGGCGCCTTTGAGGCCACCGACGCGGACATGGACGCCGAGTACGCAAAAATGGCCGCCGAATCCAGCATGGGCGCCGACGACATCAAGGCCGAATACGAGAAACGCGGCATGGTAGACTACCTGCGTGACCGGATCAAGGAAGACAAGCTCCTTGCCCAACTGGCCGATAAGGTTAAGGTGAAGAAGGGCAAGAAGATGGCCTTCGTGGACTTGTTTAAGGAAAATGAGTAAGTTTGTCCGCGAGGTGCCTAATGAATGAACGCATGATCGTCGGGGTCCCAAACATCATCGAGCAGACTGGCGTCAGCGAGAGGATCTACGACATCTTCTCCCGCCTGCTCAAGGACCGCATCGTGTTCGTGGATGGCGAGATAAACGACGTGGTTGCCGATATCGTCGTGGCCCAGCTCCTGTTCCTGGAATCCCAGGATCCGGAGAAGGACATAGACATGTACGTAAATTCCCCCGGCGGGTCGGTAACGGCCGGTTTGGCCATATACGACACCATGCAGTACATCAAGCCGGACATCAAGACCATATGCGTGGGACAGGCGTCCAGCATGGGCGCCCTCCTCCTGGCGGGCGGTACAGCCGGGAAGCGCTTTGCCCTGCCGAGCTCGCGCGTGCTCATCCACCAGCCCTGGGGCGGCGTGTCGGGCCAGGCGGCGGACATCAGCATACAGGCACGCGAGATCGTGCGCCTCAAAAAGCTGACCGTGGACTACTTTGCCATGCACACGGGCAAATCCGTGGAAGACGTGGCCAAGGACATGGAGCGCGACCTGTTCATGTCGGCCGAGGAAGCCAAAGCCTACGGCCTGGTGGACAAGGTGCTGGAACGGAGGAAGCATGGCCCGCACCCGGCAAACTAGGGAAGGCGAATCTGGGCACGAGTGTTCGTTCTGCGGAAAGAGCGCCGAATACGCCAAGCGACTGATCGCCGGTCCCGGCGTGTACATATGCGACGAATGCGTCCAGGTGTGCAACCGCATCCTGTCGGAGGACGAGCAGGCGGCCGTGGGCGACTTTTCCGTTGACGTGCCCAAGCCCAAGGACATCAAAGACTACCTGGACCAGTACGTGATCGGCCAGGAGCACGCCAAGCGCGTGCTGTCCGTGGCCGTGTACAACCACTACAAGCGCATCGTCAACCAAAAGAAGCTGTCGTCCGGCGTCGAGCTCGAGAAGTCCAATGTCCTCCTGATGGGCCCAACGGGCACGGGCAAGACCCTCCTTGCGCGCACCCTGGCGAGAAAGCTCAACGTGCCCTTTGCCATAGCCGACGCCACCACCCTGACGGAGGCCGGCTACGTTGGCGAGGATGTTGAGAACATCCTGCTCAAGCTCATCCAGGCCGCCGGTGGCAACGTCAACGCGGCTGAAAAGGGCATCGTCTACATCGACGAAATAGACAAGATAGCGCGCAAGACCCAGAACGTTTCCATAACGCGCGACGTGTCCGGCGAGGGCGTCCAGCAGGCCCTGCTCAAGATCATAGAGGGCACGGTGGCCAACGTGCCGCCCAGCGGTGGGCGAAAGCATCCCCAGCAGGAATACATCCGCATAGACACCACCAACATACTCTTCATCTGCGGCGGGGCCTTTGTTGGCCTGGAGAAGGCCATAGAGGACCGTACCGCCAAGACGCCGCTGGGCTTCGGCGCGGACGTTCGTTCCCGCGGCCAGCTCAACCTGCGCGAGGTCTTCGACAACCTGCACCCGGACGACCTGGTCAAGTATGGCATGATACCTGAGTTCATCGGGCGCCTGCCCATACAGGTGGCGCTGGAGGACCTTAGCGCGGATGAGCTCAAGCGCGTGGTATCCGAGCCCAAGAACTCCATCCTCAAGCAGTACCAGGAAAGCTTCAAGCTGGACGGCGCAGAGCTTGAGTTCACTGACGACGCCGTAACAGCCATCGCCAAGGAAGCCATAGCCCGCCATACCGGCGCCCGCGGCCTGCGTTCCATCGTGGAAGCCCTGCTCATGGACATCATGTACGACCTGCCGAACAGCAGCTCCAAGCAGAAGGTCTTGGTGACGCGGGACACGGTGGAGAAAAAATCACCGCCCGAAATCGAGGAACTCAAGAAGAGCGCATGAGCATCCTCGATTCCCTGCGGCCCCGCGGCGACGCCGTGGAGTTGCCCCTGGTATACGTCCGGGAAACCGTGGTGTTTCCCGGCGCCCTGTCTCCGGTCCTGGCGGCCACCAACTTCTGCGCCACTGCGGCGGACATCGCCCTTAAGGGAGACAAGCTGGTCTTTGTGTCCCTGCTCAAGGCCATTCCCGCGGACGGCGCCAACGACATAGACGTGCACCCCGTTGGGACCGTGTCCCACATCATCCAGGCCGTGCGCCTGGCCGACGGGTCCCTGAGGCTCCTGCTCGAGGGCCGTGAGCGCGTCAAGCTCAGGCGCAGCGTTTTCCGGAAGGACCACCTGGGCGCCATCGTCGAGCCGTTGCCGTCCGTATGGGCCGGCGGCGCGGACGAGCGCGAGACCCAGGCCCTGGTCCAGGTGATCAAGCGGGATTTCCTGAGCTACGCGGAGCTGGTCAAGAAAGTGCCTGCCGAAACCCTGCAGGCCATACAGCGGGCTGAATCCCTGGACAGGCTGTGCGACCTGGTCGGCAGCGCGGTGAACCTCAAACCCGAGCGCAAGCAGGAACTTCTGGCCATTGAAGACGGCAAGGCGAGGCTTGAGGCCACGGCAGCAGCCCTGGCCCAGGAAACCGAACTTCTGTCCATGCAGAAGCGCATATCCCAAAAGGTCCGCTCGCGCATGGAGCGTAGCCAGAAAGAATACTTTCTCCAGGAACAGCTCAAGGAAATCAACCGCGAGCTCGGCAAGGAGCCCGACCAGAACGAGAACGCCGAACTGGAAAAACGGCTTGAAGCCAAGGGGCCGCCGGCGGAGGTGATGGACAAGGCCCGCAGGGAGCTGGCCAAGCTCGCCAAGCTGCAGGCCATGTCGCCGGAAGCCGGCGTCATCCGAGCATACTGCGAGTGGCTGGCCGATCTTCCATGGAGGCCAAAACCAGCCGACCACCTGCCCTTGGACAAAGCCAGGGACATCCTGGACGAGGATCACTACGGCATGAAAAAAGCCAAGGAGCGCATCCTTGAGTTCATAGCCGTGCGGCGCCTCAACTCGTCTCTCAAGGGGCCCATACTCTGCCTGGTAGGTCCTCCGGGCACCGGCAAGACCAGCCTTGGCAGGTCCATAGCCCGGGCCCTGGACAGGGACTTTGTGCGGGTAAGCCTGGGCGGCGTGCGCGACGAGGCGGAGATCCGCGGACACCGCAAGACCTACGTGGGCGCCCTGCCGGGCAAGATCCTCCAGAGCATGCGCAAGGCCGGCTCGTCAAACCCGGTGTTCCTCCTCGACGAAATAGACAAGATGTCCAGCGACTTCCGTGGCGACCCGGCCAGCGCCCTGCTTGAGGTGCTGGACCCTGAACAGAACGTTGCCTTTGTGGACCACTACCTGGAAGTGCCCTACGACCTGTCGTCCGTCGTGTTCGTCACCACAGCAAACAGCCTCCACGGCATTCCGTATCCCCTCCTGGACAGGATGGAGACCATAGAGATACCCGGCTACTCCGAGTACGAGAAACTGGAAATAGCCCGGCATTTCATCGTGCCGAGGCAGTTGTCAGAGAACGGCCTTGCCGGGTCGGGAGTGAGGGTCAGGGACGACGCGATCCTTGAGGTCATACGCCACTACACCATGGAATCAGGGGTCCGCAACCTGGAGCGGGAGATAGCCCGCATCATGCGCAAAACCGCTGAGAAGGCCGTTGCGGATGGCCGCGCCGACGATCCTCCGGGACAGGATACCGGCATAGCGGCCTTCAAGCGGATCATACGCGCGGATTCGGTGCCTAAGCTCCTCGGAAAACGCAAACACGAGCTGGATCTCGTCTTTTCCGATCCCGGCCCCGGCCTGGCCTGCGGGCTGGCGTGGACGGAACTCGGCGGCACGGTGCTTCCCGTGGAGGCATCCGTGTTCGAGGGCGAGGGCGAGCTCATCCTGACCGGCAACCTTGGCGACGTCATGAAGGAGAGCGCCCGGGCGGCGCTTACCTACATAAGATCGCACGCATCGGATTTTGGGCTGGTTCCAAAGGATTTTTCAGGCAGGACCCTGCATGTCCACGTCCCTGAGGGAGCCATCCCCAAGGACGGTCCGTCCGCGGGTATCACCCTGGCGGCGGCCATCCTGTCCGTGCTGACCGGCTCGCCCCTGAGTCCGGGCTGGGCCATGACCGGAGAGATCACCCTGACGGGGCGGCTCCTGGCCATAGGCGGCGTCAAGGAAAAGGTACTGGCTGCCCACAGGAACAAGCTGGCCAAGGTGTTGTTGCCAGAGGCCAACCGCAAGGACCTGGACGACGTTCCGCCTGAAGTAGCCAGGGACATAGAATTCCGCTTCTCGGCATCGGTGGCCGACGCTCTGGCCGTGCTCATGCCCGAGCGGAAGCTCCCTGCCAAGCGGCCCGTCCGCGCCAAGGCTCCCTCGCAGTCGGCAAAAAGCGGAAGCGGGGCGTAGGCGTGAGGTCGGGGGCCGTCGCGCGGGGCCTGTGCTCCCGTCTGTCCGTGGCCACGCTGTGCTTTGCCGCATTCGCCTTGCTGGCCTACGCGGCCGCGGACATGCGCGCCTTCACCGATCCGTCGCTCCTTGCCTATCTGCTGGCCGCCGCCGCAGGAGCCTGGGCATCGCTGGGTGCGTCGCTTGCGGCAGTGGTTTTGGACATCCTGGCGCCCGGGCCGGGAGGGCGGGTATCGGCTCGCGCCCTGGCGTGGTCGTTGGCCAGCGCCGGCCTTGCCGCCATGGCCATAGTGGCAACGTCCCTCGTGCGGGCGGCCGCGCGGGGCTTGTCGTTCTGACGGGATCCACCCGTACGCGGCACGGCCACGCGGACATGCCCCGAGCGGCGAACCGCGTTCGCTTGCCCTTGGAAGGTCCGGACGGGTATACTCGCGCCGGGGACATGGCGCCGCGTCAACGCGGCGGCGTTCCCACATAAGGAGTAGCCCGATGGATGTACGTGTTCGATACGCTCCGTCGCCGACCGGACTTCAGCACATAGGCAGTGTACGGACGGCCCTGTTCAACTATCTTTTTGCGCGCTCCATGGGCGGGAAATTCATCCTGCGCCTTGAGGACACCGACCGCTCGCGCTATTCGGACGCGTACGTCCAGAACCTGTACGACACCTTTTCATGGCTGGGTTTCTACTGGGACGAGGGTCCAGACGTGGGAGGACCCGCCGGCCCCTACATCCAGTCTGAGCGTTTCGGGCTGTACCGCGAGCACGCCCAGCGGCTCGTGGACATGGGCAAGGCGTACTACTGCTTCTGCACCGACAAGCGCCAGGCTGAAACCGCCAGGACGGAAGGCGACGAAGCGACCGACGCGCAGGCGTCGTCCGGCTTTGGCTACAACCGGGCGTGCAGGAACCTGGATCCGGTGGATGCCAAGCGCCGCGCAGCCTCAGGCGAGCCCCATGTCATCCGCCTCAAGATACCCCTGGACGGAACCACCAGCTTCCACGACCTCCTCCTGGGCGACATCGAGTGGAAAAACGCCGACGTCAACCCTGATCCCGTCCTGCTCAAGAGCGACGGTTTCCCGACCTACCACCTGGCCAACGTGGTTGACGACCACCTCATGGGCATAACCCACGTGATGCGCGCGCAGGAGTGGATACCTTCTGCGCCCTTGCACATGATCATGTACGAAGCCTTTGGCTGGACTCCGCCGGCCCTGTGCCATTTGCCCATGGTGCTTGGCCAGGACGGTCACAAATTGTCCAAGCGACACGGGTCGACCGCGGTGGACGAATTCCGGACCAAGGGTTACCTCAAGGAAGCCCTGATCAATTATGTGGCCATGCTCGGCTGCTCCTACGAGGACGGCCGGGACCTGTACTCCCTTGAAGACCTGGCCAGGCTGTTCAGGATAGAGCACGTCAACAAGGCGCCCGCCGTGTTCGACTACGTCAAGCTGGAATGGTTCAACGGCCAGTACATACGCGCCAAGGCCGACGACGAGCTTTCCGCCCTGGTCACGCCCTACCTTGCGTCGGCGGGCCTGGTATCGGCACAGCCTACGGACTCAGAGAGGGCCGTCATCATGGGAGCCATGCCTCTGGTGCGCGAGCGCCTCAAGTACCTGTCGGACGCGCCCGAGTCGCTCCGCTTCCTTTTCCGCGAGCCGGCTGTGCCACCGGCGGAGGACATGATACCCAAGAAACTTGACGCCGCCCGTGCCCGGGAGGCGCTCGCCGCGGGCAGGGAGCTGCTTGTGGCCGCAGGCAGCCTGGAGCATGACGCGCTGGAAGCCGCGTTCAGGGCCAAGGCAGAGTCCATGGGCCTCAAACTCGGCGACATACTCATGCCCCTGCGCATGGCCGTAACAGGCACCAAGGTCAGCCCGCCCTTGTTCGAAAGCATCAAGCTCGTAGGTCTTGAAACTGCTCTTCCCCGCATAGACAAGGCCCTGGAGGTACTCCGATGATCGCGCAGTCTGCCATCCGTTCAATCAAAGCCTTTACCGGCACGGCCCTGCTGGCCTTGGCCGGCTTTCTGGCCGGTTCCTGCGCCCAGCTGCCCTCCGGCGCGCCCGGCAGCAAAGAGCCGCGCATGTTCTGGACGCTCACGGCGCCCGACGGCGGCACGCTTTACGTTCAGGGCACCATACACGTTGGCGGCGACGAGCTGTATCCCATCGATCCCGAGGTGCTGGACGCTTTGAAGAGCGCGGACCTGGTGCTGGCCGAGCTGTCCAGCGGGGAGATGGAGCGCAGCCAGTCCCTGGTGCTTGAGCGCATGGCCAACGGCATCCTGGACAAGGGCGCAACGCTGTACGACTACCTGTCGCCCGAGGAAAGCGCCTTTCTGGAAGGCGTCATGACGGCAGACCTGTTCAAGCGGCTGGCTCCGTTCCAGCCCTGGGTGGCGTACAGCGCCTTGGACGCCATCATGGCGGGCAAAAGCGGACTGGATCCGGCCAAGGGTCTGGATATGGAGTTGTATTCTGCCGCCTCGGAGCTGGGCAAGCCTGTTGTCGGGCTGGAAAGCGCCGCCGCCCAGCTGGACGTGCTCACGGGCCCGCCCTTGTCCACGCAGCTCCTGGTGCTCAAGGACGCGATACGAGAATACCGGGCCTATCCCGATGCCCTGAAGGCCCTGTACGACGCGTTTGTGCGCGACGACCGCAAGGGTATGGGTCGGGAGGTGTCGGCGTCCTTGACGAGAACGGAAACCTTCTCGGACGAGCTTGCTGACTTCAACCATTCACTGTTGGGCCAGCGCAACGTGGCCTGGGCCGAGCGCATCGTCGCCGTGTCCAAGGGCAAGAAGGCCGTATTCCTGTTCGCCGGCGCCGCGCATTTCGTGGGAGACGGCAACGTCCTGGACCTGCTGGCCGACCGAGGATACAAAACAGCCCGCTAAGCGCGCGCGTCCTTGACTCCGCGCGCCGCCGCGTTGCATAGTCGTCCTTGCCGCGCCCCTGAAGCGCGGTAAGGAGCAAACCAATGAGCGATTCCCTCCCCGCGGGCGCCCCCGCATCGGATTTCATCCGAGAAGCCGTGAAGGCGGACCTGGCGTCAGGCCGATTCTCGTCAGTGCGCACGCGTTTTCCGCCCGAACCCAACGGATGGCTCCACATAGGCCATACCAAGGCCTTTACCATAGACTTTGGGGTGGCACAGGACTTTGGCGGCGTGTGCAACCTGCGCTTTGACGACACCAACCCAGAGAAGGAAGACCAGTCCTACGTTGACGCCATAAAGCGCGACATACGCTGGCTTGGCTTTGAGTGGGGCCAGAACGAATTCTACGCATCGGACTACTACGAGTACCTGTACGACCTGGCCGTCAAGCTCATACGCAAGGGCAAGGCATACGTGGACGACCTGTCGGACGAGGAGACGCGCGAGTACCGCGGCACGGCCGTGCCCGACAAGAACAATATCACCCACACGCCGCCCGGAAGGAACAGCCCCTGGCGGGAACGGTCCGTGGAAGAGAACCTGGACCTGTTCGCGCGCATGCGAGCCGGCGAGTTCGCGGACGGGGCCAAGACCCTGCGCGCCAAGATAGACATGGCCCATCCCAACCTGGTCATGCGCGACCCGGTCATGTACCGCATACGCCGCGAGCCGCATTACCGCACCGGCGACGCCTGGTGCATCTATCCCATGTACGACTTCCAGCACCCCCTGTCGGACGCCAAGGAAGGCATTACCCACTCGCTGTGCTCGCTCGAGTACGAAATCCACCGCCCCCTGTACGACTGGTTCATCCGCGAGTGCGATGTGTTTCCCTCTCGCCAGATCGAGTTCGCCAGGCTCAACATCACCCATACGGTCCTGTCCAAGCGCTGGCTTTTACGGCTCGTCAAGGACAAGGTGGTCAGGGGCTGGGACGACCCGCGCATGCCAACCCTGGCAGGCTTGCGGAGGCGCGGCTACACGCCCGAGGCCGTGCGGGACTTCCTGTCGCGCATCGGCATAGCCAAGACTGACAGCATGGTGGACGTCCAGTTATTGGAGCACTGCCTCAGGGAGGACCTCAACCGCAGGGCTCCGCGCGTCATGGCCGTGCTCAGGCCCCTTCCGCTGATACTAGAAAACTGGCCCGAAGGGCAGGTGGACTGGCTGGACGCCGTCAACAACCCAGAGGACCCGGGCGCCGGTACGCGGAAAATTCCCTTCTCCGGGCGCCTGCTTATCGAACGGGACGATTTTATGGAAACCCCGCCGCCCAAGTATTTCCGCCTGTACCCCGGCAACTCAGTGCGCCTGCGCTACGGCTTCATCGTCACCTGCACCGGCTTTGACAAGGATCCGGCTACCGGCCAGGTGACCGCCGTGCGCTGTACATACAACCCGGACACCCGGGGAGGGAACGCCCCGGACAACAGCAAGGTCCGAGGCACCATACACTGGCTGTCAGAGGCCCATGCCGTGCCCATCGAGGCCCGCCTGTACGAGCGGCTCTTCCCGTCGGAGCGGCCCATGGACGTGCCGCCCGGCGTGGACTGGATCAGCACCGTGGATCCCAAATCGGAGGAGATAGTCCCTGGCGCCATGGGCGAACCCGCGTTGGCCGGCGTCAAGCCGGGGGATTTCTACCAGTTCGAGCGCCTGGGCTATTTCTGCTGCGACCCTGACGGCGCAGGCGGCAAGCCCGTGTTCAACCGCTCCGTGTCGCTCAAGGACAGCTGGGCCAAGATAGAGAAGAAAAACGCCTGAGCTCAGGCGGCGGGGCACGCTTGTCCCGCCGCCACCGACTGGAAAGAAAGGAAAGCTATCGGACCATGGTGGAGGAACGACGGGCCGGCGCGTACGAGCGCATATACGCCCAACTGGAACCGCTCATACGCGACAAAAGCCCCAACCTGACAGCCGGTATGGCCACGATCAACGCCGTGCTCCACGCAAAGCTCAGGCACCATTTCTGGACAGGCTTTTATTATGTGGCATCGGATGACGAGCTCCATGTGGGTCCGTACCAGGGAGCCGTGGCCTGCCAGGTGCTCAAGGGCAGGGGCGTGTGCCTGGCTGCGGTGCAGAAACGAGCGCCCGTGGTGGTGCAGGACGTGGACGCCTTTCCCGGCCACATAGCCTGCGATTCGCGGTCCAAGAGCGAAATAGTGATACCCCTCATCAAGGACGGCCGCGTGCTTGCCGTGCTGGACATAGATTCGGACAAGCCCGCCCAGTTTGACCACGACGATATAGCTCCCCTGTCGCGCATCGTCGCCTTACTGGAGCCCTTGGCATGACAACCGGGCGCACCGAGCGCCTTCATACCCCGCACCGCAAGGAACAACCATGAACGCGCCCGATGCACGCTTTGTCGACCACGCCGTCAACCTGACCATGACGCTGTGCGGAATCCCCAGCCCCACCGGCTTCACCCGGCAGGCCGAGGAGTTTGTGCACAACGAGCTTACCTCCCTCGGTTACGCGCCCGAGTACACGGTCAAGCGTTCCGTCCGCGTCAAGCTCGGCGGCACCGGGTCGCCCCTGGTGCTGGCCGCCCATGTGGACACCTTGGGCGCGGTGGTGAGGGCCGTTAAGGGCAACGGCTGCCTACGCGTGAGCAAGGTAGGAGGCTTTCCCGAGACGACCATTGAGGGAGAGAACTGCGTGGTACACACGCGTGACGGCAGGCGCTTTACCGGACGCTTCCTCCTGGACAAGCCGGCCGTGCACGTGAACAACGAGCTTGGCTCGACAAAGCGCGACGACAGCAACATAGAGATCGTGCTGGACGAGTTAGTGTCCAAGGCCGAGGATACCAAGGCCCTGGGCATAGGGCCCGGCGACTTTGTGTCGTTTGAGCCGCGCACCGTGCTGACCGAGAAGGGTTTCATAAAGAGCCGCCATCTGGACGACAAGGCTAGCTCGGGCGTGCTCCTGGCCCTTGCCAGGATGGTCAAAGAAACCGGGATGACCCTTGCGCGGGAAACCTGGCTGTTGTTCACCAATTACGAGGAGGTTGGGCACGGCGGCAGCGCTGGCATACCCCCGGGCGCCGTGGAGTTCATATCGGTGGACATGGGAGCCGTGGGCGACGACCTGTCCACCGACGACCGCAGCGTATCCATATGCGCCAAGGATTCCGGCGGCCCCTATGACTTTGACCTTACCAATACCCTCATACAGCTTGCCAGGGACCTGGACCTGCGCTACGCCGTGGACATTTATCCCTTCTACGGTTCCGACGCCGGCGCGGCCCTGCGCGCTGGGCACGACCTCAGGCATGCCCTGGTAGGCCCCGGCGTGCAGGCGTCCCACGGGTACGAGCGTACGCACAGGGATGCCCTTGCGGGCACCCTGGCGCTGGTAGCCGCGTACGTAGCTCGACCCGTGTGACGGGCGTGCCAGGGTCCAGCACGCCCGTGGACCCCCGCTAGAAGTACAGGTCCCGCTCTCCGGCCATGATGCGTTTCCGCGCATCCACCAAGTGCTCGAAGGCGGCTTGGGAAAAATCGCCGGGAACGCGTAACTGAACCTCTGACAACTCGCGCTCGATGATGGCCTCGCCGGCGAGCCTGGTATCCGGGCTGGCAAAATCCTCAAGCCATTCCTGGAACGTCAGAATGGCGTTCAGCTTGCAGAGATGGCCCTCGGAGCCGCAACGCAGGGCGTCCATGATTTTCTTTCCCGTCCTGCCGCAACGGTACCCTGCCGTGCAGAAGGATACGATGTGTCCCATGGACGCGAGCTCGCGCACGATCTGGTCCAGGCTGCGCGTGTCGCCAAGCATGAACTGCTGGCGTTCAGCCTTCTGTTCGTCTGAACCAGAAAAGGCGTCCGCGTAGGCCCCGAGCCCAACGCGGGTGTCGGCGTCCCTCTGCGTGCACATGCCGATCACCGAACGCAGCATGTCTGGCTTTTCACGGTTGGTCACGATGAGCCCCGCATAGGGTATGGACACGCGCAGGACGGCGATCAGGTAGCGGAAATCGTCGTCGCTCACCCAATGCCCGACCCAGGAGAAGTCAGTCCCGGCGGCGGGCTCGAGACGGGGCACGGAAACCGTGTGCGGTCCTACGCCAAAGCGGCGCTCCAAATCGCGGGCGTGGGCTACCAGCCCCATGACCTCGAAGCGCCAATCGTACAAGCCAAACAGCGCGCCTATGGCCACGTCGTCTATGCCAGCCTCCATGGCGCGGTGCAGGCAATACAGTCTCCAGTGATAGTCGCCTTTAAGGGTTCCTTCAGGATGCACAAAGCGGTACGTAGCCTTGTGGTAGGTTTCCTGGAATACCTGGTAGGTTCCTATGCCGGCTTCCCGGATTTTCACCAGATCGGCTATGCTCATGGGGGCGGCGTTGATGTTGACGCGGCGTATCTCTCCCACGCCCGATCTGACTTTTTCCTTTACGGCATACACGCGGCGCACGCTGTCCGCGATATAGTCGGCGCCGGTATCGGGGTGCTCCCCATAGACCATGACCAGGCGCTTGTGCCCGATTTTGCCGGCCAGCACGCGGGCTTCTGCCTCTACCTCGTCCATGCCCAGAGACCTGCGCTGGACGGCGCTATTGTCGCTCCTGAAGCCGCAGTACCGGCAATTGTTCACGCATTTGCTTCCGCAGTAGAGCGGGGCAAAGGTGACGACGCGATTGTCGTACACGGCCGTTTTTATCTCGTGGGCGGCGGCCAGCACCTCCTGCCTGAGTTCCGGGTCCGTCACTGTGGCAAGGGCGGCCACGTCCGCGTCGTCCAATAGCTTAATGGACCGCGCTTTTTGGAGGATACCCCTGATTCTGTCCGCCGGAGCCTGTACGTTGGATGCGAGCGTCCGCTCGATGTGGCCTTCGTCGATAAAATCCTTGCCGCCGTCCAGATAGCGCTCGATCTCGTCGCGCCGTATCTGGCGTTTGATCCAAGCGGAAACGCTCTCTGTCCCGGCGCCCGATTCCAAACCATGCATAGGATCCTCCTTGCGCTCGCCCGGGGAAGCCTATGCATGTACGCGGCCAGGGAGCCCCTATGGCGGGGCACTGGCGGGGTTAGCTATGCGTGGCCGTCCTTGGCTTCAGATGATGTCCTCAACGGTACCAATGATCGTGGGATTTCATCCTGGCCGCGGGTTGCGTTGTCAACCACGCTATCATAAGGATAAGTATATATCAATAGAAAAAGAACTAAATAAGATTTTATTCCGCGCTTACATGTGGTCGCCTGACGGTATGAAAGGACAGTTACGGTTCAGCGCGCCGGACTCAGCTCAACCAGGCAGCGTTCGTCGGGCAGGAAGGGCACGGTCACGGTCTTGATGTCCACGGCCGAATAAAGACCGTCTATAGCCGCCAGCTCGGCTCGGGCCTTGTCCGCCTTGCCCTTGTAGGCGGCCACAAGGCCGCCAGGGGCGCAGGCGCCGAACACCTTGCGGAACAGCTTGCGCTCGAACGGACGGAACGCGCGGAAGGTAATCAGGGCGTGGGAACCTCGGTAGCGCTCGACCTGCTCCTCGACTATATTCACGTTGTCCAGACCAAGGGCTATCTTGGCCGTATCAAGCACATTGATGCGCCTGGTCATGCGGTCCACCAAGGTAACGTGCCACTGGGGTCTGGCCAGGGCCAGGGGTATGCCCGGTAAGCCAGCCCCCGTTCCGAGGTCGGCCAGGGTCGGTTCACCCTGTCCGGCCGCTTTGTCCATCAGCCTGTCCAGCTCAGAAAGGGGAGCAAGGCTGTCCAGAAGGTGCTTGATGATGAATTCGTCGCCGCTTGCGCCCACCAAGCCAAGGGTAGGATTCAATTCCGCGATAAGCTGTGTATAGAGCGCCAGCCCGTCCATGAGGGCGCCGTCTGAAGGGAGGCCGAGCATGCCAAGCCCAGCCGAAAGCAGGTCTTTGTTCACGCCGGACAGTGTAGCCCACGGACTGTCCGCGGGCCAAGTCCTTGACGCCGCCCCGTCGGCACGGAGATAGTGCGAGTATGCGCGCGACCCTCCCACTCATCGCCATAGCCGCCGCGGCATCCTTGCTCTCCGCCGGAGCCCAGGAGCCCGCCCCAGCCATCAGCGCGGAGCAGAAGAAGCTTGTCGACTATGCCCTGCGGTTTACGGGCGTCCCCTATAAATATGGCGCCCAGTCGCCAGCGGCCTTTGACTGCTCGGGCTTTGTCCAATACGTGTACCGGAACGCCGTGGGCATGGAGCTCCCCAGGAGCGCCCGGTACTACCTGACGGTGGGCGTGGCCGCCGACCCCAAGGCTCCCCAAGCGGGAGACATCTTTGTGTACAACACCGTAGGGTCGGGAGCCAGCCACGTGGCCCTGTACCTTGGCAACGGCACCGTCATCCATGCCATATCGGAAGGGCCAAAAACCGGCGTTGTGGTGAGCGCGGTGACCGAGCGCTACTGGTCTGCCAGGCTCATGGCCGTGCGCCGGGTGCTGTCCCCCGCAGGACAAGCAACGGCAGAGGGTCGGGAAGCCGGGCCAACGGGCACGCACGGGCAGGCTGCAGCCGGAGCTTCCTCCCAGCCACCCGCCCCAACGGAAGCGGTAGTGGCCGAGCTTGGCTTTTCCATACCCGACAAACCTGAAAAGTCCACCGAGAGAATTCCCATAGCCCCGGGAACGCAGATAGCCTTCACCGTGAGCAACGGCACGGGTAGGGCGGGCACCTTTATCGTGTACCTGTACTCCATAGACGCGGCAAGCTACAAGCTGGACGAACTGCACAGGCAGAAGGTAGATCTTGCCGCCGGCGAATCCTACGCCTTGCCACCCTGGACCTTCCAGAAGCCCGGCTTGTACCGGCTGATGGTAAAGGGCGACTGGGGTAGGGTGCTCCTGGAGCGTTCCTACGTGGTGGAGCCCTGAGGCGCATCATGCACAGGGAGCCTCGAGCTGGCTGTTGAAAAGCATCGAGGTTTTCAGCATCTTGCCAGAAACCATTGGGTTTGTAGAGGTTCCCCATATTCTTGTTCCCAAAAAAAATCATGGCCTGCTATACTGGACGCCGCCGACACCGGCAAAAGGAGAGCGCCATGGCAGAGGAACAGAAAAAGACAGATACCGAGGAAAAAAAGCCGCAGTCCGAGCCCTACACCCCACCCAAGGGAGCCTCAACGGTGCTTGCCGCCACCCTGGGAGGCAAGCGCGTGGACTACGAGGCCGAGGCGGACTGGATCGTGCTCCGCAAGGACGAAAAACCGGCCGCCGAGATGTTCTACACCCGGTATTTCCTGAAAGACGCCGGTGACCGTCCCCTGACCTTCATATTCAACGGCGGCCCCGGCGCCTCGTCCGTATACCTGCACCTGGGAGCCGCCGGCCCGCGCAGGGCCGACTTCGGCCAGCGGGGAGAAAGCCTCCCGCCGCCGCACAAGCTCGTTGACAACGCGGACAGCTGGCTGGCCTTCAGCGACCTTGTGTTCATCGACCCCATAGGCACGGGGCTGTCCCGCATGGTGCCAGACGACAAGAAGGACGGCGACAAGAAAGACGGAGAGGGTAAGAAGGACGTCGAGTACTGGCAGCTCAAGCGCGACCTCGAGTCCATAGGCGAATTCTGCAGGAAATTCCTGTCCCGCTTCAAGCGCTGGGAGAGCCCCATCTTCCTGGCCGGCGAGAGCTACGGCGGCTTCCGCGTGGCCAAGCTCACCAGGCTCCTCCAGGAGGATTACGGCATAGGGCTGGCCGGCGCCGTCATCATATCGCCAGCCATGGAATTTACCCTGTTGGACGGCTCGGATTACGACACCATGATGTGGCTGGACAGTTTCCCCACCATGGCAGCGGCGGCCGCCTGGCACGGACGGGCGCGCAAGCTGGCCAAGGGTGAGGACCACGCCGCCTATGCCGAGAGGGCCGGTCTCTTTGCCGTGTCCGAGCTCCTCCCGGTACTGGCCGCAGGCGACCTGGTTGGTCAGAAAAAACGGGATACGACCCTGGACGCGGCGGCGGACTGGATAGGCATACCCAGGCCCGTCATGCGCGCCAAGAACGGCCGCGTCGCCATAGACTGGTTCGTCAAGAACCTCCTGCGTGACAAGGGTCTCTTCCTGGGCTTGTACGACGCCACGGCCACGGTCAAGGATCCCTATCCGGACCGCGACGACTGGGTGGGGCCGGATCCCACCCTGCACGTCATCGAGCGTGTGTTCGCCGCCGGCATCAACGCCTTGTTGGGCTCATCTATAGGCCTGTCCACGGACCGCGACTACGACCTTATGAGCGAGGAAGCAAACAAAAACTGGAAAATTGATACCCGGCGCCATGCCCTGGAAAGCCAGGTGGGCGCCACGGACGACCTGCGCTACGGCATGAGCCTCAATCCCCACATGAAGGTGTACCTCACGCACGGCCGCTTTGACCTGGTCACGCCGTTCTTCACCGCGGAAAGACTGGCTCGGCTCATGAAGCTGGACGACGAGCGCCGTTCCCGCCTGACCGTCAAGCATTACGACGGCGGGCACATGTTCTACACCTGGGCGTCCAGCCGGCACGCCTTCTCCAAGGATATGGCCGCCTTCTACGCTGCCGCCCTGAAGGCAGACTGACATGAGTTACAGCCCGCCCCAAGGCAGTTCCGTAACCCATACCCGCCTGCGCGATCCCTCACACACGGCGGACATATCCGGCATGTGCGCGGCGTGCACCTCAGACTGCCCAGGCCCCTGCCAGATAGGCCTGTCCGCGCTGCGCGGACCGGAAGCCATACTCCCATATCAGGCCGACCGCAACCAGTTCGCCTCCGAAAAACGCTACCCCCTGGACTGGTCGCATTTCAGCGTCAACGGCCGCGTGTTCGGCGTCAGAGGCGCCGCCAACGACCACCGGTCCGCCTCGTACCCGAGCGTGGACCTGACTTCCAGCTTTGGCCTGTCGTCGCCCGTGCCCGTGTCTGCTCCCTTCATCCTTCCGGCCATGGCCAAACTGGCGTGGAAGGAGTATTTTGCCGGCGCGGCACTCTTTGGCGTGCCCGTGGTCATAGGCGAGGACGTGATAGCCAAGGACGGAGGCCTGGTCCTGGACGGAACCACGGTGGACAGCGCCCCCCTGGTGGCCGACATGGTCGATTCATTCAGGCGCTACGATCGCGGACGTGGAGACATCGTACTCCAGGCCAACGAGGACGACGAACTGCACGGCCTCCTGGAATACGCCATAGCCAAGCTTGGCGTGCGCTCGGTGGAGCTGAAATTCGGGCAGGCGGCCAAGGGCATACAGGGCATGGGCCCGCTTCCCAGCATTGAGGAAGCCCGCCGCTTCAAGGCCCTTGGATACCTGGTCTTTCCCGACCCTGACGATCCGGAGGTCCAGGACGCCTGCGGCCGCGGGCACGGCCCCCGTTTCGAGCGCGTCGGCAAACTGCCCCTGTGGACCCCGGAAGGCGTCGTACAGCGCGTGGCCGAGCTCAAGAGCCTGGGAGCCCAGCGCGTGTGCCTTAAAACCGGCCCCTTTGACCCGCGTGACCTCAAGACCATCCTGGACATAGCATCCGAGTCAGGCGCGGACCTGGTGACCCTGGACGGGGCTGGCGGCGGCACGGGTTCGAGCCCGGTCACCATGATGAACGAGTGGGGCATACCCACCGTCACGCTAGAAGCCGTGACCCTCAGGCTGCTGGCAAAAATCAAGGCGGCGGGCAAACCGCTCCCGCCCGTGGCCCTGGCCGGCGGCTTTGCCCTGGAAGACAGCGTGTTCAAGGCCCTGGCCATCGGCGCCCCGCACGTGGGCACCATCGCCCTTGGACGGGCCGCCATGGCCGCGGCCATGGTCGGCAAACAGCTCGGGGCAGCCATACAGGACGGCGCCCTTCCCAAGGAGTACTCCCGCTTCGGCTCGACAGCGGACGAGGTCTTTGCCGACCTGTCAGCCCTCAAGGCCCAATACGGCTCGCGCGCCGACTTCCCGGTCGGGGCCGTGGGCGTGTATTCCTACCTGCGGAGGGTGGCCGTTGGCGTACGGATGCTCATGGCCCTGAACCGCGTGTTCTCGCTGGCCGAGCTCGGTCCAGACTGCGTCGTGCCCATCACGGACGCGGCCGCCCGGGAAACGGGCCTGCCCACCTATCTGGACAGGGCTGACAGACTGTGACTGTGTGGCGGTCGGGGGGCGTCAGTGGCGCTCCTCCGGCCGCCTCTGGCCAGACACGCCCCCCGGCCGGAGCCTCCTCGCGCCGTCCGGCGCTGCGGGGTCTCCGGCCTCCCCAAGGCGGCATCCTTGCCCAGCGGCCGTGCAGCCTGCTATACTCCCCGGGCGCCGGCGCCCCGTACGGGCAGTGTAGCGCCCGCGACACAGCAGGTCCCCCCGCTCCATGGGGGGCAAGGAGCGACAATGGCAGATCAGGCGGACACGCGCGTCGTGACCATGGAAAAAATCACGTCCCTGGCCAAGCGCCGGGGCTTTGTGTTCCAGTCGTCGGAGATATACGGCGGACAGGCGGGGGCCTGGGACTACGGCCCCTTGGGCATAGAGCTCAAGAACCGCATCCAGCGCTTCTGGTGGAAGGAGATGACCCAGCTTCACGACGACATTGTGGGACTGGACGCGGCCATCCTCATGCATCCGCGCGTGTGGGAAGCATCGGGCCACGTGGCCAACTTCACCGATCCCCTGGTGGACTGCAAGAAGTGCAAGACCCGCTTCCGCGCCGACCAGATACCCGAGGAAAACCTTGCCCAGAAA
The DNA here is from genome assembly GCA_016928955.1 of Spirochaetales bacterium. Lineage (GTDB taxonomy): Bacteria > Spirochaetota > Spirochaetia > Treponematales > UBA12059 > JAFGJV01. Next base: position 24,050 of record JAFGJV010000057.1, read on the forward strand.
AAATGCCCGGAATGCGGCGGCGAGCTCACGGATACCCGCACGTTCAACCTGATGTTCAAGACGAACATCGGCCCCGTGGACGACGGCTCCGGCCTCATCTACCTCCGGCCAGAGACCGCCCAGGGCATATACGTCAACTACAAGAACATCGTGCAGTCCAACCGCATGAAGATACCCTTCGGCATTGCCCAGGTGGGCAAGGCCTTCCGCAACGAGATCGTCACCAAGAACTTCATCTTCCGCACCTGCGAGTTCGAGCAGATGGAAATGCAGTACTTCGTCAAGCCCGGCGACGACGAGAAATTCTTCGACTACTGGCGCGAACAGCGCTGGGCATACTTCCAGAAACTCGGCGTGCGCATGGACAAGCTCCGCTGGCACCAGCACGGCAAGGACGAGCTGGCGCACTACGCCAAGGACGCATACGACATTGAGTACGAGTTCCCCATGGGCTGGAAGGAACTGGAGGGCGTGCACAACCGCACCGACTTTGACTTGAAACGCCACCAGGAATTCTCCGGCAAGGACATGCAGTACATCGACCAGGACAACGGCAACGAGCGCTACATTCCGTACATTATAGAAACCTCCGCCGGCCTCACGCGGCAGATGCTCATGATTCTGTGCGACGCCTACGAGGAAGAAAAGGTGGCCGACAAGGGCAACGAGGACGACTGGCGCACCGTGATGAAGTTCCATCCCACCCTGGCGCCTGTCACGGTGGCCGTGCTTCCGCTCATGAAGAAAGACGGGCTTGCGGAAATAGCCGGGGACATCAGGCAGGGCCTCAAGGAAGACTACGCCACGGACTACGACCAGGCCGGCGCCATCGGACGGCGCTACCGCCGCCAGGACGAGGCGGGCACGCCCTACTGCGTCACCATAGACTACGACACCAAGGAAGACGGCACGGTCACCGTGCGCGAGCGCGACACCATGGCGCAGGAGCGCGTGCACAAGGACGCGCTGGGAGCCTACCTCAGGGACAAGATAAAGAACTACAGCAGGCGCTGAACCCGACCGCGACTGCCTGAAAGGAAGGCCGCGCGCTCGCTCAGAGCGCGCGGCCTTGTTGTTTGCCGGCCGGAATACCCTCCAGCGCGGTCACTGCCCGAACGCTATCCAGTCGATCCAGCTACGACGCGAGTAGGAACCGAGGCCGCGGAGGCCCGCCGCGTACACCGCTCCATCGACCGGCGCGGTGGAAAAGGCTGCGCTCGCGCCGTTCAAGGTATAGCGGCCTCTCCCGCTCGATGGCGTCCACTCGAGCGACTCGACGACCCAGGCGCCGAGCGGCAGGGCGCGCGACACCAGGGCCGCATCGGTATCCGTCGCTTCGACCCACACATAGGCAAAGCCCTTCGCGCCCGCGAGCGCCGCGCTGAAGGGGTCGTGCCGAAGGACCAAGGAGGGAGCAAGGCCGTCAAAGCGGGGCCTCGTGCGCTCGTTCGCGCTCACGTAGAGTTCCAGCTCACCGTAGTGGTCCGCGTCCAGGTCCTGGATCCGCACGCGGCGCTCCACGCGGATGGTCCCGCTTGGCGGGATAGGCAGCCAGGGGCCGATCAGGAACTTCCCGTCCTCGCCCCGGAGGACGAGGGCTCCGTCAGCGAGCTCGGGCGCCTCGTCGACAAAGGAATCCGACGAGGCGTCGTATATACGCCAGTAGCCGGCCGCGCTGTCGTCAAAGTCGTCCCGACGTCCGTTCGACTCGAGCGCCTCGAGCCGCGCGGCGTCAAGCGGCGCCGCGCGCCAATCGAGAAAACGCGACTGGGTGAGCGCGTACGCGTCCCAGCCGAGCCAGAACACCAGGGCGAGCGATACGAGGGCGCCTGGCAACCTGAGCGGGGGGCGCACGGCAAGGACGAGGCGCAGCGGGATCGGACCAAAGAGGGCAAGGCCGAGCATGGCGACCTGGGGCCGGAAATTGACGTCGTTGGCCATAGATGCGGGCACGTAGAGGTCGAGTATGGCGCGGAGCCAGAAGTACAGCGCCAGCGACACAAGCAGGGGGTAGGCATAGCGGTCCCAGGCGGCACGGAAGCGCACGCCGGAGGAACCCTGGGCGCGCGCGATGGCTCGGACAGGAATCCTGGCCAAAAACGGTATGCCGACAGCCAACGCGATCCGCGCCGCTATGCCGGCCGCCGTCCCGAGGATTCCGCCCTGGCCTGCATCCAAGAGTCCCAAGGATTCGAGCGGCGAGCGGGGCCCAAACAGCACGGGCAGGGTCATAGCCGCCACGAGCATCCACACCCAGTCGAGCGAGGCGGCCGGCTTCGGCCGGTGGTTGTGGGAAAGCCAGCCGGCCAGCGCCGCGAGCGACGGCACCAGGAAGGCCGCTACCTTGAAGGCTGTCGGAGCCCAAGGGAAGTCCATGCCCGAGATCGCGAGCACGGGCTCTATGATCTGGAACACGAAGAAACCTTGTCCGATGAAGAAGAGCGAGTAGAAGACCAGGAAGATTTCGAGCACCTTGAGCGCAACCCGTTCCCCCCGCGTCGCGTCAGGCCGTTTGTATGCCTGGAACTCAAGTGCGACGCGCCCGATGTACTGCCAGACGAGCCAGGACATGAAGCCCGACAGCGCGAGGAAATGCAGGGGATGGAGGCCGCTTGAGACACCCGCCAAGGCGCCTTTAGCGGTCCCGATCAGCCAGACCAGGGCCAGAAAGGCAAGGTCCTGCAGGATGTGGCCGATGAGGCTCCCGGCCGTTTCCGGCGCCCGCGCGCCGCCGCTTTCGTCCATCATCAATACTCCTTACGGATCGACGCGCACGGTGGTCTTGTGGACGCCGGTGCCCGACGGCGACTGGATCCACAGGTAGAGGTAGACGCTGGCCTCCTTCGGGCGCTTCACCTTGAAACGGACCTCCTCGACGATGGTCCAGCGCTCGTAGCCGTAGGCGTTCTGCCCGGCGGCTTCCTTTTTGACGCGCGTATACCCTGTGAACGTGGCGCCTTCGTAGCGCAAGTCGCCGTCGTAGAAATCGGGGCTGAGCCAGTAGTTGTTGTCGGTGCCTGAGTCGACCGTGGTGGTTTCGGTCAGCGTGATGAGAAGGTCCTCGCCGCGGAGTTCCCAGCGAAGGACGTCTGAGCCGCCGCTCGTCACCGTGTCCTTGCCCGCGGACTGCGTGTCCGCGGCGATCTCCTTGCCCGCGGCAGACGTGCCCGCCGATGCGTCCGAGCCACCGGGCGTAGCGTCAGGTGTGCCCTTGGTGTCATCCGCGGCTTTTTTCGACGGGTCGAATTCCTCCGGCGGATTCTCGAGCATGAACGAGAGCTCCGACACGAGCGACTGGATGCGGAATTCCTCCGAGAAATACTCGCTGCTCCGCTTGCCGCTCTTTTCGGTGCCGACCCAGTAGACGATACGGTCGGGCGCGCCCTGCTTGAGGAAGAAGTCGAGCGGGGCGGCGATGAGCAGTTCGCCGTCCGACAGGATGGCCAGGGACTGGATGAGCTTCCGGTCGCCGCGGTAGAGTGCGGCGCGGACGCGCTGGCCTTCGCCCATGCCCGTGACGGAGACGCGTATAGTCGCCTCGTTCCGCGCGTAGCGCTCGGCGTCGCGCTGGTAGCCATACTGGTACTTGACGAGCTTCGTGCGCACGTTCTCCGCCGCGCGCGCGATGACCGCGGTCAGGCGCTGGGCCAGCACGGCCTTGTAG
>JAFGJV010000058.1 GCA_016928955.1 Spirochaetales bacterium
GTAGCGGAGATGCCCCTGCTACGCCAAGCGGACGCGCCGCGCTTGCTTCTGCGCGATTTTCAACAAGGTTCGCGGCACTATGGAAGCTTTGTGGTGGCTGGAGCCCCTGATGTACGGCCCCAATCGCGGCACAGCGCGATTTTGAGTGGTCAAAGACAAGCGCCGGGCGTCCATCGCGCGTAGTAGTCATATGGATACAAACGATCCCCTGTCCAAACTCGCCGCGGACGTCTTTAGCGTGTCGTATCTCTTTCCCTACCAGAGGCTGGCCATGGAACATGTGCTTGACGCCTGTTCCGAAAGCCACGATCAAGAACGGGAGCTCCTCGCGGGACAGATTGTCATCCTGCCTACCGGTTACGGGAAAAGCCTCTGCTTCCAGCTGCCCGCCCTGCTTCTGGACGGCATAACGGTGGTCGTGTATCCGTTGGTCGGCCTCATGCAGGACCAAAAGCGCGGCCTTCAGGCCAGGGGCATAGCATCTGCACTCATCCAGGGCGGGCAGGACGCAGCCGAGCGGGCCGATCAATTCAGGCTCCTGGAAAGCGGCGGTGCCAAAATAGCCATAACCAATCCGGAGGCTTTGTCCCTGGCCGGCGTGCTGTCCAGGTTCAGGCGCTTAGGCGTTGCCCATCTGGTGGTGGACGAGGCCCACTGCGTGGCCGAATGGGGCGACACCTTCCGGCCGGCGTACCTTGGGCTCGGAGCCAGCGCCGCCGCGCTGAATCCGGCCTACCTGAGCGCGTTCACGGCCACCGCCTCGCCCGCTATACTCGGCCGCGTGGCCGACGTCCTGTTCGGAGAAAAGGCATACACGGTGGCCATGGGCCTGCCCGACCGCCCAAATATCAGGTACGCCGTCAGGCTGACCCTGTCGCCCCTGCATGAGATCAGGGCGGCCGTGCAGACCCTGCCTCGGCCGTTGATCGTGTTCTCCGCCTCTAGGCCGGGCGTGGAGACCCTGGCCGAGGACCTGTCCATGTCCGAAGCCCCGGGCACGGTGCGCTTCTACCACGCCGGCCTGTCCAAACCCGAGCGACTGTCCGTGGAAGCATGGTTTTACTCGGCCAGGAACGCCGTGATGTGCGCGACCTGCGCATACGGGCTTGGCATGGATAAGCCGGACATACGAAGCGTGGTACACGCGGGGACCCCGGCGTCGGTTGAAGCATACCTGCAGGAATCAGGGCGGGCGGGACGGGACGGGCTGCCAGCATGGGCCCTTCTTGTCGACACGCCCATAAAAACGAGCCGCGCAACGGCCCCGCCCGGCTCAAGCTCACACGCCGAGGCCAGGAGCCTGGCCATGCGCCGTTACGCCCTGGCGCCCGGCTGCAGGCGCCGCTACCTCCTGTCCGCCCTGGACTCCCCCGGCGCGGCCGACTGCGCTTGTTCCGGTTGCGATCGCTGTGACCGCCTGGATTCGGATACGCCTTCGGGCTGGCCGGAACTGAACGGGGCCATTGCTCGGCATCCGCGCCGCCTGGACAAGGCTGCTGCGGTCGCCTTCCTTAAAGATACCGGCCAGCGCTCAGCCGGCGCCGGCACCCTGGCTGCTTGGGCTGACGACGAGGTCACCGAGGCACTGAGCGTCGCCTGTTCATGCGGCTGGATACGGGAACGGGTTGCCGGCCCCTGGAAGGGGCGGCTGTCGGCTGGCCGGGGGGTGCATGCACTGGCCTGAGCGCAGGCGCCGGGAAAGTCTCGAACGTGGGCCGGGAATTTTACAGCGGGAAGTTGTCCTCTTCGTCGTCGGCTTCGTCCTGGTCGGCAGGAGCCTGCTCGGGCGGCGCGTGGGCGACTCTCTTGCTCCGGAAAGACAGCGACCGGCGCTTCCTACCTTCCCTGGCCCAGGGATCGGCCAGGTTCCGGAACAGTATCCAAACGGCCACGAATATGGCCAGGGTAAGCAGTACTTCCCAGCGGCCCATGACCTCCCAGGCCAGACGCAACCTGTCCGCTATTCCCGATTCAGCCTGCATGACATACCCCCGCGCGAACCGCGCCGCCGTTAACCCGAGTAGACGGTCTCGTCGCTTGGCATGCTCGACGAGCGGTCCGCGTACAGAAGCTCCCTGAGCGCGGCCATGCCGCCCTCATCCAGGCCGAGGAAGGAAACGCCGTAGTACTCGTTTTCCCTGTCCTCAAAACGCCGCACCACCCTGCCCTTGCACAGCAAATCCAGGCTCGGCGCCCGTATGCCAAGGTCAAGCACGGCAGCCTGTTTGAGCTTGACCGGATAGCTGGACTTGGGCAGGACGAACAGGCAGCCAGACGCCGAGAAGTCCAGCACGTGGGGGCGGTGCGGCTCGGGTTTCCCCTTGCCGTCGCCCTTGAAGTATCCTTGTTCCTTGAGCTTCCAGGCCAGGGCCCTGGCGAATTCCCAGGCAAAATCAACGGCCCGGAAATCCAGGCACACTTTCTTGCTCTCGTCGTTCATGATGTACACATACCCTATGACGTACTGGTAATAGAGCATGGGACAATACACTTCCGACACCACGCCGGCCTGGGCCTTCTCAGCCCGGTTCTTCTCCAGGGTTGACCCTTCCAGGAAGATGGACGGGCCTTCGTACGCGTCGGCCATGGCCTGGGTGACGATCCTGCCCTCCGGGTAGGGATCGGTGGGCGGCAGGTTGCTTTTGGTGCTGGCCACCAGGAGGACTCTCCCGAGCCGCGTGATGATTTTCTCCTCCAGCGTCGAGGGCGCTCGTTTGGGCCCGAACATGATGACGCCCGCCTGGCTGTATTTTGCCGTGGCCTTGGCCTGGAAGCTGGCCAGGAGACCGTTCAGGCTGGACAGGTCAAAGCCTTCCTTGGGTTCGGGCAGCTCGAGCTCGAGGTACTCGGTCGACTCGGGCACGGTCATGTGGACATGGTCGTTCTGCAGGTAAAATTCCAGGGCAAGACCCTTGGGCGGGGCGACCCTAACGGCCTTGCGCTGGGGCGCTTTCAGCAGGCGCTCGGGCAGGGCAAGGTGCAGACGGCGGCCGTCCACCCGGATCACCTTGGACGAAAAGGCCAGGCGCTGCCCCTGGTAGCCAAGCGATGCCGTGACCTCCTCCCAGGAGGCAAAAGGGTTTGGGCCTACGTCGGTCGTTTCCAGGACCACCACATCCTTGTCAAAGGACGTGATGACGCACCTGGCTGACTTGCCGGGCCCGAAAAGCGACACCGCTCCCTTGGACCTCATCAGCTGGTTCAGGAGGAATTCTTTCTCTATGAACGTTATGGAATTGGTCATGTCCCTGTCCCGCCCGGTAATTATAGCATGCCCACGCGCCGCGCGGCACCAAAACCGCCCGCTTGGGCCAAACGGAGCCACAAAAAACACCAGTTTTAAGGAACCTCTAAAAACCCCATGGTTATTAGATGTTCCCAAAACAACCAGTCGCGGGGGGAATCGAGGGCGTTCCGGCCTTGCCAAGCAGGCCGCCCATCCCCTAGTATTCCCGTATCGAAACGACACAGTATGGGCGCTGGCTGACGAGCGGAGCCCTCAAGGCAGGTACGCTATGAACGCATATAGCCGCATAGACAGATGCCGGGCATGGCCGGCACTAAAGGCAAAGCAGGCGGAAAACCTCAGATTGGCCCTTGGGCCCGAGCGCGTGTCCAGGCGCCTGGTGCCGGCCGGCGCCGGCCTGCGTTATTCCTGGGGGGCCATGGACGTGGACGACGAAACCGTGACCCTCCTGGCCGACGCGGCCAACGAGCTTGGCCTAGTCGCGCAGTACAGGGAACTGGCGTCCGGGGCCGTAATGAACTCAGGAGAGCGTCGCATGGTCCTCCACCACGCGCTCAGGGGCCAGCCGGCAGGCGCCGCGGTCAAGGACGGCAGGGATTTCCGCGCCTTCTATGAAGCCCAGCGTGCCCGGTTCTCCGCCTTTGCCGACGCCGTCCGCTCGGGCGCCATCCGGGGCTCCACGGGCAAACGCTTCACCAGGGTCGTCCAGATAGGCATAGGCGGCTCGGATCTTGGCCCCCGAGCCCTGTATCTGGCGCTTGAGCAGTGGGCCAGGCAGCGGGGCGAGCTGGCCGTCCGCGCGTCGTTCATCAGCAATGTGGACCCTGACGACGCCAACGCCGTGCTGGCCGACACGGATCCGGAGACTACCCTCTTTATCCTGGTGTCCAAAAGCGGGACCACGCAGGAAACCTTAGCCAACGAGGCCCTGGTAAAATCCCGCCTTGGATCCGTTCCCGGCATGGACGCGTCCAAGCACCTGGTGGCCGTGACCAGCGAGACCAGCCCCCTGGCGGGCAATCCCGGGTACCTGGACTCGTTCTTCATAGACGACTACATAGGCGGCCGGTACAGCGCCACCAGCGCGGTGGGCGGCGTGATTCTGTCCGTGGCCCTTGGTCCAAAAACCTTCTCTGCCATACTTGAAGGAGCGGCCGACGCCGACGCACTGGCCATGGAGCCGGACATCCTGAAAAACGCCGCCATGCTGGACGCCCTTCTGGGCGTGTTCCAGCGTGACGTCCTTGGCCGGCCAGCAACGGCCGTTTTGCCCTATTCCCAGGCCCTGAGCCGGTTCCCCGCCCATCTCCAGCAACTGGACATGGAATCCAACGGCAAGTCCGTGGACCGCTCGGCCGGGCGCGTTGATATTCCCACGGGGCCCATTGTGTTCGGCGAGCCGGGCACCAACGGACAGCATTCCTTCTACCAGCTCCTGCACCAGGGTACCGACGTGGTTCCCCTCCAGTTTATAGGCTTTGAGGAAAATCAGACCGCCCCCGATCCCCAGTTCGAGGGCTCCACGGCCAGGCGCAAGCTGAACGCCAACCTGGTCGCCCAGATCGTCGCCTTTGCCAAAGGCCAGGACGACCAGGATCCCAACAGAAACTTCCCAGGCGGCCGCCCCTCGACCCTCCTTGTGGGCAAGATGCTCGATCCGGCGGCTCTTGGGGCGCTCCTGGCCCATTACGAGAACAAGGTCATGTTCCAGGGCTTCTGCTGGAACCTCAATTCTTTTGACCAGGAGGGCGTCCAGCTGGGCAAGGTCCTGACCAAAAAGGTGCTCGCTGACGGCGGCCCCGCCGACCCGACCCTTGCCGCCTATGCCCGGCTTCTGGGCCTGTCATGAGCATGGACAAACCCTGCATAGCCTTTACCGGGGGCGGCACCGGCGGGCACGTATACCCGGGCCTGGCCATCATAGAGCGCTTGCGTGAGCGTTGGGACGGCCGGATCGTGTGGATAGGCTCAGGCAAGGCCGTTGAGCGCGACGCTGTCAGGGCGGCCGGCATAGAGTTCTACTCGGTACCCTCGGGCAAGCTCAGGCGCTCACTGTCCCCCCGCAACCTGGTTGACGTGTTCAAGGTGGCCGCCGGCTACGTGGCAGCCCGGAGCACGCTCAGGGCGCTCGGGCCGCTCATCCTGTTCTCCAAGGGCGGCTACGTGAGCGTACCTCCCTGCCTGGCTGCCCACCGCTTGGGCATACCCGTGTTCACCCACGAATCCGACGTATCCCCCGGGCTGGCCACCCGCCTGAACTCCCGTTGGGCGGAACGTATCGTGCTCAGCTGGGAGGCAAGCCTTGCGTTTTTGGACGACGCCAGAAAAAAGCGAGCCGTGGTCATGGGCAATCCCGTGCGCTCGGCCGTTGGCTCGGGCAACGCCGGACGCGGAAAGGCCTGGCTGGGCGTCAAGCCCGACCTGCCCCTGGTACTGGTCATGGGCGGCAGCCAGGGCGCGCGCGAGGTGAACGACCTGGTGGCGGGTGCCCTGCCCTTGCTCGGCGGCTCGGTCGCCTTTGCCCACCAGCTTGGGGCGGGCAACCCGCCGGCGGCGCCAAACGGCCCCACCTACCGCTCCTTCGAGTTCGTCCACGGAGAATTGCCGGACCTGTACGCGGCCGCGGATATAGTCGTTGGTAGGGCCGGGGCCGGCATCGTGTGGGAGAGCTCGGCGGCCGGAAAGCCCATGATACTGGTTCCTCTCGTTAAGGGCAGCCGCGGCGACCAGGTAGAAAACGCGCGGCTTTTGTCCGATGCCGGCGGGGCCATCACCCTGACGGGCGCCGACGCCACGGCGGAGCGCCTGGCCGGGGAAATCAGGCAACTGGCGACCGACCCCGACAAGCGGGCTCACATGGCGCGGGCGGCTGCCGCGGTGGCCCCTCCCGACGCCGCTTCGGCCATAGCCAACCTGATCCTGGAACGGGCCGCGGCTCGGCTGGCCCAGACGGGGGAGGACGCCCGATGAATACCCTGGACTTTGTGTTCGCGGCCATCGTGCTGGTGGCGGCGCTCCGCTGTTTTTTCCGCGGCATCATAGAGGAAGTCATGTCGGCGGCCGCCCTGGTTGGAGGCCTCCTGGCCGGCGTGCTCCTGTACCGCCCCGTCAGCGCGTGGGTGGGCGGGCTTTTGGGCCTGGACGGCTTTTGGGCGGCCTTGCTGGGTTTTGCCATCAGCTTCATAGCCGTATTCGTGGCCGTCAAGCTGCTGGAAAGCTCCCTGAGGACCATCCTGGACAAGCTGGAGCTTGAGTCTCTGGACAGGGGCCTGGGGCTGCTCTTTGGCGCGCTGGAGGGCGTGGTTGTCGTGGCCATCATCCTGATAGCCCTCCGCTACCAGCCCCTCTTTGACGTAAAGGAGCTCCTTGACGGCAGTGCCGTGGCAGGTATCCTCATGCCCATTATCGTGGAGCGGCTGCCCGGCCCGGGAGCCGGCTGACCATGTTCGAAAACGTCATAGGCCAGGACGACGCCGTAGGCATGCTCAAAGCCGATCTTGGCGCTTCCGGCCTGCCGCCGTCCATGCTCTTTGAGGGACCGCGCCTCTCCGCCAAGGCAAGCGCCGCCCTGGAACTGGGCCGGGTCCTGTCCTGCGCCAATGGCGCCGCCTGGAACTGTTCGTGCCCCGACTGCGCTCGCCACCGCTCTCTGTCCCACCCGGACATGTTGCTGTTCGGTCCCAAAAACCTCTGGCAGGAAGCCGCGACCGGGGCCGAACTCTTGTCCAGGTCGCCCGGAACGGCGTCCAGGTACTTTTTTGTACGCGCGGTCCGCAAGCTGACCCGGCGTTTCGACGCTGCCCTGTACGCGGACGAGGAAGGCCGCCTGTCCAAGGCCCTGCCGCTGGTCCGCTCCCTGCTGGAAGGCTCGGATGCCTGTCTTCCGGGCTCCTCAACCGACGACGAGGCGGCCAAAGAGGCGCACAAGCTCCTTTCCACCTACGGGAAACTCCACGAGCTCCTTCCTGACTCAACCCCCGTGTTTCAGATCCGTGCCATGGAGGCGTGGGCCCGCCAGACGCCCATGGGCAGGGCCAAGATCGTCATCCTGGAGCACGCCGACCGCATGCTGGACGCGTCGCGGAACGCCCTCCTGAAAATCCTTGAGGAAGCGCCGCCGCGCACCACTTTTGTGCTGACCTCGTCCCGACGCCAGGCGCTCATACCGACCATCCTGTCCAGGGTGCGGCCATACCGTTTCCGGGCCCGCTCGCAGGGTGCGGCCACGGCCGTGCTCGAGCGCGTGTTCAGGTGGTCGGACCCGGGTGCGCGTTCCGTGGAGAATTTCCTGGACCGCTACCGGCCGGAATCTGCCGGCCACCTATCCGCGGCCGCCGTGGAGTTCGCGTCTGCCCTGCTTGGCGAATGGTCTTCCAGGTTCGGCGGCGACCCGGCCATGGACCGGGCGGCATCCGACGCGGAGGGGGGCGTGCGGACGGCGCTGGCCAAGGCGGCTGCCGCCTCGTCCAACTTCGGCGCCGGCGACGACGCCCAGGCATGGTCGTTCCCGGCTTTCCTGGACGAGGCTGGCTCGGTTTTTGCCCGCCTCCTGCGGGAGGCCGACTCGGCCGAACCGAGCATGAGGGCCGCCGAGCGCTGGGCGGAATTGTCTCGCGACGCGATACAGCGGCACACGTTTTTCAACCTCAACCCGGTGGCCGTGGCCGAGCGCCTGGCGGCCGCCATGATAGCGGATCGTCCATGAGGAAATTCCTGGAGCGGGCCATGGACCGCGTGTCCCGGATGAACGAGGAAGCCATCCGGGGCCTTCTGCGCGTGCTTGTGGACGAGAACGACCGGCTGGAATCCGTCCTGGACTCCATGCTAGACGGCATCGTGGTGTGCGGTGACGACCACGTGCCCATCCTGGTCAACAAGGCGGCCGAGCGTTTCCTTCCGCTGGCGCAAGCCGAGCTGTTCGACGAGCCGCTGTGGATGGGCGTGCGCGACGACGAGCTGTCGGCCTTTTTCCAGACCGTGCTCCTCGGCGAGGAGAGCGTGCTGGACAGGGAATTCGTCCTTGATTCGCCAGGAGGCGCCCGCATCCTGTCTATATGCGTGACGCCGCTCGTGAAGGACAAGCGCATACGCGGGACCCTGGTGCACGTGGAGGAGACCACCGACAAGCGCAAGCGCGAGGCGCGGCTCAGGCGCGCTGAAAGCCTGGCGTCGCTTACCACCCTGGCCGCTGGCGTTGCCCACGAGATAAAAAACCCCCTGGGGTCCATAAGCATCCACGTCCAGCTGATACGCAAGGCTTTGGGACAGGCGGCGGGGGAACCGGTCCTCAAATACCTGGGCATAGTCAACGAGGAAATAGACAGACTCAACCGCATCGTGGTGGACTTCCTGTTCGCCGTGCGACCCATGGACATAGCGCCCATCAACGACGACCCGAACGCCGTGGTGCGGGAGGTGGCCGAATTCATGAGGGCGGAGGCAGCCCAGCAGGGCGTAACCCTGTCCGAGAAATACGAGCGCTCGCCGCCCCTCCTGTCAATAGACAAACGCTACATCAAGCAGGCCCTCCTCAACCTGGTTAAGAACGCCCTTGCGGCCATGCCGGACGGGGGAAAGCTCGCACTGAACACAGAGCGCGAAGGCGACGAATTCCGCATCGTGGTGGCGGACACGGGCACGGGCATACCGGAGGACAAGCTCGGCAAGATTTTCGAGCCCTATTACACCACCAAGGAAAACGGTACCGGTCTGGGCCTGACCCTGGCGTACAAGATAGTCAAGGAACACGCGGGCGACATGACCGTCCGCTCCAAGCAGGGCCAGGGCGCCGTGTTCACCATCGGCCTGCCCGTGCCCCAGCGCGAGCGCCGCATGATCACGGACGGAGAATGCCAGGGCGCGGCCTGCGTTGAGGAGGACTCATGAAGTTCAGCGTCCTGGTGGTGGACGACGAGAAAAACATACGCGAGGGCCTGGCGGAATACCTGCGGCTTGAAGGCTACGACGTGGCGGTGGCCGCGGACGGCAAGGAAGGCCTTGCATCCGTCGAGCGCGGCCTGGCGGACCTGGTCATTACCGACCTGCGCATGCCCGCGCTTTCCGGCTCGGAACTGCTCAAGGAAATCGTGTCGCGCTACCCGTCGGTACCGGTCATCGTGCTCACCGGGCACGGCACGGTTGAAGACGCGGTAGAGGCCATGCGCTCGGGCGCCTACGACTTCATCACCAAGCCGGTCAACCTTGACCACCTGTCCCTCCTGGTGCGCAGGGCTCTTGAACGCACGGAACTGGCCAGGCGCAACGAGGAGCTGTTGAGGGAGGTTGAGAGCCAGAAGCGCTTTTCAAGCATCATCGGCAAGACGCAGTCCATACAGCGCATCTTCGAGCTGGTGCGGCGCGTGGCCCCGACCAAGGCCAGCGTCCTCATAACCGGCGAGTCCGGCGTGGGCAAGGAACTGGTTGCCGACGCCCTCCATAACCTGTCGCCCCGGGCGGACAAGCCCTTCATAAAGGTGCACTGCGCCGCGCTGGCCGAATCCCTTCTGGAGAGCGAGCTCTTTGGCCACGAGAAGGGCTCGTTTACCGGCGCCGCGGGCCGCAAGAAAGGCCGCTTTGAGCTAGCCAATGAAGGCACGCTGTTCCTGGACGAGATAGGGGAAATCAACCAGAACGTCCAGATCAAGATCCTGCGCGTCCTTCAGGAAAAGCGTTTTGAGCGCGTGGGCGGCGAGGACACCGTTGAGGTGGACGTGCGCGTGGTTGCGGCCACCAACCGCGACCTCAAGGCGGAAATCGCCAAGGGCACGTTCAGGGAAGACCTGTACTACCGCCTGAACGTGGTGAACATACACGTGCCGCCCCTGCGCGAGCGCAAGGACGACATACCCCTACTGGCGCAGGCCTTCCTCCGCGAGTTCGCCGACGAGAACGGCAAGGCGGTCAGCGGCTTTGACCCCAAGGCCAGGGCTGCCATCTACGACTATCCCTGGCCGGGCAACGTTCGCGAGCTGCGGAACTGCGTGGAGAGCGCCGTGGTCATGGCATCAGGCGACGTGATAGGCCTGGACGACCTGTCGCCGGGCATACGCGGCCAGGAGGACGAGGGCGTGGTGCGCCTGCCCCTGGGCTCGAGCCTGGCGGAGGCAGAACGCGTCCTCATCAGGGACACGCTGGCCGCCCAGGGCGGCAACAAGAGCCGCACCGCCGAGATACTCGGGATAGGGAGAAAAACCCTCTACCAGAAAATCCAGGAATACGGGCTGGATAACGCTCCGGAGGAAACGGCCACCTGACGGGGCCTACAGATCGGCCCGCTGGTCATCCGCCCGCCGTGACGCGTCGAGCTTGATGCGCATGGCCAAGAGCCTTCGGTCGAGGTTTTCGTCCGAGCAGGCAGCTTCCACGGCCAGGGCCAGGATGCCGTCGCCCGTTGCCCGGGCCGTTTCCAGAATGGCGTCCCGCACCTCTGCTCCTGAGCGGGCGTAGACGCTGGCCAGCTCACCCGCTCCCTGGGACAGGCCAAGCGCGGCTGCCGAGCGCACGCAGGCGGCCACAACACGGGGATCGGGGTCCGACAAGCCCTTGCGCAGGAACAGCCACGCGCTCCTTTTTCCGGACAAGCCCAGATGCCGGGCCGCTTCGGCGCGTTCTGAGGGATCGCCAGAGCCCGCAAGGCGCGTGCCCAGCTCAAAAAGGTCCATGGATCTGGCCAGCGGAGCGAGGGCGGCTGCCAGGCGCGGGCGGATGTCCTTGCTCGAGGCCGCGTTCAGGCTTTTGTACGCGCGGCTCACGCGCTGGAAGCGCCTTGCCGTGGCCGGATTGCGCGATGCGTCAGGATGGAAGCGAAGCGTCAGGTTCCTGTACGCGCGCTTTATCTCGGCGGACGGGACACCCGGTTCCAACCCAAGCGCGGCGAAAAGGACTTCATCCCTCATACACGTTCCTCAATGGTTCATCTGCTGCGGCGGTCAGTCACCGCTCGGCAAGGGCCCGGCTGTCCAGTTCCGCGCACAGCGCCTCCAGTAGCTCCGCGCACTGCCCCGCCTTATCTGTATCGGCACGGGCGGCGGCGTCCCGAGCGCTTTCCACAAGCTCATTGAGCTCGGCCGTCATGGCGGGGTCCAGGGACATGCCGTCCGAAAGCCTCCGGGCGCGGTCTGAGAGCGCAAGGGCGCGCTCCACGGGCGACAGCTCGGGATCTCTGCCACCAAGAAAATTTACCGTCTGGTCAGCGCCGCTGTCCAGGTCCCTTGCCCTGACCGTGAGCATGTCGCTTTCATCAAGCTCGAATTCTATCTGTATGCGCGGTACGCCGCGCTTGGCCGGCCGTATGCCCGACAGGAGAAAACGGCCCACGGACAGCCTGCCGACGCCAGCGCCGGCCTGGTCGGGATCGTCGGCCTGGAGCACGTGTATCTCCACCGAGCTTTGGTAGTCTTCCACCGTGGTGAACATGCGCTGGCCGATTGCCGGCAGGGCCTGGTTCTTGTGGATCAGCTCGAGCATGCCGCCGCCGTCTATTTCCAAGCCCAGGATCCGGGACGACACGTCCGTAAATTCAAAGCCGGGGGCCGTAAGCGCCAGGTCTCCGGACAGGCGCGCAGCTTCTATGGCCGCGCCCAGCGCCACTATTTCCTCCGGGTTGACCCTAGGGTCCGCGGCGCGGCCGCACAGATCCCCAAGGAGGCGGGAAACCAGGGGCATTCTAGACGAGCCGCCTGATAGCACCAGGGCATCCACCGCGCCTGGTTCGACCCCGGCCGCCTTCAGTACGGACCTGGTGATGGCCATGGTGCGGCCAACGACCGGCGCCGCAAGGTCCTCCAAAACATCCCTCGCGATGCCGACGGCGGGATGCGTCACGCCCTCGGGGCCGCGGAGGAAAGGAACGGCCACGGTCGCGCTGTGCAGTTCCGACAGCTCTATTTTGGCCGCCTCGCAGCGGTCCAGGAGCACGCGCCTGAGGTAGGGATCGGCGTCCGGATCTATACCGTAGTCGCGTTTGAAACATTCGGCAACGTGGGCGTACAGGGCCTGGTCCAGGTCCATGCCGCCCAACTGGTCGTCGCCCTCAGAGGCCAGGACCCTGCTCACCGGCCCCCTGCTCTTGAGTACGGTGGCGTCAAAGGTCCCGCCGCCAAAATCGTACACCAGGACCAGGCGATCCTTTGAGTCCTTGGGCAGGGTCCACGCGCGGGCCAGGGCCGCGGCCGTCGGCTCGTTCATGACGCGCAGCACCTTGAAGCCCGCCATGGCGGCGGCGTCGCGGACGCTGCGGCGCTGAGGCTCGGAAAAGCGCGCCGGCACGGTGACCACCGCGTCCCTCGGCTCAAAGCCCAGGTAGGCTGCCGCGTCCTTCCTGACCTTGGACAGCAGCGCGGCGGCAAGCTCCTCGGGCCGGTGGCTTTTCCCCTTGAGCGACAGGCTATCCGCCCTGCCCAGCTTGCGCTTCAGGCCCAGCACCACGGACTCTGGGTCGGCCAAGGCCTGGTTGCGGGCCGACGACCCGTACACCAGCTCCCCGGAATCCAGGACAGCCAGGGCCGACGGGGTCAGGCGCTCGCCCCTGGCGTTGGGTATGAGCACGGGCTCAGCGCCGTCCAGCCATGCGCACAAAGTGTTGGTGGTGCCAAAATCCAGGCCTACGGCGCCCGGCATGTCAATTCTCCGGCAGACGCCTGGCGTCTTCCATGGCAATGGCGATTTCCACCTCGGCCAACGGCGCGCCGAGTTCCGAGGCTATCAGCTCCGCGGAAAAGCCCTTGCGCCTGAGCGATGCTACCTTCTCCGGAAAGGGCACGTCCACGGGCAAGGCCTTTGACGCGAACCTTATAAAAGGCACGTCCGGCGCTACCCCGGCCTGTGGACCTTCCCTGCTGGCCTTGCGGTATGCCTCTACCTGACGGCTTTCCGGCACCTGGGCCGCATCGTCAGCTTTGCGTTCCGGGGCACGCTGCTCCGGCCTGGAGGTCTGGACGATCCGCGGCGCCGTTCCCTGGCTTCTGGACGGCTCGCGTGCGGGGGAACTGGGTGCTTCCCTGGCCAGGAGGGAGATGCGTTTGTCGGCTTCCTTCAAAGCATCCTTCAGCTGTCCAAGCCGGTCCTCTACCAGCGTCACGTTCCTGTCCGTTGTACCGTCAAGCTCTGTGATCAGCGCCGAGATTTCTTTGCGAGCGGACGCCAGCGCCTCGTCCGCGTTGAGGTAGCGGCGTACGGTTGCCCTGGTCCAGGCCACCATGACCAGGCACAGAGCCACGAATACGGCCAATTCGATCAGCGTGGAACCCATGCTCACCCCGATATGTCTATGTGGCCGCCAAGCGCGGGATCCTGCACGGTTTCCTGTTCCGCCTGGTCCCGCTCCTGTTCTTTTTTCTGCTTGTTTTCGGACTGCGCGCCGGCGGCGGTTTCGTCCTGCTTGTCCTTGACGGCTCCTGGGCCGCTTTTGTCCTCTTCCAGCTTTTTGACGCTGGACGCCTCTTCCACCGCCTTTTTCTGCATGGTGGCGCCAAGGAGGGCTTTCTGGGCCACGGCCGCGTCGCGCTCCGCCGCGTTCTGCCGCGCTACCTTGTCCATCTGCGTGAACAAGGTCTGGAGGTCAATCGGCTTTATGGGCATCTGGCGGCCCCCGTTTCAGAAGCTCGTCGTCCAGCTCCTCGTATTTGGTCGTTTTTATCATCATGTTCTCTAGGAAGAAGGTCAGGCCCTTGTACTCGTTCTTGATGTCCTCGCGGATGTCCCGGATGATGATCTTTGCGCCCGGGTATATGCGGCTGGACACGCTGACCTTGCCCCGCACCTTCAGGTTGTTGAGATAGAGGTGGATGGATTCGTACTCTGACTTGAGGGCGCGGGCCTCGGAACCCGCTTCCTCTCGCCGCTGGGTCAGGTCCTCCAGGATGGCTTCCTTGTCCTCCGGCAGGGTCTTGCGCTGGCGCTTCATCTCGGCGAGCGTGGATATGTTCTTGTCCAGCTCGTCTATCTGCTTCTCAAGCAGCTTGAGCTTGACGTCCAGCTCGTCCAGGCGCGCCTTGCTCTTGGGATCGCTTCCGACCTCCAGGATGGTTTCGGCGCCGCCGGACGCGCTGCCTATGATCTTGGCGTTGATCTCCTCGCATGCGCGGTAGCGTCCGCCTATGATGGTTCCGTGCTTGCCGCCCGAGCATACGATGCGCTTGTCGGCCGTCACGTCCGAATTGATGATGCTCTGGCTGACCACCACGTTGTCGCCCGCCACCACGATGGCGTTCTCTATGAATTTTGCCCACACGTTCTTGCCCGCGGTGATGGCGCCCGCGCCCTTGCCGGCAACGCCCTGGTGGATGATGATATCGCCCTCGGCCGACAGCTCCGATTTCCCAACGTTGCCGCGCACCTCGATGTTGCCTGTGGCCTTGACCGAGAAACCGTCCTCAACGTTGCCGTTGACGATGATAGTGCCCAGGAAGAACTGGTTGCCCGTCTTGAGGTCTATGTTGCCGTTGATGGTGTACACGGTCTCGACGTTGATCTTGCCGCCTATGTAGGTGGCCTCCCCGTTGACGTCCGCTATGATGCTGAGTCCGTCGTCGCCCGCGTGCACGTTCTTGCCCAGGGGCAAAGGCTGGTCTCGGCCGTTCCTGGCCGGGAGAAGCTTGCCGGTAACCGTCCGGCCAGGCACGCCCTGCTTGGCAGGTATCTTCTTGGCCAGCACCTGGCCTTCCACCACGTTCTGTACCAGGTGGAGTTCCTTGTAGTCCACGCGCCCGTTTTTTTCCTCTATGTGCACCTTGGAGCGGTCCGTCTCGAACAGGTACTGTATCTTGGCGTCCTCGCCGTTCTGCGGCTTCTGCCCCTGCGCCACCATGACGGGCACCTTGTAGCTTGGCTGGTCCTCAAGTCCCTGGAGAGCGTCGTCCAGCACGCCGTGCACGATCTTGTTGTTGCGGAGGTAGGCCAGGATGATTTCGCGCGACAGGTCGCAGCCGCCCGGCTGGGGCGGCGTCAGGATGACGTACGCTTCCATATCCTGCGCGGCTATATCCACGGTCAAGAGCGCGTCGGCCGCCGGATTGGCCACAAAACTGCCCACCGGCACCCACTCTCCGCGGGCTTCCTTGACAACGCGACTGACCAGTTCCTGGCTGAAATCGTGGACGGCCCGCGAGTGGAGCTTGTCCACCGCCTGTTTGTCCGTGGCGCGCTTGCCCCGGCCCGTGGGCTTGGTCACCTTGAGCAGGGCGCCATCCGGTGCTAGGCGGACGTAGGCCTGACCGTCTAGGTCCTTCTGGGCTTCCACCACGGGCATGGCCGTTTCAAGGCCTGGCTCAAACACCGGGGCCGCCTGGGTTTCCACCTTCTTCTTGGCCGCCGACTGATAAACGCTCAGCTTCCAGGGCTTGCGGCCCATCCCGAGCATACCCGGCGCGCCTTTTTCCAGCACCTCGTATTCAAGGCGGGCCACGGCGCAGTCCAACTGGACCGCCGCGCTCTGCAGCGCGTCCTCAAGCGTGACGCCTTCCACAACGATGCTGCGCTTGTCGCCATCCTCGTCCAGGTAGCGGCGCATGAGCTCGCGGATGGCGTCCATGCCGATGCGCTCGGCCATCTTACACGATACCCTTCCGCAGGTTGGTGAGGCGGGCACGCAGGCGCAGTATGGCCTTGGTATGCAGCTGGCTGACGCGAGATTCCGTCACCTCAAGCACCTTGCCGATTTCTTTCAGGGTGAGTTCCTCGTAATAGTAGAGCACCAGCACCTTCTTTTCCTTGTCGGGCAGGTCCTGTATGGCTGACACTATGACGCGGCGGATTTCCTCCCGTTCCATGATGGAGTCGGGATTCATGCTTGAGGGGCTCTCTATGCTGTCGCCCAGGGTGATCTTCTCGTTCTCGTCGGCCGCGTACCATATGTCGCTCAGGGACATGATGGCCGTGCCCGATATCTTGAGCATGGTCCGGGAAAACTCGTCGTTGCTCATGCCAATGGATTTGGCGATTTCCGAATCACTGGCCGGGCGGCCGAGCTTGGATTCCACCTCCATGATGGCTTCTTCTATCTCGCGCGATTTCTGCCGGACCGAACGCGGCACCCAGTCCATGCTGCGCAGTTCGTCGAAAATGGCCCCGCGGATCCGGGTAACGGCGTAGGTCTTGAATTTGACGTTCTTCTCCGGGTCGTACTTGTCTATGGCGTCTATCAGGCCGAACACGCCAAAGCCAACCAGGTCGTCAAAATCCACCGACTGGGGCATGTTGGCCGCCACCTTCCCGGCCACATATTTGACCAGGGGGGCATACTGCTTGATGAAGGCCTCGCGTATCACCGGATCGCGGCCTTTTTTGTAAGCAGCCCAGAGCTCTTCCTCAGTGTGATGCTCAAGCAGGGGGTTGTTCATCGGAGCTTACCCTTTCTGGTCCCTGCGCAGTAAGGTCTGCACCGCTTTGGCCAGGGCCGCTGGATCACCGGCGGCCGAATCAGAACCGCCCGATACGGGGGCGTATATTGGCGACTCTTCCTCGCCCTGGTCGCCATCCGACACCACCTCTGAGAAGGAATCGGACAGGGTATCCAGGTCCGGAAGGACATCCAGCTCGTCCAGGGCCACCGACGGCCGCGGGGGCCTGGACACCGGCTCGGGCTGGTCGTTTTTGGGGATGAGACTTTCGGCCTGTATGGCTTCCACGTCGCTTTCTATGTCGGCCAGGTCGTCGTCCGCCCGGCGCTCCGGCCTCTCGGCTGCCATGACCCTGTCCAGGACGGGTATGTGCTCCGGAGCCTCTCCGGACGAACCCGCCAGCTCACCTTCCGCCATGGCCACGCTTTCGGCGCTATCCGCGCTTTCCGCGCCAGGCCCGGACACTGCCGGCGCCTCGTCGCCAGGAAGGACTATGTTGACGCGCTGTCCGGGCGCTTCCCGCTCCAACGCGTCCGCGGGCGCCTGGCCGTCCTCAAAAAGCTCCGGCATGAAGCGCCTGAGCACGGCTATGGCCCCGTACGCCATGAGGGCAAAGAGGGCCCCCAAGAGCACGGCCCTGAGGACAAGTGCCCCCAGGGGAACGCGTGAGAATGCGGCAACGGTGGCTGAAAGGACGGCAGCGCCGAGCCCCGCCCCGGTGGACAGGCGCAGGTCAGCACCCGTCACGTTGATCCCTCCCATATCCTGGTAGAGTAAGGCAAAGCGACTGCCTCGTCAAGCTTGGGCGCTGAGCCAAGATCGACGAAAACGCCACGCGAGTCGGCAAAAAATCAGATGATGGGCCAATGAGGGCGGCCGCGCCGGGCCGGGTGGCGGATTCCCGCTCAGGCGTCCTTGCCGAACAGCTTGCGTATCATGCGGCTGAGTCCGTGGTCGCTGGAAAACTCCGTCTTCTCTATCCGGCTCACCAGATGCTGCACGGATATGGCCGCCTTGGATTTCGGCTCCTGGACCAGGAAGGGACGCTGCCTGAGCACTGACATGGGGACCACCGGGTCGTCGTATATGCAGCCGAGATATTCCACCTTGAGGTTGAGGAACTGCCCGGATATGTTGATGATGCGCTCGGCCACCTTGCGGCCCTCGGTCACGTTCTTGACGCGATTGACCACCAGCTTGAGTCCTATGTTCAGGTTCTCCACCTCGGTGGCTATTATTTTGATGATACCGTACGCGTCGGTGATGGCCGTGGGCTCAGGCGTGGTGATGATCACCGCGTCGTCCGCCGCCGCCACAAAGGACAGCACGTTGCTGGACACGCCGGCGCTTGTGTCTATGATGATGATATCGGCGTTGGACAGGGTGTACAGCTCGGTAATGAAATTCTGGCGCTCTTCCTCCGACAGGTTGGCTATCTTGGAAAAGCCGGACGCCCCCGCCAGGATCTGTATGCCGTACTCCGTGTCCAGGAGGATTTCCCGCATTGATTTCTGCTTGCGGATCACATGGTACAGGTTGTACTTGGGAATCATGTTGACCATGATGTTGACGTTAGCCAGCCCAAGGTCAGCGTCCATGACCACCACGCGCTTGCCGAGCCTGGCATAGGCTATGGCCATGTTCACGGCCAGGTTGGTCTTGCCCACCCCGCCCTTGCCGCTGGCCACGGTGATGACGCGCGTCTTCTTGGCGCTATCGCGGGCCTGGGGTTTGGCTTTCATAAGCTCACGCAGTTTCTGTGCCTGGTCTTCCATCTGGTCATCTCCACGGCGCGGTCGGTCCCGCGCTCACGGCGTCCACGGTTTCAGGAACGCGAGCGTTCCGGCAGGACTCCGTACCTTTCTTCTAGTTTCGGCCGATCCGGGGCAAAACCTTCGAGATTTAAGAGAAATCGGAGGGGATGGGCCCGTTCTATGTCCATGGGCACCTTCTGCCCGTCAGTGATCCACGCGGCCGGTTTGTTGGCCACCGCCAAGGCTGAAAGCACGTTGCCCACCCTGCCCGTCTCGTCCATCTTGGTCACCACCACGCCGCGATACCTAAAGGGCTCGAACTGGCGGAAAATGTCCAACATATCCTGCGTCTTGGTGGTGGCGGACACGGCCAGGTACACCTCGGCTCCCGGCCCACACGCGTCCAGAAGCTCCTGCATCTCAGCCAGGCGCACGGCGTCCCTCGGGCTCTTGCCTATGGTATCCACCAGTATGAGATCCGTGTCTCGATACATGGCCAGGGTGTCCTTCATGTCCTTAACGGTTTCCACCACGGACACGGGCATGCTCATGATGGACGCGTATTTCTCGATCTGCTGGAGGGCTCCTATGCGGAACGAGTCTATGGTCAGAAGCCGTATCTCCTTGGCCGGCTGGGCGGACAAGCCCAGCTTGTGTATGGCCGCCAGCTTGGCTATGGTCGTGGTTTTGCCCACGCCCGTAGGACCCACCAGCACGATCACGCGTGGCCGGGCTGGCTTGGGATCGGCTGTCACGGACACCGTATCGCCTATCCATTCCAGCACGGCCCTGCGGACGCGCAGATCGTCGTCCAGGTCCTCAAGGGAAAATTCGGCGCGCGCCTTGGCCACCAGCTCGGAGCGGTACAGGGGGGAAAAATCGTTGGTCTCCAGGAGCTCTTCCAGGGCCATCAGCGTGGGATGCTCGCCCTCGGCCTGAGCCGCCGCCCCGCCCTCGGCCATGATCTCCTTGAGCTCGCGCACTTCGGACAGGACTTCCTGCAGGGTGCGCTCGTGGTTCATTTTTTCCAGGAGCTTCCGCTTCTCGTCTTCCATGTCGACGCGCTTGCGCTCGGTCTCCCGTATCGAGTCGTCGCGAAGGTAGAACGTTATCTCGACGCCTTCCCGGGCGAACAGGCCCATAAAGCCGCCTTGCCTCACGGTCCGGTGGCTCAGCACCTGGGCCGCGTCCCCGTAGCGGGCCCGTATCCTCTCCAGCGCTTCTCTGTGGGTGGATCCTTGCTCGACCAGATACTGCATGCTTTACCCTTCCACCTTGATCTCGCCGACGGCCTCCACCTGGACATCGGGAGCTATTTCCGGCACGGACAGGACCACCAGGTCCGGGATCTCGCGTTCTGTGCTGGATTTGACCAGGGCCCTGGCCGCCTCTGAGCACAGCACCAGCGGGAAGAGCCCCTGCTTCTGCACAGCGGTCACAGCCAGGGTCAGGGCCTTGATCCACTGGCGCTGCGCCGCCGGTTCGAGCGCGGCCAGGGGACCCGTGGGCGTGTCCACCCTGCTGTCTATGATCTTTTGCTCGAGCGACGGCTCGACGGTAAGGACGCGCAGGGTCTTGTCAGCGTCCGCGTACTGCAGGCATATCTGCCGCCCCAGGGCCTGCCTGGCCTTCTCTACCAGGAAACCTATGTCCTTGGTCACGCCGGCGTAGTCGGCCAGGGTTTCCAGGATGGCCACCAGGTTGCGTATGGACACTTGCTCGCGCAAGAGCCCCTGCAGGACCTTCTGGGCGTCGCCCAGGGACAGGTGCTTCTGCGCCTCGTCCACCACGGCAGGATAGTCCTTGCGGAGGGCGTCCAGCATGGACTGGACCTCCTGCCTGCCCAGGATGTCGGCGGCGTAGCGCTTGATGATCTCGGTCAGGTGGGTGGCCACGATGCTCGGGGCGTCCACCACCGTGTAGCCGGCGCGCTCGGCCTTGTCCCTGGACGGTTCGCCTATCCACACGGCCGGCAGGCCGAAGGCCGGATCCTTGGTTTTCTCGCCTGATATTTCCTCGGACACGCCGCCCGGGTTGATGGCCAGGTAGTGCCCCAGGCGGATGACGCCGCGGCCCACCTCAACGCCCCTGATCTTGAAACAGTATTCAGACGGTTCCAGATGCATGTTGTCGATGATGCGTATGCGGGGCACCACCAGGCCCATGTCCAGGGCGCTTTCCTTGCGTATCCTGGTTACCCGCTCCAGGAGCTCCGCGCCCTTGTCCTTGTCCACCAGGGGGATGAGGCCGTAGCCCAGTTCCAGGCTGATGGGATCCAGCGGCACCACCGGGGACAGCTCCTGGGGCTCTGACTTGCGCTGGCCGCTCTCCGCAGCCTTGAGTTTGGCCTTGTCCGCTTCAAGGGTCTGCTTTTTGGTCAGCCTGTAGGCCAAAAAGGCCATGGCGCCGGCCAGCGGCAGGAGCACGTACCACGGAAAGCCGGGGAGCAGTGCCATGGCCGCCAGCACTCCCGAGCCCACCCAGTAGATGCGCGCGTTCTGGGAGAACTGCTTGGTCACGTCCATGCCGAAGGTGCCCTGGCTGTTGGCGCGCGTGACGATGATGCCCGTGGCGGTGGACATGAGAAGGGCCGGAAGCTGGGACACCAAGCCATCGCCTATGGTCAGGCCTATGTAGGTATTCAAGGCGCCCTGGAAATTTTCGCCGTGGATCACCATGCCCACCACAAAGCCGCCAATCAGGTTGATCAGGCTCACAAAAATGCCCACGGTCACGTTGCCGGACACGAATTTGCTGGCGCCGTCCATCTGTCCAAAGAAGTCCACCTCGCGCTGGACTTCCTCCTTGCGCTGACGAGCCTCTTCCTCAGTAATGGCGCCCGAGTTGTACTCGGTCTCTATGGACATCTGCTTGACCTGGAGGCCGTCCAGTGTAAAGCGTGCCGCCACCTCCGCTATGCGCGTGGCGCCCTTGGTGATGACGATGACCTGCACGGCCACGATGACGATGAATATGATGAAGCCGACGACCAGGCCTTCCGTGCCGGTCGCGCCGACCACGAAGCTGGAAAAGGCCCGCACGATCCTGCCGTCAAAGCGCTCGCCCAGGGTCAGGATGAGGCGCGTCGAGCTGATGTTGAGCGCCAGGCCGAAAATCGTCGTCACCAGGATCATGGTGGGAAAGATGGAAAATTCTATGGCCTTGCGCGTATAGAGCGTTATGAGGAGGATCAGCAGGGCCAGGGCCAGGTTGAGCGACATCAGGGCGTCCAGGAGGACCGTGGGCACCGGTATGATGATCATGAGGACCACGGCCACCGCGCCTATGGCCACCCCGTATTCCGATATGTTGCCCAGAAGGGCCGCGCGGGTTCCCCGCGTTTGGTCAGACATTCACTCTCCTTGGGCTCCGCATTATGCGCTCAAGGCGGCCAGCTTGTCCGCCAGTTTCTTGTCGATCTTGGCCACGTGGGCCAGCACTCCCGCTATGGCCTGGTAATACTCTTCGGGCACGGGGTCTCCCACCTCTGCCGACGCGTACAGAGCGCGCGCCAGGGGCTTGTTTTCCACCACCGGCACCCCGTGCTCGCGCGCTATGGCCCGTATGCGCAGGGCCACCTCGTCCTGGCCTTTGGCGCTGACCACGGGTACGGCGGCCACCTGGGGATTATACTCTATGGCCACCGCGTAATGCGTCGGGTTGGTGACCACCACGTCGGCTTTGGGCACGTTGGCCGCCATGTTCCTGGACAAAAGCTCGCGCATGCGTTCTCGGAGGCGTCCTTTTATTTTTGGATCACCCTCGAACATCTTGTACTCTTCCTTCACTTCCTGCTTGGTCATCTTGAGGTTTTTCTTGAAGAGCCGCTTCTGGTACAGATAATCGGGCACGGCCAGGGCCAGGAGGAGGAGCGCCGCCTCCAGGATGATGCGCAGGGCCACAGAGGACACGTGGATGGTGGACGTCCATACCGTGGCGCTGAACAGGCGCGTCATGGCCGGGATCTCAGCCACTATGTTGAGCACGGCAATGACCAGGATGGCCGCTATCTTGATCAGGTTCTTGGCCAGGCCATACAAGCCCTCCCCTGAGAACACGGTGCGCTTCAAGTACTGCCCGAAGTGCGGAACCACGCGCTTGAAATCCGGCTTGAGGGGTTTGGTGGTAAACAAAAAGCCCACCTGGAGGAGGTTCCCGAACAAGGCTGCCAGCACGGCCACCACGGCCACGGGCAGGACCAGCCGCGCGAAATGGGACAGAAAGGCCGCGCCGAGTATGGCCCCTTCGGTCA
The DNA here is from genome assembly GCA_016928955.1 of Spirochaetales bacterium. Lineage (GTDB taxonomy): Bacteria > Spirochaetota > Spirochaetia > Treponematales > UBA12059 > JAFGJV01. The sequence goes on from JAFGJV010000058.1 coordinate 22,591, forward strand.
CGGGATCCAGCTCAACGGCCACCTCAAGGAACCAGCGGAGCATGTTCTGGATGTTCATGAAGATCCAGGGAGCGAAGACGGCCAAGGCGACCACGGGCAGCATGAGGCCCACCGCGCCGACCAGGTCCTGGCTTTTGGCCACGCGGCCTTCCTCGCGTGCCTTGCGCAGGCGGTACTCGGTGGGGTCTTCGGTTTTTCCCTCGTCCTCGGGCGCGAACCACTGCAGGTGCACCCAGGCCAAGCCGGCGGGCAATGCGGCCGCGGCTCCGAGCCCGTCCGCCGGGTCCGCCTCTCGGACGGCGTCTCCAGACATACGCAGAGCCCTCATGAGGCGCCGCCCTTCAGGATGAGCGACATGCTCTGGAACCCGGCGTCCACCAGCTGGGCAAAGGCCTCGATCATGTACGGCAGGGCCGCCGCCATGATGAAAAAGGCCGTCAGAATGGCCAGGGGAAAACTTTCCGTGAGGAGGTTCATCTGCGGCGCGGCCTTGGCCAGAAGGCCCATGGTGATGGACACCAGGAGCAGGGATCCGAAAATCGGGAAGGCCAGCACCAGGGCGTCCGCGAACATGGATCCCAGGGAGCCGATCACGAACGCGAACCAATCCTCCCGGTTCAGGAGCAGGTCCTGGGCCCTGAGCGACACAAAGCTGCGCTGGACGCCTATCAGGAATAGCTTCTGGAAACCGGAAGCGGTGAGAAACACGAACATGGCGATCAGGTTCATGAACTGGCCCACGATAGGTATCTCGGTCTGGGCCAGAGGGTCGTAGGTTTCAGACGCGCCAAAGCCCATCTGCAGGGAAAAAAATTGCCCGGCAGTGGTGAAGGCCGCGTATACCACGTTGAGGAAAAATCCTAATATGATGCCGATCAGGGCCTCGCCCACCACGGCCGCCACGTAGGTGCCCGCGGAATCAGGCGGTATAAAACCGGCGTCCTTCATCCACGGCAGCACGGCGGCCGCCGCAAATCCGGCCAGCGCGATCTTGGCCGCCTGCGGTATGCCCTGGTCGGACAGAAGCGGCGCCGTCTCCACCATGGCCAGAATGCGCACGGCCAGCAGGAAAAAGAGGTCGGCGTCAACGACTATCTGGTTCAGCACGGCCGACTCCCGGCGCCGCCCGTCATCCGGTTATCCCCGATATGCGGCTGAACAGGTTGACCGTGTACTCGCCGAGGGTGGAAAACATCCAGCCGGCCAGCAGGGCGAGCACCAGCATGATGGCCGCTATCTTGGGCACAAAGCTGAGTGTCTGTTCCTGTATGCTCGTGGTTGCCTGTATCACGGCTATAACCAGGCCAACCACCAGGGCCGTCAGCAGGATGGGCGCGGAAAGGATGAGTATCTGCCACACGGCGCCGCCCACCAGGGCCGTCACGTCGCCTATGTTCATTGCAGGTACCTCAGGAAGGACTCAACCAGCTGCCGCGTCATCAGGCCCCAGCCGTCAACCAGCACGAACAGGATCAGCTTGAAGGGCGTGGATATCATCACGGGCGGCAACATGATCATGCCCATGGACATCAGGGTCGACGCAACGACCATGTCTATGATGATGAAGGGTATGTACAGGAGGATGCCTATTTTGAAAGCCACGGTCAGCTCGTTCAGGATGAAGGCCGGCACCAGCACGTAGGTGGGCACGTCGGCCAGGGTAGCCGGTTTCCCCAGTCCCCTCATGTCCATGAACAGGCGTATGTTTGCCGGGTCGTTTTTCATCTGGGCGTACATGAACAGGCGGAAGGGTTTCTCGGCTTCCTGGTACGCCTCGGTAACGGACAGCTGGCCGTCCATCATGGGCTTGATGCCCTTGTCGTACGCCTCTTCAAAGGTTGGCCACATGATGAAAAGGGTCAGGAAAAAGGCTATGCCCATGAGGACCTGGCCCGGCGGCACCTGCTGGAGAGACAGGGCGCGCTTCACAAAATCCAGGACGATGGATATGCGGAGGAAGCTCGTTACCAGAATAATGATGCTCGGCGCCAGCGACAGCACCGTCAGGAGTAAGAGAAGCTGGAGGCTGAAGGCCACTTCCTTGCCGTCCTGCGGCGAACGCACGGACAGGTCCACAAGGGGTATGGCGGAAGGCAGCTCTGGCAGGGATGTGGTGGCGCCGGCCGCGCCTTCAGGGAAATCCCCCTGGGTGGCGGTCGCTGACGGTATGGGCACATCCCTGGCGGTATCCGCCGGCGTGGACGGGAAGGTCCGGGCGGGTTCCTCCTGCGCCGCGGCCATGCCAGCCGCAAGGACCATGATGCTCAAAATCAGGACATTCCGCACATACCCTCCCGAAAGGCCCCGCGTTTTCCTAAAATTTCTTAAGACGATCCCGCTGCTTGGAGAAGAAATCCTTGGACACAGCGGTGGTTTTCTGCCCGGCTGTCGGCTTCAAAAGCCTGGCAAGCATGCCCTGAAAGTCTGTCCGCGCCGTCCCGCCGAGCGCCGCGTTTTTCTCAGCGGCAAGGGTGAGTTCGTCTATCAGTTCTTTGTCGTTAAGTTCGGCCACTAAATTGACCGCCGAGTCCGTCACGCCGACCAGCCATGCTTTTTCGCCGAGCGCCAACACGTGGACGCCCTTGCCCGGGCCAAGCTGGAGCGACGCGAGGTTTTTGAGCGGAGCGTCCGGTTGTATCTTGACCACCTGGGAACGTTTAAGCAGGGCGTACAGTCCGTAAATGGCGCCGACCACCAGGCCGAGCACCAGGACCATGCGGAGCATGTAGGGGAACACGGACGTGGACGCGCCATTCTCCGCGGCCGTTTCGTCAACGATCGTGAGGCTGGTCTCATCTACGGGCTGCTGCGTTTCCTGCGCTCCCGCCGCGGCCGCTAGGCACAGGCAGAAGGCCGCCACGCTGAGAATGCGGATGGCCTGGTTCACGTTCCCCTCCGGGAGCATTGTAAACCGGAATCCGGCGTATTGCAATAAGTATTGAGGAGCAAAGGAATTGGGAACGACGAAAAGGCCCTGATTTCCGGGCCTTTTCGTCGTTTAGCTCATGTCGGCCATGCGCTCCATGGGCGACACAATCTCCGTGACGCGGACGCCAAAGTTTTCGTCTATGACCACGACCTCGCCCTTGGCTATCAGCTTGTGGTTGACCAGGATGTCCACCGGCTCGCCAGCCAGCTTGTCCAGCTCGAGTATGGTGCCCTCGCCAAGGCCCAGGATGTCCTTGATCAGTTTCTTGGTCCGGCCGAGCTCAACAGTGAGCTCCATGTACACGTCCATGATGAGCCCGATATTGCCGCTTTCCTGGCCGGGGCGCCCCATGGACAGGCTGGCGAACTGCACGGGCTGGACATTCGGCGCAGCCATGCCCATCATCGGCGACTGGTATTGCTGTTGTGGAGCCATGCCCATCATTCCTTGCTGGAAGGCCGGTTGCTGCTGGTATGCCTGCTGGTACGCCTGCTGGGGCTGGCCGCCCATGGGAGCCATGGGTGCCTGCCCGGCGGCTTCGGCGGGTCTCACACCGGACGCCGCCGCTATGTCCTTGACGAAGGACAGGGCGTACACTTCCCAGAACTTGAACGCTTCCCCGCCTATGGTAATGTCGTACTGAACCTTGCAGAAATCGCCGGAAGGGAGCCGGGCTATGGCCTTGGGGCCAAAGGATCCCTCCGCCGCCTCCGACTGTATCTGCCGGTTGCCGGTTTTTTCCGTGAACAGGGTAATCTGGGTGCCGGTCATGGACGACACGCACTCGGACACAGCCGATATGGCCATGTCATCCATATCGGTAAGGCTTTCGTCCTTGTTGGCCAGGCTGGCCACGCGCACGGCCACGTCCTTGGGCAGGAGGTAGCAGTGGTCCCCGGGAATTCCGCCGACCATGTCCACGCTCACGGCCAGCACCTCGTCGGGCAGGGACGGCAGAAGGCCATCCCTCGTCGTCGCGTCCACCGAGCAGTCGCCAAAGCTGACGTCCTGGCCGGTGATCATGGACAGGTTCTGGGCCTGGGTCGAGCCTATGGAATCCAGCATGGCCTTGAAGGCGTTCAGCTCGGCCGTGGGCTTGGCAGGGGCCCCGCCGGCTTTTTTTCCGCCGCCCGCCCCTGGATCCAGTCCGGCAAGGAGGGAGTCTATCTCGTCCTGCGAGAGCGCGCCGTCACTCATACGTGTCCTCACCTTCCGCGGCCAGCTCTTCGTACTCTTCCTGACCGAATTCTTCCAGTTTCTTGGTTATCTGCACGGCCATCTTCTTGCCTATCACGCCCGGCCGGCAGAGGAATTTCTTCTTATTGCCCACGTTCAAGGGCATGGGATCGTCCACTTTGACGTTATACAGCCGTATGATGTCGCCAAGGTTGAGATTGAGCACATCCCTCACAGTCACCTGTATCTTGCCCAGCTCGGCTATGATGGGGATGTCTATGGTGGACAGCTTTTCCTTGAGTATGTTCAGGTTTTCCGTGGTGGCTCCGCGGCGCACCGTGGAATACCAGTACTGCGTAGACAGCTTGGATATGATGGGCTCGATGGTGAGGTAAGGTATGCAGAGGTTCATCATGCCCTCAACCTCGCCGATCTTGGTCTCCAGGGTCACCAGAACCACCATCTCGTTCGGCGGGACGATCTGCGCGAACTGCGGGTTGTTCTCTATGGTGGACAGCCTCGGCCGAAGGTCGATCACCTGGGTCCACGCCTCGCGGAGGTTGCCCAGGATCTTGACGATGATGCCCTCCATCACGGAGTACTCGATGTCGCTGAGTTCGCGGGTGATCTTGGAGCCCTCGCCGGCCCCCCCGAACAGCCGGTCGATGATGGTGAAGGTGACCGACGGGTCCACCTCAAGGATGATCTGCCCTTTCAGGGGATCCATGCTGACCACGGCCAGGGTGGTGGTGGTGGGAATGGACCTGATGAATTCCTCGTAGGTGAGCTGGTCAACGCTGGCCACGTGCACGTTCACGAGGATGCGTATGGCCGCCGACAGGGCCGTGGTGGTGAGCCTCGCGAAGGTTTCATGCATGTTCTGCACGGTGCGCATCTGCTCTTTGGAGAATTTGTCAGGGCGCCGGAAGTCGTAGATCTTGATCTTGCGGGAGTCCGTGGTGGACTGCACCGTCTCCAGGGACGTGTCCCCCGCGTTGATGGCGGTGAGGAGCTGGTCTATCTCGTCCTGCGATAGGACTTCGGTCATTCGTTCTCTCCGCCTACCATAATGGCACAGAACCCGTCTTTCCGCAACGCCGAAGGCCCGGCGCCGCGGTTCCTACATCTGGGTGCGCTTGAAGTCCTGGAAGTACACGGCCTTGATGGCCGGTTTGGTAAGGATGCGATTCAGGCGCGCCCGTATCTCTTCCTTCAGGAGATCCTCGTTGTTGGGAGCCAGCTGGGAGATCGTACGCACGCTGAAGAAATTCCGCAGGTCGTCCTGGATCTGGTAGCGGCGCTGGTTGAGCTCGTCGGCCACCTGCTTGTCGTCTTCCTCGTAGCCAAGGTTGATCTTGACCACGATGGCCCAAGGCTCCTTGTCCGTGGTCTGGGTGCTGATCTGGTCCAGCGTGGTAAAGGTCGCGTATATGGGCAGGACCGCCTGGTACGACTCGCTAGCGGGCACCGAGCTCAGGGGCTTGGCCTGCTGGTTGATCACGCCGTTGGTGATGACGACGATCACGACGATGAATATCACCGCGCCGAGTCCTATGCCCACCCATTTGAGCATGCCCAGGATGGCCGTGGACCCGCCCTTCCGCTTGGGTTTCTCTACTATGTCCTGGCCGTCGGTGAAGTCCGGGCCGCCCTTGTCAAAATCGTCGCTCATGGAAACGCCCTCCCGGGAGCCTTTATAGATGGCCCTCGTCCAGTATTATGATGTCCACGCGCCGGTTGTAGGCGCGGCCTTCCTCTGTATCGTCGCTCTCTATGGGCACCGTGTCCGAGAACCCGGCCACCTGGAAGCGCCGCTCTGGCGCCCCAAAGTCGCTCAGGTAATGGAGCACGGTCAGGGAGCGTGCCGTGGACAGCTCCCAGTTGGACGCCCACGGGCCGTTGGGGTCGGTGGGCGTGCCGTCGGTGTGTCCTTCTATCCTGAAGCGCCGATCCGCCAAGTCGTCGGACTTCAGGAGCTCGGCCAGGCGTATCAGCATGGACCGGGTATCGTCGATATTTATGTCCGCGCTCGCCTTGCGGAAAAACGCGTCCGCGGCCAGGGATATGACCACGCCCCGCTCGTCCGAGCTTATGCGCACCCGGTTCGATTTGATTTCAGGCTGGAACAGCGACACGGCCTTTTTGAGCGCGGTGCCGAGCACCCGCCCCTTCTCCATGGACGGCAAAGTGCCCACCGTGTTCCCGAGCTCTGCCAATTTGCCTGCGGACAGGGTCTGCCCCCCGGACGACGCGCCCATGCCTATGTTGTTCAGGCTGGATATCATCTCGTTGACCTGTACCACGTCTGCGTCGGTAGTATCGAACAGGGCCACAAAGAAGCAGAGGAGCAGGGTCACCATGTCGCCGTAGGTCACGATCCACTCGCCGAGGCCTCCGAGCTGCTGTTCCTTCTTCTTCCTGGCCATGGCCGCTCCTTAGGTGGACGGGTGCAGCTCTTCGAGCTTGCGCTGATTGTCCGGCGACAGGTAGGCGGACAGCTTCATCTGGAGGACATGGGGATTGTCGCCCTGCTGGATGGACAGGACGCCCTCCAGGATCATCTCCCGCACCTTGGTTTCCGCCGCGTCCTGGCCTCCCAGCTTGCCCATCATCGGGATGAGGATGAAGTTGGCCAGCATGGCTCCGTAGTACGTTGTGATGAGCGCCAATGCCATATTCGGTCCAATGCGGCTCTTATCCTCCAGGTTCTTCATCATGGCTATGAGGCCCTGGACCGTGCCGAGCATGCCGAAACCGGGCGCCAGCTTGGCCCACTGGTCCAGCATCTTGAGCCACTTGCCGTGGCGCTCGTTCATTTCCGTCAGCTCGGTTTCCAGGATGGAGCGGATCATCTCCGGGTCCACCGAGTCCACCACCATGCGGAGGCCGCGCTTCATGAAATCGCTGTCCACGGACTCGATTTCCTCCTCCAGGGACAAAATGCCCTCGCGCCGGGCCTTTTCCGAGAAGGACAGGAGCGACTCGGCCATCTTGATCTCGCCAAAGTCCGGCACCCTGAAGGATTTCCCCATGATGCCCCAGACCTTGGTCATGTCCTTGATGTTGTAGTTGAGCATCAGGGCAAAGAAGGAGCCACCTATGGTCATCAAGGCTGATGCCGGATCGAGATAGGTACTGACAACACCGCCCGACGCGTACATGGACATGACAATGCAGACCAAGCCGCCTACCAGGCCGAGTATGGACGCTAAATCCATCCCCTACTCCTCGTTCTTGAACGCGCCGATGAGACGCCGATACGCCACGATGCGTTCGATGATGACGGGAACCTTCTCCCGCACCACGATATGCTTGCCCGACAGCATCATCAGCATGCTGTCGGGCGTCGACTCAATATACTCTATCTGGTGGGGATTGAGCCAGAACGTGTCGCCGTTCAGCTTGGTCACCTCTATCACGATCAGGCCCCCTCTATTCTACCCCGCCATGCCGCGGGCGCTTGCGTTAGCGTTTCAGCGTCAGAAGCTCCTGGAGCATCTGGTCGCTGGTCTGTATGGTCTTGGAATTGGCCTGGAAGCCGCGCTGGGTAACGATCATGTCGGTGAACTGCTCGGCCAGGTCCACGTTGGACATTTCCAGGGTGCCCGCTATGATCTTGCCTTTGCCCGCTATGCCCGAGGGACCGATGTTGGCCATGCCGGAGTTGTTTGACTCCAGGAAGTTGGTCTCGCCGGCCTTCTCAAGGCCGTTGGGGTTGGTGAACGACGCGAGCGCCACCTGGCCTATGGTGCGGGTCGACCCGTTGGAATACACGGCGGTGATCACGCCCGACTGGTCGATCTTGAAGTTCTCCAGGTAACCCATGCCGTAGCCATCCTGCTCGAACACCTTGGTGCTGGACGCCTCCGCGAACTGGGTGACGGTGTTGCGCACGGAGCCGACCACGCCCATGTTCAGGGTGAAGTTCTGGCGCACGAGCTGGCCTTCAGCCTCCGGCGTGGTCCCGGCCACGTCAAAGCCCACGCTGATGCCCAGGATGCCTTCCTCTGCGGAGGGATTCCCCTGCCCATCCACGACCCGGCGCAGGGTGCCCAGGTTGTCGAACTCGACAATGAACGTGTTGCCCTGCTGGCCTTCCGCGTTGAGGCCCACGGCCGCGTTGGTCGCCACAGCGGCTTCCGGGTCCATGGTGACCACGGCCTGCCACTGGTTGTTCTGGCCTGGCACCCGGGTAAAGTCCACGCGCATGATGTGGGTCTGGCCAAAGGAGTCGTATACCTTCTCCTCCACGCGCCAGGTATTCTGGCGTATGGTTGCTTCGCTGGCGCCCTCGGGTATCTCCTCGAGGCGCTTGTCTAGGTTGCAGGCCAGGTACACCTGCTCGGTGGCGCGGGCCGGGTCCTTGGAGCCCACGGGTATGATCAGGTCATCAAGGGCGCCAGATGTGTTAAGCACCTCCACGCCGTTGATCAGCTGGGCGTTCCAGCCTTGGACGCGGTAGCCGTTGCCCGGGTTCACCAGGCGCCCGTCGGCGTCCAGGCCAAAGGCGCCGGCGCGGGTGAACATGGTCATGTCGCCCTTGTTCAGCACGAAGAAGCCGTTGCCCTGGATGGCCAGGTCGGTCATCACGCCCGTGGTTTGGAGCGAGCCCTGGGTGTGGATGGTGTCCACGCTGGCTATGCTCATGCCAAGGCCGATTTCCTTGGGGTTGATGCCGCCCACTTCCTCGGTGGGGCGGGCAGCGCCTGACAGCTGCTGGTACAGAAGGTCCTGGAAATTGGCCCGGCCCTTCTTGAAGCCGGTGGTGTTGACGTTGGCTATGTTGTTGCCGAGCACGTCCATGCGAACCTGGTGGTTCTGAAGGCCGGCGACGCCGGAATACAGCGAGCGCATCATGATGGCGCCTCCTTACTCGGCCACGACGGAGACTTGCTCCAGGTCGTAGAATTTTCCGTTTACCAGCACGAGGGGGAATTCCCCGCGTACCACCTGCTCCACCCTGCCGAAGAGGGCGTTGCCCTGATCTACAACCTCAACGTTCTTGCCGAGCAGGGACTGGGCCTCGCTGGACGCCAGCACGGACGACAGCTTGCCGAAGCCGGATGCCATGTTGGTCATCTGCTCGAGCGACGAGAACTGGGCCATCTGCGATATGAACTCGCGGTCCTCCATGGGGCTGGTGGGATCCTGGTGCTGGAGCTGGGTGATGAGGATCTTGAGGAAATCGTCCTTGTCCAGCTCCTTGTTCACCGAGCGCCCCTGCGACAGGGTCTTGTTGAACGCGTCCACCTGCATCTGGGTGGAAAGGAGATCCTGGGCGCTCAAGTTCGTGTTTACGGTCATGTGTACGTTCCTCTCTCACACCACGAGATCGACCGCCGAGTCGGGCGCGTACGCGTCCGCCGGCGGCACGGCCGCTTCCAGCTCCCGGAAACGGGAACTCCAGTACGGCCCGCCCTGTTCCAGCCGGCCGTCTGTCTGTTCCCCGCCGCCCTGGTTGCCGCCACGGACTTCCACTTCCAGGGAGGTCGTCTCAAAACCGCTGGCGGCAAAAGCGTCCTTGAGCGAATCGAGCGACGAGCGGAAAGCCTCGCCGGCAAGGTCCGACTCGACCACGATACGCCCGCTGATTTGTTTTTCGGCCATTTTGAGCTCTATCTTGACGCCGCCCAGGGATTCCGGCTCCAGGCGTAGGCGTATCACACCTAGGTCCCCGTCCCTGAGCACGACCTGGGCGGCGCGCACGATGTCCGCCGAACCGCCGGACTTGAGCCTGGCCGCCAGCAGTTCTGAGAAGGACGGCCCGCTTCCGGCCTTGGACGGCTCGCTCTGCCCGGGCTCCCAGGCGGCCTTGGCCCGGTCAGGCTCTGCCCGGACGGCTTCGGCGCCCTGGTCGTCAGATCCCGCCGTCTTGCCCGCCTGGGGCTTTGCCTGCTCCTTGGTCGCCTGGTCCGCCTTCATCCTGAGATCGATAACGGACAGTTTTTTGTCGTCCTTTTTTCTGGCCTGGGTCTTGGCCGCGTCTTTTGGACCTTCGGCCTCTGCGCCATCACGCGCTTCCTGGCGTTCGGGCTGTTTCTGAGTGCGCGCTTGGGCCAGAGCTGCAGAAACGGCGGCTGTGTCCGGGACGGCTTCGTCCTGCCTGACAAGCACGTGTTTTTTTGCCTGGGGAGCCTGTTCGGTCGCGGCCGCCTTGAGAGACGCCTTGCCATTGGCGTCCAGGGCCCGTGGGACCTGAGCGCCAGCGGCTAGCGGCTTGGGCGTCAATTCGGGCTTGGACGTTGCTTCGGCCTTCTTGCTGACCCCGCCCCGGAGGGCGTTCAGGATGGAAAGAAAGGGCGAACGCTGGGCGCCCCGGGCGCGCGACCACACGCCAGGGCCATGTGAACCGGAAACCGGGACGCCCTGCTTTGACTTTGTCGACGCTGTTTTTTGTACGGATATCGCCACCATGGACGACGGGCTCCTTTCATGCCGAGCCGCCGTCCGGGCCGGAACCGGTCAGTCCAGGGTAGCCGGCTTGGCGTTCATCTTGCGCTGCAGGTCAGCCGCGCGTTCCGCGGGCATGAGCGACAGCCAGTACGCCACCACCGAACTCTCCCCAGACTTGGCCGCAAGCTCCTCAACCGCCCGCAGGACATCTATGGCCGTTTGGTCGTCCAAGGATGCCAGTATCTCGACGGCGTCGGCCGGCGGCATGCCGGTCAGGTACCGAGCGTTTTGCTCGACGTTCGCCTTTCTATTGTCGTACTGTTGGGCCGCGCTATTGAATGCTTTTTCCCGTTCGTCCAAAGCCTTCTGCCTCTCGTCTATTTCCAGGGCCATGGCCTCTATGGACGCCTCGCGCTCGTCCGCGGCCATGAAGCGGGCGTCAAGCTCCTGCCTGAGGGCTTCCACGGCCGCCAGCTGCTTGGCGTAGCGTTCGTCGTCCAGCAGGGTCGGAAGGTCGGCTGGCAGGGCCGCCCCGGTCCGGGTGGGCAAACCCACCAGCCTGAGCGCGGGCGCGAACAGGGTCTTGGCGTCTATCAGCCCAAGAAAATCGAACCAGAACACGCCGCCTATGGCCAGGGCCAGTATGAGAATCAGCATGACCACTACCCTGCCCAGTATCCTCTGCTTGCCGAATCCCGCCATGACTTACCGTTCCCCCCCGGCCGTGGCCAGCCGCTGCCTGGCCATGGCGGCCAGATCGTCCAGGACCTTGGTTTCCTCGCGGCCGGCGGCCTTATAGTAGTCCGCCTCTGCCCGTTCCCTCAGTTTGGTTATCAGTTCCCGCGCCCTGCTTGCCTCCACGTACGCCTCGCGCGCGCGGTCCCGCTGCGCCTCCGCCATGGCCAGCCCCTTCATGAGGCCGTCACGCCGCTGGGCAAGGCGCACGGCGTAGCGCTCGCCGGCCAGGAAATCCTGGGCATTCCCGCCCTTGCGGAAGCGGGATCGCGCCGCGTCAAATGAGGCTTTGGCGTTCTCCTCAAGCTCAAGCTCGAGCAGGGCCACGGCGCCAGACTTCTTGGCGAGCTCGGCCTCGGCGGCCTTTTCCGCGAATTCCCGCACCTCGAGCACGCGGTCCAGGCGGAAGTGAAAGCGCCTCATGCGTCCGCCCCGGCGCTTGCGCCTCCGCCCGACGTCGGCGCAGGGGCAGCCATTTCCGTGCCCGCCGGCGCCATACCGGCCGCGGAGCCAGCCTGGCGCGCCTCGGCAAACGCCATAATTTCCGTGGCCGGTATGGCCAGTCCCGCTATGTCGCCAAGCCGTTTGATGGTGTCCGTTATGGGCGCTTTCTCGTCCACTGACTGGATGAGGAAGTCCTCAATGGCCTGGCGCTTGGCCATGGCCTCGTCTATGGCAGGATTTGAGCCTTTGACGTAGGCGCCTATGTTGATCATGTCCTCCGCCTCGTCGTACACGGCCATCAGTTTGCGTATGGCTCCTATGGCCTTCTGCGTGGTCGGTCCGCTGACGGCCTGGGCCAGGCGGGATATGGACTTGAGCACGTCCACGGCCGGGTAGTGGTAGCGCTCGGCCAGCCTGCGGGACAGCACCACGTGGCCGTCCAGGATACCGCGCACCGTGTCGGCTATGGGCTCGTCCATGTCGTCGGCGTCCACCAGGATGGTGTATATGCCCGTGATGGACCCCTTGTCGGAGGTGCCCGAGCGCTCCAGCAGCTTGGGCATGGAGTCGAACACGCTGGGCGTGTAGCCCCGGGTGGCCGGCGGCTCGCCTATGGCCAGGCCTATCTCGCGCTGGGCCCTGGCGAAGCGCGTCACCGAGTCGAAAAGGAGCATGACGTCCAGGCCCTGGTCGCGGAAATACTCGGCCACGGCCGTGGCCACATAGGCGCCGCGCAGGCGGGCCAAGGGCGGGGTGTCCGACGTGGACACCACCAGCACCGAACGGGCCAGGCCTTCCTCGCCAAGGTCGTTCTCTATGAATTCGCGCACCTCGCGGCCGCGTTCTCCTATCAGTGCTATCACGTTGACGTCGGCGTTGGTGTTGCGGGCGACCATGCCGAGCAGGGTGGACTTGCCCACGCCCGAGCCCGCGAATATGCCCAAGCGCTGGCCCCGGCCCACGGGCAAAAGGCCGTCTATGGACCGGATGCCCGTTACCATGCGCGTCTTGATGCGCCTGCGCGTGAGCGCGTCCGGCGCCTGACCGGCGGCCGGGTAATACGTGCTTGAATAGATGTCGCCCTTGCCGTCCGCGGGCCGGCCCATGGAGTCGAGCGTGCGGCCAAGGAGCTTGTCCGACACGGGCACGCGCAAGAGCTCGCCGGACGCTATGACGGCGCAGCCCACCTCTATGCCCTCAAGGCTTGAGTAGGACATCAGCTGGACGGTGTCCCCGTGCACGCCGGCCACCTCCGCCCAGGCCACCGTGCCCAGGCGCGGTATGAGTATCTGGCAGAGTTCGCCCACCACGGCCTGCGGCCCCCGGCTTTCCACCAGGAGCCCCTGAACGCGGATCACGCGCCCTGTGTACTTGATGGGATCGGTTTCCTCCACGGCGTCCAGGTACTTGGCTATGAGGTCCATGGCTTACTGGACCTTTCCCCGCGCCTTGATGGGCGATATGTCCAGGATCTTCTCCTCCAGCTCGTGGAGCTGGCTCTGGATGCGGGCGTCTATCTCGCCAAAGTCCGTCTCTATCACGCAGCCGCCCCGGTCGATGGACGAATCCTCCACCACGGTCAGGCGCTTGGCGTTCTCCGCCATCTCCACAAAGTCCTTGGAATGGTCGCTGGCAAGTTGGAGATCGGCCAGGTTCACCTTGATGATCACGTCCGAACGCGTCTTCAGCTTGCGCAGGGCCTGGGCTATGTTCGATATGACCACGTTTTTCTGGTTCTCGGATATGGTCTTGACCACCTTGCGCGCTATGAGGAGGACCAGTTCGACGATCTGCCCCTCGGTTTGCTCAAGGATCTCCGCCCGTTTGTCCATGGCGCGCTCCAGGATCACGTGCAGGCGGCCTATGAGGCGCTCGACCTCGTTGCGGCCTTCCTTGTAGCCGTCTTCCCGGCCCTGGTCCCAGCCCTTCTTGTACGCTTCCTTGGTGACCTCGTCCACGCGGGAGCGCGCCTCGGCCTCTAGGGCCTGAATCTTGCCTTCCGCGTCCTTCACGGCCTTCTCGGCCGCGTCCTCTGCCTCCTGGCGGATTTTCAGGGCCTGGTCGTTCTTGCGCTTGACTTCCTCAAAGGCCGTGGCCTCCGCCTGGGTGATGATACCCTGGGCCTCAGCGCGGGCGGAGGCTATCATGGCTTCCTTTTCCTGTTCCCAGTGCTCCTTGAAAAGCTCCGCTTCCCGCCGGAGGTCGTCGGCCGTGGGCCCCTGATACTCGGGAACGGCTACGGCTTCCTCCACCTCCTGGGCGGCCTGGGACGAGCCCGGGGTGCTGAGCACGAACGCGCTCGATAGCGGGACGATTTCCTGGGGCCGGAACACGGTCTTTGCCATGGCTTGGCTTCCTTACTGGATGAGCTGGTCGTCCTCGCCACGGGCGATGATGATCTCTCCCGTGTCCTCGAGGTGGCGGATGACCGCGACGATTTTCTGCTGGGCTTCCTCCACATCCTTGATGCGGACGGGACCCATGTACTCCATGTCCTCCTTGAGCGCCTGGGCGGCGCGCTTGGACACGTTCTGGAATATCTTTTCCTGCACTTCCTGGTCCACGCCCTTGAGGGCCCGCGTGAGGTCCTGGGTGTCCACCTCGCGGATGACCTTCTGGATGGAGCGGTTGTCCAGCATGACGATGTCCTCGAAGACGAACATCTTTTTCTTGATTTCCTCGGCCAGCTCCGGGTTTTCCTCTTCCAGGGCCTCAAGGATGCCTTTTTCCGTGGTACGGTCCGCAAGGTTGAGGATCTCGACGATGGCGTCCACGCCGCCCGCCGCCGTGTAGTCCTCGCTGGACAGGGTGGACAGCTTCTTCTCCAGTACCCGTTCCACCTCGCGGAGCACTTCCGGCGACGTGCGGTCCATGGTCGCTATGCGTTTGGCCACGTCCGACTGGCTTTCCTTGGGCAGCTTGGTCAGGATGTAGCTTGCCTTGTTCGGCTCCAGGTAGGCCAGGATCAGGGCTATGGTCTGCGGGTGCTCGGTCTGTATGAAGTTGAGGAGGTTGGCCGGGTCGGTGCGCCGTATGAAGTCGAAGGGCCGGACCTGCAGGCTGGACGTCAGCCTGTTGATGATGTCTATGGCCTTCTGCGAGCCAAGGGCCTTTTCCAGAAGCTCGCGGGCATAGTCGATGCCGCCAGAGCTGATGAACTCGCTGGCCATCATCAGCTCCTGGAATTCCATGAGCACGGCGTCTTTGAGCTCCGGCTCCACGTTCTCCAGACGGGCTATCTCGAAGGTCAGGGTCTCTATCTCGTCCTCGCGCAGGTGCTTGAATATCTCCGCCGATATCTCCGAGCCCAGGGTGATGAGGAAGATGGCGGCTTTCTGCCTTCCGTTGAGGTCTTTGGCGTTTTTAGCCTTCTTGCCCGTTGCGGCCGGCGACGCGGCCGCGGCGGGCTTCCCTTTGGCGGGCGCGGCTTGGGGCATGTCCTACTCCTCCCTGAGCCAGGTGCGTATCAGCTGGGCGACGTCCTCGGGGTGCTCCTTGGCCATGTTGATGGCGTGCTCCTGGAGATCCAAGCGCTTGCGCTCCTCCACGGACATGGATACCTCGATGTTCTGTTCCTCCGCCTGCCGTATGGCGTTCTCCCGGAGCATCTGCTGCTCCAGGGCGCGCTTCTCCTCGGCTATCCTGCGGCGGCGCTCCAGTTCCCTGGACACCAGCCTGAACACTATGAACGACACCAGGAGGAAGGCCAGGCCGATCAGGGAGTACAGGACCACGCGCCTGATCTGGAGGCCGCGCAGGTACTCCTCGTCCTCTTCCCTGAACTGGGCCGTGCGGTCGAACTGGATGTTGCGCACGGTGACCGAGTCGCCGCGCATCCTGTCGTACCCCACCGCGTCGCGTACCAGGGCGGCGGCCGAGTCCAGCTCCTCCTGGGTTATGGGCACGTAGTCGCGCGCTATGGCTCCGTCCGGGCCGAGCTCCGGCTCCCCTTTGTCAGTATACTTCCATTTCCACACCCCGTCGATATTGACCGACACGGTCACGCGTTCTATGGCCGGGGACGTGTCTTCCTGGATGTTCCGCTCGTTGATGGCCTCGTTTTCAAGGACGTAGGTTTCCGTGGCCGAGCCGACCATGTTCTGCAGGTCCTTGTATGCGGGCGCCGTCTGGCCTTCCACCCCTGCCGGGCCCTCAGGATTGAATGCCGTGCCCTCGTATTCGTAGGTCTTGCGCTCGGTGGACTCGCGGACGCTCGGCCTGATGTCCGAGTCATCGTAGGGGGTCACCGGGTTGTCCGGCTTGAGCGTGAAGGGGAAGTACTCCTTGGTGGACACAACCTTCTTGCTCATGTCCATGTCTATCTTGATGTTGAGGTCGCGCACCCGGTCGGACGTGTATATCTGCTGGAGGGCCTTGAGCACGGCCGCCCTGTAGTACGCCTCCTGGCGCTGTATCAGCTGCTGCTCTCGCTTGGTCAGCTCCAGGCGGTCCAGGTCCTCTAGGCCGGCAAAGTCGTTGAGCACGATGCCGTTCTGGTCGGTGATGACGATATTCTCGTCCAGGAGGCCTGACACCGCGAACTTGATGATCTTCTGGACGCCTTCAAGCTTTGATCGGTTGGTGGTGATGTCGGAACCCGGCCGGGGATACAGGATGACGCTCGCAGTCACCGGCTTCTGGTCCTCGCTGAAAAGCTCGTCCTCCGGAAGCTCGATCACCACGTTGGCCTTGTCCACGTCCGCCACGCTCTCTATGTGGCGGGTCACTTCCTGGATGATGGCGCGGCGCAGGTTGACGTTGCGCTCAAAGTCGGTGACCGTGAAGCGGTCCACGGAGAACACGTCCCACAGGCTCGTGCCCTTGGGTATGAGGTCCTCGCGGAGGAGCAGGGACACCGCCTGCGAGCGCGTGGCCTGGTCGTCAACGTAGACTATGTTGTCCTCGCTGACGGAGAAGCCTATGCCCTCCTCGTCCAGGCGGTTGGTGATAAGCCTGAGTTCGTCGTCGCTCCGTATGGGCGTGTTGATGAGGCGCACCTGCGTGGGCGAGCCTGACACGGTGAAGAGGAGCACGATGCCCACCACGGCCGCCAGCACAACGCCGCCAAGGATGAGCTTCTGAGGCAGGCCCCAGTTTCCCCACAGGGTCTTGAGGCGTTCCATGGTCTTCTTGAACCACTCGTTCATGTTCCCCCTCCCAGAAGAACGAACGACAGGGGCGCCGCGGGGCGCCTTCCATCATTCCGCGTTTGGGTACGCAGGGCCGTCAGGGCGCCCCGTCACCTCGTGTTTATGAGATCGCGCCACGCGCTGACGACCCGGCTGAGCACCGTCCGCGCTATGTTGAGCGACATGTTGGCCTTGGCCATGGCTATGGTCACGTCATGGGCCTCTATGGAATCAGGGTCGACGATAAAGCTCTCTATGGCCTGGCTGGCGTCCAGCTGGTCCTGGTTGACGCCGTTCAGGGCCTGGAGCATGGCGTCCTCAAAGCCCGATACATGGAGCGCGTCGGACTGGGCGGAGCCGTCCTCAGCGTCGAGGATGCCGGACACGCCGGACAGCTGGGCAAGGCTCCTCGCCGTGGTCGGCTTGGTCACCATCTGTATGTCGCGGACGCTGCTCGCGCCGGAAAGCCCGAATATGGTCGCCATGTCTACCTGCCTATCTCGAGGGCCTTGAGAAACATGGACTTGGCCCCGTTCACAATCTGAGCATTGGCCTCATACGCACGCGACGCGGCTATGAGGTCGACCATCTCCGTCACTATGTTGACGTTGGGATACTCCACGTAGCCCTCGTAGGGCCCGGACAGGATGGCGTCCGGATGAGTGGGGTCGTACACGTAGCGCGACGCCGTGGCCGTGTCCTTCTGTATCTCCGACACGCGCACGCCGTTGCCCGCCCCACCGTCCCACTCGTCCGGCAGGAACGGCAGGCGGAAATACGGCGTGTCCGTGATCGGCTCGAGTACCACCCGCGAACGCTTATACGCCCCGCCCTCGGGAGTGCGCGTGGTGTCCACGTTGGCTATGTTGTCCGCGATCACGTCCTGCCTGAGTCGCTCGGCCGTCATGCCGGTGGCCGCTATGTTGATGGCGGTAAACATTCCCATGTCCGTGCTCCTTGCTCAAGCCGCGCTACTGGCGCAGCACCTGGCTGACCTGGTTGAATTCGTAGGCCGCGGCCTGGGTCATCAGCGTGTAGCGCAGTTGGTTCTGCAGTGACGCCATGAATTCCTCTTCCGCGTTGACGTTGTTTCCGTTGTTCTTCTCCGTGGACAGGTAGTCAAGGACGCGGCGCGGCTCCACGGTTTTCCAGTCCACCGGCTGGTAGTTGGACAAGTGGCGCTCTCTCGAGCGCTTGAGCTCCAGCACCGGCCTCGAATCCTCGCTGTCTATGGCCCGCTTGAGGAACGACTCAAAGTTGATGTCCGAGCGCTTGAAGTTGGGCACGTCCGCGTTGGCGATGTTGTTGGCTATCACGCTATGGCGCAGGCTGCTTACGTCCATGCTCCGCTGGAGCAACTCGATGGACCTTCCGAATCCGCTGTTCTCGAACATCCCTACCTCCGCGGCTTCCGCCGCCCAGTTCCACGTTCTAGTATCGGCCGCCACGGCCTCCGGGCTTAGCCCGGAAGCCCTCACAGGATGAAGCGTCCCAGATCCTCGCGCTCGAATACCCCGGCAAAACGTTCGTCCACAAAGGCCTGGTCTATCTCGATGCGCTGTCCGGAGCGCTCTGGCGCGTCGAAAGACAGCTCCTCAAGGAGGTGCTCCATCACCGTGTGGAGCCTGCGCGCGCCTATGTTCTCCGTCCTGGAATTGGCCGTCTCGGCTATGCCGGCCAGCCTGTCCAGTGCTTCCTCAGTAAAGGCCAGGTCCACGCCCTCCGTGGACAGAAGCTGCGCGTACTGCTTGACCAGGGCGTTCTCTGGCTCGGTCAGGATACGCCGGAAATCGGCGGCCAACAGCGCGTCCAGTTCCACCCGTATGGGAAAGCGCCCCTGCAGTTCGGGTATGAGGTCCGTTGGCTTGGACACGTTGAAGGCGCCGGACGCTATGAACAGGATGTGGGTGGTGTCCACCACGCCGTACTTGGTGCTCACCTTGCTGCCTTCCACGATGGGCAGGATATCGCGCTGGACGCCTTCCCGCGACACGTCCATGCCGCCAGACTTGCCTTCCCGGTTGGCTATCTTGTCTATTTCGTCTATGAAGATGATGCCGGCCTGCTCCACCCGCTCCCGGGCATCGGCGCTTGCGCGGTCTCGGTCCACCAGGCGCTCTGCTTCCTCCTCCTGGAGTATGCGGCGGGCATCCGCCACGGTAACGGACTTTTTCTTCTTCTTGCCGCCAAAGAGCCCGCTCAGGCCTGACAAGGCAGACTCGAGCTCCTCCATCTGCTGTCCGGAAAAAATCTCTATAGACGGCGTGTTCTGCGACGCCACCTGCACTTCCACCATGCGCTGGTCCAGGGAACCGGAGCGCAGCATGGCCCTGAACTTCTCCCGCGTGTCCGACTGGGCGCCGGGCAACGGCTGGGGGACGACAAGTCCGGCCCCGGCGGCTTCCTGCGGCTTCTGGCCGACGCCCGGCAGGAGAAGGTCCAGAAGCCGTTCCTCCGCCCTGCTGTCCGCGTCGGCCTTGACGGCTGCCTGCATCTCTTCCATGACCATGCGGAAACCAGCGGCCATCAGGTCGCGGACCATGGACTCAACGTCCCGTCCCACGTAGCCGACCTCGGTGTACTTGGTCGCCTCTACCTTGACAAAGGGAGCCCCGCACAGCCTGGCCAGGCGCCTGGCTATCTCCGTCTTGCCCACGCCGGTGGGGCCCATCATCAGGATGTTCTTGGGCGCTATCTCCTCGCGCTGGGCCTCCGGAAGGAGCTTGCGCCTGAGCCGGTTGCGCAGGGCTATGGCCACCGCGCGCTTGGCCCTGTTCTGGCCTATGATGTGGCGGTCCAGCTCCTCGACGATGCGGCGCGGCGTGAAGACGGTAAAATCCTCGGTCACGACAGCTCCTCCACGATTACCTGGTCATTGGTGTATATGCATATGTTCCCGGCTATACCGAGGCTCCGCTTGGCCACCTCTGCGGCGCTCAGGGCTCCGGCCTGGTCGGCATCCATATAGGCCAGGGCGGCCGAGTACGCGTAGTTGCCGCCCGAGCCTATGGCTATTGCGTTTTCCGCTGGCTCTATCACGTCCCCGGTCCCGGACAGAAGCAGGGTCTTGTCCCGGTCGGCGACCAAAAGGAGGGCTTCCAGGCGCCTGAGCATGCGGTCGGTGCGCCAGTCCTTGGCCAGCTCCACGGCCGCGCGCGTGAGGTCGCCAGAATGCTCCTTGAGCTTGCCCTCGAAGTGCTCGAGCAGGGTAAAAGCGTCGGCCGTGGCCCCGGCAAAGCCGGCCAGAACCGTGCCGTTGTGGATGCGCCTGACCTTGCGAGCGTTGCCTTTGACCACGGCCTCTCCCATGGTCACCTGGCCGTCTCCGGCCATGGCCACCGCGCCGCCGCGCCGCACAGCTATCACCGTGGTAGATCTGATCGTCATGCTTGTTCCTTCCTGGGCCGCCCGCCCCGCGTCGGCGCTCCCTTGCGCGGCGGAACCGCGGCGGCAGGGGACTCGGCATGCGGATGGGCGCGCTGGTACACGGAGCGCAGGCGCTCTATGTCCACGTGGGTGTACACCTGCGTGGTCGATATGCTCTCGTGGCCGAGCATGGCCTGGACGGTGCGGATGTCCGCTCCCCTGCCCACCATGTGCGTGGCGAACGAGTGGCGGAACCCGTGGGGCGACACCCTGGAGCGCAGGCCCACGGCGAGCGACCGGCGCTCCACGATCCACGCTATGCCGCGCTCGGTCAGCTTGCCGCCCCTGGCGTTGAGAAAAAGCCAGGGCTGGAGACGCTCCGCCTTCATCCTGGCCTGCCGGTACGGGAGCCAGGCGCGGATGGCGGCCACCGCGGGGGCGGACAGGAACACCACGCGCTCCTTGGCTCCCTTGCCCCGCACGCGGGCCCTTCCGGAATCCAGATCCACGGCCGCCATCGTCAGGTTGGACAGCTCCGACACGCGGCAGCCCGTGCTGTACATGGTCTCGAACAGGGCGGAGTCCCGGGCCGGGGCAAAGCCGTCGCCCGCGGTAGAGTCCAGTAGCTCGTTCATCTCGCCCTCGAAGAGGAAACCCGGCAGGCGCCTGGCCAGTGGCAGGGCTTCCACGTCCCGAGCGGGGTTGGTCAGCGCCTTGCCGTAGCGGGTGAGGTAGCGGTACAGGCCTTTGACCGCGGACAGGGCCCGGTTCACGGACGCTGTGGCATAGCCGTCGCGAACCATGCCGGCCACAAAGGCCCGCACGTCCGCAGGGCCCGCGTCGTCGGGCGTCACGCCCGAGCGAGCGCAGGCCGCCTCATAGAGGGCTAGGTCCTCACGGTACGACGCAACCGTACGCGGCGACAGCGAACGCACCGCGGCCAGGTAGGCCAGATACTCGTCAGTCTTCGCCGACATGCTCGTCGTCCTGACTGTGGAGATAGTCGCACGCGGGGTTGATGCACGCCTTGTACGACCCGCGCTTTTTGTCAAAGCGTTCCACCAGGAACCAGCCGCACTTGGGACAGTGGCTGTTGGTAGGCTTGTAGTAGGTGATGAAGTCGCACTCGGGGTAGCGAGAGCAACCGTAGAACTCACGGCCGCGGCTCTTGGCCTTTCGGCGCGCCACGATATCGCCTCCGCAGCCGGGGCGCGGGCATTTGGCCAGGGGGATGCTCTTGGTGTTCCTGCATTCGGGGAACCCGGTGCATGCCAGGAAGAAACCAAAGCGGCCGAGCTTCTTGACCATGGGCTTGCCGCACTTGTCGCATACCTGGTCGCTCGGCTCGTCCAAGGTGCCGCGGTAGCTCTGGAGGGTTTCCATCACCTCGTCCACGCGGGCCTTGAAGGGCCCGTAGAAGTCGCCCATGGACGCCACCCAGTCGCGCTTGGACTCCTCCACCTGGTCCAGCATGGATTCCATGCCTGCCGTGAACCCAGCGTCCACCACGTCCGGGAAGGACTCAACCAGAATGTCGTTGATCATGCGGCCCAGGGTGGTGGGTACGAGCTGGCGGTTCTCGCGCGTCACGTAGTAGCGCTCCAAAAGGACCGATATGATGGGCGCGTAGGTGGACGGCCGCCCTATGCCCTTCTCTTCCAGCATCTTGATGATGGACGCGTCGGTGAAGCGGGACGGACCCTGGGTAAAATGCTGTTCCGGCCTGTAGCCTTCGAGCTTGAGCTGTTCGCCCACTTTCATGTCCGGCAGGGCGGATTCCTTGTCGTCCTTGGTGGCCAAAAGCTTGATGACCTTGTAGAAGCCCTTCTCCGCCAGCCTTGACGCGTTGACGCGGAACAGGGCGTCGCCTGCGGCCACGTCCAGGGTAGCGGTGCGCATCCTGGCCGGAATCATCTGGCTGGCCACAAAGCGCTCCCAGATGATGGTATACAGCCTGAGCTGGTCGCGGTTCAGGTACTCCTTTATGGAATCCGGGGTATACGACACCATGGTTGGCCGGATGGCCTCATGCGCGTCCTGGGCTTTCTTGTCCGTGGCGTAGGCCACCGGCTCGGGCGGGAGCTCGGCCGGATAGTGCTGGCCAAGATAGTCGCGCAGCTCGGTCAGGGCCACGTCGGACACGCGCACCGAGTCCGTGCGCATGTAGGTGATGATACCTATGCGCGTGGAGCCTATGTTGACGCCCTCATAGAGCTGCTGGGCCACCTGCATGGTCTTCTTGCTGGTAAAGCCCAGGCGGTTGGCAGCTGTCTGCTGGAGCTTGCTGGTGGTGAACGGCGGCTTGGGCTTGATGGAGCGCTCGGTCTCCCGGATGTCGGCGGCCACGCAGGGAGCGCCGGACACGGCGTCCATGACGGCTCGAACGTCGGCCTCGCTCCTGAGGTTGACCTTGTCGCCCTTGAAGGATACCAGCTCGCCCGAGAACGAAAAGCGGCCTTTCTTGAAATCGGCCTCCAAGCTCCAGTATTCCTCCGGGATGAAGGACTCCACGTCGCGCTCGCGCTCGCAAATCAGGCGCAGGGCCACCGACTGGACGCGGCCGGCCGACAGGCCGTTCTTTACCTTTTTCCACAAGAGGGGGGATATGCTGTAGCCGACGATGCGGTCCAGCACGCGCCGCGCCTTCTGCGCGTTCACCTTGTCCTCATCCAGCTCGTGCGGATGCTTGACGGCGTCGCGTATAGCCTGGGGCGTGATCTCGTTGAACACGATGCGCTTGATGTCCAGGCCTTCCAGCTTGGCCAAAAGGGCGTTGCGTATGTGGTAGGATATGGCCTCGCCCTCGCGGTCGTTATCGGAAGCCAGGAGCACGGCCGAGGATTTCTTGGCCTGCTTCTGGAGTTCCTTCAGTAGCTTTGCCTTGCCGCGTATGGTCAGGTACTCGGGCGTAAAGCCGTGCTCCACGTCAACGCCCATGCGCGACTTGGGCAAGTCTATGAGATGCCCCATGGACGCCAGCACCACGTACTTGTCGCCCAGGTATTTCTCTATGGTCTTGGCCTTGGCCGGCGACTCGACGATGACCAGGGTGGGTTTCTTCTGAGCCGCTGGTTTGCGGGTCTTCTTCTTGGTTTCAGGTGCTTCACTGGCCATCGTTCAAACTCCTCATTCTGGTATGGGCGACTATGGCGCCTTAGCGATCCGCGGCGAGCGCGGCCCTTCCTGCACCGGCCCAGTCGGCCGCCACGTCCTTGAAACAGCTCACGGGCAGGGCTCCGTCGGCCTCCAGGGCGTCCGAGCCCTCCGAGCGCTGACCGCCTGCCGCGTCGGCGGCTATGTATACGTCCCGCCCTTCCTCCAGCGCGTAGTCGGCCGTAATCAGGGCGCCCGAGCCTTTTGGCGCCTCGACCACCAGGGTGGACCGGCACAGGCCCGCGATAATGCGGTTCCTCTCCGGAAAAGTCCAGCGGGCGGGGGCCGTGCCCGGAGGATACTCGGACAATAGCCCGCCGCCTGACGCCAGCATCTTGGCGGCCAGATCCTTGTTGGACAGGGGATATACCCTGTCCAGGCCCCGCCCGAGCACCGCAAAGGTGGGCGCGCCGCCCTCCATGCAGCCCCGGTGCGCCGCCGCGTCTATGCCGCGAGCCAGCCCGGATACCACGGTCACGCCCGCCTCGGCGGCCTCCCGGGCCAGACGGCGCGCCGCCTCCAGGCCCCTGCCCGTGGGATAGCGCGTGCCCACCATGGCCACGGCTGGCCGGTTCGGATCCGGCAGGCGCCCCCTCACGAACAGCAGGAAGGGCGGGCGGGCCGTCTCGCGCAGGGCTGGCGGATAGTCCGAATCGCCATACGCGCTGGCCCTGACACCAGCCGCCTTCATCCAATCCAGGTCCCGCCTGGCTTCATACACCATCAGCTCTGGCCGCCACGCGTCCGTTCTCAGAGTCCGTCCGCACAGTCGCTCCAGGTCGGAACGGCCCAGGCCTTGTAGCCCGCGGGCGTCCCCTGCCACGTCCGCCACCAGGGAACGTTCGCGCGCGTTCATGCACGGCGAACGCGCCAGGGCAAGCAGGCACAGAAGGCTCTCATCACTGGTCATACAGCTCGTCCAGGATGAGCTTCTTGTTCTCAGCGGCCAGGGCCTTCTTGTCTTCCACCGTGGAAAATTCCAGAACCTTGTCAAAGGCATCGACGGCGTCCTCAAGGCGGCCGGCCCCGTACAGGGCCCGACCGTACACCAGGAAGCCGTCGGCGTCCCGCGTGTTGATCTCAAGGTACCGTTCCATGAAAGAGGCTGCCTCCGCGTGCCTGTCCATCTCGTAGGTGTACAGCACGGCCAGCCCATACAGGCCCCTGCCGTATCTTGGATCAAGCTCCAGGGCCTCAAGATAAGCCTGCTCGGCAGTCATGAGCCAGGACAGGCGGTCTGCCTGGGCTCCCTGGACCTGGACTGACGCCGCTTTGGCCAGGTTCCCAGCGGACACGCCAACCACGTAATACAGGCCAGTGTTTGTCGGATACGAGCGCAAGGCCGTGATAGCGGCGTCATACGCCTCGCCGTACAGGCCCCTGTCCATCAGCTTGAAGGCCAGCAGCCGCCAATAGCCCGCGTGGTCGGCCATGGCCTGGGCGGTCTTTTCGGCCTCGTCGCCGTACTCGCGTATCGCCTCCCTGAGCTCCTCGACGCTGGACGGCGGGGCATTCTTCATAGCCCGCTCCTCCAGGTCGAACATGCGCTCAAGGAAATTCGCGTCTTTGTCCCCTGAACAGGACGACAAGGCCAGAAGCGCGGGGGCCAGAAGCGCCATCGTGAGAGCGGCCGTCATGCGGCCGGGAATCGTACGTATCATGCTCGCTTCCCTCCTTCCGCCCCTACGCCGGCCGGAACGCGGGCGCTTGCGTTTGGGCGTGTTGTATCCGCCTGGCCCCTGTCCCGCCTCGGGAAGAAGCCGTCGTGCGCCCGGGCCAGGTCGTCTGCGTCCACGTGGGTGTATATCTGCGTGGTGGCTATGTCCGCGTGCCCCAGGAGCTCCTGCACGGTGCGCAAGTCCGCTCCGCCGGCCAGAAGGTGCGTGGCAAAGGAGTGCCTGAGCGTGTGCGGCTTGCCGCTGACCCCGCTGGCCGCCCGCAGTTCGTCAAAACGCTTCCATACGCCCTTGCGCGATATTCCCGCTCCCGAGCGGTTGAGAAACACCAGGTCCGAGCGCTTGTTTTTTGCCAGAAGGGGCCTGGCCTCGTCCAGGTAGCGCGACAGCCACGCGGCGGCCTCGTCGCCAAAGGGCACGATGCGCTCCTTGCGCCGCTTGCCCGTTACCCGGATGATCCTTTCTTTAAGATACACCATGTCAAAGCTGAGGGTGGCCGCTTCGGATATGCGGAGGCCGCAGGAGTAGATCAGCTCGAACAGGGCCCGGTCACGGAGACCCCCGGGCGAGGCCACGTCTATGGCTCCCAGAAACCGGTCAACCTCGTCGCGGCGGTACACGCCGGGCAGGCTCCGCTCCTGCCTGGGCAGTTCCAGGAGCTCCGTGGGGTCGTCGGCCCGCACGTTCTCGAGCCGGAGGAATTTGTACAGTCCCCGCAGGCCTGACACGATACGCGCCAGCGTCCTGGCCGACAAGCCCCCTGAGCGCCTGGACACCAGATATTCCAGGATGTTCTCCGTGGCCGCCGACTCTACGGACAGGCCCCGCCCGCCCAGCCAGGCTTCCAGGCTTCGAGCTTCGCGGATATAGGCGTCCAGGGTCAGGGGCGAACGGCGGCGGGCCGCAAGCAGCCAGGCGCCGTAGCGCTCTATCGCGTCGCGGGCGGGCACGGGTGTTTACGCCTCCCCTTTTACGGCCACGCCGCGCCGCTCGCGGAGGACCGTGGGTATGTCCAGGTCGTCGCCGTCGTTGCGGCCCATAAGGTAGCTGCGGGAGCTGGGCGTAATCATCGAGCGCCACTCGTCGGCGTCCAGGAAATCGGACTCCGGTTCCTTGACGGCCTCTTTATGGACGGACAGGGCGGGCTCTTCGCGGCGCCTGCGGGAGAATCCCGTGGCTATCACGGTCACCTGGACGTCCTCGCCTATGTCGTCGCGCTCCACCAGGCCCGATATGATCATGGCGTCCTTGTCCGCCTTGGCCGACACGATGGACACGATCTCCTCGAACTCGGTCAGGGTAAAGTCGGCTCCCCCGGTCACGTTGACCAGGATGTGCTTTGCCCCGTCCATGCTTGCGTCTTCCAGCAGGGGATTGGACACCGCACGCTCGGCCGCTTCCACGGCACGGTTGTCGCCGGACGCCCGGCCCACGCCCATCAGAGCGTCGCCCCTGCCGCGCATGACCGTGCTCACGTCGGCAAAGTCTATGTTGATCTCCCCGGGCACCGTGATCAGGTCCGATATGCCCTGCACGCCCTGCCTGAGCACGTCGTCTGCCAGGATGAAGGCCTGGCGTATGGGCGTGCGCTTTTCCACGATGCGCATCAGGTGCTGGTTCGGTATGACAATGAGGGTGTCCACCTGCTGCCTGAGCTTCTCGATGCCGTCCTCGGCCAGGCGCATCTTGACCTTGCCCTCGAACTCGAAGGGCTTGGTCACCACGGCCACCGTCAGGGCGCCCAGTTCCCGGGCCACCTGCGCGATGACGGGAGCCGAACCGGTGCCCGTGCCGCCGCCCATGCCAGCGGTGATGAACACCATGTCGGCGCCGCGCAGGTGCTCGGCTATCAGCTCGCGGTCCTCGTTGGCGGCCTTTTCCCCGATCTCGGGATTGCCGCCGGCGCCCAGGCCGTGCGTGACCTTGGCGCCTAGCCCGAGCCGCACGGGCGCCCTGGACTTGTTCAGGGCCTGCAGGTCGGTGTTGGCGACGACGAAGTCGACGTTGCGGACGCCTTCGTCGATCATCCTGTTGACCGCGTTCGAACCGCCGCCGCCGGCCCCTATCACCTTGATGACCGTGGCGTTAGCGTCGTCCGGCAACGGACTGCCCTCGTCTCGGACCCATGTCTGTTTCCCGAATTCCTCGCTGTCGTCCACCAACCTCAGCGTCATAATCCCCTCCCCCGTTGTTATCATTACCTTGCCAGGCGGAGTGCGGGTCCCCCGCGCCGCCTGTGTATCCCCGGATGCGCCGTGTCAGCGGCGACCTCGGGCCGTCAGAAAAATTCTTTGAACCACTCCTTGATGCGCTCGCCCAGGCCCTGCCCCTGTGAACGCGACTTGTCGGAGCCCCGGGCCTTCTGCTCGGCCGCCATGGGACCCAGGCGTTCCGCCCCAAGGAGCACAAGGCCCACCGCGGTCGAATACGCCGGGCTTCGGTATTCCTCAACCATGCCGCCCAGAGAGGACGGGGCGCCCGTGCGCACCGGGACGCCGAATACCTCTGACGCCAGCTCCGCCGCCCCTGGCATGAGGGCCCCGCCGCCGGTCAGCACGGCGCCGCCCTTGATCAGGCGCCAGTGCCCCACCTGCTCGATGCGCTCGCGTACCAGGCGGAAAATTTCCTCCATGCGCGGCTGCATGACGCTGGCCACTCGGGCCAAGGGGATTTCCTGCGGGGCGCGTCCGCCCACCCCGGGCACAACCACGTACTCGCCCTCGTCCACGTCCGGCACCCAGCACGAGCCCGATTCCCTTTTGATGCGCTCTGCTGCGTCCATGGGTACGTTCAGGATGATGGACAGGTCGTTGGTCACCTGGGAACCGCCCACGCCCACACTGGCGCTGTAGTACGGCGCGCCGTCGGAGTACAGGAGCACGTCCGTGGTGCCACCGCCCAGGTCCACCAGGAGGCAGCCCAGGTCCTTCTCGTCGGAGGTGAGCACGGCCCTGGACGCCGCCAGGCTCTGGAGGATCAGCCCCGACGCCTTGAAGCCGGCGCGGTTCACGCAGCGGACCAGGTTCTGGGCGCTGGTCACCGAGCCGGTGATGATATGCACCTCGGCCTCGAGCCGTACGCCTATCATGTCCAGCGGATTCCGGATGCCGCGCTGGTCGTCCACAATGAAGGTCTGCGGAATGACGTGGAGCACTTCCCGGTCCATGGGAATGACCACGGCGCGCGCCGCCTCTATGACGCGGTCCACGTCGTCCTGGCAGATTTCGCGCCCGCGGCCGGCCACGGCAACCACGCCGCGGGAGTTGATGCCCTCCACGTTGGCGCCGGCCACCCCGACAAAACATTCGCGCACCTCGCGGCCGGACATGAGCTCGGCGGCCTCCACCGCCTTGGCCACCGACTGGAGCGTGGCCTCTATGTTGACCACCACGCCCTTGCGAAGGCCCGTGCTCGGCGCCTGCCCCACGCCCGTGATTTCCAGGACGCCCGCGTCGTTGTACTCGCCTATCACGGCGCTGGTTTTGTGGGTCCCGATATCGAGACCGACGATCAGATTGTCAGCCAGATACGGCCTCCTTTGTCCTGAACACGTAGGTATCGGACCTGAGATCCAGCTCGCGGATGGACGGACCAAACCCGCCCGTTTCCACGACATCCAGTATCAGCAGCATAGACTTGACCAGCTCGGCGTCCAGATCGGCCCGCGCGCGCACCGGCAGTCTGTAATTGGCTGGATAGATGATGACCTCGGGCGGCGCGTCCGGCCGGGCGACCAGGCGGAGCTCCGACAGGGCGCCGGCCAGGGCCGGCTCGCTGTCCGCAAGGTCGCCGAGCGACTCGAGCAGGGGAGTAAGCTCGTCGCCCAGGCTCATGCCGTAGCTCAAGCCCGTCACCTCTATGCCGGACAGCACGGGCAGGGCCGCGTTTACGGCAAGATGGTCGGCCTGGGCAAACACAACACCGTGCCTGTCCACGCAGTGGGCCCGTTGGCGCCCGTCCGACGAGCGCGCGTACAGGACGGCCACCGCTGTCCGCTCGCGCACGGAGAACGACAGCGTGTCCGGGAAACGCGCCCGGACTTCAACGGACTCCAGCAGGGGATGGGCCGCGGCCAGGGCCGCCATGCGGCCAGGGTCTATGTCAAAGATGTGGGTGCCCGGGGCGACGCCGGCCATGAGCGCAAGCTCGCCGGCGCTCACGCGGGTGCTTCCCGTGAGTTCGAAGCGCCTGAGCTCGGTGAGCGGATAGAGCACCAGGCCCAGGGCCGAAAGGAGAATGCCCACCAGGCCAGCAGCCAGTGCCGCCTTGGTTCCGCTCGACCCCTCGGCACGTCGCGCCGACTTGGTGCTTCGGCGGGGAGGGGCGTACTCCCGGCCGGACAGGGCGTACTCAGCCACGGAACGGCCTCCCCTCGCCCGCGCCGGGATCGCGGGAAACGTTGTACATGAAACCGGCCGCCGCGGACACGGACAGCAGGGCCGAGCCGCCGGACGAGAAAAACGGCAGCGGCATGCCCGTTGCCGGAAGGACGCCGGCCACCACGCTGACGTTGATCAGGGTCTGGAGGCCCAGGTACAGGGCCATGCCAAAAGCCAGCCAGGAACGGTAGGGATCGGCCGCGCCAAACGACGCCCGCATGGCCCGCGCCATGATGAACACCCAGAGCCCCACAAAGGCCACAACGCCGGCCAGTCCGGTTTCCTCAGCCCAGGACGCGAACACAAAATCGGACTGGATCTCGGGGACGCTCCTGAGCTTGAGCGTTCCCTGGCCAAAGCCCTTGCCCCACAGGCCCCCTGCCTTGATGGCCCGGGCCGACGCGCTCACCTGGTAGGAAAGGTCGGCCGGATCAAAATCGGGGGCCAGAAAGCCTATTACGCGCCTCAGGCGGTAATCGCTGGTCAGCACGTTGAGGGCCAGGAGGGGTACGCCCACGGACGCGGCGGCCCCGAAAAACACCAGGGGAACTCCGGACACCCAGAACAGGCCCAGGGCCAGGGCAGCTATCAGGAGGGCGGTTGAAAAATCGTTCTGAAGGAGCACCAGAGCCACGCCCGCCACGACAACCAAGGCCGGGGGCAGGACGCCGTACACCACGTCCTTGAGGCGCTCGCGCTTCTTGGCCAGGATGTGGGCCAGGTACAGCACCAGGACCGGTTTGTACAGCTCGGACGGCTGGAAAGTAAGCTGTCCGTAACCGAACCAGCGGGCGGCACCGTTTTTGACGATGCCCAGTCCGGGCACGAAAGGCAGCACGAGAAGGGCCAGCGACACCATGATGAGGGTGCCGGCCTTGTCGCGCCAGAAGTCCAGGGGTATGTAGGCGGAAGCCAGGAACACCACCAGGGCAGGGATGTACCACAGGGCCTGGCGGACGGCAAAGTACGAGGGCGGGCGGCCTAGCACCATGGCGTAGCCATAGGACGAGGAATACAGGTTTGCCAGCCCCACTCCGGCCAGGAGGGCAAGCCCCGCCAGCATGGCGGGGTCTCCCCGGCGGGCCCGGGGCGGGCGCTCCATCTCGAACATGGCTCCCACAGCGGCCGCCTACTGTATCTTCAGCGTGGACAGGGCTATGAGGGCAAAGAGTCCGCCCAAAATCCAAAATCTAGTCACTACCTTGGTTTCCTTCCAGCCGGACAGCTCAAAATGATGGTGCAGGGGTGCCATGCGGAACACGCGCTTGCCCTTGGTCAGCTTGAAATACAGCACCTGGATGACCACGGACAGCTCTTCCATGATGAACACGCCCCCGATAACGAAGAGGAGCACTTCCTTCTTTACCACCAGCGCCAGGATGGCCAGGACGCCGCCCAGGCTCAGGGAGCCTACGTCGCCCATGAACACTTCTGCCGGGTGCGCGTTGAACCACAAAAAGCCCACGCAGGCCCCGAGCAGGGCCAGCACGAACACGGTCAGCTCGCCCGCGCCCCGCACAAAGGATATACCCAGGTACTCCGCCCAGTCTGCGCGGCCGGATATGTAGGTGATGATGCCCACGGCTATCACGGCCATGATCACCAGGCCCGTGGCCAGGCCATCCAGGCCGTCGGACAGGTTGACCGCGTTGGACCAGCCGACTATGTAGATGACGGCCAGGGGCACCCAGAACACGCCCAGGTCCAGGACGGCTGTCTTGAAAAACGGCAGGTAAAGCTTGGTGGTGTCCTCGGTGGGGTTCAGGTAGAGGGCCAGGGCCACGCCGAGGGCGACCACGGCCTGTCCCAGGAGCTTGCCGCGCGCCGGGAGGCCGTCCGAGTTCTTCCGCTTGATCTTGAGCCAGTCGTCCAGGAAACCGACAAACCCCAGGCCGAGCATGCCGGCCAGGCATATCCACACGTAGCGGTTGTGCAGGTCCACCCACAGGATGGTGGCCGTGGTGACTGCAGACAGCATGAGCACACCGCCCATGGTGGGGGTGCCCGTTTTCACCAGATGGGTCTGGGGACCGTCCGTCCTGACCGCCTGGCCGAATTTCACCTTGCGCAGGAGTTCGATAATGGCCGGTCCCAGGAGAAAGGCTATCAGGAGGGCGGTCACCGCGGCATAGGCGGATCGGAAGGTGAGATACTTGAAGACGTTGAGCGGCGTGAAGAATTTGACCAGGGGATACAGCCATTCAAGAAACATGCGTGCCTCCGATCGACCTGAGCGCGTCAACCAGGCGTTCGAGCGCCATGGAGCGGCTGGCCTTGAGCAGGACCAGGTCGCCCTCGCGCGCCACAGCCTTGACGGCCTGGGCCAGGTCATCGTAGTTGTCGAAATGGTATGAAGCCTTGCCGACCCTGAGGGCTTCCTCGTGGGCCGGCCGGGTCTCGTCGCCATAGAAATACAGGAGCTCTGCCTTGGAAACGGCGGCGGCGGCTCCCACGCGGCGGTGGGCGGCGTCGCTCTCCGCGCCGAGTTCCTTCATGGAGCCGAGCACGTATATCCGGCGGCCGGCCTCGGCATCGTCGCAGAACGCGATGGCCGCCAGGGCGCTTTCCGCGTTGGCGTTGTAGCTGTCGTTGACAATGGTCACCGGCCCACGGATGATCTCCGAGCGCCCGGCCAGGGGAAGCGCTGACGCAAGGCCGTCTCTCACGTCATCCGCGCCCGCGCCGTACAGCTCGGCCACGCGGATGGCTGCCAGGGCGTTGAGGAGGTTGTGGCCACCGGGCAGGGCCAGCCGCGCGTTCACGCCGCGGTAACGCAGGAGCCAGCCCTCAAGCCCGAGCGAACGGGCTCCCTCAAAGCCGTCCACGGAGCGCGGCCCGAATGTCAGGCAGCGGCCGCGAACGCCCGCGCACAGGCGGTCGCGGAACGGGTCGTCCTCCCAGACGATCAGCGTCTGCGAGCCGGTAAAGCGCGAGGCGATTTTCCGTTTTTCGTCAGCTATGCCCTCGCGCGTGCCGCCCAAAAGCCCTATATGGGCGCTGCCTATGTTGTTGATGACGGCGCAGTCTGGCTCCCACACGCCCGCAAGGATATCCATCTCTCCGGAGTGGTTGATGCCCAGCTCGAATACGGCCGCCGTGTGCTCGGGCCGTAAGAGGAACACCGATGCCGGAAGGCCTATCTCGGAATTCATGTTGCCCGGATTGCGGGCCACCGGGCGGGAACGCGCCAGTATGGCCGCCGTCAGTTCCTTGACCGTGGTCTTGCCCGATGATCCAGTGACGCCTATGCGTTTAAGGGAAGGGAAAAGCTTTCTATATTCGGTGGCCGCCCTCTGGAGGGCGGCAAGGGGATCGTCTGCGCATATGACGGCCGAACTATAGGCGGCCAGGGCGGAGGCGCCGCGCTCGCGGTACCATTGGCCAGACACCAGGACGGCGGCCGCTCCGGACGCGCAGGCGGACGCTGCGTAGTCGTGCCCGTCCACCCGTTCGCCGCGCAGGGCAACGAACAGGACGCCGGGGCCCGCCGCGCGCGAGTCGGTTTCCACCCTCTCTATGGGGGCGGAACCGGGCCGCTCAAGGCGCGCGCCGGACGCGCGAGAGAACCACTGGCTGTCACAGGCCCGAGGCGTCTCCCCCATCGGCCCTCTCCCCTCCCGGCTGAACCAGGATTCTCAACGTCGTTTTGGGGCTGACCATGCGGTAGCCCTCGGCGTCGGCCATGGACTCGTCCACGCGGGAACGAGCTCCGGCCACCGCCACATTGGAGAGGAGTTTCCGGTTTTCCTCGACCCATTCCGACTGGACGTCTTCAAGCCTTTCCAGTTCCGCCTCCAGGGCGCGGTACCGGCCAGACTGGGCGGCCAGGGCGATCAGGGCAAGGCTCAGGGTCAGGAGCGCGATTGGGGTCAGGACTCGTCTCATCGTTCGCCTTCCGGGGACGGGCACGCGGCGACATCAGCCTTACGGCGTCAATCGGCCGCCCTGGCCGCGCGGAGCTTGGCGCTGCGCGACGCGGGGTTTGCCTCGACCTCGTCGTTCCCAGGCTCCACCGGTTTGGGTGTCAGGATGACAAGGCTCCGCCGTCCCTCTGTCCGAGGTATCGGCTCGGCCTCGTCCTTCCTGTACCTGTTGCGGGCCCGTTTTTCGGCCCGCTCGCGGAAGGCGAGCTTGACGATACGATCCTCCAGGGAATGGAAACTGATGGCCCCTATCACCCCGCCGGGGGCCAGGCTCTCGATGGCGGCGTCCAGGGCCCGGGCTATGCGCCCGAGCTCGTCGTTCACCGCTATCCGCAGGGCCTGAAACGTCCTTGTGGCCGGATGCGTCCTGCCGTAGCGCGCTTTTGGCGGCACGGCGGCCCGAACCAGCTCGGCAAGGCGCCGGGCAGAGTCGATGGGAACCACTCTCCGTTCGCGTTCTATCGCCTGGGCGATACGCCACGCGAAGGGTTCCTCCCCGTAGTCCTCCAGGATCCTGGCAAGTCCACGCGCGTCCATTTCGTTCACAAGATCCGAAGCGGGCCTCCCAGTTGACGGGTCCAGCCTCATGTCCAGGGCCTCCTCGCCCTGCATGCTGAACCCCCGCTTCGCCTCACGGAAATGGTACATGGATACGCCAAAATCAAAGAGCACGACCCCCGGGCGCTCGTCATCCGCCCGGAAATCCCCAAAAAACTCGTCAAAAAAACAGCGCCGGAAACTCACCCTGTCCCCGTAGGGCGCAAGGCGCTCCCTGGCCATGGCCTGCATCTCCGGATCCGCGTCCACGCCGAGCACGCGCAGGCCGGGATAGCGGTCCAAAAAGGCCGTACTGTGCCCGGCCAGGCCCTGCGTGGCGTCCACCATCAGGCAGTCGGGGCCAGGCGGCACCAGGTACTCGAGCGTCTCCCGGAGCAGCACCGGCACGTGGAAAGCTTCCATGGGCCTTCCTTACAGGTTCTGGATGTCGAGGGCCTCGGAAGCCTTCTCGAACTCGGCTTCGGTTTCCTCGAGCCACGCCTTGTACGCTTCCGCGTCCCAGATTTCCAGGCGGCGGCTGATTCCCAGCACCACGCATTCCTTGTCCAGCGACGCGTACTCCCGGAGCGACTGGGGCACGGCTATCCGTCCGGCCTTGTCGATCTCGACCTCCTGGGCGGGAGCGATGATGCGCCGCTGGATGATGCGCGCCTGTTGGTGGAAGAGACTGGTGGACGAAAAGATCTGCTCGGAAAGGCTGGACCAGCGCTCGGGCGTAAACAGCCACAGGCACTTGTCCATGCCCTGGGTGACGATCAGGACGTTCGTCGGCAAACCGGCCCTCAATTTGGCCGGTAGGGAAAGCCTCCCTTTGTCGTCGAGCGTGTTCCTGAACTCGCCTGTCACCAATTCCATACCACTCGTTCCCTTTTTCTCCCACTTTCTCCCACAAACTGACTATATACTACCCCATCGCCCCACCTTGTCAACGAAGCCAGTTGTGAAGAAATAACTCGACAGAATCATTTTTCGGGTTTTCGGCTACACACTTGTATAGTAGTTCGTCAGTTTTACGCCGCTTGGCTCATACGGGCCGGCATTTGGGCAAAAACATGGCGGCTTGTGTATGGAAGACAGAGCGCGTACACTGGGCCCATGACCGTGGAGACGAGATGGCTGGTGTATCCCGACGGGGAAAAACAGGAGACCGAACGGCTTCTGTCCATGAACGAGCTGGTGGATATGAACGGCTTTCCGTTGTCCCTACCGCCCGCAACGGACAGGATGATAGCCTACCGCGTGTACAAGGTACGACGCCTGGAGGAACGGGGTTCCCTGGACGTGTTGTTCTATTTAGAGCTGGTGCCCGCCTGGGAACTCAGGTCGATGATGTGATACTCAGGCGGGGAACACGTACAGATCTGGCAACTTGTGCACTACCTGCATAGAAAAGGAAGCGTCCGCGCTTGCTTGGGCCGTAACGTCCAGCTCCAGGTAGTGGACCATGGGCTCGTATCCCTCCACGGCCGTCTCTATGGAAAACGCAAAGTTGCGGACCGCGCCCGTCGCATCCGCCGTGGCAGGCCGCGGCCAGAAAATGAAGGTGCCCGCCGTGTTCCTCACGATCGGATAGGGATTCTGCCAGTTGGCGTCCATCATGGTCACCAGGGCCCCGTCCTCCTTGAGGCTGACCGTGCCCTGGGCTATGGGCTCAAAATTGTTGCCGTTGAACAGGCGGCCCATGATGGGCGGTACGTTGAAGGCCGGCCCTGCCGGCAAGGCTTCCGGCTCCAAGCGGCGATCGTGGGGGTGGTTGGGACGCTTGGCCGAGTTGATCTGGGCCCAGCCCTCCCGTACCAAGGACACCACATCGGCGGTGCGCTGGAGCTTCTCCACGTAATCCATTTCCGAATACGCCACGCCGCGCCCGGACACCACGTACTCGGGTTTCAGGCGGTTAAGCACGTAACAGGCAACGTCCATCCTGCACTGGGAACAGGTGCACCAGGATCCGGCCTGGCCGCGTTCCTCCGCGTCGAACAGCTCGTTGACGGTGGCCTTGACGAGCTCTTCCATCAGGTTGTGGATGTCCATGCGTCCTCCGGATGTCCGCCCCGCCCCGTCGGCGCCAGGGCTCGGAACAGGTTCTCCCGTACCAGTGTATCGATTTTAGCCAATTCCGCAAGCACGGGCTTGTACGCCTGCCTTCTGGACAGGCTGGATCGTGGGCAGGAGTCGGCCAGCACGGGCAGGCCAAGGCGCGACACGAGCGTGCGTATGCTGGACTCCCGCACCATGATCAGGGGACGCACCAGCGTGTACTGCCCAAAGAAGCCGGCCACCGGCCGCAGGGGCTCCGCCCTGCCCGCCCGCGCCAGGTTCATGATGGCCGTCAGGGCAAAGTCGTCCAGGTGGTGGCCAAGGGCAACAACGCCGCAGCCCAGGTCCCGCGCCGCCTCGAACAGCACGCGCCTTCTTTCGCGCGAGCACACATAGCAATCCAGGCCGCCGTCTTTCATGGCGCGAGGCAGGGGCCTCCGCTCCAGGCTGAAAGTCGCGCCCAGGGCCGCGGCCAGGTCATTCAGGGCATTGAGGTCGTCGGGACGGGCATCCATGCCTTCCCACTCGACGCGTACCGCGTGTATTCCGTAGTCGTCCTTGACCCTGCGACGCCTGAGGGCCAGGGCCACGAGCAGGGCCAGGGAGTCCTTGCCGCCAGACAGTCCGACCAGGACCCTGTCGCCGTTGGCCACCATGCCGTAGCGGTGCACCGCCTTGCCCGCGAGCGACAGAAAACGCTGGACATAGCCCGGGTAGCGGCCGTCCAGGACGGCCCTCAGCTGGTCGTTCACGCCTCCGGGCCCAGGATACTGCGGGCAGCCAGGGCCACGCGGTCCGGCTGCCCGTCGGTGTACACCCTGAGCACGCGCAGGGATCTGGTGAAGGACGACACCACCTCGGGGCGGAACACGGTGGCGGACTCGGAGAACGAGCCGCCCGATCCGAGCACGGGCAGGTCTGACTCAAAGGATATGGGCTCAGGCAGGTCGACGATGACCGAGCGCCCTCGTTCGTCCGCCGGGAGGGCGTCCGTTATGGCCGTTTCCACATCCGCGCGGCTGTCCAGGCTTGCCGCGGCCGCGTGGGCGGGCAAGGCCTCCTCGTAGGGCAGTTCCAGGCAACAGCGCATGAGGGCACCAGACTTGACGGCGGCTATCATGCCCAGCCTATCGCGGCCTTCCATGAGGGCGTAAAAACCTGCGTCGTCCAGCCCGTACAGGGCATCTGGCTCGAGGGTGCCGGAGGCCAGGGCGCTTACCACGGCCTTCTTGATCATGGCCGTGGCTGCGCGGACGCCCCGGTGCCAGTACACGGCCTTGTACATCTGGTATTTGCTGAACAGCACGGCCTCGACCGCCATGACGCCGCGCCCGTCCACGCCGGGCCGTCCGTCGTCGCCCATCCCGATATGCTGCAGCACAAAATCAACGTCCTGCAGGCCGTAGGGCACGCCGCAAGCCCAGGCGTCGCGGTTGAGGTAATCCAGCTTGTCCGGGTCCAGGACACCGGACAACAGGCGCCTAAAGAGGCCGAGCCAGGGCGCGTCCGCGCTGGGAGCGGGCAGGTCCTGGTCGACGATAGCCGCCACCAGCTCCGGATCGGCACCGGCCCCGCGGATGAACGGCGACAGGGAGCCTGTCACGATCCTGGCGGTCAGCGCCTCGTGCTCGGCCAGGGGCAGTTCCTTAAGGGAATGGGCGTAGGGGAAATGCCCAAGGTCGTGGCAGAGCGCGGCCAGCAGGAAAGCCCGTGCAGATGCCTGATCCATGCCGTCCAGGCAGCCTGTCGAGGCCAGGGCAGACAGCTGGCGCCTGGCCATCTCGTACACGCCTATGGAGTGGGCGCGGCGCGTGTGGGTGGCGCCGGGATACACCAGATGGGCCGGCCCGAGCTGGAGTATGCGCGACAACTGCACGAATTCGGGCGCTTCTATGACCGGCAGGAAGGACGGCGGTAGCAGTATGTTGCGCCAGATGGGATCGCGCACGGGCTCCGTAAAAGCGGTGCCAAACAGCCTGGAATCGTCGAACATGAGTCCCCCTTCCGCCTTGCCTGACCGTACCAAGCACGATACTATAGCACGCGCATGAAACAGCCGTCACCGAGCGGAGCGCTCGCCGCCACAGCCTTGTTGTGCCTCTTGCTGGCAGCCTGCCCCAGGACCGGGGATACCCAGGCCCCCGGGAACGGCTCCCTGCCCGAGACGGTGCGAATCGAACCCGGGAACGCAGGCTCGGACACGACGCCCGAACCGCCGGCGCCCCTCCCCGAGCCCCCGGCCGTTGAGACAGCCGATGAAAGCGGCGCACCCAGAGGCGCCGTGCCCCTGGAACCCGGCCTGCCGCGGCCGCCGCTCGGACAGAACTCGGCCCAGGCTGACCCAAAGCCCAAACAGCCGGGGCCGCCCGTAACCAGCGCCCTTGGCGGCCACGAGCGCTTCCTGACGCGCCGCCCCCTGGACCTGACACCCGCCCGCGATTTCCAGCTCGGGCTCCTGGCGTCGGGCACGGAACCGGGGTACGCGCCCGTATCCGCCCTGGCCGCAGGCCTTGCCAAACGCGTGCTGCCGGCGTCGGCCTTTACCGGGGACGCGTATGCGGTGGCCTTTGGCCTGTATGCCGACGCCCTCGGTTCGGCCGCTGAGCCCGCGGATGTGCGCGTGGCCGCCCCCCAGGCCGCCCCCGGCGGGGGCCAGTGGTACGAGCTGGCCATACTCGGCACGGGCTACCGCGTACTTGCCGGCGCCCTGGCCTATCCCCAGGAAAACAGCGCCTGGCTGATAGAGCATTTCGAGCTGGACACGGCCGCCTTTGGCCGCGAGCGCCCGAGCACGGAGTCCTGGGACCCCTACGCCACGCCCGCGCCCCGCCCCTGGAAATAGGCGGCAAAGAGCGCCATACTTCATTTCCTAATCATGGCAACCCTGGTCAAGAACATAGAACGCGAATTCCTCCTCCAGGCGGCCAAGCGCGAGCGCGCCGTCCTGTCCATGTCGGCTGGCGGGGGAGAGTGGAATACCCATATCATGGATGTGGGACCGGGCTCGATAACGCTCGAGCATGGCGCCCCCCTGTCGGCGCTCCGCAAGGGCGCCATCCTGGAGTTCCGCTGCGCCCTGCGTGGCCAGACCCTTGCCTTCAAGACCACGGTCCTGGAGCCAGGGGCGCGCACGCTCAAAGTCGCCCTGCCGGACAAGCTGTACAAAAACCTCCTCAGGCGCTTTGCCCGGATGGCGCCTCCGGGTGACCTCTCCGCGTCGTTCTCGTTTCTGGGCGAGCGTTATGACCTGGATTTCCCCTCGGGCGGGGCGTACGGCCCCAGCGACAGCTTCCAGCCATCCGAGGATTTCAATCCCGCCGACATCAGGGAACTGGTGGCAGAGTTCGACCGCAAGGCAGGAGGGGCCGCGTCCGAACACGGCATCGTCATGTACAAAAACCGCATTCCCCAGGGGCCCGTGGAACGCCTGGCCGCGGATACCGGCCGCGCTTTTTACCTGCCGTCCATACTGTCCGGCCTGCCCCTGAGCGATCCCTTTGCAGAGCGCACCATACTCACGCGGGACGACTTTCTGTCCTGGTTCATGGACGAAGAGGGCCTGGACCGCGAATTCGCCGAGGACGAGGTGGTACGGCTCGAGAGGGCCAAGCGCAACGACGGGGTGCTGTCCGAGCTGCTGGTGCCCGTGCTCTTCCAGGAATACGTGCTCGGACACGTGTCGGTTACCAACAAGCGCCAGGGCCATCCGCCCCTGGACCTCAAGGCCGTGGAAACCTTCGGCGCCTTCGCGCGGGCCCTGGCCTGGTCGCTCAAGCTCCATGGCTACTTCAAGGGCTCTCCCCGCCTGGACGACAGCTACGCCACGGAGGTGCTGGACGTGTCAGCCGGGGGGCTGTTGTTCGCGTGCCGCGACGCGCGGCTCATACAGGCCCTGAAAGACGGCTCCGAGGTCAATGTGCGCGTCAGCGCCAAGCGCCGGAACGTGGACGCGGTCGGCGTCATCCGCAGGCATTACGCCGCCACCAGGGAAGGCCTCTTTGGCATCGAGTTCACCGGAATGGCGCCTGAGGACTTCCGATTCCTCTTCGAGTACCTGTACGGCCGGGCCTTCACGGACGGCGACGCCGATTCTGTGGAAGGCGTCCGGGTGCTCAGGCCCTGAAGGCCATGGCCGCAAAAAAAACCGCGCCCTTGTGTGGCGCGGTTTTTTTTTCGAGTGCCGGCGTCAGCCTATGGCGTGCTTCTTCTGCGGGAATTTCTTCAGCATGGCCACGGCGTTGCGCTTGTTGTTGAACACAAAGCCGCCGTTCCAGTATTCCAGCGCGGCGAACAGGGCGTTGCCGCCGTCGTTGTCGTCGCTCTTTTGCGTGCGGAAGGACACAAAGTCTGACAGCTTCTCAAAATCCTGCTCGGACAGGATTTCCAGGCGCTTGCGGTTGAACGCGTTCCATTTCTCCAGGTCCTTGAAACCGTCGCCCTCGTCCTGGACGATCAGGTGGGCGTGGGTGGAGTCGAATGAGTACCACACGCGCACCTTCTTGGCCGTGTCGCTGTGGTTGCCGTGCTTGACGGCGTTCTTGATCACCTCGGATATCTGCTGCTCCAGGAGGTTGATCTCCTTGATTTCCAGCGGGGCCGACTGGACGATCAGCAGGGTGAAATAGCGTATCTGCCGGTAGTCCGACGGGAACTCCTTGAACAGCATGCCGGTCTTGTCGAACAGGGGGCTGTTCTCGTCAACGCGGATTTCGTGGATCTCGCTCAGATAGGTTTTGTCTGACATAGGTTCTCCTAGTCTTCCATCTGCTGGATGGCTTCCTCGATGCTGTTGGTGATCGGGAAGTAGCCCATGAGCTTGGTCAGCTCGATGACCTTTTTGACCGAACCGTGGATGTTCGTGATGATGAGCTTGAGGTTCATCTTCTTGATGGTCGAGCAAATGTAGATGAGGGCGCCTATTCCGCTCGAGTCGATATAGTCGACGTTTTCCAGGTTGATGATGAAGCGCTCGACCTTCTTCTCGAGCATCTTCATGAC